>DASPMC010000085.1:0-26840 GCA_035627275.1 Noviherbaspirillum sp.
GCACCCGCTCCACCGCCATCATCCGGATCGCTTCCAGCGTCTGATGATCGAATGTTCTTCCGTCTCGTTTCATGGACGGTTCGATCAGCAGATTGCTAATCCGTTCCTAACTTGTCGCGTAAGTTTGAGACTGCTCAGTAACATCTCGTTTCCCACTTAGTTTCTTCCCTTGCTTTTGTTTGGACGGAAGCCATCATTTCGCCACGTCGCATCCTTTCCGTCATGATTGCTCATCCCATGTTTCAACATCCTCGTCTGCGGGCATCGTTTCTGGGGTGAAAGGTACATCGATGTACAGTCTGTCCTCAAAGCGACTGATATGCAGGCCGGCCTCTTCAAATACTAGCCGGCATACTTCCGCCAAATCATCGAACACACTAACGTCTGACCAGCTTCCAAATGAGTCGTAAAGCATCGCTAGACTCTCTGGACCGGCTAACATTAGAGGGGCGAGCCATGACTCTCGTAAAATGCAAAATGCTTCCGGAACAGACTCCTCCAACGTTTTGTTCCTGCCAGCTGCGGTTCCAAAGATATACCCGGCGAGTTGGAACAGGTGGCCAAGCTGGCTGGCCACCGCGGACAACAATGAGTCCATGTCACCATGCAGGCGATATTCTTTGATGAGGAGTACCACCGCGTGACGAACGCGCGACCATTCGTCAATCAATAGTTCGGCCTGTGCCTGCTCAAACCAACTTGGGATAGTGGGTGTCGACCTACGATTCGCCGAGTACTCATCCCAAAGCCGAATAAGGATTGGCAACATCGTCATAGTGATGATGTCGCCTTCAACTCGTCCTTGGTACCAGAGTATGCTTTTACGAACACCAGCGTCATGGATGTGACAAAGTTCGTGATGCAGGAGGTTGATTGAGAGATGGACTTCAGTATCTGGACCTTCAACGAGTTTTCTAAAAACGCTCGCTGCAATCAGAATTATGCTTCCAGAGTCGGTGTGGACTACGCGTGCTATGGCGGCACTTGCTTCCGTCTTTGTCAGCACAATTGAGCGTCCAACGATGGCCGATAGTTCGTTAGCGCCTGCCTCCAAATCATCGACTATTTTCCACGACTTCAGTTCAGAAAGATCTAATGTGTGATCAAGCCTCTTTATAAGAGCAATAACGATCTGAACGGCGAGATTGTAGTCCAATGCTGCGGGATCACTCCCCAGCATACTACGCATCAGCTCGGTTATGCCTTCTCCCGGCGTCTCGTTATCGTTGGGGACGGCCTTCTCATCAACAGTCATCTCAACGCTTCCTTTCCATTTGCGGTGCCAGTGTGTGTTTCATCCTTGTTGTTATATTTGTCGTGGCATCACACCTAATCAGACCAACACTCCAACCCGATCAGGCGAAGCACCGGTTTCACTGGTAATGATTCGACATCGGCTACTCTTTTCCAGGTACTCTCGACGGCGCTTGGGGTCAGTAGACCGACTGCAAAAGAGTTGGTCACGACGCTGCCTGTTTGCACGTTCAAGAAGCCGCTGATTTGATCAATGGGTAGGTTTCCGAAATAGAGTTGCTGTTTGACCTCCAAGCCAACGTATAGTCGCACCGGTGCCATTTCTCCGTAGCCATTGTCGACATACGTTTCGGTGTCGCCGAATATGTCGAGGTCGTCGTGGACTCCAGGGGCAGTAGGATAGTCTCCAGAGTTCCATCGCTTCGTCGCGACTTCAAGCGCGGTCCCCAACGCAGATTTTTCCTTGTCAAAGACCTTCATGTACGCGACGTGTTCACGAATCGCGAAAGGCATCGGAGCTGACGTGCGGATACCGAAAGATATGGCTGCCCCGCGGAAGTCGCACAACGCCGGGAGGTTAGCTCGCACCTTCCATTTATGGTCGCCAGTATCCACAGGGCGATACAGTTCGATCATGTAGTGCTTGGCTGTCTTCTTTGCCGTCGCGGTGAATCCTGCTGGGCATACAAGCACGCCCTTACTTGCGCCGACGTCCTTGACCAAACCGTGAAACTCCTCCACGCACTTGGTGTCTGTTGGCCGCTTCGTTGCCTTGCAGTCGATCGCAATGGACATACTGTATTGACCAATATTCTGCGTCACCCAGACATCAATTTGCCTTTCGACGCCAGTGATTCGGCCAATAATTTTCTTGTCATGCTCAACGGCCGCAGCCGGCGCCAATCCCTTTTGGATCTTTAGCACCAACTCTTCCAGCGTACGCCATTCTGCTTTCGCCATCGCTATTCTCTCGTGCGAGGTTTCAGCGGCGCCGGCGTGTTCCCCGTGCCACGGCTTCTCTTTCGTAGATGTAGTGTGAAAAATTTGCCATCAAGAATCATGGCACGTCGATGCGGAATGTCAACAGATCAAGGGGTCGCAGTGAGAAATACGGCCTCAGTAGCCGCTTCCCGGATCTCTAGATATGGAATCGAGTTGTCGATATCCTGGTAGCCGAGCATTTTTGAAACAGTTTCGGACGGAATGCCGTTTGCAAGTAGAATTGATGCGAACGTACGGCGCCCAGAATGGCTTGAACAGCCGGCGAGACCAGCACACCTATAGAGATGCCAAACCGATGCTCGAGCCCTTCAGCTGCTTGGCACTCTCCAAACGCGCGGTTGCCAAGACACCGGAGCTTTCGAGAGAGCGCAAAACCGGACTTTCGGTTGGAAAACAGTACGGGAAGGTCTGGCGCCAAGCCGCGGTAGAGGCCGGACCGGCCAACTACGATTCCCTCCACCGTCAGTATCGGAATATCTTTCGAGATCGCCGCGGAGCCGTTTGCTCGACACGTATATGACGCGCGCATTGCAGTCATTTGTGATCTCTGCGCGCAGTCTGATCTCCTCCCGCAAGCGACCATCCGGCATCATAACGTCGGCGATCGTTAGCCTAGCTATCTCGGTACACCTCATGCCAAGGCATTTCGACCATTTAGGCGCGCTTGTCTTCCTGGCAGTCACGGCAAAGCCACCACTCCGCCTAAATAAATGAAGTTAGCCAGAAGCTCCGGGCTTCAGCGAGTCGATGTAATCAAGCACCTCGCCCTCTCGGCCATCATTCACCAGCTGAGCCGGGGTCTTGCCTCCAAATATCGATAGCGGTTCATTCATCCACGCACTAGCGGCGTCATCAGTCCCCGCAATGCTTCGCGCCTTGTGCATGACCGTGTAATAAGCCTGCGCCTTGCGCGACTGCTCCTGAAAGCGCGCGCGCAGGGCTTCAATCGCCTGGGAAGAAAGATGCTCATCTTTAGTCATGAATTGCCTTGATCAAAGCACATGTTGAAGAAAGTCCATGGGCATCATACCCGCTTCTTCAGTAAGGCAACCAATCGAATGACCGAACGCGAAAGTCGCGTTCACTGTCGCACAGAACCGCCGCCGGCTGTGAACCGGACGTTCACAGCCGGCTTGCACACATTACTTCGCGCTATCCCGCGCACCGAGCGTGGCAACGCTATTGAGGATGATACGCACCAGTTCCGTCTGGCGGGTCACGTCGGTCTTGGAAAAGATGGAGCGCAGGTGGGCGCGCGCCGTGTTGCGGCGGATGCCCAGCTCCAGCGCCGCCTCTTCGAGCGACAGGCCATCGGCCAGCAGCATCGCGAGGCCAGTTTCCGCCGGCGTGAAATTGAACAGCTGGCGGACGATATCGTGCGGGGCCTGCGCCTTCTGCTCGGGGTCGCGGATATACAGGACGGCCGCCGGGCGCCGCACACGTTCCGACCATTCGTTCGGCGTCACGCTGTGGACCACCACGCCGAGGTTGCGCTGGCCGGACGAGCGGGTGATGGACAGTGCGTCGATCAGCGAAGTAGCGTTGCTGGCCTGGCCTTCGAGCGCGCGCTTGATCAGGCGCTGCAGCTCCCGGTTGTCGGAGGGGTGAGTCGCATGCGGCATGTTGTTGAGGATCCGGAGGCCGTCGCCGGATTGCAGGATCGTGTCCGCGATCCGGTTGGTCTGGAGGACACGGCCGTTTTCGTCAAGGATGACGGTGCCGACCATGAGCCGGTCCATCGCTCCCGCATACAGCTTGCGCTCGGATTCGACGCGGTCCAGCCGGCCGTGCAGGTGCACCGCCCTCTTGAAATGCGGCAGCAGCATGTTGCAGAGTGCCTTGTCGCGCTCAGAGTACGTCGGGCTCGAACGTGGCCGGCATACGCGGAAACGGCACTCACCGCCGTCCGCAGTCCGCACGTCGGCCCCCATGATGTGGTGCACGTCGAAGGGCAGCAGGAACTCCTGGTAGAACGGCGTCTCCACCCAGCGCGCTTCTTCGATGATTTCGTTCATCGTCACCATCCGGTCGGATGGCAAGCCGACAAACGGGTCCAGCGCGTAGAAGTGACTGTCGTAGGAGATTTCGCCCTCGGTGGTCACGGCGCCGACATTGACCATGAGTCCGTGGTCGCCGGTGCGCGGCGGGCGCAGGATCAGCGTGGCATAGTTGGCCTGCAGTTCGGTCCGCATCTGCGTCAGCCAGTTCTCCCAGGGCGTGGGTTCGAGCAGGCCGTCATAGATGGCCGCAACGAGTTCGGAGAAACGCTCCAGGGAGACGACCTGGGGTGGAGTTTTCATGGAGACGATCTCCGCGCCTGCGCCCGGTCTGACATAGTCGGCAATGTGTGCGACGGCGTTCATCGAAGCCTCCGGATCAGTCGGCCTTGACTTCGAATTCCCGCCGCTCGGTCATTGACTTGGTCACAGCCGCGGCGTCGACATAAAACTGTTGATACCACTCGCGCAACTGGTACACCGGGCCGTCGGCCTCGCAGAGGAGCGGGTTGTCGACGCGGGTCTTGTTGTGCCAGATCTCGACGTCTTCATAGAAGGCGTCCTGGGCCAGTTTAACATATTGCGCGGCGGCAACTTTGTTCTGTTCGTCGCTCATGCCGGGGAATTTCCGGATCAGCACGCCATAGCGCAGCTCGAAGCTGTTCATGTCGATCGGCACATGACAATTGAGCAGGATGGAATCGACCGGATAGCCGTCCATCTCGCCTTTCATCACGGTGATCTGGTAGGCGGGACCGTAGTAGGTCGCGGTGCTGGAGAGCACGCCATCGTCCGCCAGGCGCTTGCTCCTGCTCTGCATGAACTGGGTGGCGGTATGCGCTTCGAACACGTTGGAAAATCGCGTCACGAACGCGCCGTGCACCGCACCGAAGTGCGCCATGTCGGCGACATTGTCGATCAGTTCACGGCAGTTGGTGTTGATGACCATCTTGTCCATCGACCAGGGCATCCACTCGTCCGAGAAACAGGCGTCGATGCGCGGGATCGCGACTTCCGGCGGCGGAGGATTGCCTTCCGGATCGTGCCACACAAACAGCAGGTGGTTCTGCTCGCAGGTCGGCCAGGATCCGATCCTGGCTTTCGGCGGCACCCGCTTCGCATAGGGAATCTCCTTGCAGGCGCCGTCGCTGCCCCACCGCCAGTCATGGAAAGGACAGGCCAAGGTATCGCCCTTGACGCAGCCCCTGCTGAGATCGGCGCCCATGTGCGGGCAATAGCCGTCGAGGATATGGATGCCGCCGCTCTCGCCCTGGAAGGCGACCAGGCGCGTGCCGAAAATGTTCAGGGTATGCGGCTTGCCGTCCTTGTAATCCTGGGCCAGTCCCAGGCAGTGCCAGCCGCGCGCGTAGCGTTGCTCGAGCGGACGCGCTTCAATCTTGTATACCTTTGCCATCGTGTCTCCTTTAGAGGTGTTCTGAGGCAAGGTAAATGGTCGGCAAGGCGGCGACATCGTCTCTTCGGACGATGTCGGGCGATGGCGCTGCGGCGATATTGCCTTCCAATCAAGTCATTGGAGCGACCATGCCAACACTCTCTTCCTGTGCCGTCGTGACCGGCGCCGCCAGCGGCATCGGCCGCGGCATCGCAACGGCGCTCGCGGCGCGCGGCGTCCATCTGGTAATCGCCGACATCGACGCGGAAAAGCTGTTCGCGCTGGCGGCCGAACTGACCCGCACCGCACCAGAGGTGCAGGTAGCGCCTGTGCCAACCGACGTCGGCGATGCGGCGCAAATCGACAGGCTGTGCAAGCAGGCATACGCTACCTTCGGTCGCGTCGACTGGCTCTACAACTGTGCCGGCGTGCTGGTCAGCGGCGCCACCTGGGAAATCGATGAGGCCGTATGGAAACGTGTGCTCGACATCAACCTGTGGAGCGTCATCCATACCGCGCGCGCGTTTGTGCCCCGGATGGCCGAACAGGGCGGCGGGCACATCGTCAACATCGCCTCGTTGGCGGGCCTGCTGGTCGGTCCGTGGCTGTCGCCCTACACCGTGTCCAAGCACGGCATGGTCGCGATCAGCGAAAGCATGCAGGCGGAACTCGCCGAACGCGGCCTGCCCGTTCAGGTTTCCATCGTCTGCCCCGGCCCTGTGCGCACCGCGATTTTCTCGGGACTCGATCCGCAGGCGGCCGAATCGCACGTCGCGCAAACCAACCAGTACCTGCGCTCGCTGGGCGAGAACGGCATGACGCCGGACGAGCTCGCGCAGATCGTGCTCGCCGGCGTCGATGCAAAGAAACCATGGATCTATCCGCACAGCGAGATCCTCAAGGATGCGCTGCGCCGCCGCGTCGATGCGCTGCTCTCGGTCGACTGATTACCAATTACAAGGAGACTCATCATGGCACTCGATCCACAGGCAGCCGCCATCCTGCAAATGTTCGCGGCTGCGCCCGCCCCCGATTTCGCCACGCTTGACGCGGCGACCTACCGCGCCATGGTCGCGCAGCAGAGCCTGCCCCCGAGTGGCGAGCAGGTCGAGGCGGTCGAAACCTGGTGGATGCCGCACGACGGCACGTCCACCACCTTGCGGCTGATCCGTCCTGCCGCGGGCCGGCTTCCGGTCATCGTGTTCCTCCATGGCGGAGGCTGGGTCTCCTGCAATCTCGACACACACGACAACCTCTGCCGGCGCCTTGCCAATCTCAGCGGCTGCGCGGTGATTTCCGTCGACTACCGCCTCGCGCCGGAATCGCCGTTCCCCGGTCCGGTCGAGGATGCATGCGCTGCCTTGCGCTGGGTGCGGGAGAATGCGGCGCGCCTGAACGTCGACGTAGCGCGCCTTGCCGTGTGCGGCGACAGCGTGGGCGGCAACCTGGCAGCGGCCTGCGCGCTGCTGTCGCGCGACCCGGCGATGGAACTGCCGCGCATCGCGCATCAGCTGCTGTTGTATCCGGTCATGGATGCGGCCTGCGACAGCGCCTCGTTCGAGTCATTCAGCAGCGGATATCTGCTGTCGCGCGAGATGATGCAATGGTTCTGGAAGCAGTACCTCCGTTCCCCCGGCGATTCGCAGGACCCGCGTGCCTGCCCGTTGCGGGCGGCCAGCTTTGCCGGCCTGCCGGCGGCGACCGTCATTACCGCCGAATACGATCCGCTGCGCGACGAAGGCGCTCGCTATGCGGAGTGCCTCAAGGAAGCCGGCGTGGCTGTCGACTATCGCTGCTGGGACGGCGTGTTCCATGGCTTTGCCAGCATGACCGGCATGATGAACGCGGCCGACGCAGCCGTCGCCTATGGCGCGCAGGCGGTGCGCCGCGCGCTGGCGGCCTGATCCCGCCATCGGATACCAGGAGGCAGCATGAACATCGGAAACATGAAGATCGGCACGCGGCTGGGCCTCGGGTTTGCATTCACGCTCACCCTGTTGATCGTAATTGCCCTGTTCGGCATCGAGCGGATGGACCGGCTGCAGCAGCGCCTGCGGGAAGTGGTCAACATCAACAACGAAGAAGCGCGCCTGGCCGCCGAGATGCGACATTCCGTGGCGGAGCGGATGATCGTGCTGCGCGACCTGACGCTGCTGACGGAACCCGAACAGATGCAGCCCGAGCTCGCCCGCCTGAAAGCCGAGACGGACCGGTATGCAAAGGCCGGCTCGCGCCTGGCCGAACTCCTTGCATCCCACGCAAGCGACACCGCATCCCAGCACGCAATCCTCAACCGTGTGCGCAAGGCCGAGGAAGAGATCCTGCCGCTCATGGACCGCGCAGCGGACTGGGGCATGAACGGCAGGACCGACGAAGTCACCCTGCTTCTGACGCGCGAACTCCGGCCGATGCAGCAAAAATGGGTGGCAGCGCTGGACGAACTCGTGGAACTGCAGACCCGGCGCAACCGGCAAACCGCCGATGAGGCGGAACAGGCGCACGCCACCGCACGCCTGCTGATGCTTTGCCTGTGCGTGGCCGCGATGCTGCTTGGGGGCATGATCGCGTGGATCACGACACGCAGCATTGTCCGGCCCATCCGCACCGCAGTGCAGGTCGCCCAGACCGTTGCCGCCGGCGACCTGACCAGCCGCATCGAGGTGCGCGGCAAGGATGAAACCGCCCAGCTCCTGCGCGCGCTCGGCGACATGAATGACAGCCTCGCAACCGTCGTTGACGGCGTGCGCAACGGCGCCGACACCATTGCCGGCGCGTCCCGGGAAATCGCCCGCGGCAACCTCGACCTGTCCGCACGCACGGAAGCCCAGGCCGGCTCGCTGGAAACCACCACCGCGGCAATGGAAGCACTGGCCAGGACCGTCAGGCAGAACGCCGACAGCGCCAGCCAGGCAAACGAGGTGGTCGGCACAACGTCGGACGTTGCGACCCGTGGCGGCGACGTGGTCACCCAGGTGGTCGAAACCATGGCGTCGATCCATGCATCGGCCCGCAAGATTGTCGACATCATCGGGGTGATCGACGGCATTGCCTTCCAGACCAACATCCTTGCACTGAATGCGGCGGTGGAAGCTGCGCGAGCAGGTGAACAAGGACGCGGCTTTGCCGTGGTCGCGGCGGAAGTGCGCAGCCTGGCCCAGCGATCGGCCGCCGCGGCGCGGGAAATCAAGTCCCTCATCACCGACTCCGTCGAAAACGTCGACGCCGGCAACAGGCTGGTTCAGGAAGCCGGTGCAACGATGCAGGAAATCATCAGCAGCGTCGATCGCGTGACCAGAATCATTGCCGAAATTGCATCGGCAAGCCATGAGCAGGCGTCCGGCGCCGAGCAGATCAACCAGGCGCTCGGACAGATGGACCAGGCGACCCAGCAGAATGCCGCGCTGGTGGAAGAGGCTGCCGCCGCAGCCGATGCGCTGCAGGCCCAGTCCGCGCGGCTGATGCAGTCGGTGAGCGTGTTCCGGCTCGCCACACGGGACAGCCAGGAACTCGCTGCGCCGCAACATGCAATGCCGCCCCTGTACCTGCCCTCTTCTGGAAACGCCGGGCACGGCATGCGTGAAGCGGCCTGAGCCCGGCCGGAAGCTTACAAGCGCTCCGCCGGCGATAGTTCATTTGGACGATGTCCGGCCCCGGCCTCGATGCAAGCATGAAGACAGCGCCTGAGAGCGCGCAAATCACGACAATATGGAGACAATCATGAGCATCCTGACGCCGCATCATGACCACCATGACCGGTCAATCCGGGACCAATCCCCGCGCGCGCGGCGCGGACGGACTGCTGCAAAGACGCTGGCCGTCATCGGTACCCTTGTCGCCGCGGCCTATTCCTTCGATACCGTCTATGCCTACATGACACAAAGTACGATCGTCCACGGCGTACCCAAGGCGGTCAATTACATGTACGCCTACCCGTTCGATTTTTCGATGATGGTGGCGATGATGGCGAGGTGATTCCCCGCCCCATGACAACCCGGTCATCCCTTCAATAGTGGATGTGCGCCGATAAATTCAGCCAGGTGTTCAAGCAGAGCGCGCACACGAGCCGGCAAATACCGCTGTTGCGACCATACGGCATAAATCTGGCGAGGCTCGGGCATCCAGTCGGGTAACACCGCAGCAAGCGTTCCGGCCGCAAGGCCGGCATGCGCCTGAATGCTGGGACACAACAGGATGCCCAGCCCCGCTTCCGCCATCGCGACGGCAAGGCCCATCTCGTTGACGCGAAAGCGTGGATGCGGCTGAATCACGATTTCGGTATTGTCCTGCGGATCGCGCAGCGTCCAGTTCCTCAGCGATTCGAACACAATCAGCGAGTGCGTCCTGAGCGCCTCGGCGCTATCCGGTGCACCTGCGGCACGAAGATAGGAAGGCGCGGCGACCATGACGATCTCGCTCGTGCCCAGGCGCCTTTGCATGAGCGCAGAGTCCTGCAATGCGCCGACGCGGATGGCTAGGTCGGCGCCACTTCCAACCAGGTCCTGTACCGCATTCGACAAAACGAGTTCCACGCTGACGTTCGGATACTTTTTCATGAAACTCGCCCATGCCGGCGTCAGCGGGCCGCTGGCGAGATTGATGGGCGCCAGCACGCGGATGTTTCCTTCAACCGCACCGAGCATGGCGTCGAGGCGCTGTGTCGCCTGCCGAAGGCCATGAATAAGCGGCCGGCATTGCTCGTAGTACTGCAGGCCTTCCGCCGTTAGTTGCATGCGCCGGGCGCTGCGTGCAAGCAGCCGGTAACCCAGCCTGCGCTCAAGCGCCTGCAGGCGCCGTGTGACGGTCGCCGTTGGCAGCGCCTCTTTCTCCGCCGCAGCGCTCAGGCTGCCCGCTTCCACAATGGACACAAAAAGAGAGAGGTCGTCGAGCATTATGATTCCAAATATGGAATTTAAATTTGATAAATGCTCTCTAGTATAGATAAGTGAAATTAATTACGCTCACAGATGTCAACTTATTTATAGGAGCGATCATGTCTGCCGCCTTGCGCACGCGCGTTGTTTTCTCGGGTCTCATGTCCGGACTGATGTCCTTCCTGATGAGCGCATGGGTAACCTGGCTGAATCTCGGATTCGGCCCCGCCTACCTCGACCGCTGGCTGCACGCCTTTGTTGCCGCATGGCCGGCGGCATTCCTGATCGTCGTGCTGTTGGGACCCGCAGTGCAGCGCTTCACCCAGCGCCTGGTGCAGCCTGCGTCAGGAAGCCGGCAATCCCTTGGGGGAACGCAATGAGTGCGCCGCGAACCGGAATCGGCCCGCTCGAAAAATCGCAAGAATCCAGTTGCGGACGAGCCCTGCCGTGCGCTAATGAGATGGAAGCGCATATTCCTTCGATACCGTCTATGCCCACATGACGTGTGACTAGAAGCATAATGTGGCGGCTGAAGACAGGTGCGCCATGGCGCGATGTGCCGGTGCGTCATGCCTGCCCGCTTTCGCTGGTCGTGATCGCCAGCCAGTGTGCCGATGTCAGCCAATTGGCCCCGGTGCTGGACCGCCATAGACGAACCAAGTGTCCACTTCCTTGGGTCGCGAATCCTTGAGCTTGATGATTTGCGATAGTCGGCATTCAAGGCTGACAGGGGATTCCGCAAACCGTGGCGCATCAATTACCCGGCTGGGTGCTTTGGTCAACCCGACTAACTTATTCCTGCGCGGTGTCTTAAACTCATCCACTTTACTTGGGTGCAGTCTCCGACAGCTCTGAAATCAGCCATTCGCGAAAGGCGGAGATGGCTCGATCTTTGGAGCGATCCTTCCTGTAAAGCAGGAAATAGTCGCCATCGCTGGGAACGCGGTCCTCTACCGGAACCACCAGTCTGCCTGCGGCAATATCTTCCTCAACCAATACGTCGGGCACCAGTGCGATCCCTTTTCCCTCCATCGCGGCCCGAACCGACATGAAGAAATGCCCGAAATGCAGTACTCGGCTGGCCGGACGGTAAGGAATGTCCAATGCCCTGAACCAGTCTTCCCAGGCATGGGCGCGTGAATCGGTATGAATCAGTGGTAATGCAGCCAGTTCCGATGGCCGGACCGGCATCGGGCTTTTCAGGATGTCGGGTCGGCATACCGGTACCAGGATGTCTGGGAAAAGCCGGTGCGATGCCAGCCCCTTCCAGTCCTGCGTCATGATCAGGTCAATCCTGGGCGCCCGTTCCCGGCTGCGCTGGCCCGGAAGCTTTCCGACGCGTATGGCGACGTCGACCTTGTCCCGATCGAAGGCAACCGGGTCGATGGAAGTCACCAGCCGTACTTCAATGTTTTGATGCGTCTGCGTAAAACGGACCAGACGCGGCATGAGCCAGGTAGAAGCAAGCGTGGGAAGAATATTCAGGATAAGTCCGCGTACCGGCTTGGTTTTGTGAATGCTGCGCGCGGCGTCTTCAATGTGATCGAATGACTTTTCCACCGCCTTGAACAGGAGCTTGCCCTCTTCGGTGAGTTCGATTTCGCGCGTCAGGCGATTGAATAGCTTCAGCCGGAAGTGTTCTTCAAGGTTCTTGACATGCCTGCTGACCGCGCCTTGCGTAATGCACAGCTCGTCGGCGGCCAGCGTGAAACTCATATGGCGGGCGGCGGCCTCGAATGCCCGCAGAGACACCAGGGGTGGGAGCGTACGTTTCATTGCCCGACTATACCATTTCGGCCATGCATGCATGAGTAATATTCATGCATGAGGGAGAACAAGTCGGTTGTCGGTGACCGCTTCAGCGCCGATGATTCACTCCAGCAAAACACAATAAAGAGACGACATGGAGACGAAAGATACGGTGTTGCTGGAAGCAAGGAACTTGTCCAAGCGTTTCGGGGCAACCTGCGCCTTGCTGAGTGCCGATCTGGAATTGCGATCGGGCCAGGTGCATGCCCTGATGGGCGAGAACGGCGCAGGCAAGACCACCATGGTGAAGATGCTGGTGGGAGCGCTGCAACCGGACTCGGGTGAAATCCTGCTGGAAGGAAAACGTCTCAGCAACCGCTCGGTCCGCGACGCGGTAGCCGCCGGGATCGTACCGGTCTACCAGCATTCGACATTGTTCCCGGAGCTGTCGATTGCAGAAAATTTGCGTGCATTCGATGTAGCCAGTACATCTTTGCCACGGCTGCACCGGGGCGCTGCGGACCTGGCCCCTTACCTGGATGCCGCGGCCCGCATCGGAATCGATCTTGATCCCGCCAAGCCGGTTCGCATGCTGTCCATGGCGGAGCGGCAATTGCTCGAGATCGTCCGCGCGGTGGCGCGCAATTGCAAGCTCCTTTTGCTTGATGAGCCGACCGCGGCGCTCAACGTTCAGGAAGCGCTACGGCTCTTCGATGTGATCGAAAGACTGAAAGAAGAAGGCAAGGGCATCATCTTCATCAGTCATAAGCTCAACGAGATCAGTGAGATCTGCGACGTGGTGACAGTACTGCGTGACGGACGGACAGTCATGAACGCCGCCGCCACGGCCACACTGACGCATCGCGACATCATCCACGCGATGGTCGGGCCGGTGAGCGCTCGCACCGATACGGCACTGCATGATGCCGGCGGCCCGTGTCTCGAGGTAAGCGGCCTTGCCTGCGGCGGCGCCTTCCAGGACATGTCCTTGAGCGTGCGTCGCGGCGAAATCGTGGGAATTGCCGGCTTGATCGGTTCGGGAGCACTGGAGGCGGGAGAAGTGCTGGGCGGCGCAAGGGAAGCCACTCAAGGCACGATAAAGCTGGATGGCAAGGAAATCGCCGGCCGGTCACGGCGCTATTTCAAGCAGCAAGGCGTCGGCCTGGTTCCGGCGGACCGGACTGCGGATGGCATTTTCCCCGGACTGAGTTGTGCGGCGAATGCCGCGGCTTCTGCTTACGATGCGATCCAAACCGGAGCATTCCTTTCGCGGCAGGCTGAATATGATGCCTCGAACATGCTGTTCACTGCCCTTCGCGTCAGGCCTGGCGATCCGGATCTGCCCATTGGGGCGCTCAGCGGCGGCAATCAGCAGAAGCTCGTGATCATACGAAACCTGCTCGTGCCGGACATGAAATTGCTGGTGGTCCTGGAGCCAACCAGAGGAGTCGATGTGCATGCGCGCGATGCCATTCACAGCGCCATCATCGACGCCGCGAGCAAGGGTGTGGCCGTCATTGTGGCCTCCAGCGATCTGGAAGAAGTGATGGCGCTGGCACACAGAATCTGTTTGATGAGAAACGGCCGGCTGGCAAGGACGTTTCCGCGCGGAGCGGATCCCGCGGAACTGCTTGCCTGCATGGGCGAATCGGATAGTCCCTCAAGGGAGCTTCACCATGCACATGCTTAAAAGATGGCCCGCATCACTCTGGGTTTTCATTGCGCTATTCATTGCGTGTCTGATCGCGGTCCCGCGCTTCGGTACAGTCCAGAACTTTGTGAACCTGGGCCGGATGGCAGCCATTCTTGCGCTGGTGTCCATCGGTCAGGGCGTGGTGATCATGGTCCGCGGACTGGACTTCTCGATCGGATCAGCGGTTGCGCTTTTCAGTGTGGCGACCGTCCTGTGTGCCCCTGTCCTTGGCGTGGCTCCTGCATTCGGTATCGGCGCGGTAGCTGTGCTATGCCTGGGGATGCTCAATGGCGTCCTGATCAGCTATCTGAAACTGCCCGCCTTCCTGGTGACGCTGGGGGCCATGATCGGCGTGCACGGCTTGTGCAGCGTTCTGGTGGGAGGTGTGCCGATAGAAGCGCCTGTCGGGATCGACATGAGCGGTCTTGCACACGCGGGATGGTTCGGTATCCCGGTGCCGGCATGGCTTGCCGCCGTTGCATTCGGCGGGAGCTATGTGCTGATGGAATACACAAGCTTCGGACGCGAAGCGCATCTGATCGGCAGTAACCCCCGGGCAGCCGAGCTCGCCGGCATTCCTGTGCCCTTGCGGATACTTCAAGCCTACGTGCTCAATGCGATGCTGGTTGCCGTTGCCGGTGCAGTGCTGACTTCGCGGCTCGGATCGGGGCAGCCCAACCTGTATCCGGAGCTGCCCTTCGAAGCGATCGCGGCATGCGCCATCGGGGGAATTCCTCTCACCGGCGGCAAGGGAAGTCCCCTGCATGCGGTACTGGGCGTCTGCATCCTGGCGCTGTTCATGAATGCGCTGGTGCTGTTCAATTTCCCGACGTATTTGCAAAGCATGTTGCTGGGTGTGCTCATCGTCGAGTCCGTGCTGGTGCAGCATCTTGCAGGCCGGTTCGCATGGCGGGCGGGATCTGCCCAAATGCAGACAAATACTTGAAAAGTGAATAGCGCAATGAATACCCAATTGTCATCCGCCTCCAGCCAGCCATGGTCAAGGCTGCCGCGGTTGCAGCAAATGACCAGTCTGAATGCGCAGGCATTAAGCGGGCCCATGGCCTGCATGCTAATGATCGCGGTCATGGCGAGCATCTCTCCAGGTTTCGTCAGTGCGAATAATTTCGGAAATATCTTTTCGCAAAGCAGCGTCCTCTTCGTGCTTGCGATCGGCCAGATGTTCGTGATCCTCATCCGGGGTTTCGATATCTCTGTCGGTGCGGTCGCGGCGCTTGCATCGGTCGTCGCGGTGCAGGCGATGCCGCATGTCGGAGAGAGCGCCGCGATCATGCTCGGCATCATGACGGGATTGCTGGCTGGCGCGCTGAATGGCTATTTGATCGCCTGCCATGGCTTGCAACCTATCGTCGTCACGCTGGGCACAACACTGGTAGTGCGCGGCGCCGCGACGGCGCTCGAGGAAGCGGCGGACAGCATGTCACTGGGCGGGGATGGGATGCTCCAGCTGCTGGGCTACGCCGCATTCCTCGGACTGCCGCTGCTGGTCTGGCTGGCGGCCATCATCAGCCTGTCGGCATGGCTGATCACCCGCTGGCTTCCCTTCGGGCGCTGGCTGTACATGGTCGGTGGAAACCCGGAGGCAGCGAGGCTGGTCGGCGTCCCGGTGCGCAGCACCGAAACGCTCGCCTACGCTCTCTGCGGCGCATGCGCAGGGCTGGCCGGCATGTTCCTGCTTGCCCGCAGCGGTACCGCGATCGCGACGGAAGGTGCAGGCATGGAGCTGCAGGCCATTGCGGCATGCGTCATCGGCGGCATCGCGCTTGGCGGCGGACGCGGATCGGTATGGCAGGCACTGGCGGGTGCGCTCTTCATCCAGGCGCTGCTGAACGGGCTCAACCTTCTCGGTTCATCTCCATTTGTATCGGAAATGGTGCTGGGAGCCGTCATCGTATCGGCGGGCATTCTTGACTATGTCGTACGCAAATTCAAACGAGACTAAAAGGAGATCGGAAATGAAAAAATTTCTATGCGCAGTATGGCTGGCAACCGGTGTTGTACTGCCTTTAAGCAGCCAGGCACAGCAAGCCTTGACCATTGGGTATGCGACACCGGAACTGTCGTCGTCGTTCTGGATTTCGATGACGTATGGCGTAGAGAGCGAAGCGCGCAAGCTGGGTGTCAACCTGGTCAAGCTCAATGCCGGCGGCGACTCCAACGTCAATGCACAGATCTCCCAGATCCAGGATCTGATCGAACGCAAGGTGAATGCGATCATCGTCGGCGCAACCAATGCGAACGGCGTCAAGCCGGTCATTGAGAGTTCGATCGGCAAGGGCATTCCGGTGATTGGTCTGTCCAGCATCCCCAATGCATCGGGACTCTCATCGGCTATCAGCGCGGATCACTATGACATGGGACGGCTGCAGGCGCACTGCCTGGGAAAAGCGTTGAATGGAAAAGGCGCTGTTGCGCTCATCTCTCAGCAGCAAGGGCAGTCGTGGGCGGATACGCGTCGGCGCGGCTTTATCGAAACGATCCAGAAAGAGTATTCGGGCATCCGGATCGTTGCCGAATCGCGCAAGCAAGTGACACGCAACGGGGCAATCAATCTGGTCGAAGACTGGCTGCAGCGCTTCCCGGACATTAACGGGATTTACAACGCGGTGGACGATACCGCAGCCGGAGCATGGCTTGCGGTGAAGTCGGCGCAGAAGGAGGGAAGCGTAAGGATTGCAGCTTCCAACCTGAGCAGTAACGCCCAGCAAATGCTCAGGAATGGCGAACTGGTCTGCACCTCGGCGCAGCAGATCGTCACGCAGGGACGGGAAGCGCTGCGTCAGGCGGTACAAGCGGCGAAGAAGGAACCGACCAAGCCGACCATCGAAACGCCTTCCATCCTGGTCGACAGGAACAACCTTGGCGCACTCGACCTCAGCCTCCTGACCGCCCCTGCAGACTACAGGCCGTAGCAGAGCGCAATACCGGTCCGGAATTCAATCAATACAAACAGAAAGGCCATGGCCATGCTTCCTTCACATAACCGTTTCCCTTACTCAGCCATTGTCGAGCGGCCCGTCTTTGACTGGCCTGATGGAAAACGGCTCGCGGTGCATCTCTGCCTCAACCTTGAGCATTTTTCCTATAACGAAGGGCTGGGGATTTCCTATTCGCCCGGACTGCCGCATCCCAATACCTATAACTGGGCATGGCGCGAATATGGCAACCGGGTAGGTGTGTGGCGGATCATTGAGCTATGCAACCGGCTCGCCATTCCGCTGTCCGTATTGCTCAATTCGGCCTGTTACGCACATTGTCCAGAAGTGATCGCCGCGCTTCGCGCACGCGGTGACGAAATACTCGGACATGGGCGAACGAATTCCGAACATCAAAACAACTTTTCCGAAGACGACGAGCGCAAGCTGATCCATGCGGTAAGGGATGCGATTCTCGAGCATGAAGGACGGGCACCGGCGGGCTGGCTCAGTCCTGGCGTAAATCCAAGCAATGTCACGCCGGACCTGCTGCAGGAAGCCGGCTATAGCTATCTGCTCGACTGGCCCATGGACGATCAGCCCGTATGGCTGAAGACACGGAAGGGCCGCATTCTCAGCCTGCCTTATCCGCACGAAGTCAACGATATTCCGGCAATTGCCTTGCATGACGCTACGGCCGCGCAGTTTGCCGACATGATCATCGACAACTTCGACGAAATGCTTGAACAGAGCGAACAGCAGCCGCTGGTTTACGGCATTTCCATTCATGCGTTCCTTGTCGGACAGCCGTACCGGATGCGGCATTTCCGCCGCGCCATGGAACACATCACCAAACACAGGGACAGCATCTGGCTGACCACGACAGGCGCAATTGCAAAACATTTTATCGATCATGTCGAGCCGGCCTGATCGCAGACAACAAGGTGGAATCACATGAAGAAGGAAGCATTATGTCGTTCGAAAAAGAATTGAGAGTCGGCGTTGCCGGCCTCGGTGCCGTCGGAAAGACACTGGTCCGGTCTCTCGACGCGGGAATATTCGGTCTGAAGCTTGGCGCGGTTGCGGTACGCGACCCGGGGAAGGCGGCGGAAACAATGGCTGCGCTGAAAACGCCCGTGCCGGTGGTGGCGATTGCGGATCTGGCCGAGTATGCAGATGTGGTTGTCGAGTGCGCGCCGGCCGAGCTGGTGCCGGACATTGCCGAGCCGGTCCTGCGGGCGGGGAAGACCGTGATCGTGCTGAGCGTCGGCGCGCTGCTCGACCGCATGGACCTGGTGGAGACCGCACGTCGCTACGGCGGGCAGATTATCGTTCCCACCGGCGCACTGCTCGGACTGGATGCAGTGACGGCCGCGGCCGAAGGCAAGATCAATTCCGTGCGCATGGTGACACGCAAGCCCGTGCGCGGCCTGGTCGGCGCGCCGTTTTTGGTCGAGAACAAGATCAATATCGATGACATCACGTCGCCGGTCCAGATCTTCGCAGGCACAGCGCGCGAGGCAGCCAAAGGATTTCCTGCCAACCTGAACGTCGTCGTCGCTCTGGCGTTGGCAGGGATCGGCCCCGATCTTACCCAACTGGAAATATGGGCCGATCCGGCGCTCACCCGTAACACGCATGTGATCGAGGTTGACTCCGATGCCGCATCGTTTTCGATGAGCATTCAAAACATCCCGACCGAAAACCCCAAGACCGGACGCATCACTGCCCAAAGCGTGCTGGCCGCGCTACGCAAGCTGCGCAGCCCGATTCGGGTCGGCACTTAATTCTTACTTCAATGGAGCATGCATGAACTTAGGCTTGACAGGTAAATCCGCCCTCGTGCTGGCGGCCGGAGGCGGACTGGGAGCGGCCATCGCGGTTGCATTGGCGGCCGAAGGCGTAAAGGTCGCCATTTCCGACCAGGATGAACAGGCGCTGGCGCACACGTTTGAACGCATTGTCGGGCTGGGTGGGCAGGCCAGTCCATTCACGGCCAATCTCGGTGATCTGCGCAGCGTCGAAAACATGCTCGAGCGCGTCAAGGCAGACGTCGGCGGTGTCGATATTCTGATCAACAACTCGGGCGGGCCCCCTCCCTCCAAGGCCGCCGACGTGCCGCCGGAAACCTGGCGCGCGCAGTTCGAGGCAATGGTACTGTCGTTGATGCATCTGACCGACCAGGTATTGCCGGACATGAAAGCAAGGCAATGGGGACGCATCATCACCAGCGCTTCGTCCGGCATCATCGCACCCATTCCCAACCTTGCCATGTCGAATACCTTGCGTATGGCCTTACTGGGATGGTCGAAGACACTGGCGACTGAAGTGGCGCAGGATGGCATCACGGTCAACGTGGTTCTTCCAGGGCGCATCTCGACGGACCGTATCCGCGCGCTGGACGAGGCACGTGCGGCGCGTGAAGGGAAAAGCTATGAACAAGTGGTGGCCGAAAGTACTGGCTCCATCCCGGCGGGCCGCTATGGCCGGCCCGAGGAATATGCGGATGTGGTTGCCTTCCTGGCCAGCCAGCGCGCGTCATTCGTAACAGGCTCGGTTTTCCGTGTCGATGGCGGCATGATCCCCAGCGTGTGAATCAACCCATCAATCAACAACAAGGATTTTCCAGAATGAACAATGAAACCACAAACGTCCGCAGCGCCGCTCAGCTGGAGCAGATCCGGCAGCGCTTTCTTGCCGTCGATACCTCGAATGTCGCCGACGTGCTCGACACACTGGGATACTTCAATCAAGGCTTGTCGGCGGAATTCCTGCCTTTTCCCAACGACAGCGGAAAACTTGCGGGCTGGGCCTACACCATCCGCGGACAAATGACACCCTATGGCCAGGGTGGCGACGCCGACAAGATGAAGGCGTGTCAAGGAGTTTCGGCTGGTCAGGTCACGGTCTGGAGCGGCGACGGCGAAGGCATCTGCTATTTCGGCGAACTGATCGCGATCGGCATGAAGGAGCGCGGCTGCGTCGGTTCGTTGATCGATGGCGGTATTCGCGATATCCGATGGATCCGGGAACAGGAGTTTCCCATCTATGCCCGATACCGCACCCCGATCCAGTCCATCGGTCGATGGAAGGTCAATGGCTGGCAGATACCGGTCACCCTGCGCGGGGCAACCTCGAAATCGGTGCAGGTCAATCCCGGCGACTTCATTCTCGCCGACGAAGATGGCGCACTCGTCATTCCCCAGGAAATCGTGGACCAGGTGCTGGCGGATGCGGAAGCGCTGACGGAAAAGGAAAAACAGATTCGCCTCGACCTGCAATCCGGCCTGACGCTGGCCGATGCGCTTGCCAAATACGGCCATGTCTGAGCCGGGAGGCGTCAGCGCGGAAGCGATCGCCCAACGGGCGGCCGGCCTGGGCTTGTTCCTGACACCGGAACGCTGCGCGCAGATCGCCGCCGCGGCTTCTCCCGCCATAGAAAGGGTAAGAAACCTGTGTCCGGAGCGGGAGGGCCGGACCGGCTCCTTCGAACAACTGCTATCGTCGATGGGCTGCCATGATCGAACCTAGCGCACTGGATGCAGAGGGCCTCGGAGCGGTGATCGCGCAGGGGCTGATCTCGCCGTCCGATACGATCCTGGCGCTGGCGGAACGGAGCCGGGAGGTGAATGAGGTCCTCAACTGCTTCGCGTATCTTGACGAACAGCCCGCGCTTGCTCATGCGCGCAGGCTCGAAGCAAGACGCCTCGAAGCGTGGGAATCGGGAAGTCTGTGGGGTGTGCCGTATGGACATAAAGATGTTTTTGCGACGCCCTCCAGGCTTCCCGTTGCCGGCACGCGCGTGGCGCCCTTACCCTTGAGTTCCGAATGCGCATCCGCAATCGCTTCACTGGAGAGGGAAGACGCCATCGCGCTGGGAGCCCTCAGCCTGGATGAGATAAGCTATGGTGCAACCGGGCTGAACGCGCACTATGGGAATTGCCGCAATCCATGGGGACCCGGGTTCATCAGCGGAGGTTCCTCCAGCGGCGCTGCAGCGGCCGTCGCAGCACGTGCACTGCCGTTTGCAGTCTGTTCTGACACCGCCGGATCGACGCGCATTCCCGCGTCGATATGCGGGGTCGTCGGTTTCAAACCGACGTTCGGCCGAATCAAAACATCGGGGATGGTCCCTTTGTCTCCTTCGCAGGACACGATTGGCATCGTCACACGCAGCGTACGCGATTGCGCGCTTGTGATGGACGCAATGAGTCAAGGTCCGGAGCGAGGGCACGAAGCGTCGTGCCACTTGAGCGCGCCTCTCAACGCATGGCTGGAAAATCGCGCGCTGCTGGAAGGACTGCGGGTAGGTGTGTGTGAACACCCATTCTTTTCCATGGAAATCCCGGACGGCGATGCGTTGTTGCAGCGGGCATTTCAGGCCCTCCAACGGCTTGGCGTACGCATCGACCGCAAACCGCTGGACGGTCTTGAGGATTGTGACGCGGCGGCGGCGGTGATTACCTGGACAGAAGTACTGAAGAGCTATGGCGCATACCTGCGGACGAATCCCGATGGATTCACCGCTGCGACGCGGATCCGACTCGAGACGGCACTTGCACCGTCCGAAGAGGATTACGCAACGGCACAGGCATACCGCTCTACTGCCCTTGCACGTTTTGTCGAAACGGCATTTTCGGATGCCGATTTGTTAGTGGCGCCGACGGTAACCATTGCCACCCCCACCATTGCGAAGCTGCATGCCGATCCCCAGGAAAGCGTCCGGACAACGACGTCGTTCCTGCGCTCCAACCGCTGCTTCAGTTATCTCGGATTGCCTGCGCTGTCGGTCCCTGTCGGTTTCAGTGCGCACGGTTTGCCGGTCGGTTTGCAGATCATCGGCAAGCCATGGAAGGACGCCGAGGTCTTGCTGCTGGGAGCTGCCTATCAAAGCATCAGCGACTGGCACCTGATGGCGCCAAAGATCAACTGCGCTCGTAAAGGGCACGAAAAATAGAAAAGGCGTAAGCATGGATCTGTCATTCAAAAACAAGGCGCTTGATTTCCATATGTCGGGTCGACGAGGAAAGATCGAGGTGGTGACAACCAAGCCGGTCCGATCGAAGGCCGATCTGGCGCTGGCCTATTCACCCGGCGTGGGTGCCGCATGCGAAGCGATTACAGCCAGTCCCGAAGCCAGCTACTGCTATACGGCCAAAGGCAACCTGATCGGCGTGATTTCCAACGGCAGCGCCGTGCTCGGATACGGCAACATCGGACCGTTGGCCGCCAAACCGGTAATGGAAGGCAAAGGCATCCTCTTCAAGCGCTTTGCGGATATCGATGTATTCGACATCGAGATCGACGAGGACGATCCGGAGCATTTGGTGGAGACGATCGCGCGCATTTCGCCTACCTTCGGCGGGATCAATCTGGAAGATATCAAGGCGCCCGAATGCTTCGAGATCGAGCGTCGCTTGCGCGAGCGGCTGGCGATTCCCGTCTTTCACGATGATCAGCACGGCACCGCGGTCGTGGTCGCCGCAGCCGTTCATAATGCATTGCGCGTATCGGGCCGCCCGATAACATCAGTACGGCTGGTGTGCAGTGGCGCGGGAGCGGCGGCCATCGCCTCGCTCGACATGCTGGTCGCGCTGGGCATGGATGTGCGTAATATTCTTGTGTTCGATTCGAAAGGCCTGCTCTCTCTCGAACGGCAGGATTTGAACGCCGAAAAATCGCGCTATGCACGCTCCGGCCCGGCTTCGCTCAAGGATGCACTGGAAGGAGCGGATATCTTCCTCGGCGTATCGGCCGCGAACGCCTTGCGGCCCGACGATATCAAGCACATGAACCCGCTGCCGCTGATTATGGCGCTGGCCAACCCGACGCCGGAAATACTTCCGGAGGAAGCACGCAGGGTTCGACCCGACGCCATGGTATGCACCGGCCGCTCCGACTATCCCAATCAGGTGAACAACGTATTGTGCTTTCCCTATGTTTTCAGGGCTGCGCTGGACGTACGCGCACGCAGCATCAACCGAAAGATGCTCGTGGCGGCCGCGCATGCAATTGCCGAACTGGCCTATCTGGCCTCGACGCGGTGCCCGGAAAGCCAGGCATCACTCGGGAATTGCCTCATTCCCGATGCCTTTGACGCCAAGCTTTTGCCACATGTTGCAACTGCGGTCGCCCGTGCCGCGGTCACGAGCGGTGTAGCGGATAAGCCTATCGTCGACTGGGCCGCATATCGTAGTTCCCTGGAGCGTCTGTCATGCAAGCTTGCCGATGGCGCCGTGGCGGCATGTGTTCAAGATGCCGTACATGATTGAAGCAATGGATGAGTGAAAGGAATGCATCGATGAGAGAAACTGCGTTGTAGCAGCAGTGGGCAATCCATAGACTGGCTCGGTGACGTCGTGCTCTGGCGAAATCTGATGGCACGGTGCTCACATCTTTAATACATTAAACTCAACGGAGACAATTGTGCCTATTCATCGACTTTTAACCATTGTATCGATTCTGCTTATCTCCATGACTGCCAATGCTGGAAACAACATTACCCGTTACAAAAATCCCGCTCACATGACCGAAGCCTGGGCGCGCGAATTTTCCGAATCCATCGAGATACCGGCGGGCGTCGATCAATTGCTGCTCAGTGGCGTAGGACCGATGATCGCGGATGCGGCCGCACCAGCCGACACCGTTCAATCGTATGGCGACACGGAAGTGCAGACACGCAGCGTGCTGCTTCAGATCAAGAGTACCCTTGAAAAACGAGGATATGCGATGGGCGACATCGTCAGCATGCAAGCGCTGATCGTAGGCGATCCGCGCAAAGGCGGCGAGGCAGATTTCGCCGGTTTCTCTAAAGTCTACAACCAGTTCTTCGGGACAAAGGAGCAGCCGAACGTGCCGGTAAGAACACGGGCTCAGGTAGTCAGATTGGTACCGCCGGGCTGGCTGGTCGAGATAACGGTAACTGTAGCCAAGCGCCGCCCGTAGAATCGCGCGATTCCGATGCCTTTACCTCCCGGGAAACAAAACCAGGATTCTCGGACGTGCTCTCGGAATTCAAAGCCTGTTCGCTTGCATTACTCAATACGGTCAATTACATGTACGCCTACCCGTTCGATTTTTCGATGATGGTGGCGATGATGGCAAGCTAATTCCACGGGGCAAACACTGCCTTTTAATTGACGCTTTGCGTGATGGCTGCCAGGCACGTGGACTATCCTGTTGTTGACACAATCGGGAAAGGACCGCGATGGCACTACCTATCTGGGTTCAGGCGGGACTGTGGGGCTTGCTGGCGGGATCGGCGCTGGTCATAGGAGCGGCGGTCGGCTATTTCACCCGGATTTCCCATCGGACGATAGCGGCTGTCATGGCCTTCGGCAGTGGAGTGCTGATCTCCGCCCTTTCCTTCGATCTGGTGGAAGAGGCGTATGAACGTGGCGGTTTTATTGCGGCGGCACTGGGGTTCTTTATCGGCGCCTGTATTTTCACGGCGGCGAATTGGTTTCTGACCTATCGCGGCGCGGCCGCACGCAAATCCTCCGGCCAGCAGCAACCTTCCGAAGAGGAAGAACATGGCAGCGGTTTGGCCATTGCCTTGGGCGCGCTGATCGACGGCATCCCGGAAGCGATCGTCATCGGCGTCAGCATGATCGCCAGCAAGACAGTGAGCATGGTGGCCGTGATCGCGATTTTTCTTTCCAACATTCCCGAAGGATTGTCCAGCGCCGCCGGCATGAAGAAAGCCGGGCGTTCCGCAGCGTATATCTTTGGCGTCTGGGGCGGCATCGCCATCCTCAACGGCGTGGCCGCCGCGCTCGGAAACCTGTTTTTCTCCGGATTCTCCGACGAGATCATTGCCGCAACGATGGCGTTGGCGGCAGGCGCCATACTGGCCATGCTGGTCGATACCATGATCCCGGAAGCGTTCGAGCTTGCGCAGAACTATGCAGGCATTATTGCCGTTACCGGTTTTCTTGCCGCGTTCTTTCTTTCCAAAATCAGCGGCTGAGTCTGCGTATTGGGATCCCGGCTAGCCTTGAAAGAGGCCGCGCAACTCAGAATGAATCGCCCCGGAATTCGTGGAGGCCGGTTGGTTTAAGTTGAGACCTCAAGGCCGGTCTCGATGGCCGGGAATCGGCTCGGCTTCGCGTACACCCAGTTGTTCAATGATGGTATCGGCCAGGTGGGCCACATGCTTGACGATTGCCGCGCTGATGGCTGGCTCCATCCGATTGAGCTTGCCATAGAACGCCTGGCGTGAAGTATTCATTTCTTCCCGATAGGCCTTCAGGGCAGCCCCCGCAGAGGGCTGGATGCCGCATGCCACATCGAGCATCAGGTCGACCATGAAACCCAACGTGAGCTCGCGTGTGTACTGCTGCTCAGCCGTCTCTTCAAACAGGTAACCTAATGCCGCATCATCAATCAGCCACTCCAGGCACGAACGCACCAACACCGGCAACGGCGCACGCAGAATAAACGGCGCCAACTCATGCGGGTGAGGCTGACTAACTGCCCTGTCTCAACATCTTGCTTGGCAATTTGTCCGGCCACGGCGGTTCTCCCACGTCGTCATTCAGAAACGACCTTGGACACCGAGAAATTCAACAAATTGCAATACTATTGGGCATGTTGACAGGGGTGGCGGAGCGCACCCTACGCTCGCTGACGGCATATCGTCCGGAGCATGCTGGAGCAGTGGTCGCTACAAATAAAGTCAGTCGGAGAAAAACAAAATCTGTCGGGCGAAGCGTGTAAAAGATCTGCAAACGAGCGGCGCTACTTATCCTGTGAAGGACGTTAAAAACGAAGGGCCAACCGATCCACGGTTGGCCATCCTTCTTTTGGCCGTCCTTGGCCCACTCGACCTTTTCTGCCGATGGCCGCTTGAGTGCGCTTACCGGTCAGCGACGGGTATGTCGGTTATGCCGTAGTCGGCCAGGAGCAGGCTTCTACTTATTTCTGATGGACGTCCGCCTTTAGTGCGAGAAAGACAATGGAAATTGGAAAGCATACAATCGTGCCTCCTCACTTTAAGGAGACGTGATGGCCTTATCTATGTCGGTTCAATGTCATTGTGGGAATGTGGGTTTCGAACTCCATGGCCAACCAGCAGCACGAGCAAATTGCCATTGCCAGTCGTGTCGGGACTTCTACGGGACTTCAATTCTATCGGCAACGGCATGGTCTGCTGAAGCAGTCCGAGTGACTGGCGGTCAGACAGCTACATTTGCTCATCCGACCAAGCAGATGTCGAAAACCTTCTGTGTCAATTGCGGCGATACGTTGTTCGGAACAAACCGCCTCGGCATGCGTGTTGTGCCCAACAGCGTCGTCGCTCGCGCTGCAGGAGGCTGCCTACCGGAGGACTGGAGCCCAACAATGCATCTGTTCTACCGGTATCGGGTCATTGATGTCGCTGATAGGCTGACCAAGTATCTTGAAGGATGGGATGGGCCGGAATACGAAGCTCTCGGCTCCGAGCGTTCCTGACACCTTTGTCCATAGGCAGAGCGGGGACGCTTTTAAATCGCTCAAGACAGTCGAGCGGACATTCAGGATGTCCGCTCGACAGGCCGCTAAGGGTCGGTTTGCGCCTCGCAACAGAATGTCACCAACGTCCGGTTGTCGGCCGCTTTCTGCCGGTGATCGCGAAAACTCGATAATGCCCCTCTTGTAACGACGAAGGGCCAATCCGATGGATTGGCCCTTGGCTTTTCAGCAGCTTCTACGTCCGGTAGATCAGTTGCAGCAACTGCGGCATCCAGGGTAGCCGATTCTAGAAATGGAATGGGCGCCTCCCCCGCAAGGGTCAAGGCTGAAGTCAGGCGGAGATAGATAGATAGATAGATAGGGAAGCAAGGGTTCCCGCATCCAGACGGCATCAGATGTGCCAAAGTGGAAGATGCGAATCAAAACCACTTGAGGGAGGGGAACCCAAATGAAGCATACGGTAGTCGGGATCGACATTGCAAAGAACGTGTT
>DASPMC010000086.1:0-18913 GCA_035627275.1 Noviherbaspirillum sp.
AGGCTGGGTGCCTGCGCAAGCGCCGCAACGCCGCAATGCGCCCTTCTGGCAAGAACCCTCCGGGCAGCCCCGGGAACCGGCCGCCTGCGGTGTTGCGGCTCCTTGCCGTAGCACCGCTACGACGCGTCGCCACGCCTAGCAATCGGCCGGTTCCCGGGGCTGCGCGACCCATACATTCGGGGGAAAACCGCTCTAGAGGATGGAATTTTTGTCATTTCCTGCCTGTCCCAATCCGCATGCATTCAGCGTCTGGCGCATCGAATGCTGATTGAATGAAAGGATCGGGCAATGAAACATGAACGGATAACAAACCGGCCACGTCTGTCTTGGATTCTGGGTAGCGCCGCCGCCGGCGCCCTCACCATGTACATGATGGATCCGGATCGCGGCAACCGGCGTCGTGCGTTGGTGACAGACAAGTTGCACAGCTTGGCAGCACAAACCAACGGTGCCATCGACGTCGCGTCGCGTGACCTCGGCAACAGGGTACAGGGGCTGCGAGCCAGGGCAAACCGCTTGCTGTCGCGGGACAAGCTTGCCGCGGACGATCGCGTCCTGAGAGAGCGCGTGCGTCAAAAGCTCGGACACGTCGTCTCGCATGCGCATGCGATCGACGCCATGGCACAGCAGGGTTGCGTTACCTTGAGAGGGCCTGTACTGGCGCATGAACAGCAGGCGCTTCTGGATGCAGTCCTGAGCGTCCCCGGCGTACGCGAGGTGGAAGACCGCCTGCAGGTCTATGAGAGTGCACAAGGCATTTCGAGCCTTCAGGGCGCCGGCAAGCCCCTTTCCTCGACATCGTCACGCGAAAGCTGGCCGCCGGCGCTGCGCGCCATTGCGACTGTAGGCGGCAGCGCACTCGGCATCGCCGGCCTGATCCGTCGGACGCCCACCGGCCGGGCAATGGCGGCAGCAGGCCTGATCATAGCGATCCGCGGCCTCGTCAACATGCCGCTTGCGCGCATGGCCGGACTGCGCACCGACGGACAGACCATCACCCTGAGCAAGACCATTCATATCGCGGCACCGCCCGACAAGGTCTTCGATCTCTGGAGCAAGTACGAAAACTTCCCCCACTTCATGTCCCATGTGGAGGAAGTGCGCGACCTCGGCAACGGCCGGTCGCACTGGGCTGTCCGCGGTCCCGCCGGCGCGCGGTTCGAGTGGACCGCGGCAATCACCGCATCCCGCCGCCCGGAAGTTCTGGCTTGGCAAAGCGAGCCGGATGCAGTCGTCCAGAACACCGGCCGCATCCGCTTCGAGCCGGAGGGAAACGGTACGCGCGTCACCGTACATATGTCGTACAGCCCGCCCGCCGGCGTCATTGGTCATGCAGTCGCTTCATTCCTTCATGGCGATCCCAAGCAGGAGATGGACGACGACCTGATGCGCATGAAGACGTTTATCGAAACCGGCACCCCGCCGCGCGACGCCGCCCAGCCCGTACGTGAGGCAGCGGCACTGCAACAGTGACTTGGCGGGGATTACCGGGAATTATCAGGAGCCAATCATGGAAACAGTAACCTACCAAAGTGGTACCTGGAAGGCAGAAGCCCACGCGGAGGAACTGGCAAGCGGGAAGTTTCAAGGCGTTGTTCTGCTGTTCAACGATCAAGGTTCGTCGACCGAGCAGATCATGCACAGGGCAATCGATGTTTCCGACACGCCCGATGGCGCCTTGGAGGAAGCGAAGGCGCTGGCACAACGCGTTCTCCACGACAAGTAGATAGAGAATCTCCGTTTCGCTATGCCATCCGGATCAATCACGTGTGCCGCGTCGCGAAAATAGCGCGTCGCCGATGCCGCAGGCAATCAGGAGATGCCTGCGGCATTGGATCCTGTAATTGTTCAGAGCCGTTTGATCAGCGCAGCCGTAAACTCTGCGGTCGAGGCCTTGCCGCCGAGATCGCGCGTCCGGACATTATCCTCAAGCAGCGTCGTCTGGATTGCGGAGCGCAAGCGTGCTGCCAGATCCTGCCGTCCGACATGATCGAGCATCATGCCCGCAGCCAGCATGAGGGAGACCGGATTGGCCACGCCCTTGCCGGCAATGTCCGGCGCCGAACCATGCACCGCCTCAAAGATGGCCGCCTGGTCGCCGATGTTCGCGCCCGGCGCCATCCCGAGGCCACCGATCAGGCCCGCGAGCTGGTCGGAGAGGATATCGCCGAATAGATTGGTACACAGCAGCATGTCAAACTGCCAGGGATTCAGCACCAGTTGCATGGCACAGGCATCGACGATGCGGTCATCGACCTCCACGCGGCCTGCGTACTCCTGCGCCACTTCACGTGCCGCTTCGAGGAAGATGCCGGTCAGTGCCTTGAGCACATTCGCCTTGTGCACGATCGTGACCTTCTTGCGGCCGTTCTTGACCGCATAGTCGAACGCGAAGCGCGCAATGCGGCGGCACCCTTCCCGCGTATTCACGCCGGTGGAAACGGCAACCGCGCGCGGGTCGGCACCGACCGGCACAAAGTATTCGTGGGCGACGTACAGGCCTTCGATATTCTCGCGCACCAAAACGATATCGATGTTCTCGTAGCGCCCTGGGATGATGGTCTTGGCCGGGCGCAGATTGGCGTAGAGCTTGAATTCCTCGCGCAGCCGCACGTTGACGGAGCGGAAGCCGCCGCCGACCGGCGTGGTGAGCGGCCCTTTCAATGCCAGCTTGTTCTTGCGGATGCTGTCGAGGACCGCCGCAGGCAAAGGATCTCCGGTCGCATCCACCGCCGCCATGCCGGCTGTTTGCGTTTCCCACTCGAATGGCGCGCCCAGCGCATCCAACACCTGCACTGTCGCCTGTGTCACTTCCGGACCAATCCCGTCGCCCGGAATCAACGTTGCGGGAATCCGTCCGCCTTGTGCAGCTGACATCGCTCTCTCCTTGTCTTGTTGTCAATCATCTTGAATCAGGCCAACCCGAGAATAGCATTCGCTACCTGTCAGAAGGCTTACATTGCCGAAAAGTTGCAGCTGTTCCGGCGTTCAGGACAATGACCTCATGCGCAGCAAGCGCGGCAATTACCTATAAGCGTGCGCATTGCCGCGCCTCATAGAGGGAAACAACGCTGGAAGGAGGAGCCAGCGCAATTCGAACTCGGGTGGAACCGGGATTCGGAACGGGTTTGAGGGGGAACAAAACGAATGCCGCTCATATCATCCGTAATCATCATGCGAGACTCGATTCAAGGAGACGCCGCCATGCAAACCTTTATCCTGCTGACACGACTTTCGCCAGAAGCCTTGAAATCTCCTGCCTCCATGGAAGACTTCGAGAAACGCGCCGTCAGTCACATTGAACAGGAATGCCCGGACGTGAAGTGGCTGCAAAGCTATGTCCTGATGGGGCCGTATGACTACCTCGACATTTTCACCGCACCGGACATGGACGCGGCGCTCAAGGTGTCGGCGATCATTCGCACCTTCGGACGCGCCCATTCGGAAGTATGGGGCGCCACCGACTGGAACAGTTTCAAGGCGATGCTCCATTCGCTTCCCGCGCATTGAGTCATCCATAACGCATTTTGACAGGCGCTCTAAATCAGCAGCCCCCATACCGCCTTGGCATGAGGGCTGTGCACCTGAAAAAGTCGTTCAAGAACAATAATCTAGCCAAGGTGCCCAGGGATACTGAGCCTGAGCGCTGTTTTCCTCGACCACGTAACTACGCCACCAAGTATTCCCCTCTCCTCCGTCTTGGTGGGGTATCCAATGGCCAAGTCCAGTTTGAAGATATAGGAGGCCTCGTCTTTCCGCACCGTTTTCTCCTGATCCGCGCAGGCGCCCGCCAGCTTCTTTTCTCCCGCTTTCTCGGATTCGATCCGATGGCTGCTCAAGTGATTGATCCCTACCGGGATATTTGGATTCATTTCGTAGTATGCGTAAAAGCAAGCCTCGCCTCCTACCCCTCGTTCTTTTTCAAGCTCAATCACTTTCAGCAACATGTCACGGATGGCCTCAAAGCGCGCGGCTTCCACCTCAGCCCTTTCAGTCAAATCATCAAAATTCTCAAATTGTGCGCCGTAAGTTCGTCGCATCTTTTCCAGCACAATGTTATCGAGATCCTCCAGGACGGCTTTCGCAAAGTCCGAATGCGTTTGATAAATCTTCGTCATATATGATCTCGGCCATACCTCCCCGTTGCGCTCCACGGAGGTGTACGAGGTTGTTACCCCTTTCGAAAACACCGTGCGGTCATGCGCCAACATATCGCCAGTGACAGCAGTTTGCGCAGGAGTGACGCCGTCAGGAAGATCTGGAGAGTCAGGAAGATCCGAAAGATGCGGTGCCGGAAGTCCCAACGTTTCGCAGAATTGATCAAACGTCACTTCCGGGTGCGCCTCCCTGACCGCCTCGTATAAGTCGTCGCTATGCTTGAGCAAGAATGCCGTGAGCGGCACCTTGAATCCTCCGATGTTGCCACCGACGCTCACGTTGACATTGGTCGTTTCGACATCTCTGTTTCGCCTGTGGGCACCGCCCGCGCCCTCGCGGACTTTGGCCTTGGTGTGCAATGTATTCACTTTGCCGCGCAGGCTAGGCATGCCGAACGGCCCCATAGACATCGGAATTGAATCGCCCACAGTCACCGAGTTCGTCCGGCCTCTTTCGTCTATCGTTCGCTCGTTCACGGCAACGCCATTCTCCTGCAGCAATGCAAATACTGGCGATTGTGCAGCTTTCCTGTCACCCGGCATGGGCCATGCGGCGCCGGGCGGCGGGCTGCCCAGCATCACTTTCGCCGTCGCTCTGCTGGCTTTTTCGTTTGCCGTTTCCACTTTCAGGTCTGATTTTGCGTTCTTACGGTCGAAATTCTCGCCGTATCGCCCTATTCGTACCGCGACACCTTCGGTTTTATTGAACAACTTTGACCAGACCCAGGCAAACGATGCGTTCTGTGCCAATCCGCCGCCGTCTCCGATCCCGCCGCTCAGGCCCATAGAAACTGTCTTTAAATTCCGCTCCAGATAATATTGCTCATATCCGGAGACGCTGATGTCGTTAGAGATCAGGTATCCCTTTTCCTGTAGAAAACCTGGCCCCACGCCCACAGTCGCGTGAAGACCACCACCGCTGCGTTGGTGGAGGAACGGTGCCGAAGCAAGCTCCATTGCGGTCCTGACGTTAAAGCCACGCGCACCGGTTTCGGACATGAAAACGGCAGAATCCGCCTCACCTCTTTTGTTCGCCTCCACGATCCAGCGGGGCAATTCCCTCTCGACGTCTTCAGGATGAATTTGCCCAGGTCCGGTACCAATCGTCGGCAGCGTGCCGTCTGGATTGGCTCCTTCAAGAGGTGCAATTTCGTTGTCCCTCACCAATGCAAACGCTTCGCCGACACGTCCCCAATCAGGCAGCCCTTCCGGCGCGACCTTTTGCGAGTTTCTGAGCGCCTTCGCTTCGTCGATGCTCCGCGGAGCGCCGGGAATGCTGGCCATCTCTTTTTCCAGTGCCTCGACCGATAAGACTACGTTCTGCTCTTTGCACAGTTCCGCAATACAGGCTCTGATTGCATCCTCACTGTCCGGATCGAGGCCCGCTGTCTCCAATTGATCATAGACAGCGCGTCGCACGCGTCCCAGTTCCGGTCCGCTAAACGGAGGAAGGTAGTTATATTCGGTGATGTAATTGGTACGCTTTTCCTGCTCGCAGAAGTAGGTGATGTAGACGAGATTCTTCAGCGTCGTGTAGGAAGCAGGAGGGTTATCGGGATCGATATTGGTCAGATCGAGCAGTTCGGATGGGTCGATCCGGATTGGCGCAGGTTGCTGCCCTGGGATCCCTTTCGGAAATAGCGCATCGGCCCGAGCGGTAATCGGACCTCCCCCCCCAGCCCCGAAGAGCATCTTGCCCTGGATAATGTTGGGGATAATGAAATTCCTGATTTCACGTCCAGTCAGAAGCGCTCCGATGAACATGCCATTCAAACCTTCGTTGTCTTCGGCAGCTAACTTGAGGGCATTGAATGCAGAATGGTCTTTCCGCCGGAGCACCACTGTGTTTTCGCCAGCCGCTTTTGCCTGCCTGCGAATGTCGAGCAGTCTGCTGTTGACCCTGCCAAACTGCGTGAGATTGCCTTTTTCGTCCTTTTCGGCATCCGTGTAAATTCCGCACCAGTTGGCGTGCCACGCATAAGTGTAGGGGTGGGTTTTGGAATTCGGCCTGGTGAATGCCGGGCTTTGGTTTACCTCATGCCGAGCCAGCTCGTCCATCGTCGCGGCATCATGGAACTCCGCCAGTAGAGCCTTGTCGAGGAGCGTGCCGCTCGGGATGAGTTCTTCTGACGGCACGGCAGCGCGAGCCGCTTTGGCAACATCGGCTATTGTTTTCGGCACCGCGGTCTGTATGGCTTCCATAACGGCGAATGGTTTCACCTCAAGGTCGGCGCCTGGCAACTCGGCGCGCAGCTTATTGGCCCTGGCGCGCCGTTCGCCTGCCTTGACGCGCAGTTCTTCCACCCTGGTGCCCAGCGCCTCAACCTCGTATTGCGGCGCATTTGCGCGATCGGCATCAGCCCGGGCGCGAGCGGCATCAGCTTGGGCGCGCGCTTCAGTGGCTTTGATCTGGGCGCCATTGGCTTGGTAGTGCGCATCGGTGGCCTTAACGTTGGCAGTATTGGCTTCTTCCCGGGCAGCATAGGCTTGGATGCGGGCGTCAACGGCCTGCGATCGCAAGTCTTCCGCCTGAGATTGCGCATCTGCGGCATGAGATTCAGCTTCATCTGCTTGAGCTCGGGCGTCAATAGCCTTTGCTCGCGCCGCATCTGCCTTGGCTTCAGCTTCAGCCAGCTTAGCCTCGCAGGCGATTACCTTTTCCGTTGCGGCATTTGATCCTGGCCGCGAGGCCACCTCCCTGGCCAATTCGACCTTTAGTCTCGCCGTCTCGACATCGATCTCTGCCCACTCCAGGTTCTGCTCGGCCCTGATCGCCTCCTCGCGTTTCGGCTCTGCCAGCGCACCGGCCTCCATGGCTGTTTGTGCAGCCTCCTCGGCACGTTGCTCGAGCTGTGCCGCATTTTGCTCTGCACGCTCTGCCTTTTGCCCAGCCAACCTGGCTTCTTCGTCGGCCTTGCCAGCCTTTTGCGCAGCTAACGCGGCCTGTTCCTCGACCCGGTTCGCCTGGTCATTAGCCTTGGTGGCATCTGCCTCGACTTGCCTCAACCGCGCTTCTTCGGCAGCATTGATAGCTTCTCCGATAGCAGCGGCAGCCTTTTCCTCTGCTATCCTGGCTGTTCGCTCGGCTTGCTTGCATTCTTCTACTTGCGCAACCTCTTCTTCCGTCGGCTCGACTACCGGAGCGAAAAGGGCTTCTTCCCATCCCGCCCTCGCAGCCCACGCTGCCGCTGTTGATATTTTGTCCAACGCCACGCACTGGAGATCGGACAGTCCTTCTTTCTCGCCTTCACTGTCTCGCAATACCACTGACCCCGCCTCGTACGCCACTGCTTCGGCAATCTGTTTCTGATGCTTGGGATCGGTTAATGCAGCATGAATGGCGCGCATCAGCGGCGTGTGGTCCGGCGCTGACGAATGGAACATGGACGGTGTCCGCCCTTTAAATGTAGTGGCGGACGGCCTTGCCGCATCAAGAATGGCAGAGATAAGTCTTTCTCTATCATCTCCAGACTCACCCGAGATCGCCAGGCCCTCAATTTTGGAGAAAATTTGGTCGACGGACTTTGCCAATCTCCGAGCGTCTTCTTTCACACGTTCGTCTATGTCCGGCGGCAGGTAGGCGATAGCAGTGGTGGCGACTTCAGCAATCGCTTCCTTGAGGACCTGATCGGCTTTCCGATCCACCTCTTCACACAACCTCTTTACGCCCTCATCCTTGGCTAGCGTGACTGCCTCTTTGGTGACATCGAAGACGTATTCCGCCTCTTCTTTCGCCGCTTCGTTTTTGACATTGTCGGGATTCATCAGCCAGGCCCGGGCTTCGCCTATCAAATCCTCGAATGAAGTATCGTTTCGTTTCGCCTCGTCCTCCACTGCGGCCGCGACGCCGCTGGCAGCAGCGCGAATAACTTTTGCCTCTTTGATCGGATGATTGAGCAGATACTGATACATCGAATGTGGATCAGGATCCAGGTTGCCCCCCGCTTCCTTTATCTTCTCGCGGGCAGTATTCATATAAGTACGCAACAGCGAATTGCGTTCATCCTGGATCGCGGGTCCCTGACTCTCGTACTCAACCGGCCAAACGGTCATTAGTTTGGACACTTCCGTGCCAATTGGAGTTTCCCAAAGTGCCTGAAGCAGGCGCCATGCGTTGGCCACATCCCGTTGGTCAAATTCCGCTTCGGTTTCCCCTGGTCTGGCGACGGGGCAAGCGATGCCCCTCACCACCTCGAGTGGATCGGCATTGGGGTTGCCGATACTGGCCATGATGTTCACGTTGCCGAGGTACGCAAGCGCGCGCGCGGCGTCCGTCGGGGATCCGCGGAATGTTCGCGATACTGCGCGCGCAAGAATGAGCATTCTGCTGCCGGCGAATTCCCCTGGGTCCCGCGGAATACGTTGATCGACGAGCCGGAATTGTTCCATCAGGTCCCGCCTTTCTGGACCCGACGGGAAATTCTTGGCATCAGTAAGGACCGTAAGATAAGCCTGCTCATCTCTAAGCATGGCCAGTTGCTCTTTTCTTTCTCTCAGCAATTCCTGTCTTTGAACGGTTCCTTGCGCTGTCACGGGTTGCGGCGCAGGCTTCGGGGCAGGCGTCTCTAGCGTCGAATAATTGACATCCGTGTTGTAACGACCGTTGTGGGAGTCCTTGGCGACGCCGCCCACTACAGTCGCCCCTCCCCTGTTGCCGATACCGCGTCTGTGCATCGGCCCACTAATCGCTGCCGGCACGTGAAGCGCATTCATGACTCTTCGAACGATTCCCATTTACCGCCCCTTTAGCTATGCGCGACAGGAGGTTCCCCCCCCTCAGCGCGCAACTTCATTTAGAAAAACTTGCAATCATCCGCTTGGTAAGTGGTCGAAGGGCTGATTCCGGTTCCCGCTAAGCTCCTACTACATTGAGGGATACCGGCCCCTAGCAGCCCTGGTCAAGCCCCCCCCTGAAACTGGATCAGATCACGCTGGATAAGGCTGAACGTACCTATGGCACACAATGGCAGGGAGCGCTTGGCGCGATCGGAGACCAGTAACGGGCAGAACGCACCCAGGCCATACGCGAGCTATTCCAAAATATCTTCGAAATCAAAAGGAACTGCGGCGTACAGGGTGCGACTCACTGAATCCGAACGTAACGACCGTGCGGACACATCTGGAAAGTCACCGGTCGAGGCCGAGAAAGTCGAGGACAAGGCGCTGGCGCGCGCGTGCAACCAGCAGTTTGAAGCGGCCAAGGCCGGCAAGAAGGTCTACATTACGAAGCTGGCCTTGGCCATCGGCTATCCCTCCGAAACCAAGATCAAGGGCCTGGACGGCTTCATTATTTGGCAAAGGAACACGACCGTGACGACACGTGACCCCACAGCACTATTCCAAGAACCCGTCCGGGGTCGAAAAACGGGTGCGGCATGGCCAAATTGCCGGTCGGTCAGCCAGTTTTTCCGCACCGCAGCAACGCGCCATGCCGGAAAAGCATCAACCCATGTCGTAACTGACAATGAATTACGGCCGAAAGGCCAAAAAGCAGGGTAACGGGATGCTGCGGGTAGGGATTCGGCAAGTAGCCCGATGCCAAAACAGCATGCGACAGGGCAACTCGCATTTTGTATAGTTTCTATGCCGGCGATGCAAATGCGGGCGTCGAAAAAGAACAAGGGGACACGCTGATGGAATCTAAATGGATCGAGGATTTTCTCTCAGTGGCTGAGACGTTGAACTTCAGCCGCTCGGCGAAACTCCGCAACATGACGCAGCCCGCGTTCTGCCGACGGATCAAGGCACTGGAAAACTGGCTGGGCGCAGAGCTGTTCGACCGTGCAGTTTACCCGACTCGCCTGACACCTGCCGGCGAAACCTTTCTGGCCCACGCCAAGGACATGCTGGCACAGGCGATCCACTCGCGCTCTGTCCTGCGCGGGCAGACCGCCGACCTGCAATCGATTGTCACGTTTGCAATGCCGCATACCCTGTCGCTGACCTATTTCCCGCAATGGCTGACCGACGTCGAGCGCACCACCGGCCTGCTGTCGATACGGCTCATGGCAAGCAATGTACACGACGCCGTCATGGAACTGGTTGGCGGCAACTGCGACCTCCTGATGTGCTACCACCACGCCTTCCAGTCTGTCGAGCTCGATTCCCAGCGCTACGACATGCTGAAAGTGGGGACCGAGTTCCTTCGCCCCTATTCCAAGGCGGACGAATCCGGAAAACCGATTTTCACCTTGCCCGGGACAGCAGGCAAGCCGGTTCCCTTCCTGTCCTATTCGCCCAATGGATCGCTCGGGCGAATCGTCGAAAAGCTCCTGGGCGAGGGACCGGCGCGTGTCCATCTTCTGCGCCGCTACGAAGGCGATCTCGCCGAGGGCTTGAAGATGATGGCCGTACATGGGCATGGCGTCGCATGGCTGCCGGAAAGTGCCGCGCGACGCGAAGTCAAGGAGGGAAAGCTGGCGATTGCCGCCGACTTGCCTGGCCCGGATGCCGAACTCGGCCCCGATACCTGGTGCGGTGAAATGGAAGTACGAATCTACCGCGACCGTGAAAGTACGAAGCCTGTGGTCACCAGGCTTTGGAATCACCTGTTACGTAATCACTCATAGGTTAATCGATGCATATCTGTGTGTTAGGCGCCGGCGTCGTCGGCGTAACGGCCTCCTTTTGCCTGTTGAAACAGGGGTACGAGGTCACACTGGTCGATGCAATGGAAGGCCCCGGGAAGGGAGCCAGCCATGGAAACGGTGCGCAACTAAGCTATTCCTACGTCGCGCCGCTTGCAGACCCGTCGGTCTGGACCAAGTGGCCGTATTACCTGTTCAGCAGCGAATCGCCGCTGACCATCCGTCCGAACGCCGACGCGGCGCAATGGAAGTGGCTGATTTCCTTCCTGCGTGCATGCAATGCGCGCCGTGCGAAACAAACGACGGTCGACCTGTTGCGGCTGGCGTTCTTCAGCAAGCAGGAACTGTCGCAACTGCTGAAACGGACGCCGATCGATTTCCATCATCGCATGGCAGGCAAGCTGGTGATGTATGCGGATGCACCGTCGCTTGAAGGCGCGCGCGCCCAGGTGGCGTTCCAGGCGCAGCACGGATGCCGGCAACACGTCCTCACCTTGAAGCAATGCCTGGAGATCGAGCCCGCGCTGGCCCATTCCCATCGCAGCTGGGCGGGCGGCGTCTATACCGAGAACGAGGAAGTCGGCGACTGTGCGCTCTTCTGCAAGGGCCTGGTGGAGGAGATGAAGAAGCATCGCGGATTCCGCTTCCTGCCCTCGACGAAGATCCGGCAGGCGACAACAAGCAATGGCCGGCTGACCAGGGTTGAAACCGATGCCGACCGCCTCGAGGCCGATGCCTTCGTTCTTGCCATGGGCGTCGAAAGTGCCAAGTTCGCGCGCCAGCTCGGATTTTCGCTGCCGGTGTATCCGCTCAAGGGTTACAGCATCACCGTCCCTCTCAAGGATACGTCGGCGCAAGTGGCGCCGCGAACCTCGATTACGGACCTGTCCAAGAAGATCGTGTACGCGCGCATCGGCAACCATGTCCGGGTTGCCGGCCGCGTTGAACTGGTCGGTGCCGATGAACGGATCCCGCCACGAGCGATCCGGGAACTGACCACGGGTGTTGCGGAGATGTTCCCTGACGCCGTCGATCTTTCCGACGCAGACGCCCTTTCTCCGTGGGCCGGATTCCGTCCGGCCACGCCGACCGGACTGCCAATCATCGGCGCCTCTCCAGTGCCTGGGCTGTACCTAAACGTCGGACATGGAAGCCTGGGCTGGACGCTGGCCTGCGGCAGCGCGGCCTTGTTGACGGAGCAGATTGCGGGTCGCACTCCGCCGATCGAACAGGCCCCCTATCTCTTAAGAGCATAAATCGAGGGAAGACAACGCAAATGAAACTGATTACCAACGAACAAGTGGCAGAGCTGATCACCACGCAGGACGCGGTCGAAGCCATGCACAAGGCATTCTCGTCATTCCAGAGCGGCGCGCAGCAGACCCGCGTCCGCACGACCGCAGGAAAGACCATGCTCTCGACCATGGGCGCCGTCCTGCCGGGCTCCGGGATCGCTGGGACCAAGGTCTATACCACCGTAAATGGCCGCTTCCGCTTTGTCATCGTCCTGTTTTCCACCGAGGACGGCACGCCGCTGGCAGCTATCGAAGGCGATGAGATGACCGGCCTGCGCACGGCGGCTGCCACTGCCGTAGCGGCCGAGTATCTCGCCCCCGCGCAGGCAAGGACGCTCGCCATCATCGGCACAGGCGTGCAGGCACGCTCCCACGTGCCGGCGCTGTGCGGTACCCGTGACTTCTCCGAAATCCTGGTTGCCGGCGTCGAGTACCAGGCGCAGTTTGCCGCCGAGGCAGAGGAAAAGACGGGGATTCCCGCGCGTGCCGTGGGGATCGATGAAGCAGCCGCCAGCGCGGATGTCCTGCTGACCGTCACGCGTTCGAAAACGCCCCTCTTCTCCGGCGAATTGTTGAAGGAAGGCGCGTTCGTGGCAGCCATTGGCGCGAGCAAGCCGGATGTGCGGGAACTGGATGACGCAGCCATTCGGCGAGCTTCGGCAATCGTCGTCGAATGGAAGCCGCAGGCCAGGGAAGAAGCGGGCGACCTCGTACTGTGCGAACCGGATACCTTCGACTGGAACCGCGTTCTCGAACTGGGTGATGTTGTTGCTGGAACCGCCGATTACGCCCGGCACTCGTCCGACATCGTCATCTACAAGGCGGTCGGCGTCGGTCTGGAAGATGTCGCACTGGCCGGCCTGGTCTATCAGCGCGCCTGCGAACGCTACGGCTGGAAGTAAAGAGGCAACCGGCAACAACACAACGACGGAGGCGGTATGAAGATGGGCGCGGCACGAATCGGATCTGCACTGGCTTTATTGATCGCATTGCCTCCTGCGTTTGCCGGGGAAACACTGGACCGGATTGCGAAGACGGGAAAGGTTGTCATCGCCAATCGGGAAGCGTCCATCCCGTTTTCGTATGTGGCGGACGGACACCCGATCGGCTACTCGATCGATATCTGCCGGGGAATCGTGGAGGGAATCAAGGCGGCGCTCAAGCGCCCCGACCTCAGGGTCGAATTCTTCCAGGTGACGTCGGATACCCGGATTCCGGCGATCAAGGACGGGAAGGCGGATCTGGAATGCGGCTCGACGACCAACAATGCGGAGCGCAGGAAGCAGGTGGGATTCACCATCCCCCACTTCATCGCGGGCTCCCGCATGCTGGTCCGCGCCGATTCCGGGATCAAGAACTGGGTGGACCTGCGGGACAAGACGATCGTAACGACGAAAGGCACCACGAACGCGAAAACGATCATGGCGCGCAACGATGTGCGCAGCCTGAACATCAAGCTGATCGAGGCCGAAGACCATTCCCGTTCCTACGAGATGGTGCAGAACAGGAGCGCGGATGCCTTCGCCATGGACGACGTGCTGTTGTTCGGATTGCGTGCCGCGGCAACGAAGCCGACCGACTTCGCTGTCGTGGGCGACCTACTCTCCGTCGAACCCTATTCCGTCATGTTTTCGAAAACGGATTTTGCATTGAAGGCCATCGTGGACAAGGAAATGGCGCGGCTGATCGACAACGGAGAAATCGCGAAGCTGTATGAAAAGTGGTTCATGCGGCCGATACCTCCGAAGAACGCGAATCTCGGGATGCCGATGAGCGCCCTGCTCCGGGATTCCCTGCGTTATCCCTCGGACAAGGTCGCGGATGGATTCTAGGCGGGATTTCGGAACGTAAGTAGTTGCAGTAACACTCATGGTAAAGGAGAGAAGCAGCAACCAAGCAGGAAAAGAGACTCATGGAAGTAGTGAGGAGATAGCGGGTTCATCCCATTCGTTTGCAATTCAAGGAGATATCATGAAACTGACCAAACTGGCTTTTGCATTGTCCTTCGTCGTGTTCACCGGCACCGCAGCACATGCGCAGGAAAGCGGCACCCTCAAGAAGATCAAGGATAGCGGCACTATCACGCTCGGCGTGCGGGATTCTTCGATTCCGTTCTCGTACCTGGACGACAAGCAGTCCTACCAGGGCTACTCCGTCGATCTGTGCATGAAAGTGGTCTCCGCGGTCCAGAAGCATCTGGGCGTCAGCTCGCTCAACGTCCGCATGAACCCGGTGACCTCTGCCACGCGCATCCCGCTCATGGCCAACGGCACGATCGACCTGGAGTGCGGCTCCACGACGAACAACGTCGAGCGCCAGAAGCAGGTCGCCTTCGCACCGACGACGTTCGTGACGGCGCAGCGCTTTGTCGCAAAGAAGGCGGCAGGCCTCAAGACGCTGGCTGACCTGAAGGGCAAGACCGTAGTGTCGACCTCCGGTACGTCCAACATCAAGCAGATCACCACGCTGAACACCGAGCGCAACCTCGGCATGACCATCCAGGCTGCGAAAGACCATGCCGAAGCCTTCCTGATGGTAGAAACCGGCCGCGCTGCCGCTTTCGCCATGGACGACATCCTGCTCGCCTCGCTTGCCAGCAGCTCGAAGTCCCCGTCGGACTACGCCATCTCGGAAGAAGCTCTCTCGGTTGAACCGTACGCCCTCATGCTGCGCCGCGACGATCCGGACTTCAAGAAGGTGGTGGATGACGCCGTCGTCGCGCTGTTCAAGTCGGGCGAAATCAACCGCATCTATCACAAGTGGTTCCAGTCCCCGATTCCGCCGAAGGGCATCAACCTGAACGTGCCGATGAGCAAGGCGCTGGAGCGTGCGATTGCCAAGCCGACGGATTCCGGCGACCCGGTCATCTACGCGTTGAAATAAGTGGAAAGCGCGGAGCGCGCAACAACAGCGCCCTCCGCAGCACCGGATGCGTCTGCATCTCCGTGCATCCGGTGCATAAATGTGTTTTGAATCAATACCCGAGGTGGGGACTTCTATGAATTACAACTGGAACTGGCGCATATTCTGGGAAGCGTCCCCGGATGCAGTCGGAACATACATGGATACGCTGCTGTCCGGACTTGTCTGGACCCTGATGACAGCGTTGAGCGCATGGGTCATGGCACTTGTTCTCGGTGCCGTGGTGGGAACCATTCGCACGTTGCCAAGACGCGCCCCTGTAGCCTTTGCGAACACGTACATCGAACTGTTCCGCAATATTCCGCTGCTCGTGCAGATGTTCCTGTGGTACTTCGTCCTTCCGGAACTGCTTCCGGAAGCTGCCGGCAACTGGCTGAAGTCCCTTCCCAATGCGTCATTCATCACGGCCGTTATTTCGCTCGGATTCTTTGCATCCGCGCGCGTCGCCGTCCAGATTTCCGCCGGCATCAACTCCCTGCCCCGCGGCCAGAAAATGGCCGGCCAGGCACTGGGGTTGACGCTGCCGCAAACCTACCGTTTCGTACTGCTGCCGATGGCATTCCGCCTGGTGATTCCGCCGCTGACCAGCGAGTTCCTGAACGTCATCAAGAACAGCGCCGTCGCCTTGACCATCGGTCTGATGGAGTTGACCGCGCAGACCCGATCGATGCAGGAGTTTTCCTTTCATGTTTTCGAGGCGTTCACGGCGGCCACCATCATTTACCTTGGCGTCAACGTCGCTGTAGTGAACCTCATGCGCTTCATAGAACGAAGCGTTGCGGTACCTGGATTCATCGCGTCTGGAAAGGCTAAATAATCATGATCAATTTCGATTTCGACGTCATCGAGCGCTCCTGGGTGTACCTGTTCCAGACGGGTATGGCATTCACCCTGAAGCTCGCGTTGTATTCCATGGTCGGCGGCATCATCCTTGGCACCATCCTTGCCATGATGCGCCTGTCCAGCAATGCGCTCGTCTCCAGGATTGCAGGCACCTATGTGGACGGCATCCGGTCCATACCACTGGTTCTCGTCATCTTTTGGTTCTATTTCCTGGTGCCGTATCTCGGCGCCTGGGCAATCGGTTCGAAAGAACCGATCGAAGTGGGCGCGTTCACCTCATCGCTGATCACGTTCATCATGTTCGAGGCCGCGTACTACTGCGAGATCATGCGCGCCGGCATCCAGTCGGTGGCACGCGGGCAGGTCTGGGCCGGGTATGCGCTGGGAATGGACTACTTTCAGACCATGCGCCATATCGTACTGCCGCAAGCGTTCAGGAACATGCTTCCCGTCCTGCTCACGCAAACCATTGTTCTGTTCCAGGACGTGTCGCTGGTGTACGTCCTCTCGATTACCGACTTTGTCGGCGCCGCCTCGAAGATTGCGCAGCGCGACGGCCGCCTGATCGAGATGTATGTCTTCGTCGCCGTGGTGTATTTCATCCTGTGCTTCAGCCTGTCGCTGTTAGTCAAGCGCCTGCAAAAGAACATCGCCATCATCCGGTAATGCCGGGGCGGCGAAACGAATCAAACTTCTAGGAGAAACAACATGATTCAAATCGAGAACGTGAGCAAGTGGTATGGAACGTTCCAGGTCCTGACGGACTGCTCCACCAGCATTTCCAAGGGTGACGTGATGGTCGTCTGCGGACCGTCCGGCTCCGGAAAATCGACCCTGATCAAGACCGTGAACGGACTGGAACCGATCCAGAAAGGGAAGATCCTGGTCGATAACGTGCAGGTCAACGATCCGAAGACCAACCTGTCCGCGCTGCGCGCGCGCATCGGGATGGTGTTCCAGAACTTCGAACTGTTCCCGCATCTGACGATCCGGCAGAACCTGACGCTGGCACAGGTCAAGGTACTGGGACGCAGCGAGGATGAAGCGGCGGAGCGCGGCCTCAAATACCTGGACCGCGTCGGCTTGCTCGCCCATAAGGACAAGTTTCCTGGCCAGTTGTCCGGCGGCCAGCAGCAGCGCGTGGCCATCGCCCGCGCACTGTCGATGGATCCGATCGCCATGCTGTTCGACGAACCTACCTCGGCGCTCGATCCGGAGATGATCAACGAGGTGCTGGATGTCATGGTCGGCCTGGCGCAGGAAGGCATGACGATGATGGTCGTGACCCACGAAATGGGCTTCGCCAAGCGCGTCGCCAACCGCATCGTCTTTATGGACAAGGGCAGCATTGTCGACGACTGCACCAAGGAAGAGTTTTTCGGCACCCCGCCGTCGGAGCGGGCCCGTGATTTTCTAGCGAAGATTATTCACTGAAGGGACAGAATCGAACATGAGCGAAATTATGCGAAGCCACGTCGGGAAACGCCTGTCGGAAGTCGCCAGGTACAACGACGTGCTTTACCTTGCCGGACAGGTGGCAGACGACGTTACACAAGACATCAAGGGCCAGACTGCCCAGGTGCTTGCCAGCGTCGACCGCCTCCTGGAAGAGCATGGCAGCGACAAGACAAAGATACTGCAGTGCCTGATCTACATTTCCGACATGGCCCTCTTTCAGCAGATGAATGAAGTCTGGGATGCATGGGTGCCGCCGGGCCGCACTCCGCCCAGGGCGACAATCGAGGCCCGGCTGGCTTCGCCTGCAAAACTGGTCGAGATTGTTGTGACGGCCGCTGCTTGATGGCAGCCGTTTAGCACACGCGAACAAGAAGGCACATGCAATCTTCGTCGCATCCGGTGCTGGCCGAACAGAAATTCAGAATCCCGCATGTCTCCGGGTTTGGAAGTGGGGCGTCCGCGTTCCACTTCCTTTTTTTTCTCGTATCCCCGCTCCGTCAGCCGCGCCAGACTGCCTTCCATGCTACCGACTTCGCCTACCCTGCTTCGCCGACTCCACTTCGAGAAAGAAAAGGATCCGCCGGATCGCCGGCTTCCACAGACGCACAAGATTTGGAATGTCTAGGTCGTTCCGGGTAGTGCGCCGTCAAGCGCTACAGTGGAAGCCAAACTGGCTTGTCCCGATGAACTTATTGAGATCGCGGTGCCGGCGACCGTCGATTGATGTGTTTGCCGAAATGATTCGAACAACGGATGTAATTCATTGCGGCGCCCGACGGCACCGTTCGTCGCGGTGGAAGCCGTGCACAGAAAAGTTTGCTGCTTTCCAGTTGTCTCCTGGAGTTTGGGAGTGGGGCGTTTAGCGCTCCACTCCTTTTTTTCTTTCTGGAAGTCTCTCGATACAAGCATGATCTTGTCACTGGAACACTTGCACCAAATGCCCAATTTCATCGGCCTGCATGCTACCGCTATGACGTTGGCCGCAGCGGGATTTTTTTCTGGATGCATTTGCGGAGCGCGGTCTCAAGTACCTGGACCGCGTCGGCTTGCTCGCCCATAAAGACAATTTCCCGGGTCAGTTGTCCGGCGGCCAGCAGCAGCGCGTGGCCGTCGCATGTGCGCCGTCGAAGGATCCGATCGTCATGTTGTTCGACGAACCGGCCGCGGCCCTCGCTCAGGAGATGATCAACGAGGTGATCGATGTCACGGCCTGTCTGGTGCAGAATGGAATGACGATGATGGTCGTGAGCCACGAAACGGGTTTTGCCAAGCGCTGTCGTCACACTTTACCCGGCTGGCTCCCATTCAAACATTCACTCCCAGGCCAAAATCAAATGCATGGAAGCATCGCCGTCGTCGTGAATGAATAGCCCGCTGCCACGACGGCTCACACAGAGTCCGGAGGCCTGCGTAACCGTTCGCGGCAATTAGCTCACCCTTCCCTCCGCGTGTGAATGCGGAAGAAATCAGCCGACCAGCTCGCGCGAATTCCAGGACTACCATTTAGATAATTATTGATCCGGCATAGGTTTGTTCAACTCCCTAACAGTCATGCAGCGTATTTCACTAGCGGATGTTGAAAGTACTTTTTCACGCGGCCGGGCAACTTGCCAATCCTGCGCAGATGGCTGATGACAGCCTTTTTCAATTC
>DASPMC010000087.1:0-53340 GCA_035627275.1 Noviherbaspirillum sp.
CGACGCGGCGCTGGTGGTGTGGCACATGTAGCAGGTTTCCTCGATCGCCGAATTGCCGCCGGCCTTGGGCGAGGACGTGCTGTCGGTGCCTTCGCGCAGCAGGCGGCGCGCGCCCTGCACCGTGTGCGTGTCGTGGCAATTCAGGCAGGAGACCTGCCACACTTCCGGGTTCGTGTTCGCCGGTGTGTCGAGCGAGGACGGAAACTCGCGCTGCTGCGCCGCCGTGGCCTTGTAGGTGTGCGATGCGACATTGCGGTTGGCGTGTGCGGAGTAGGCCCAGGACACGCCGCCCTTGTCGTGGCAGGCCAGGCAGATGATGTCATTGGTCGCGTTGAAGCCGCCGCCCGTCGGCTGGCTCACCTGGAAGCGGTTCGCGCGCAGGAACTTGGCGTTGCCGTTGCCCGTGGCGTTGTCGCGCAGGTGAGGGTCGTGGCAAGTCGTGCACTGCATCTGGCTCTTGTCCAGCGGGAGCTTAGGCGGCGTCGTACCGGCGACGCGGTTGCCGACGGCCACGCCGTCCGGCGCGCGCAATTCACCGTCAGCAGTTGCGAGCGCACTGTCGTAGGTGAAGGAAATCGGATGGTCCGCTTTCAGCTCGACGCCGATGTTGCGGGTAAAGCCGGTGCTCGAGTCGCCCGGCATCTTCACTGGCGACGTGCCGCTGGCCATCGAGATCGTCGCGTTCTTTACGCCGTTAAGCACGCCGACCTTGTCGACACCCATGGTGCCGTCATGGCAGGACAGGCAGAGCTTGGATCCGCCGCCGGGGCCCGCGCTCAGTTCGGCCGAGGCGGCGTTCATCGAGCTCGAATCGTAGGTCTGGTAGGTTTCCTGGGAGAGCTTGCGGTTCCATAGCGGCGCGCTGTAGGTGTTGGGCGCCGTGCCGAGGGCGCCCGACTCCGCATTGTGCGGCGTGTGACAGAACACGCAGACCTGCGTCTCTGTGGACGCCTTGATCGTGCGCGCCGGCACCTTGCCGCCCGACGGTGTCGTAGTGCCGTCCGGTGTTGCCGAAAAATTATGCTTGGTGCCCCGCACATCGGACACCTTGTTCGTTGCCGTGATGGCGGCCTGCGCAAGGACGGTCAGCAGCAACAGGAGCAGGACCAGCAGTCCTGCAGCGGTACGCTTCGGCCACGACATCATGTCCCTCCGATCAGCTGGAAGATCACGATGCGTCCGTTGAACATGTCGGCCACGTAGATCCTGTTCTGCCGGTCGCTCCAGACGCCTGCGGGAAGATAGAACTGGCCGATTTCCTTGCCGGTTCCGCCGATGGGCATCAAAAACTGTCCCTGACTGTTGAATACAAGAAGATTATCGTAGAAAGATTCCACAACGTAAATGTTCCCCGCGGTATCGACAGTGACGCCTTTCGGCCGTGTCATCTCGCCGATGTACAGGCCGCGCCGTCCGACGCTCGCCATCGCCCTTCCCTGCATGTCGAAAATCTGCACGCGCGCATTCATGCCGTCGGTGACGTACAACTTGTCGCCCGCATACGCGAGATGCGTCGGGTAATTGAGCGTACCCTCGTCGTCCCCGCGGTTGCCGATCGAATCGATCAGGCGTCCTTCGTCGTCGAATACCTTGACGTCATGCGCGTGCGTATCCGACACATAGATGCGCCGCCGTTCGGGATCGCGTGCCAGTCCAGTCGGCCGGGTCAGCACATTCCTGCCGAAACTGCCCAGCGGCTTGCCGTCCGGGGCAAGCCGGAACACCTCTCCGAGTTCCGCGTCCGCCACCAGGATCTGTCCGTCCGGTCCCTGCGCAATGCCAACCGGCGTGATGAAATTGCGCCTCTCGTCGGCGCGGATAAACACGTGCAGGCGTGCCGCGAGATGATCGAATACGAACACCGCCTGGTTGCCGATGTCCGTCACCAGTACTCTTCCCTGCACATCGACCATGCCGGTCTGCGGACGCTTGAGCACGATCTTGTCCTCGGCGTCGTCGAACATGCCGACCAGCCACTTGAGCACGTTCATGCCGGTGCCGGAACTGGTGCCGCTTTCCGGGGCAAAGTTGTCTTCGCCCAGCAACTGGCCGGCAAAGCGGAAGCGCGGCGTCTCCGGGGGCGCCGGCCAGACGAGCGCACTCGCCTTTGCCACCGTCTCGGGCTCGAGGTGCATGCGGTATTTGGTCTCCGCGCACCCGGCCAGCAGGAGCGATGCGAATGCCGCCAGCAGGACTGTTCGCATGATGCTAGCGTGCCGGCGGACGGCGTCCGGGAACAGGGGCAATCTGGAAGGATTGGATGCGGCCATTCAAACTGTCTGCAACATAAAGTGTGTTCTGGTCGATCGACAGGAAAGTAATGCGGTTGAAGCTTGCAGTCGCAGCTCCGCCACTGTTTCTCCCGAGGGTTGCGACCAGCTCGCGGCCCTCGAATACCTTGATGGTGTTATCGAAATCATCACTGACGTACACGCGGTTGAAGCGGTCGACCGCGATCGCATGCGGCATCTTCAATGCGCCGTTCCCGAACGCGTACAGGTCCCTGCCGTCATAAGCCATCACCACCACTTGCTGTCCGAGCGAGTCGACAAGATACAAGCCGTCCGGGCCGCGCGCCATCGCCTCGACGCTCTGTGCTTCATCCGGACGAAACACGGTTATCGCACGGCCGAGGCCGCTGAAGACCACGACATGATTGTACAGACTGTCGGCAATGAAAACGTGGCTCGTCGCATCGTCCGCTACCACGCCGACCGGCTGCCGCATCACGGTCTCGCTCCGGAACGCCGGCAGCGGCCGGCCGTCCCAGGCGTAATGCAGCACCTGCCCGGTGCCGGCCTCGGCGATGTAGAGCGACAGGTCCGGGCCGACAGCGATCGCGGAAGCTGTTCCTCCTATCGTGCCGACGAAGCGCGATATCGACAGGCGCGCCGGGTCGTAACGCAGGACCTGGCGATGACCCGCATCGACGATATAGACAATGTTGTTGCGAGCCACCACGGCGACCGGCGAAATAAAGGTCAGATAGCCCGGCGCCACCGGCAGAGGCAAGGACCGGAACACGCCTGCCGGATCGACGACCAGCGGCGCACCCGTCAATACCTGCGGACGCGAAAACAAGGGCCTCTTTGCATCCGCATCGGCACACATGCCGATGCCGGCAGCCAGCATCGACAACAGCGTCAGGATGCAAGACCACACCCGCCCCGTGCGGGAGAGCCGCATTCCTTCAGTGATGGTTAGATGCGCACCCATGCCCTACCACTTGCCCGGTCCGGTCGTCGATGCCCCGCCGTAGATGCCGGGCGGAAGGCCTTTTTTGCCCGAGTGGCACAAGTCGCAGTTGGCCGCGCCCCAGGCGATCTGGTCGTTGTGGCACATGCCGCAGAACTTGCCGTCGATGATGTCGGCCATGGTCACGTCGTTGGCCCCGGCCCGCATCTTGAAGCCCAGCTCGGAGTGACACACCTTGCAGCGGAACCGCATGCGATGGAACCAGTGCGGGAAGATCACCGGCCGCACGCCCTCCTTTTCCGCGCGCCGGTTCAGCACCACGTCGGCGTATTCCGCCTGCGACGGAATCGACACCAGCGCCAGCCATGCCGCGACGAGTGCCGTGAAAATGCGCAGCAGCATGTGGGAATGAGGGGATGGGACGGCAGGCATGGGCGGCCTCATTTGCGCGGCTTGCTGTGACAGCGGTTGCACTCGGTGAGCGGGAAGGCCACCGCGCCGTGACACTGGCCGCAGAACTCGCCCTGCAGCACGGCGAACATGTTCAGCCCCTTGGTGCCGCCTTTCTTCTTGGCGAAAATCCTGTCGTGGCAGTTGCTGCAGTCGAGCCATTCGGTGTGCTGGCGATGCGGGAACAAGACCATCGGCATTTCGCCCGTATTGGAGAGCAGGATGTCGAGGTCGAGCACCTCGATCTTCGTCTCGGGCAGGATGTTGGTGCGCGGCTGGATCACCCCGTCGCGCAGCGCCTTGACCCAGTTGACGCCGTTGCCGGGATAATCCTTCGGCAAGTGCGCCAGCCCCTCCCGCGGTTCCTGCAGCATCTTGATGCCGGAGTTGGCGGTGTCATGCAGGCCGTCCTTGGACAGTTGCAGCTGCACCGGATAAGGCAAATTCAGCGGCCGCTGCGTGGGCTGCAGTCCCGGGATCTGCGCGTACACGGCCGCCGGCAAGGCGAGCACCGTCACGAGCGCGATGCTCAGACGCTGCAACACCCGCCTTTGCCATTGCATGGACATCGCTTATCCCGGAATGTAGACGCCCGCGCCACGGATCGCCCGCACCAACTCCTTGGTGGAGTCTTCCAGCACCCTGATTGCGCCTTCGTAATCCTTCTTCGACGCCAACCCTTCTGCATTGGTGCGCAGGGCCGCCGCCTGCTCGACGTACTTCTGGACCATGGTTTCGAGGTTCGGGTTGGAGGCGCGCTTTTCTTCCAGCAAGACCTTCACCAGCATCTTGTGGGTATCGTTGCGGTCCACTTCGTAATGGTATTCCTCTTCCTTGTTGGCGAAGTTGAGCGAACGTACCAGGGTATCGCCTTCGCGCATGGTCTCGATGGAGGCGCGGGTGACGCCATAAACCTTGTCCAGCGCGGCCTTGCCTTCATCCAGCTTGCCGGCGGCAGCCAGCGCCTGCGCGTCACGAATCTGCACTTCGATCTTTGCAGTGGTTTCCGTGCCTTTGGCACCGAGTTTCTTCTCGGCGCTGATGCGCTTCTGTGCAGAGAGCAGCGCCTTCACGCTTTCCAGGCGGTTGTCGAAATCGCGCTGCTTCTTCTCGGCGGTGATCTGTTCCGGCGCCGCCTGGCGCACGCCGTCGAACATGGTCTTTGCGGCCTCATCCAGCGAGCGCGACGCCGCAGGCAGGTCGCCCTTCTTGTAAGCATCCTCGGCCTGCTTGTGCAGTTCACGTGCCTTGGTTCGCATGCCTTGCGCCTGGACGTTACCGCTGGCCTCGACCTGCTTGGCACCGGAAGAGGATTCGATCAGCTTTGCCACCGATTCGAGACGACGCTCGATCTGCTCCTTGGTTTCCGCTGCGCGCGGGGCGCGCGGCTGGCCTTCTGCCGCGGGCGCGGGCGGGGCATCGGCGGCAGCCGCCAGGCCGGCGTTGAGGAAAAGCGCGCCGATCATGACGGCAAGGGCTGTTTTCAGGGGACGTTGGATAGTCATGGTTTGCTTTCGGTTGATTGCGGCACGATGACACCAGCCGCGCGCAAGGAGCGCTGCAGGTGAAGTGTCGCGTCCTGGATGGTTTTGAGCGCTGCCTGGTAGTCGCCGGACGCCGCCTGTTTCTGCGCGGCGTCACGCAAGCCCCTGCTCGCCTCCATATGCCGCTCGCTGAGGGCTGCGCTATCGCGAGAGATATTCAGCTGTGCGATGGCCAAGGGCACCAGTTCTTCATAATTGCGGTTGCGCGCGAGTTCGTAGCGGAACTCGTCGGCGGGCGTATCGAACTTCTGGTCGTAGACGATGGTTTCCGCCATCAGCATCCGGTTCAGCGACGACACGACGGCCTTGTAAGCATCGTTGAGCACGGCGTTGGCTTCCTTGTGGTCGCCTGAAGCGGCCAGGGATTCGGCCCTAACGATCATGCCGCTGATGCCATTGAGATCCAGCGGCTGCGTGCCGCTCGTCCTCGCCAGTTTTGCGGCCGCTCCTTTGTACAGGCTGACGAAGGTGCGCGTCGCTTCGCTCAGGCCGGCGTAACGCGCGCGCTCCTGCGTTGCGAGCTGCGCCGCATCCGGAACCAGGCGCGACGCCGTGACGATTTCGCGCAAGGCTTCGTCGAGCATCCTGATTGCCGATTCCTGGCGTCCCGCCCCGGCTTCCGTCGCCGCCCCGGCAAACAGCGCTTGCGCGTCGGCGAGCTTTTTCTTCGCCTCCGCGTTATTGCTTTGCGGGATGCGTTGCATGGCCGGCGACTGTGAGAGCAGCAGCTTGACCAGCCGTGTCTTGCTTTCCAGCAGGACTTGTGTGGAAACGGCTGTGTCGCTGCCGGCAGGCGCCTGGGCGACGGCCGGCACCGGCGCGCCGGCTGCGGACGCAGCGCCGGCGAGCACGAGGGCGGCCAGGGGCAACCGGGTTTTCCCGCCCTTGTCGATCATGGCTTGGCTTCCGCCTTGACCGGCAACGCCTTGCTCTTCGAGTGGCAGCGGCGGCACTCGGAGACCGGAAACGCGACCTTGCCGTGGCATACGCCGCACGCCTGGCCGAGCAGGATCGACGCCATGGAGATCTGGTTCGCGCCCTTCTGCGGAACGAAGATCGCCGGATGGCAGTTCGAGCAATCCAGCCATTCGGTGTGCTGCTTGTGCGGATAGACCACGTCCGGCATCGTGCCCTTCACCTCGCGCACGATGTTCATGTCCATGACCATCGGCTTGGCGTTGGAATCGTTGCGGTCGAAGCGCGGCTGGATGCGGTTCTCGTTGAGCGACTTGACCCAGTCGACGCGGTTGCCGTCATTGTTGCGCACCAGCGTGTTGAATGCGGCGAGCGGCGGTTGCAGCGAGTGCGTGCCGTCGTTGTCCGGATCGTGGATGCCATCCTGCGGCGGCGGCAGGTTGCGCTGCGCCGGCGGTTTCATCAGGCGGTTGAAGGTGTTGACCGGGCCGTTCGCGACCGGTGCCGCAGGAGCGGCGGCAGGTGTCGCCGCGGGAGCAGGTGCGGGTGCGGCGGCGACCGGTGCCGGCGCCGGAGCGGGTGCTGCAGCGGCCGGCGCAGGTGCGGCGGCAGGCTTGGCTGCCGCGCCCTTCGGGCCTTCGGACTGGCTGATCATGTAATTGACCGCGGCACGGACGTCGGCATCGGACAGGTTCGCGTTGCCGCCCTTGGCCGGCATGGCGCCCTTGCCCTTGATGGCGTTGGTGTACAGGCTGGGCGCGCCGGCCTTCACGCGCGGCGCCCATGCTGCGGCATCGCCGAGCTTGGGCGCGCCGGCGGCGCCGGTGCTGTGGCAAGCCACGCAGCCTGCGTCATAGATTGCTTTTCCGTTCGGCAGATCGGCTGCGCCCGCGCGCAGCGACATGACGCCTGTTGCCAATACAAAAAGGCCGGCACGGAGCAGGTAAGACTTGTTCATGATCGCTCCTATTTCTTAGCCTGGGTGGTTTGCGGCGCTTGCGGCTGCGGTTGCCGTTGGGACGCATTCGCCGGCACGACCAGCGAATTGATGGTGCTCTCGTGGACCTGCGTCGGCGTACCGGGCTTGCCGGAGTGGCACAGGTTGCAGTTCTCGATCGACCACGCAATGTTGCCGTTGTGGCAGGCGCCGCAGTACTGGCCGTCGATGATCTTCACCATGTTGATGTCATTGCCGCCGGCCTTGAACTTGAAGCCGAGGTCCGCGTGGCACACCTTGCAGCGGAAGCGGATACGGTGGAACCAGTGCGGGAACACCGCAGGCCGCATGCCAGCGCCGTCGGAATAGTTGTTGATGACGACGTCGCCGTATTCCGCGCGAGCGTCCCGCATGTCGGCCAGGCCGGCCGCCAGGACCAGTATCAGCAGCAGGACCGTCCTGAAGATCCGGCTGTACTCCATTGCTCTTAACATCACTCCCTACCTTTCAAACAAACAGCTACACAAAAATTCAGTATCCAAAGGTCCTGATCACCGTGAACATGATCGACTTGTTGGTCTTGGGCTCGCCTTCGGCCAGCTCGAAGCCGTCGGCGACCCGCCTGATGATCGGCGTCGTCGTGCGCGCGATGATCGCGTTCGCGCGCAAAGTGAGCCGGCCGATCATGTAGTCGATGCGGGTATCCCATGCCGCGGTCTCGTAATCCGTCGCGCCGCCGATCATCGGCAGCAAGGCGCTGCTGGAGAGGCGGATGCTCGAGTTGAGGGTCAGCCGGCGCACGCCGAACAGGCGCGCATTGCGGTAGGAGATGCCGCCGTTGGAGGTCACCTTGACATCGCTGCTGTCCTGAAGTTGGCTGGTGCGCGCAATCGCCTGCAGCTGGCCGAGGTCCTGCTTCACTGCCTGGATCGCGAGATTGCCGCTCCATGTACTGTCGCTGCCGGTCTGCAGGTTGCCGGTGAACTGCAGGTTCATCATCTGGAAAGCATCCCGGGCGCCGTCGAGCGAGCGCGAGTCGCTCAGGCTGAAATACACCATCGCATTCGTGATGCCTTCATTCGCGGCCCACGAAATGCCGGCGTTGTGCGTGAGACGCTTGTCGCCGCCCGCCGCGGCAGCATTGAAGAAATCTTCCGGGCGCTCCTGGAAGTTCCGCCTGCGGCTCTGCACCGCGGCGATGATGGCCTGGGTGCCGTTGAAATTGATGCGCGAGCCGCCATCCAGTTCGTATTGCCGGGACAGCGAATGGCTCAGCTGCAGCGACAGCTGCGAGCTGTTTTCGCCATCGGTCTCCGCGGTATGGCTTGCGCCGGCGGAGGCCGTCCAGCGGTAAAAGAATTCGCCGAACTGGGTGCCGGCGGGCGAATGGGTGACGGAGATGGATTCGCTCGTGCTGTTCCTTCTTTCTCCGTTCGACGTCGCGGTATTCAGGTTGACGGTGCCGTAGGCATAGGTTTCCTGCGACAGCGTATAGGTCATGCCGACGCTGAGGTTGGCGGTGTCCAGCGTCCGCTTGTCGGAGGAGGAGTTCACGCCTCTGTCCTGCAGTTCGGACGCCAACCCGAGCACGCGCACGGCGGCGGTCACGCTGTACGGCTCCTCTTCTGGCCGCCAGGTGGCAACCGAGCTGACCTGCGCCAGGCGGCTGTTGCTCTCCACCTGGTCGAAGCGAAAATCGGTCGAGTTGAAGTTGAGCGTGCTGTCGACGGCGTAGTACTCGTCTTCCGGCGCGTAGTTGTGCGAGACCGACAGGTTGTTCTGCAGTGAACGGGAATCCGTGCCTTCCTGCGTGGTCACGCTGCGGCTGACTACCGAACCCAGGGTGTGCTCCGGCAGCTTGTGTGCCAGGTTGAGCAGCATCGAATCGGTGCGGGTTCCGCCGAAATCGCTGTTGCCGCTCTGGGTATTGCGGTTCCAGTCGAGCGAACCGTTGGCCCCCGACTCATGCGTGTAGCTTTGGGTGAAGCCGAAGCGCTGGCTCACCGTACTGCCGGCCAGCGGCGAATACTCGGTGGTGGTCCGGTTGTAGTTCCTGTCGATGTAGGCGTCGAACGGAAAGCGGCTCATGTACATCATGGACAGGCGTGCGTTACCGCTCCACATCATGTTCCTGCTGCTGCCCGAGGCGCCGGGCAGGCCGCCGCCGCTGGTGTTGTTCTGGCCCAAATGCATTCTCATGTCGCCGAAAAATTTGCCGAACCATGGCTGCCAGACATAACTGTTGAACCTGGCGCCAATCACGCTGGTCAAACCCTGGCTGGTCGTATCGATGGAATCGGTGGTATTGCGAATCCATTCGTACCCGACGCTGCCGTACAGCGCGTAGCGTGGGGACAGGATGCCGACCCGCTGCCACCACGACACTTCCTCTTCATCCGCAGCGCCGGCACCTGCAACCGGCGCCCCAGTCTTGACAGGCGCAGGCGCGGGCTCGCTTTGCGACGATGAGCCGACGCTCACCGGCGGCAATGCCGGCAATGCGTCGGGCGGCGCAAGCAAGGCGGATACCGCCACGCATAATGCGGGCGAGATCCCGACGCACCTCCTGGGCATTGCGGGCGATGCCGCCACAGCATTCCTCACTTCCGATCACCCGAAGCGCCTGGCCGCCCCTAGTTTGGTGCGGCACCATCTCCGGCGCTTTCTGCCAGCGGCAGGAACTTCGACTCGTCAATCTGTGCGGGCGTCGCTTTCTTTAACTCGGCGATCAGGGACGTCCATGCAGCGTTGGACTGGTCACGCTTGAGCAGGTCCCTGGCGCGTTGCTCGACGCGGGCGAAATCATGTTTTTTCGGTTCGATGCGGTCGACAAGGCGCAGCAGGCCGACGCCTTCCAGCAGGCGCAGCGGTTCGGACAGGTCGCCCGGCTTCAGCGTGGTGAGCAGGTCCTGGACCGGCACCGGCAGCATGCCCTTGTGCAGGTAGCCCATATCGCCGCCCTGCCCGGCCGACGGCACCTTCGAGTGCGCGCGTGCCATGTCGGCGAAATCAGCGCCTTCGCGGATGCGTTTCTGGATGCCGCTGATTTCCTCCGCGGCCTTGTCCCAGGCTTCCAGCGGGGACGTCGGGTCCACCGGGATCAGGATGACGGAAACCCGCACACGCTCCGGCTCGGTGAACTTGTCGGCGTTTGCTTCGTAGTAGGCCTTGACGGCATCGACATCCGGATCGGGCACCGTGCGTGCAAGCTTCTCGAGCTGGGCAACCAGGTTGTCCTCTTCCAGGCGTGCGGTCAGGCCGGGCAAGATACTTTCCTTGTTCTTCTTCCAGTGCTCGCTGTTGCCGTAGCGCTGTTCGTAACCGTCGAGCGTCTTGCCGATTTCGGCCTTGTCGGCGGTCAGGCCGCGGCGGCGCGCTTCGCGCAGGAGCAGCACGCGCGTGACGAGGTCGTCGGCGACGCTGCGCTGCAAGGCAGCGACATCCTTTTCAGGCGCCCTGCCGTGGTAGAACTTGCTGCGAGCCGCCGACACCAGCGCGTTGTCGTATTCGGCATGCGTGATCACGGCATCGCCGACGCGCGCGAAGATCGCCTGTTCGGGCGTGGCCTGCTTCGTCGCCTCCGGCGCTGCCGGGGTTGCCTGGGCGATTGCAGGAACGCCGGCGCCGAACAGCGCCGACAGGAGAGCGGACAAGAGCACTGCCTGGCATGCAATGCAAATCGGCTTTTTCATGATGGCCCTACCTTTCCATTCTTGTGGCGGGATCTCCCCGCCGGATCCATTCCAAGGATGCCGGCCTCCGGACCGGCATTCTTCGACTGCCCCTGCGTGGTGTTGCGACGAAGGGCAGGCAAGTTAACCTTGCCCGCCCTGCGCGTAGAACAATCAGCGATCAGCCTTTACTTGATGTGGCAAGTCAGGCAGATCTCACTACCGGCAACCGGCACGCGCATGAACAGCTCTGCATTGGCGTGCGGATCGTGGCAGCTGGCGCATTCGACATATGGCTGATAGGTGCTGCCGCCTTCCGAACGGGTATAGAGCTGGATGTCGTTCTTGTCGCGGCCGGCGGTGTTGCCGGTTGCCTTCTCGACATACCAGACCGGTGTGCTGTTGACCATCGTCACGGAAGCGCTGCGGAATGCCGGGTCGGCGAACGTGCCGTTGGTCACGGTCGAGCCGGAAACGGTGTACGAGAAGCCCCCGGCGTACTTGATGCCGATCGGATGGTCGTTCTGCAGGTCTTTGCCATCGCCGCCGACGGTGCCGCCACCGAGGTTGGCCATGCTGGCGGTGCCAAGGCCACCATTGGTCAGGTTGTTACCCGAGGCCCACGAACCGCCGAGTGCGTTGTTGCCCGAGCCCGGCTTGTTGGCCATGGTGTTGATCGCCTGGGTACCGTCGTGGCAGGACAAGCAGGCCAGCGACACGGAGCCGACGGTGACGCCGGTCTGTGCCGCGTCCATGGTCGGCGACGCATTCACGGAACCGTAGGTCTGGTAGTAGTCGGCCGCCTTCACTTCACGCTGCCACAGCGGTGCCGCTGCAGATGCCGCACCGTGCGGCGTATGGCAGAACACGCACACCTGCGTTGTTGCACCAGCGCCGGTGTAGTAGTTGACGCGCGTGGCACCTTGCGAACCGCCGGCTGGCGCGGTGGCCGACAGGTTGTGCTTGGTGTCCACCACCTGCGCGGAGGCTTGCTGCACGAAGCCAAGGGCACCGACGGTCAGGAGAGCCGTGTATGTGGCGCGAGTGAGGTACTGCGCCAACCCTTTCCTAAATTTGTTTCCCATGATTGAATACCCGCCTTTCTTGTAGTAGTGACCGAGAGATCGTTTCTCGAACAAAAACATTTATTGCAGTCAATACTTAGCAAGAGCGGTGCCAGATGACGGATTGACTGGCATCAGGAATTGCGTTTCCCTTCTGCAGCATGTTTTTCCAGTCATCGCGGGCCAAAAGCCAAGCGTAATCCGGCGAATTTCCTTCACCCTCCCTATGAAGGGGTATTTATTCCGGCCATCGTGTCAGCGGCGGAGGAAGATCGAATTGCGCCGACTCAATGCATTCCCGTTAACAAGAATCGGTTCCTAGGCACAAGAAAAATCGTTCCTCGCAACGTATCTTCCGATGCCGCCGATCAACTCCCGGAAGCCCCCTTGGATGCAGGCGCAGCCTTCTTCACCGTGAAGCCGGCGTCCTCGGCCAGTTTCGCCGGACGGTACACCTCGAGCTTGCGGAAGAACTGGTCGACCATGTAGACGCGCCCGTCGCCGTCGATCGCGATACCTGAGGGCAGCATGTACTTGGCGGGCGCATCGTTCTCGGAGCGGCCGCCGACTGCGAGCAGCAGCTGGCCCTCGGGATTGAAGATCTGGAAGTTACCGAAGGCGGCGTCGATCACATAAATATTGCCGTCCGGGTCGATCGCCGCTTCCTTCGGACGGGAGAACTGCCCGCCCTGGCGGCCGATGGAACCGAACACGCGCACGAAGGTGCCGTCGGGCTTGAACACCTGCACACGGAAATTGCCGCCGTCGACGACATAGAGAAGGCCGTCAGTGCCGATGGTCACGTCGCGCGGGAGGTTGAACTCGCCTTCGCCATTGCCGCGCTTGCCGATGTCGAACAGATGCTTGTTGCTCTGGATGTCGTAGACCGCCACGCGGTGTTTTTCATTGGTGACCGAGCCGGTGTCGACCACGTACATGCGCTTGCCGTCGTTGTCCACCGCAATGCCGGAGGGACGGGACAGCCGCGTGCCGGCGGCCAGGGTGCGAAGGAACTTGCCCTCCTTGTCGTACATCTGCACCTGCTTGGCGGTGCCGTCGACAACGTACACATTGCCCTGGTTGTCGATGTCGATCCCGAGCGGCATGCTCAGCGCACCTTCGCTGCCCTCGCCGAGGCGGAAGGACTTTTGCGCCGGGATATCGAACACGACCACAGAGCGCCCGCCGGAGTCGGTGACGAAAACCCGGCCGTGGTAGACAGCCACGCCATAGGGCTTGGTCATGCCCTCGCCCGACTCGGCCTGCCCGGTGAGCATGCGTTTGAGGTCGGCGTTCTTGTCCTGCTTGGCGACGTCGGCGGTGGAATAGATCGTCCGCTCATAGTAGAAGCGCGGCTGGTCCGGCGGCGGAGGGAAAACAGGCAGTTGCGCATCGCCGCGCTTGACCGGCGCGCCGCATGCGGCAATCAACAGGACAGCGGCCACCTGCAGGGCAGGCAGCAGCCGCTTGCGAGACTTCAGCACCTCCCAGCAATCTTCCCAGCGATATTGCTTGCTCATCTTTGCATCCTCATAAAAACGCCCCGAGGGGACTGAACGCAAGTTGCGTAATCGCATCTGGAGAGCAAGCAACGTACCAACCCGATTCCTTCAGGAAAACGGGATGGAAAAGAGCCATGTTTACAACGGGCATCATTCTTGCTCATGAATGCCACCGCGTTCCTTTGATATATAACGCTGCGGTCGCAAGGCCGGGCCTCATATCCATCACGACATGACAAAACAACCACTGCTTGCCGCATACACTCTCTTCAGCGCCGCCGGCCTGCTGCTCGCCGGCCTCATGGGCTCAGCCCCCCGAGCGCATGCAGCTCCTGTGGCGGCCGGCAAGCAAATGCAACCGGCGGCGATCTACCACAACTACTGCTCGGTCTGCCACGGCGACAAGGGTGACGGCAAGAGCCGCGCGCAAGGCAGCCTGGTGCCGCCGCCGAAGGATTTCACGAACCCCGGCGCAGCCCACGCGCTCACCCGCGAGCAGATGATCGAGGCCGTCGTCAACGGCAAGTCCGGCACGGCGATGACGCCCTGGAAATCGCAGCTGTCGCAGAAGGAAATCGAAGGCGTGGTGGATTACATCCGTACCACCTTCATGCCCGCCGCCAGCTCCGACCGCAACAACCGCGGCCGCGTGGTCTACGCCGAATACTGCTCGGTATGCCACGGCGAACGCGGCGATGCCCGCAGCCGCGCAAAAGGCAGCCTGATGCCGCCGCCGCGCGATTTCACCGCGCCCGACGCGAGGATGGAGCTGACGCGCGAGCGCATGATCAAGTCGGTGACCTACGGCCGTCCGGAAACCGCGATGGTCGGATTCAAGTCGCAGCTCAACGACAAGGACATCCAGGCGGTAGTCGACTACATCCGCTCAGGTTTCATGGCGCCGCAGTCGACCGCAGGCATTTCCGGCACCACCTCCGGCAACCGCGGCGGGGTTCCCGCGCACGCAGCGATGCCGCAGCAGGCAATGGCTGCTCCCGCCCCGGCACCGAAAGCCGCACCGGTCAACATGAATGCCCCGATGCCGAAGGGACTGAAGGGCGATCCGATCAAGGGCGCGGCCTTCTACATGAGCAACTGCTCCACCTGCCATGGTGCGACCGGCGACGGACGCGGCCCGCGCGCCTACTTCATCCTGCCGAAGCCGCGCAACTTCCTGCACGACGCGTCGCGCGCCGACCTCAACCGTCCGGCGATCTTCAAGGCAACGACCGAAGGCAAGCTCGGCAGCGAGATGCCCGCATGGGGCAAGGTGATGACCGACCAGGAGATCGCCGACGTGGCGGAATTCGTGTTCCAGCGCTTCATCAGGCAGTCGGAAACGACGAAAGCAGCAAAGTAAAGAATGAGATTATTGGCAATGCTTGGGCTGCTGCTGACGCTGGCAGCCTGCTCGGACCGGCCGGCATCGCAAGGCGCCGTCACGACATCGCAAGGCGCCGCGGCGGCATCGGCCGCACCGGCGGCAAATGCGGAAACGCTTGAGCTCGGCCGCAAGATATACAACTTCCGCTGCTACTTCTGCCACGGCTATTCCGGCAATGCGGAAACCCTCGCCAGCACCTACCTGACGCCGCGTCCGCGCGACTTCAGCAAGCTGTCGCCCAACGAGCTCAGCCGCGAGCGCATGCTGGAGAGCGTCATCAATGGCCGCCCCGGCACCGCGATGAAGGGCTTTGCGGACATCCTCAAGCCGGAGGAGATCGCCGCCGTCACCGATTTCGTCCGCCAGGAGTTCATGGTGTCCAAGGCGCGCAATACCGCCTACCACACCAGGGAAAACGGCTGGCCGGACCACGAGCGCTATGCGCCGGCCTTCCCCTTCGCTACCGGCAAGATCACACTGGATACGCCGTCAGACGAGCTGACGCCGGAACAGCATGCCGGCCGCAAGCTGTTCATGTCCGCCTGCGTCAGCTGCCATGACCGCGCCAAGGTCAACAATGAGGGCGTACCCTGGGATTCGCGCGCGCTGTCGTATCCGCGCATGGGATTCCAGCCGGGCGACTGGCCGCCGAAGCAGGTGGACGGCGTCTCGAGCGCCACGCCTTATCACATCCATGACCGGGTACCGAAGATCGCCAGCCTGACGGTAAAGGAAAAGCGGGGCGAAGGCCTGTACCAGCAGAACTGCGCTTTCTGCCATGCCGCTGACGGCACCGGGCGCAACTGGATCGGCACTTTCCTCGAGCCGCATCCGCGCGACCTGACCTCACCGGAGTTCATGTCGGTCATGACACGTGAGCGCCTCGCCGGCGTCGTCAAGGACGGCCTGCCCGACACCTCGATGCCGGCCTGGAAATCGGTCCTGAGCGACAACGACATCGACGCGCTGATCGCCTACATCTCGCGCGCCTTCCATCCGGTCGGCGCATCGCAAGCGCAAGCCCAGCCCAAGCCGTGATCTCCCCTACTGCCGGTCTGGATTTCCTGCAACTGGAAAAATCCCGGCCGGTTTTTATCGCTTTCGGGAAGCACTTGATCCAGACGCAGCGTTTTCTCCTCCCGCGAATAATTTCCAAACAGCAATGCCATGGCACATTAATTGCACTCCTGTAACCGCAGAGTTAGCGCTGTTCCAATCTGCAATACCTTTTGAATCCCTAGGAGAAGATATGAAACTCAGTTTTGTCGGTACCGCCCTTGCCGCCGGTCTGCTGACCGTGGCCGGTCAGTCCTTCGCAGCAGACGGCAAGGCCGTGTATGACGCCACTTGCGCGGCATGCCATACCAGCGGCGCCGCCGGCGCACCGAAGCTTGGCGACAAGGCAGCATGGGGCCCGCGCATCGCCGCAGGCAATGCTGCGCTGAACGCCGCTGCCATCAAGGGCAAGGGCGTAATGCCGGCCAAGGGTGGCAACAGCGGCCTGTCCGACGCTGACGTGACCGCAGCCGTCGCATACATGGTTGGCCAGTCGAAGTAATTCGACGCAGAGGAAGGCACGAACGCCTTCCTCCCTCCCCCTCCTCCCGGCAGCGGCTCCCCTTTTACGAACCGGCATTGGCACACAGTACCGATCCGCAAAAGCAATAGCAGCGCCGTCACGCACCGTGCACTCCAGAAGAAGTGCCGCTTCCCGCTGCGCTTCAACTTCCAGCATAGGATCCCGCCACATGCGCAAGCTGATCGTTTCCAATCTCCTCCTGATCATGTTCCTGGTGGGCGCGGCATCCGGCTTCTTCATGAGCAATATCGGGTGGTGGGGCCTGTACCAGGGCGAGCGGGACCTCGAGCAGCTTTACCGCAGCAGCGGCGATGTGCTGAAACAGGTGACCGATGTCGAGCGCCTGATGCTGCGCTGCCAGGCGCTGTTCATCGACGCAATGAAGAAGCAGCAGCTGACCGCTGCCGACAAAGATGCTCTGCACAAGGTGGACACCGAGCTGGACAGCCTGCTGACGCGCCTGCAGCGCGACCCGAAAGCCACCGAGCAGTGGACGCATGTCGTCCACCTGCATGCTCGAGTGGCCGCCAGCCGCCAGCATGCGATGACGCTGATGGCCACCGATCCGGCGGCCGCCTACCGCTTCCACACCCATACCACCCTGCCGCTGTACAACCAGCTCATTTCCACGCTGCACCAGTTCGTGCCGCCGGCCGTGCAGGCGGAGCAGCAGGCGTATGAACGCGCGATCCGCGACAACCGGATGGCGCGCGATACCTTGCTTGCGATGTCGCTGCTAGCCACCGTGTTCTTCTGTGTGACCGCTTGGCTGACCTACCGCGAGTCCATGGAGCGGCGCCGCAAGTCTGTCGATCTCGACGAAGAACATGCGCTGTTCCGCACCCTGTTCGAAGCGAGCAACGACGGCGTGCTCCTGCTGAAGAACGGCCGCATGACCGACGTCAACCGCGCGGCGCTCAAACTGTTTTCGCTGCCTGCCGTCCCCGCCGAAGCGGATATCGAGCTCGACCGGCTGCAGCCGGAGCAGCAGCCCGACGGCACGCTCTCGGCTCCCGCCCTGCACGCGCGCATGGAAGGCAGCCTCAAGACCGGCTCGCAGCGTTTCGAGTGGCATTTCAAGTCTCTCGACGGCCGGGAATTCCCTGCCGAGCTGGCGATCGACGCCGCGCTGCTCGGCGAGCGGACCACCATCCAGCTCACCATCCGCGACATCACCCGCAGGAAGTCTGCCGAGACCTCGATGCGCCTGGCCAACCAGGCCTTCGAGAACTCGCTTGAAGGCATTGCAATCACCGATGCCAACGGCGACATCCTCACCGTCAACAGCGCCTTCACCGTCATCACGGGTTACTCCCGCGAAGAGGTGATCGGCCGCAATCCCCGCCTGCTCAGTTCCGGCCGGCAGACGCGCGAGTTCTACGACGAGATGTGGCACTCGATCGACGAGACCGGCAAGTGGCAGGGCGAGATCTGGAACATCCGCAAGAACGGCGACATCTATCCGCAATGGCTCAACATCAGCCGGGTCGTCGACGACCTCGGCAATGTGTCCAACTACGTAGGCGTATTCAGCGACATCTCCGAGCGCAAGTCGGCCGAGGAACGCATCCTGCACCAGGTGTATTACGACCAGCTCACCGACCTGCCCAACCGCGTGCTCTTCACCGACCGTCTCAACCAGGTCTTGGGCATGGCCAGGCGCCACGAGGGCCATCACTTCGCCGTGATGTTCCTCGACCTCGACCGATTCAAGCTGGTCAACGACAGCATGGGCCATGATGCCGGCGACCAGTTGCTGCAGCAGGCCGCGCACCGGCTGCGCGGCTGCGTGCGCGAGTCGGATACCGTAGCGCGCATGGGCGGCGACGAGTTCACCATCGTGCTGTCCGAGATCGCCAGCGGCAAGGATGCCGGCAGCGTCGCGCAGAAGATCCGCGACGCCTTCCGCCCGCCCTTCCATCTCAACGGCGAGGAAGTGTTCGTCTCCGTCAGCATCGGCATCAGCGTCTATCCGGAAGACGGCAACAACATCGAGATCCTGCTCAAGAACGCCGACATGGCGATGTACCGCGCCAAGAGCGCCGGCGGCTCCTGGTTCGAACTCTATGACGAAGGCCTCGGCACAGTGGCCAGCCAGCGGCTGGCGATGGAAACGGCGCTGCACAAGGCGCTGGAGCGCGACGAGATGGAACTGCACTACCAGCCGCAGTTCGATTGCGACACCGGCAAGCTGGTCGGTTTCGAAGCGCTGCTGCGCTGGCGTCATCCGGAGCGCGGCCTGCTGGCGCCGGATGCCTTCCTCGGCATTGCAGAGGAAACAGGCCTGATCGTCCCAATTGGCGACTGGGTGCTCCACACGGCGTGCGCGCAGGCGCAGAAATGGCGCCACGAATTCCCGGGGCATCGCCTCATGGCGGTCAACCTGTCCGGACGCCAGTTCCAGTGCGCGGACCTCGCGTCGCAAGTATCGGCGGCGCTGCAGCACAGCGGCCTGCCGCACTTCTGCCTGGAACTGGAGATCACCGAAACGGTGGTGATGCAGAACCTCGATGCCAGCATTGCGATCATGCACCAGCTGGCCGAACTGGGCGTGCAGTTCTCCATCGACGACTTCGGCACGGGCCACTCCTCGCTGGCCTACCTGAAGAAGCTGCCGATCCACGCACTCAAGATCGACCGCACCTTCGTGCGCGACCTGGCGACCGACCAGGACGATGCCGCCATCGTCGGCGCCATCGTCGCCATGGCAAACAAGCTCGGCCTGAAGGTCGTGGCCGAAGGCATCGAGGAAAAGTCGCAGTACAGCCTGCTCAAGCAGTACAAGGGCATTGTCGGCCAAGGCTACCTGCTCGGCCGTCCCGTAGCGGCCGACAAGGCAACCAGACTCCTGGTGGAGGGCAGGCCGAAGCTGGCCGCCATGTAAGCTCCCGTTCCATCTCATCTCCCGGCTCAGGCCCCATCCCCGCCTCGCCGGTCCAATGCCAATAATGCAAAGCTGGCCTGTTTGTTGCATAGAAATAAAGAGATTCGACTCGTTAATTTCTTGCCGACGAACAATGTTGCCGGACGCTGACGCTGTACAGGTGCCGACGGCATAAAACCAGGATGAAAGGAAAGCCCATGAATGCACTCAACAATGCTGCAATCAAACCACGCGCGACCGCATCAGGAAATACCGCCATCCGCCAAGACTATCTCGTATTCCGCCTAGCGGACCGGGAGTTCGGCATTGCCCTGGAAGAGGTCCAGGAACTCTGCAACTACGACCTCGTGACACCTCTGGCCGGCGCACCCGGTTTCATCGCGGGAACGATGACGCGAGGCGGACGGCAAATTGCCATCGTCGACCTGCACGTCCTGCTTGCGGCCGGGCTCGCTGACAAGAGCCGGCTCACGGATGTGGTCATCCTGCAGGCGGACGGCCGTATCTCCGGACTCGCGGTCGATTGTGTGATTGACGTGGTTGCGGCCGGCGCGGAAGACATCACCGCTGCCGATGCCGGCGGAACATGTGTCATCGGGTTGGCGACGCTTGGCAAGCGTTCAATCCTGCTGCTGGATGCCGAAAGGCTGATGACCAATTTCCAACCGGTTCCTGACGAAAAACTCGCTGCATAAAGTAATCCCCCATCGAAGTTCAACAACAAGGACAAGAAAAATCATGGCCAAGCTAGAAAGGCTATTGCAGCTGAACATTGCAAAAAAACTGTGGCTGCTCGCGGCCTGCGCGACGCTCGGTATCGTCGTGCTGACGGCGGTATTCCTCCTGTCGGAACGCAAGCTGATCCTGAACGAACGCGAAGCGAGCGTACGCCAGACCGTCGAAGCCGCGCACGGCATCCTGGTGCGCTTTCACGAACTCGCCGCCAAAGGCGCGATGAGCGAGGAAGACGCCAAGCGCGCGGCGATGGATACGGTGAAGTCGCTGCGCTACAGCGGCAAGGAATACTTCTGGATCAACGACATGCATCCGCGCATGGTGATGCATCCCTTCAAGCCGGAGCTGGACGGCACCGATCTTTCGGCCAACAAGGATCCGAAGGGCAAGCAGCTGTTCGTGGAAATGGTCAAGGTCGTGAAGGCCGACGGCGCTGGATTCGTCCCCTACATGTGGAACAAGCCGGACAGCGACGAACTGGGACACAAGATCTCGTACGTGAAGGGCTTCGCGCCCTGGGGCTGGATCATCGGCTCCGGCGTCTACCTCGACAATGTGCAGGAAGCCTTCATCGACCGCCTGATCAGCTTTTCCGCCGGCGCCTTCCTCCTGGCCGCCGTCCTGCTCGTGGTCTGCATCCTGATCGCGCGCAGCATCACCCGTCCGCTGGCACGCGCAGTAAGCATCGCCCATACCGTGGCCGCCGGCGACTTGACCAGCAACATCGAGGTCAGGGGCTCCGACGAAACCGGCCAGTTGCTGCGCGCGCTGCGCGAAATGAACAACGGCCTGCTCGGCATCGTCAGGCAGGTGCGCGCAGGCACGGACACGATCGCGGCGGCATCCAGCCAGATCGCCTCGGCCAACTTCGACCTCGCCGCGCGCACCGAAGAAGAAGCCAGCTCGTTGCAGGAAACCGCTTCGGCAATGGAGCAGCTGACCGGCACCGTCAAGCAGAATGCCGAGCATGCGCGCCAGGCCAACCTGCTCGCCGTGTCCGCCTCCGAAGTCGCGATCAAGGGCGGCGACGTCGTCTCCCAGGTCGTGGGCACGATGGGTTCGATCAACGATTCGGCCCGCAAGATCGTCGACATCATCGCAGTCATCGACGGCATCGCCTTCCAGACCAACATCCTCGCGCTCAATGCCGCGGTCGAGGCGGCGCGCGCCGGGGAACAGGGCAAGGGCTTCGCGGTGGTCGCTGCGGAAGTACGGCAGCTCGCGCAGCGGTCGGCCGCGGCGGCCAAGGAGATCAAGAACCTGATTTCCGACTCCGTCGACAAGATCGACCATGGCGCGCAACTGGTCGACGAAGCCGGCGCGACCATGGACGAAATCGTCGCCAGCGTCAAACGCGTGACCGACATCATGAGCGAGATCACCACCGCCAGCCAGGAACAGAGTTCCGGCATCGAGCAGGTCAACAAGGCCATCGCGCAGATGGATGAAGTCACACAGCGCAACGCGGCGCTGGTCGAGGAAGAAGCCTCCACCGCGGACGCGCTGCAGAACCAGGCGGCGCAGCTTGCCCGGATGGTGAGCGTGTTCCGTCTGGGCGACGCCCAGGCGGCGATGCAGCCGGCCCCGGGAAATATCATTCCCTTGCGAACCCAGGCCGGGTCTCCTCGCCTGGTGGCTTGAATAGACGGATGAATGATGCAGTACGGGGCTGCGGAATGGAACGCCGGTGCGGGTTCCGGCCCAGCCCCGCATGAAGCGTGAACGTCATGACCGGGCACAAAGCGTGCTTGGCAGAAACGAGTTGTATTCGCAGTATCAGTATTGGGAGCCGCGTTCCCTGAGGTCCAGCGGGAACGTCAAGAATTCGAACAGCCCCCGTAGCCGGAAACGGCAAACGGGCGGAAGAGCGGTGCGGACACTGCACCCGCGCGCGCAAGCAGCATCGGAGCCGAACACAATGAATGGATTAGTCACCGCTCTGATGGGCCGGACCCGGGACGAAGCGAAGCTGCGCTTCCGCCTGCGGATGTTTTCCGCGCTGTCGTTCGCGCTGTCCCTGGCCGTCGGCCTCGCCTTCCATTCCTTGTACGCCCACCTGCATGTCGTGCAGCAGCACAAGGATGCCGAGGTCATCGCCGGCAACCAGGTCGCCGCCCTGCAGCAGCGCCTCAACCACTGCCTGTCGGGCACCTATGCCCTCGCCTCCATCCTGCGGCAGAACGGCGGCAACATCGCCAACTTCGATGCCCTGGCGACCGACATGCTTTCCACCTACGGCGGTATCAGCAGCCTGCAGCTCGCAAAAGATGGAATCGTTTCCCACGTCGTTCCCTATATCGGGAATGCGCAGATCATCGGCCACGACCTGCTGAAGGACCCGAACCGCAACAAGGAAGCCTTCCTCGCGGTGCAAACGCGCCGGCTGACGCTGACCTCCCCGCTGGAATTGCTGCAGGGAGGCACTGCCGTGGTCGGCCGCCTGCCGATCTTCCTGCCGGACGGCGACGCCAAGGAGCGCTTCTGGGGCTTTGCCACAGTGGTGATCGGCGTCCCGGACCTGATCGGAAAAAGCGGCCTGCCCGACCTGGTGCGATCCGGTTACCAGTATGAGGTCGCCTACATCAGCAGCGACACCGGCCAGCGCCAGGTATTCGGCCGGTCCGGCAAGGCGGCGCTCGACGATCCGGTGGTACGCGCGCTCGACGTCCCCAACGGTACGTGGTTCCTCAGCATCGCGCCGACGGACGGCTGGTGGGAGCCCTCCCAGTCATGGCTGATGCTTGGCGGCGTGTTGCTGGTCAGCTCCCTGATCGCCATGTTCACCTACGCCACCTTCCGCCAGCCGATCCTGCTCAAGCGCGAAGTCGCCGAGCGCACCCAGGACCTGGCCGAAACCAACCAGACGCTCAAGGACGAGATCGCCGAGCGCGAACGCACCCAGCAGGCGCTTGCCCACATCAACCGCCTGTACAGCGTCCTCAGCCATACCAATGCAGCCATTGTCCGCATCAAGGACCGCGACAAGCTGCTCGACGAGATCTGCCATGTCGCCGTCGAGCTCGGCGGATTCCCGCTGGCGCGCATTGCGCTGATCGATCGCAGCTCGGGCACCTGGAAATGGACGGCAAAGTGCGGCGAAGACGCGACACTGCCGGAGTGCGAGGAAACCATCCACGCCTGCCTGTCCGACAAGTACGATGCGCTGCAAGGTGCCATCTTCAAGGTTTGCAGCAGAGCGGTGCAGGAAAACGTGAACTGGTCTGCGATCTGCCCGCAGGCGCAGGCGGCGGGCTTCCAGTCGCATGTCGTCCTGCAGCTGCGGATCGGCGGATGCGCCATCGGCATGTTCAGCCTCTATGCGCGCGAAGCGGACTATTTCGACGAGGCGCAGCTGCACCTGCTCGAGGAAATGACGGAAGACGTTTCCTTCGCACTGGAAAACATCGAGCGCGAAGCACAGCGCAAGATCACCGAAGACAACCTGCGCAAGCTGTCCCGAGCGGTCGAGCAAAGCGCCAATGCGGTCGTCATCACCGACCGCGAGGGCATCATTGAATACGTCAATCCCTGGTTCACGCGCATCACCGGCTTTGCCGCGGAGGAAGTCGTGGGCAAGACACCGCGCGTGCTCAAGTCGGGAGAGACGCATCCCGAAACCTACAAGCGCCTGTGGGATACCATCCTTTCCGGCAAGGAATGGACCGGCGAGCTGCACAACACCAAGAAGAACGGCGAATTCTACTGGTGCCTGGAAGTGATCTCGCCGCTGAAGGACGAAAACGGCAACATCACCCACTTCGTCGCAGTGACGGAAGACATCAGCGAGCGCAAGCAGACCGAACAGACGATCCGGCACCTCGCCTTTCACGATCCGCTCACCGGCCTGCCCAACCGCCGGCTGTTCAACGACCGCCTGCACCAGGCCGCAGCCCTTCGCCACCGCAAGGAGAACTGCTTTGCGCTGATGCTGCTGGATCTGGACCGCTTCAAGACCGTCAACGACACGCTCGGTCACGATGTAGGGGACGCACTGCTCAAGGCGGTAGCGGCGCGGCTGCTCAACAGCACGCGCCAAGGCGACACGCTCGCCCGCATGGGCGGCGACGAATTTGCGCTGATTGCGCTGGAGATCACGCAGCCGGAAGACATGGCGCGGCTGGCGGAAAAACTGCTCGACGCGCTGAGCGAACCGTTCCATCTGTTCGGCCACGAGTTGTACGTGACGACCAGCATCGGCGTCACGCTCTATCCCAACGACGCCGTCGATGCCGAAGCACTGATCAAGAACGCGGACATCGCCCTGTACCGTGCCAAGGACCTGGGACGCAACAACTTCCAGTTCTTCACCAGCGACATGAATGCCGCGATGATGCACCGGTTGCGCCTGGAAAGCGCGATGCGATGGGCAATCGAGCGCAACGAATTCATGCTCAACTACCAGCCGCAGGCCGACGTGGTCAGCGGCCGGATACACGGCACTGAAGCGCTCATCCGCTGGCGTCATCCGGAACTCGGCATGATCCCGCCGGCGCAATTTATTCCGCTGGCGGAAGAAACCGGCATGATCGTGCAGATCGGCGAATGGATCCTGCAGACCGCCTGCGCACAGGCCAAGGCATGGCAGCTGGCCGGCTTGCCGATGCGGGTGGCGGTCAACCTGTCTGCGCGCCAGTTCCACCAGGGTGACCTGGCCGAAACCATCGCCGACATCCTGCGCGAACTCGACCTGCCGCCGGACCTGCTCGAAATCGAGTTGACGGAAGGCATCCTGATGGAAGACACCTCGCAGACGGCCGCAATCCTGAACAAGCTGCACGACATGGGTGTGCAAATCTCGATCGATGATTTCGGCACCGGTTATTCATCGCTGTCCTACCTGAAGCGGCTGCCGATCCAGATCCTCAAGATCGACCAGTCCTTCGTGCGCGACATCCATACCGATGCGGACGACCGTGCCATCGTCACCGCGGTGATCGCGCTGGCCCACAGCATGAAGCTCAGGGTCGTCGCTGAAGGTGTGGAAACGCCGGAGCAGTTGGCCTTCCTGCGCGAATACGCCTGTGACATCATGCAGGGCTACCTGTTCAGCAAACCGGTGACGGGTGATGAGGTCCTGTCGCTACTGGCAGCGGACACGCGGCTGCAAGCTTGAAGGAATGAAAATGACACCAGTCCAGAATCCGGATACCGGAATGCGATGCCAACCCGAATGGCTGCGCCTGAACCACCTGCTGTCTTACTGCACGAGGACCTTGCCCCAGGCTGCCGGGATCACGGGGCAGGATGCCAGCCCGGAAATCGCGCCCCGTTGCAACCGCAAGGACTGCCTGTTCAGCGCAAGGCGATCTTGACGAGACGGCAACGCCAGGCTTGGCACAGAAGTCCTGCCCCGTCCTCAACGGATGCCTACGGGACTGCGAGACGAAGCCCATACTTGTTCGCGATGGCTCTGATGACACCGCGCTTTCCGAATTCCTGGAGGGCAGCATTGAACCGCTCGGCCTGCCTGTCGTTGAAGCGCTTGCGCGACAGGCCGATGTAGTACTCGACCTTCCTGATTTCGCCCGCGACGGCAAGCCCGCCAATGCCTTGGCTGAGGATGAGGTATCGACCGACATCCGCGTTCATGACGGCCACCGCTTTCTCCCCGTAGCGCAGCGCGGCCAGTTTCCTCAGCACGGTGGCATTGTCGACTTCCAAGACGATCCGTACCGCCGGTACGGCCTTCGCGATGCCGTCCGCAGCCTGCGACGTGGCCGATGGACCATACACGCCGATGGTGTAGCCGTCGAGGTCATGCGGTGAAGAGTACGCAATATGCGACTCCTGGCGCGCGAAGACGACATATGAGGAATGGGCGATGGGCGGCGTCATGTAGAAACGCCGTTCCCGTTCCGGCAGCTTCTGGATCACCAGGATGCCGTGTACCTCGCCCTCTTCCGCCATGCGCAACGCGCGTCGCCAGGGATAAATCTCCATCCGGCAATCGGCCTTCATTAGGGCGCAGGCCGCACGGACCATTTCGGGGAACGCGCCTTCAGACTCGCTGTGCTCGTCCATGACGAATGGCGGAAATGCCTGCATGACGAAGACCATCGGTTCCGCTGCCGCGGTACCAGTCCAGGCCGCTGCCATGAAGGCAGCACATCGAATCGTCGTCTTCATCCAGGCGCCATGCGCCTTCATTGCGTCACCCCGGCGCGGGCACAACGCCCATGCGTGCGCGCCCACCTTAGTAATTTAGGACAGAAGCCGCCTTTCCGAAAGGATGGCAGCCTGCTCCACGCGCCAAATGAAAAGGGACCGGCAAGCCGGTCCCGATGCGACATACGCCGCGAGGTGTCAGTGAATCAGCGGCTGAGAATCCACTGTGTCACGATCTTCAGGTCGGCCTTGTCCTTGAGCTCGATTTCCTTGTGCTCTTCTTCCGTGCCGTCTTCCAGCTTGACCTTCGGGCTGGTCGTCAGGTTCTTGGCGATCTTCTCTTCGCCATCGGGCTTGCCCTTGTACTTCTCGGCGATCTTCTTGTAGGACGGGCCCTTCTTGGTCTTGTCGATCGCGTGGCACTTGAAGCAGCCGGCCTTCTTCAGGAAAGGCTCGATGTCGGCTTCGCTCATCGCGGCGACAGCCGGCGCGGACAGGGACAGTGCGGCAGCTGCGGCAGCCACGCCGAACAGCTTGCTGGTCAGGGCATTCAGTTTCATTTTTACTCTCTCAAAAAATTGACACGTTGTCTTCCGCCAATTTTTCACGGGGGACGGGCGCCCCGCTCGATCAATATCCCAAGAAACCGGTCACGACCATCGCCAGCAGGCTCAAGCCGCAGGCGATCAGCACAAAACCGAGGATCTTCGAACGCAGCATCATCGGTTTCGACGGCAGCTCCACCAGGTACTTCTTCAGCTCGCCCGAGCGGACCAGGCGGTCGTACTCGAGGCGGTGTTCATGCCGGAACTCTTCCAGCGTGAAGGTGCCGGTGAACATGACCGTATCCAGCGGGAATTTGTCCGGACGGAAGTGGTTGTTGAAGAAGTGGACGGTGAACAGAAACACCACCGCCAGGATCGCTTCTTCGCCGTGGAAGATCATCGCCACGTTGAACACCCAGCCCGGCAGGAAGGATGCAGTCACATGCGGGAACCACATCATCAGGCCGGAGACGCCGATGATCGTGACACCCCAGAACGGTGCCCAGTAGTCGAACTTCTCCCAGTAGGTCCAGCGGTCGAACACCGGGCGCGGGGCCTTGCCGAAGAACCACTTGAACATGGCCATGATGTCCCTCAGGTCCTGCAGGCCGGGGATCATCGAATACGGGCCGAAGATCTTGAATGTCTTCCAGTTTCGCGCGATCTTGGTCAGCACGTAGAACAGGTGCCAGAAGAAGACCAGGCCGAACACGGTCGCCGCGACGCGGTGGATGGTGCCGGCAACGCCCGGACCGCCCAGCGCCTTCATGATCACCGGCGCCCAGAACGCATCCGGGAAGAACAGCGGCATGCCCGTCAGCGTCAGCACCATCAGGCTCAACGCGAAGGTCAGGTGGGCGGCGCGCCACGCCAGCGGGAAGCGCTGGAAGGCCTTGCCCTTGTACTCTTCCGGCAACACTTCCACATTGACATGCGGACGCAGCTTGCGTGCCTGGCGGTCCTTGTACTCGCGGTAGAACCACAACAGCGTGTGCGTCCAGAAGAAGGCGAAGGTGCCGACCAGCAGGCCGATCATGAACTTGGAAGCCAGCCAGATCTCCGGATATTTCTCGAGATTGTCGGTGGTGCCGTGCGGCTCGAAGGTGACGAAGCCCGGCGTTGCATCCGGCAAGCCCTTCTTGGTCGCGTGGCACTGCTTGCAGGTCTTGAGACGGTTGTCCGGATGGACCTTCGATTCCTCGTCGTCGACGCGCACGATGCCGTGGCTGCCGTGGCAGTCGAAGCATTTGCCGGTGTTGGCATAGCCCAGCGCCATCACCTGGCCGTGGTAGGTCTTCTTGTAGGACTCGTAGTTTTCTTCGTGGCAGTTGCCGCAGGAAGCAGTGATCGCCAGCTTGGTCGGGTTCGCCGAGGTGTTGGCCACTGCGTGCGAGGTATGGCAGTCGGAGCAGACTGCCGCCTTCACATTGTGCTTCTCCAGCATTTCCTTGCCGTGTACCGACTCGGTGTATTCGTCGAGCTGGTCTTCATGGCAGGTGCCGCACATTTTCGGATTTTCGCGCTTGGCTTCCGCACGGCGGGTGGTACCGGCCGGTGCGACATCGAAGGTATGCACGTCGTGGCAGTCGTTGCAGGTCGCATAGACCTTGGTCTTGTCTTCCTTGTTCACGCGGGCGTGGAAGGATTTCTTGTATGCCTCGATGTTGTCGACGACGATGCCGAGGCGTGCTTTCTCTTTTGTGAGATTGTCCTTCTTCGCCTGTTCCCACAATTGCTCATGGCACTGGATGCAGTCGACCTTTTTCGCCGCAGCCGTCTTTTCATGCGGCGCCTTGGCGTCGACGATCTCGGTGTGGCAGGCCACGCACTGCATGGTCGCGTGCACGCCCTTGCCGTACTTGTCGGTGCTGATGGCCTTGAGCTCGCGCTCGTCGCCGCTCGCCGTCTTGCCTTCGAGCTTGCCCTTCTTGCCGTCGTGGCAGGTCTGGCAGGTGGCGTTGTCGAGTTTTTCATCGGCAAGGGCCGGCGCCGCCGCCAGTCCGCCGGACAGGCAGAGTAGCGCTGCCACTGTCCACGCCTTCAGGCTGCGTGCAGAGGCAATCGGCGATTGCCTGTTAGCGAAGTGTTTGAACATGATATTTCGGGTGTTGATCAGGACCGTGTTGAGTCGATGCAACTTTTGCGCCAGCTCTACGATCCTTTTGTCTGTATGTAATGCGTGCGTAGAAAAGAAAATGCCCCGAAGCGTGTTCAGGGCAAGTTTCCGGCCTTCGCCAGGGGTGTCTTTCTCAGAACTGATAAGCGACCGAAACTCCGACGAAGTGCACGTTGTAGCTCGGGGTGGTGATGCCTGTGCCGACCACCGAGGTGACCGATGTCAGGTTAAGCGGCGCATCCCATGCCCAGTCGGACGAGGTATAGCGTTCGAACATGTACCTGACGTTGAGGGTCACGTCCTTCTTCAGGAAGTACTTGCCGTACAGTTCGGCGCGGTTCAGGCGCGACTCCAGGTCCGGCAGCGGTGCCACCGGAATGGCGGAACCGGCGGAGAAGACGCTGCGTCCGTGCGAGTCCGAGTGCGTCAGGTTGCCGCCCACCTCGTAATTGCGGCGCGGCTTGTAGCGTGCACCAACGCCGAAGGTGAAGGTGCGGTCGGTCAGCTGCGTCACACCGAGGTTCGGCTCCGGGAGCCTGCCCGTCTCGGCAGCAGTCGCCAGCGCGGCTGTCGTGATGTTGGCGCCGTTCTGCTCGGACCGGTACTGGTCCAGCGACACGAAGAAGTTGCCAGTCACCGTCTCGGTTGCCTGCAGGGTGGCGTCGAAGCTCGCGCTCCAGCCCACAGCCTTGGTCAGGCCGATGCCGGCGAGCGTATCCGGATACTTGTCGTGGACGTAACTAGCGTCGAACTGCAGGTCGAGCTGTTCGGCCGGCGCGAAGTTGAAGGTAGTACCCAGCTTGTCGCGCTTGCGGTCGGCCAGGAAGTACTTGCGCAGCGTCGGCGCTTCCAGCCACGGGAAGGACTTGCCGGTGGCAGGTCCGACGAGCGTTGCAAGATAGCCCGAGGTATAGGTGTAGGCGAGCGGCGCTGCACCGTTATAGCCTGACGCATTGCGATCCGAGTACGCATAGTTGACGCGGGCCGACACGGTCTCGCCGAAGCGGTGGCGCACCTCGCCCTTGACGGTGTGCTCCTTGTCGCCGGTGGTCGGCTCGTAGTTGTGGTCGACCTTGTGGAAGTCGTAGCCGAACTTGAGCGTGGTCGCGGATGCGAGGTGGTAGTCGAAGTCGGCGAACAGCACCTGCTTCCTGATGTCCAGCGGCATGTTGAAGCGGCGCAGGTTGCTCGTCGCACTGGACGTCGCACCGGTAGTGAATCGATCCGCCGTGACGTAGTCGAACTGCGCAATCGGCGTCTTGTTGTCGCGGTCGTCAAAGCGCCAGCCGGCCGTCATGGCGAGCTTGGGCATCAGCTTGGTGTTGAGCTTGAGACTGGCATTGATGGTGTACACCTTGCCATTGAGCGAGCCGGATGTGGGCCGGGGTTCCGTAGCAAAAGCCGCCCCACCCGTGCCGACCGTGGAGTACGGCAGGAACATGTCGTTCTGCGTCATGCGGCCGAAGCTGAGGTTGCCCGACAACCGCGTCTGCTTGTTCAGCGCGTAGCTGGCGGATGCATTCACTTGGTGGAACTCGTTTTCCGGCGGCAGGCCGTAGCGGCCGGTGGCATTGCCGGTGCCGATGAACAGATTGTCCCAGGTCAGCGACTTATTGGCATTGTTGAAGATCGATGCGTAATAGCCGACCTGCACTTGCAGCTTCTCGCCGGTGTAGCGTGCCAGCGCTTCGTACTGGTCCGTCGTGTAATTGATCGGTTCCGGCACGATGGCCGCGCCGCGGCTGCCGCCCGTGCCGATCTGGATGATCGCCGCGGTCAGCTTGTTGCCGTCCTTGTCGTCGCTCTTGAAATTGAATTCGACATCCCAGCCCTTCACGATGTCCTTGGTGAAACCTAGGCCGATCGACTTGCGCTTGGTTTCGATGGGGAACGGCTTCATGTTGGCTGCAAGGCCGGTCATGGCCCCGACGGTCGCCCCGTCCGCCACGCCCGACGGCTGCGTCAGGCGAGTCGTGCCTGCGCCGTTGTACGGCGTCAGGAAACTGTCGGTGCTCAGGTACGGCAGCTCGTCATACTCGAGGCGGATACCGTAGTTACCCTGCTGCCCGCCGCGGATGCCGAGACTGCGGGAATCGATGCCGAGGTTGCGGCCGTCGACCTCGATATAGCTGGCATCGTCACCGCGTTTGTTGATCAGGATGTTACCGATGACGTGCACGCCGGATTGTTCCAGTCCGGTGTAACGGCCGAAGCGGAAGCTGTCCTCGGATACATAGCCGACGCCGAGTTCGACTTCGCTGTCGGGACGGATCAGGCGTTCCACTTCGTCATCGGCATGTGCTGCAAGCGACATGGAGGCGCAGATCGCGGCGATGGATGCCGCCAGTATCGTGCGCGTGAAGCGTGTTTCGTATGTCGTGTTCATGTTCATTTCTCCATTAGCGTGCAAAGCGCGGGCCGGACGGATGGTTGCTTCCGTGGACTTGCGTATGGCAGTTCATGCAGGCCTTGTAGGCAACTTGGGCTTGCGCACCTGTTGCGGCGATGCCAGCGCCGGTGCGGATCACGTTCGGGTGGCCGCTGGATGTCTGGTGGCACTGGCCGCACAGGAACGGCGCGCGCGACTTCAGCAGGGTCGGCTGGTTGGAACCGTGCGGCGTATGGCAGACGCTGCAGTCATCCGTTGCCGGCGGGTGCTCCCACAGGAAGGGACCGCGCTTCTCTGCGTGGCAGGTGTAGCAGGTCTCGTTCACGGTGTTCTTGATGAGCAGCTTCGGACCGGCGGAACCGTGCAGGTTGTGGCAGCTGGAGCAGGCCACCTTGCCTTCGGTCACGGGATGGTGCGACAGCTTGTTCGCGTCGGAGCGCTGGGTCTTGTGGCAGGCGAAGCAGACTTCGGCCTGGGTGGCCTTGTCGCGCACCTTGTCCTTCTGGGTGTGCACCTGATGGCACGACGAGCAGGCCACTTCGCCGCTGGCGTGCTGGCTGCCGGCCCAGTGCATGCGGTTGCCGCCCTGGTGGCAGGTCAGGCAAGCCTCGCTGCGCTGTTCGGCGGTGTTCTTGCTGTCCTTGCCGTAAGCGATATCGGTCTTGGGCGGCTTGTCCTTGCCCTTGTAGTCGACGTGCTTGTCGCTCTTGCCGTGGCAGCTGGTGCAGGTCGGCGTGCGGCCATCGCCCTTGGCGCCGTGGCGTGTCTTGCCGATGTGGAGCAGCTTCGGGGCATCCGCTTCGTCATGGCAGACGGTGCATCGCGCATCTTCCTTGAGGACGAGGTCCTTGGAGCCGGTCTTCTCGTCCGCGCCAAACGCCGGTCCGGCCCCGGCTATTCCCAATGTCAGTGCCACCGAGGTGACGATCTTCTGCCAGAGCTTCATCTGCGTTCTCCCTATCTTCCACTTGACTCCACATGCACGCCGGGATGGCCGTGCAAGGGATGAATTTCTTTCCGGGGCAAGAGACGCTTACTCGTGTCCCCTGCTGCTGCTTTGTCGTTACTTCCTTCTGTGTCGGAGTCAGTTCACTTCTGGCTCATCGCACTCAAGGAAAAACCCTCATGACTAGAAGGGTATCTACCGGGAAACACGAGCACAACAAGATCTGTTGCTCCCGGCACGAATCGACGCTGCATTTTTTGAGATCGTTGATGTAACTCAAGAATGAAATAACATCGAAATCGAATACATCAAATCAGCTCGACACAGGTCGAACCTTGCAAGAGAAATTCACGACGATGCAGCGGCTGCAGCGGCGTTCATGAGCGCTGCAAATGGCGGGAAGGGATACGCGCTTACGCGATCACATGGACAAGATCCACCGGACCAGATTCCGGAGTTCGCCCTCGTCCTTGGGTTTCACGATTCGGTGTTCATCTTCTTCACCGCTTGCCATCTTCACGACTTCGCCCGAAGTCAGGTGCTTGAGCAGTTTTGCCTCGGCGCCGTCCTTGCCGCGATACTTTTTCGCGACGTCCTTGTACGATGGACCGTCCTTCTTCTTGTCGATCGCGTGGCACTTGAAGCAGCTTTCGCGGCGCGCGAGTGCTTCCGCTGCTGCCGCATCGATTTCCGCTTCGCCGGCAAATGCCGATGCATGGCAGAAGACGGCAATGCACGCCGTCAATAGCAGAAACGATTTTCTCAAGCTAAAACGCATTCCACGCTTCCCCTATTCCCTATCAGTGCGAACAGTGCAGGATGCGTTTGCGCACCCTGCTCGATCTCTGTGGATCAAGCGGCTCGCTACCGCGAGAGTATCCAGCGGATCAGGTTCATCACTGCGCCCTCGTCTTTGCTTCGAATGATCCTGTGCTCTTCCTCTTCGCCGTCGGAGAACTTGACGACCTCGCCCGATCGCAGGTGCTTGAGCAGCTTTTCCTCTGCTTCCGGTTTGCCCTTGTACCTGGCGGCCAGCTTCTTGTATGACGGCCCTTCCTTGTCCTTCTCGATACCGTGGCACTTCAGGCAGCCTTCGCGGCGCGCAAGACTCTCCGCTGCTTCGCTGTCGATGGACGGCTTGCCCGTCGCATCGTCGGACGCCGCAACCGGCATCGAAACCGACAGGGCAAGCGCGCTGGCGATACCGGCCAGCAGGCTCCCTATGTGAAAACGCATTACGACTTCTCTTTTCTTTTACGCAGTGACCAGGCTTCGATACGGCATAGCTGCACCGCTGCCAGCCTCAACGGGTCAGCACAATCTTTTGATACAGCCCGCCGAAGTAGGTCTTCTTCTCAATGCCGGAAAACGTCATGCCTTCGGGCAGGTAGGACTCGATCTCGTTGTTCCATAAATCGTCCGCATACGGCTCCAGCTTTCTGAGCAGCGCGCGCAACGGATGACGCACCGGATTCCAGTTGTCCGGGCGATGGTAGTCGACCACGATCACCTTCCCTCCCGGCTTGACCACCCTGCACGCTTCTTCCAGCGTACGGCGGCGCACACTCTCCGGCTGCTCGTGCAGCAGGAAAAACACAAGGGTGCGGTCATAGGATGCGTCGAGAAAACCGAGCGCGGCGGAGTCGCGCTGGATCAGCGACACACGGCGGTCCGGCGGGAGTTTGCGCTTGAGGTTTTCGAGCTGGATCGGCAGCACATCGATCACATGCAGCTGGCCGTCGCCGGCAATACACTCGCGCAGCCGCGGCGTCAGGTCGCCATAAGCACAGGCCACCTGCAGCGTCTTGCCTGCCGCCTGCGTGCCGATGTCCTCAAGGGCGGCGTCGCGCAATGCGGAGTAGTTACCGAACAGGATCAGGTTGACCAGCCACTCGCGCTCGAACACCTTGATGGCGTTCGGATGCACATAGGCCCACCAGTAGATCTTCTGCAGGTAGGCAGGCACCGTCACGCGGACCGAGGTCTTGTCGAACTCGATCGGGGCCGAGTAATCGATGTCGGACGTGCATCCGGGATTCGATACCAGTTCATTCATGTAAGGCTTCCTTATCTGCAGCCAGCAAGAGGTGCGATTTCCTCTCCCGGAACGGCACTGCCCATCGTTCCGGCGCGCGATGACAGGTCTTGCCGTCCTGCCTCGCCCGCGTTCTTGACCATGCAACAATCAGTTTCCGGTGTGCAAGCAAAAACCAAACCAGCCGACACCCTCCTTCCAAAAACAAAAAACGGGGCATCTCGCGATCGCCCCGCTTGTTGTTTTCGACCTATTGCCGGTGCCGTCAATAGAACCGGTAGATGTAGGTAATCCCGATGAAATTGACGTTCTGACGCGGCCGCTGGGTCAGGGTCGTACCGTCGGAATACACCCAGGATGACCACGTCCAGTCATTGGTGATGTATCGGTCATAGATGTAATCGAGACGGACGCTCGCGCTCTTGTCCAACGCATAGGTGCCGAACAGCTTCAGCGTGCTCTGGCGCGTGAAGTAGTCCGGCAGCGAACTGACGGCCGGGCCGGTGAGCGCAGTCTGGCGGAAGGAATCGGTGATGTCCGAGTGACTCAGGTCGGCGCCGATTTCCAGTTTCGAGAATGGTTTCCCACGAATGCCAAGACCGAAGGAGTCGGCATTGTTCCTCACCAGGCCTGCCCAAGTATTGGTTGCGCTGATGCGGTTGGCCGAATTCGCCTCGGTATCGCTCTTCGAGATCCATGCGGTTGCCTGCCACTCGTCCGAGAACGCATACGACACATCGATAGAGTGGTTGCGCGACGCGCCGTCGCGCAAGCCGAACTCTTCCGGTGTGCGATGGCCGTAGTCGTCGAAGGTCAGCTCGGTCTGGTACTGGACGGACAATTGCTCGAGCGGCGTCCAGTTGAGCGAGAAGCGCAGCTTCTGGCGCTCGCGATCCGACAGGTGCAAGGGCGCGATCAAATTGAACGCCGTCGCCCCGTTGCAGCTCACCGCGCCGCAATTGAGCACATTGGTTCGAAAATCGCTGCCGTTGCGGTCGCTGAAGATGTAGCCGAAAGAGCCGGTGATCGTCTCGGACATCGAGCGCTGCAGCACGATGCGATAGGACGTCTCATCCGTCTTGTCGCGGAAACTGACCACGCGGATGGCGGAGGTATTGCGTTCCTTCTCAACGTAGTCGACGCCGCCGGTCACGCGCATTTCCATCGGCAGGCGGTAGCTGGCCTCCAGCTTGCCGCTGGTCGTCTTGATCGAACGCGGCTCGTTTTCACCGTTGTAGGTCGCGGTCGGCGACACGCCGGCATTCGTGTACAGGCGAACCGGCGTCTTGTCGTCGCGATCCTCGTAACGTGCATCCGCCAGCAACGACAGCTTCGACGTCGGGCGCGCCGTTACGCCGAACTGGAGCTGCGTGGTATCCACACGTGCACCAAGGTTGCCGTTGGGATCGATGCCCGGCGCCACCGTCACACCGCTAAGGAAGGTATCCTGCTGCTGCGCGCGCGCGTATGCGGCCTTGAAGTTGGCGCGCGTGGCCGGCGTGAAATCGTAGTTGCCGCTGACGGCGAGCTGGTGCGACTGCGTGTCCGGCGGCAGGCCGATCACGTTGAAGGTCGAGAGGCCGGAATTGCCGCCACTGATGCGCAATGCGGAATTGGCGTTGTTGTACCAGGTGCCGTAGTAGCTGCCCGCGATATGCATCTTGTCGGTGGTGTAGCCGAGGATGGCGTCGAGCTGGCGCGTAGTCGAGTTGATCGGCTCCGGCGCGAACTCCCAGACGCTGGGCGTGCCGCGTGCAAAGATGCGTGCGCCGTCCTTCTCTTCATTGCGCATGCGGACCGTGAAATCCAGCCCCTTGGCGAGCACCTTGCTGTAGCCAAGGCCGAGCGCTTCGCGCTTGATCTTCAGGTCGACCGGCACCTCTACCGCTGCAGCGGAAGACGGGATCACCAGATTGGCCGTGCCGATGCCGGTGACCGCGGTATTGACGGTGTACGGCTCGAAGCGCGGGATCTCGCTGTAGTCGACGTAATATGCCCAGTCGCCCTGCCGCACGTGCGTGATGCGCATGTCGCGGCTTTCCAGGCCGAGGTTGTTCCCCTTGAACCGCAGCCAGGTGCCGGTGCTGTCATCGCGCTTGTTGATATCGACGTTGAGCAGCCCGTAGGCGCCCTCGTCGTTCAATCCTGAATGGCGGCCGAAACGCGGCGCATCATTGCTCAGATAGCTGGCTCCGACAGCAATGCTGCTCGACGGCCTGGTGAGTTCCACTATTTCCTCGTCCAGCGCATACGCCGGATTCCACGCGGCCAGCACGGCGGCGGTCATTGCCGTCAGCGGGAAGGACAGGTGTTTTTGCATCGTCATGATCGTTCTCCTGTTCCTGTCAGCGACGGAAGGTCCGCTCGTTGTTGATGTTCGCCGGATTGTTCGTGCCATGGATATTCGTATGGCAGTTCAGGCAGCCGCGGGCGAGCACGTTGTTGGCGGTGCCCGCGCCGTTGAATGTGGCATTGCGTCCCTGGTGCGTGGCCGGCTCGTGGCATTGCTGGCAGAGGAACGGCGGGCGCGCCTTCAGCAGGTTGGGATTGGTCGATCCATGCGGGTTGTGGCAGATGGAGCAGTCTTCGGCCACCGGCTGGTGGTTGCGCACGAAGGGGCCGCGCTTCTCCATATGGCAGGTGTAGCAGGTGGCGGTCACGCTGTCGCGCTGCATCAGCGTGCGTCCGGCCGAACCGTGCGGATTATGGCAGTCCGAGCACGCCATCTTGCCGTCCTTCATCAGATGGCGGGACGGACGGCTGTACTGCGCGCGCTGCTCCTTGTGGCAGGCGAAGCAGACTTCAGGCTGCGTCTTCTTGTCGCGCACCTTGTCCTGGTGCGTGTGCATCTGGTGGCAGGACGTGCACAGCACATCGCGGCTCTCGTGCGCGCTGCCAGCCCAATGCGTGCGCGCGCCCGACTTGTGGCAGCCGACGCAGGACTCGATATCCTTGGAGGTCGCCTTTACCCGGCTGCCCAGGAAATCGACCGGCGGGCGGACCGAGGTATTGGCGGTGTTCTTGACGTGCGCTTCGCTCGGTCCATGGCAGGACTGGCAGTTCGGCGTGCGTGCATCGGCCTTGACGCCATGGCGCGTCTGGTAGATCGAGAGCACGGGGTTCTTTTCGGACTGGTCGTGGCACCGTGTACACACGGCGTCTTCCGGACGCAATTCGCGCATCGCATCCATCTGCGTATGCCTTTCCCCCTCGGCGGCGTGGGCCGTGAATGCCCCCGCCAAACCGGCGAGCATCGCCATCGACGTGGCGAGTTTCTGCCAGTACTTCATTGCTTTCTCCCTGAGTTGTTACGTCCACCGATGCGGCTTCCCCTTCCGCATCAAGTGGCCGGCGTGCTGATTCCTAGAGCGACAGGATCCACTGGATCAGATTCTTGATCTGGTCCGGGTCCTTGGTCTTCGGAATCTTGTGCTCTTCTTCATGGCCGTCGTCGAACTTCACTTTCTCGCCGCTGGACAGGTGCTTGACGAGACGCGCTTCCGCGTCCGGCTTGCCCTTGTACTTCTTCGCGATTTCCTTGTAGGCCGGACCGTCCTTGCCGCGGTCAATGCCGTGGCAGCGCAGGCAGCCTTCCTGGCGTGCGAGCTTTTCCGCCGCAGCGGCATCGTTAGCGGATGCGGGCGACGACACGGTGAATGCAGCAGCCGCGGCAATGGCGATCATCGTGCCGGTCGTGGTGATTGCTTTCATTGCTGGTTTTCCTTCCTGACGAATGGCGCGGGATGAACTGCTGGTCTGCTTCGCTGGAGTCGGAGAGAGGTCTGCCGCTTGTTTCAGCGATGCGATGCGGTGATGCAAAGCGTTCATAGAAGTTGTTCCCTGCAGAATGAAGGTTATCCGCTGAAAAAAGTTCGCACAATGAAATATGTTGTGCGGGTTCCTCGAACATGTGGGTAATTCAGCATTCATTGATGTGAATCAACCAGGACAAAACGTCATTATCGATTGCGTCAATACACACAAAAAACATCATTAACTGCGGCACACAACGCCGGTGCGCGCAGATGCGAACGTGACCTACTTCAGTCATGTGAACGCGGCGCGCGGAATGTATCGTTGGAGGGAGGCTGCACACCCTCGCTGCGGGAGTTGGGCTGGCGAGGGTGTTTTGCCGCGCGTGATACGCGGCGGTTCATGCGGGATTGGCCGGCTCTCGGTGCGGCTTGCATCAACGCGTCGTCGCGCCATGCCCCGCTGCAGACCGTTCGATCAACCGTTGCGTTTGTTGATCTGGACTTTCAGGTTCGTCGCCCCCGGCGTGACCGGTTCCGTCACGCCCACGAGGTCGCCCGCTGCAGGTGTCGCGCTACCCGACTTCGACACGCGGGCACCCACCACTACCATCGGCACGGCGGACAGTTTCGCTTCCGGCGTCATGCTCATGCTGTCGTCCAGGACGAAGCTCGCCGGCAGATCCTTCACCTGCTTGCGCAACACCGCGAGCGGGAAGCGCGGGCCTTGCGCGGCACGGGCAAAGATGAACACCGTATCTGTATCGGAGACCTGGGCGCGCAGTGCCGGGTCGATATCGACCGTACCTGTGACGGACGTGCCGGCGGCCGCTGCCTTGGGCGCTTCCGTCTTGGCTTCGGCAACCGGCGCCTGTCCGCTCAGGCTCTGCGCTTCCGCGATGCTGCCCTGGGTGGAACGTGCAATATCGGAGTCGATCGGTACCAGCGGCAGGATCTTCTGCCAGCGCTCCGCAGCCGCCGCATAGTCCTTGCGTTCGAAGGCTGCGCTGCCCCACAGGGCCAGTGCCTTGATGTTCTTCGGATCGATCTTCACCGCCTGCGCGGCAATGCGCTCCGGCTCACCCTGAAGACTGCGGTTCAATGCCATGGCAAGCGTGTCGGCGTAATCGGCCAGCAGGTTCGCATCGTTCGGCACAAGCTTGACCACGCGGGCATAGGCCTCGGCTGCCTGCACGTAACGCCCGATCGCGTTGTACGAACGCGCCAGCATGTGCAAGCCTTCCACGTTGTCGGGCTCATTCTGCAGTCGCGCTGCGAGAGACGCGACCATGCCTTCGATCTGCTCGGCCGTGACTTCATGCGAATTCTGCTGGTGCGCGGCAGCGACCTGCTGCGTCGGATCCATCGCCTCGGGCGAACCGATCAGCAGGTAGACTGAGATGGACAACACGGGGACAGCGACGCCCACCGCGGCCGCGGCCCAGCGCTTGCCATCGCTCGCGGCCGGCGCTTCGGCTTGCGGCAGCACTTCTTCCGCCACACGGCGCTCGAGCTCGCGGCGCGCGCTATCGTAAGCAGTCTGCTCGATCAGGCCTGCGTCGCGGTCCGACTCCAGTTCACGCAACTGGTCGCGCAACACCGCGAGGTTCAACTGGTCGCGCTGCACATGGCCGGCGGCCTGCTCCTTCCGCAATAACGGCGGCAGCAGGAGTGAAAGCACCACGGCCAGCAGCAGCGCGGCGCCAATCAGAAATACTGTCATGCTTTATCCTTCTTTTCGTTCGCGCCTTCCAGCAGGGATGCGGCACGCTTGAGCTCGGTGTCCGGCACTTCGGTCTGCGCGACCTGGCGGCGTGACAGCTTGCGGACGAGGACGATGATGCCGCCCGCGAGCAGTGCGAACGGGCCAAACCACAACAGGAGTGTCGAGCCTTTCATCGGCGGCCGGTACATCACGAAATCGCCGTAACGCTCGACCATGTAATCGACGACCTGCTGGTCGGACATGCCGCTGGCAAGTTTTTCGCGCACCTGTTGCTTCAGGTCCATCGCGAGTTCGGCATGCGAATCGGCCAGCGTCTGGTTCTGGCATACCAGGCAGCGCAGCTCTTCGGAAAGCGCCATCACGCGCTTTTCAAGCTCCGGGTTGGCGGTCACCAGCGGCGCTTCCTTGACCTGCGCCGACACCGCCGAGGCGGCCAGCATGAGGGTGAACAATAATTTACGCACTCTTCAACTCTTTGATCAAAGGCATGAGCTTCTGGTTGATCGCATCCGGCGTCAGCGGACCGGTGTACTTCATCCGGATCACGCCCTTCTTGTCGATCACGAAGGTTTCCGGCACGCCGTACACGCCGTAATCGATCCCGACGCGGCCGTCATTGTCGAACGCCGAGGTGGTGTAAGGGTTGCCAAAATCCTGCAGCCACTTGATGCCGTCCACGCGGGCATCCTTGTAGTTGAGGCCGATCACCGGCACGACGTTGGCCTTGGCAAACTCCATCAGCACCGGATGCTCGGCGCGGCAGGAGACACACCAGGATGCCCACACATTGAGGATCCACACCTGCCCTGCCATGTCCTGCGGTGAAATCGTCTTGTCCGGCGTATGCAGTTGCGCCAGCTTGAACGCCGGCGCAGGCTTGCCGATGAATGGCGACGGGATTTCACGCGGATTCAGGCGCAGGCCGATGCCGAGGAAAATCAGCAGGCCGACGAAGATACCGAGCGGTAGCAGAAATCGTTTCATAAATCCTCAGGCTTAAGCCGGTTTCGCGGCGAATTGCACAGCCGCCTCTTTCCTCTGGCGCGCGGCAACGCGATAGCGACGGTCGGATGCGGCAAGCAGGCCGCCGAGCGCCATGATGATGCAGCCGCCCCAGATCCAGCCGACGAAGGGCTTGTGCTGCACGCGCACGATCCACGCGCCATCCTGCGTCGCTTCGCCGAGCGACACATACAGGTCGCGCGTGATGCCGCGGTCGATGCCGGCTTCGGTCATCGGCATTTTCTGGACGAGGTACATGCGTTTTTCCGGATGCAGCACCGTGACCTGCTTGCCGTCCTTCACAACCTCGAAGGTGGCGCGGGCAGCGATGTAGTTCGGGCCCTTGACCTCGTTGAGGTCCTTCATGGTGAAGGCATAACCGTTCACCGTGGCGGTCTCGCCGACGCGCATGTTGACGTCCTTCGCATCGTCGAAGCCCTTGACCATGGTTACACCGACCACGAACACGCCGATGCCGGCATGCGCGAGCAGCATCGCCCAGTAGCTGCGCGGCTCGCGGGCCAGGCGCTTGGCCAAGGGCATATTCGCCGGCGCGCGGCGCACGCGTTCGACCACGTGCGCCACCGACGCAAACACGATCCAAACTGCAAACGCAAGGCCGGCCGCCACCATCGGCGACGCGGCCAGTACGAGCGCGATGGCAATCGCGAGGCCGACGGATGCCAGCGCGACCCAGCGCAGGCGGCGCAGCAGTTCTGGCAGCGACGCATCCTTCCAGCGCACGAACGGACCGACGGCAACCAGGACCAGCACCGGGATCATCAGCGGCACGAACACCGCTTCGAAGTACGGCGGGCCGACGGAAATCTTGCCGAGCGCCAGCGCATCGAGGAACAGCGGATACAGCGTGCCGAGCAGCACGGTGCCGGACGCGACCAGCAGCAGCACGTTGTTGACCAGCAGCGCGGACTCGCGCGAGATCAGCGCAAAACTGCCGCCCACGCCAACTTTCGGCGCGCGCCATGCATACAACAGCAGCGAGCCGCCGATCACGACGGCGAGGAAGATCAGGATGAACAGGCCGCGTTCCGGATCGGTTGCGAACGCGTGCACCGAGGTCAGCACGCCGGAACGGACCAGGAAGGTGCCCAGCAAAGACAGCGAGAATGCGATGATCGCCAGCAGCACGGTCCAGTTCTTGAAGCTGCCGCGCTTTTCGGTCACAGCCAGCGAATGGATCAGCGCCGTGCCGACCAGCCAGGGCATGAAGGACGCGTTTTCCACCGGATCCCAGAACCACCAGCCCCCCCAGCCGAGCTCGTAATACGCCCAGTAGCTGCCCATGAAAATGCCCAGCGTCAGGAACATCCATGCCACCGAGGTCCACGGACGCGACCAGCGTGCCCACGCGGCATCGAGCTGGCCGCCCATCAGCGCCGCAATCGCGAACGCGAACGCAACGGAGAAACCGACATAGCCCATGTACAGCAGCGGCGGATGGATGATCATGCCGAAGTCCTGCAGCAGCGGGTTCAGGTCGCGGCCATCGGGCGCTGCCGGCAGCAGGCGGTCGAACGGATTGGAGGTGAATAGCAGGAAGGCAAGGAAGCCGACACCGATCAGGCCCATCACGCCGAGCACGCGCGCGACGGTCTCATCCGGCATCTGGCGGCTGAACAGCGCCACCGCGAAGCCCCACATCACCAGCATCCAGATCCACAGCAGCAGCGAACCCTCGTGCCCGCCCCACGCACCTGCAATGCGGTAGTACACCGGCAGCGATGAATTCGAGTTGGAGGCGACATAAGTCACCGAGAAATCGTTGTTGACGAAGGCATAAATCAGGCAGGCGAATGCCACCGTGATCAGCAGGAAGCTGGCCGCAGCCGCCGGGCGAGCCAACGCCATCCAGCGCTGGTTGCCCTTGAACGAGCCGGCGATAGGCAGGATGCCCTGCGCCAGTGCCACGACCAAGGCCACCATGCAGGCGAAATTGCCAAGTTCAGGAATCATTTATTTCACTTCCTTTGCATCCGCTGCAACCGATGTTGCGGACTGGGTGGCCGGCGCAGACGCGCCCTGTTCGGAGGCCTTCTGCTTGGCGGCGTCCTCATGCGCTTTCTTCACCGCGTACGCGGCTTCAGAGGGCATGTAGTTCTCGTCGTGCTTGGCGAGCACTTCATCGGCGACGAAGTTGCCGTCCTGACCAAGCTTGCCTTGCGCGACGACGCCCTTGCCTTCCTTGAACAGGTCGGGAAGGATGCCCTTGTAGGTCACGGGAATCTTCTTCGCGGTATCGGTGACGACAAAGCCGACGGTCACGCCGTCCGCCTGGCGCTTGACGCTGCCCTCTTCCACCATGCCGCCGATACGGAAGCTGCGGCCCTTGGGCGCCTCGCCGGAATACACCTGCGTCGGCGTGAAGAAGAACACCATGTTCTGCTGGAACGCAGACAGGACCAGCCAGGCTGCCAGCCCCAGTGTGCCAAGCCCTGCCGAAATCAGGATCAGGCGCTTATGCCTCGCTTTCATTGCTTTCCCTCCGGTTACTGCGTACCCAACGTCCATACAGTTTCATCATCGAACTGCGCCGCACGCGCAGCGCCAGCAGTTCGCCCGCCACCAGGAGCACCGTCATCAGGACGGAGCCCCATACATAGAGCGCATACCCGCCCATCGCGAAGAAATCGCTCCAGCTGTTCCAGTTCATGTGTTCCTCTCGATGTATTCAGAGATTGGTATGAGCAATCTTTAGGGGCGCGTTCGTGCCAGGCGAGATGCAGCCGTGGGGTTGCAAGACGCGCCGCAGTGCGCGCCACTGCAAGCGGCTTGCAGCACCGCGGGGCGCTCACCTGGCACGAACCCTCCGGGCAGCCCCGATAACCGGCCGCCTGCGGTGTTGCGGCTCCTTGCCGTAGCACCGCTACGCCTCGTCGCCGCGCCTAGCATTCGGCCGGTTCTCGGGGCTGCGCGCCCCTAAAGATTGCTCATACCAATCTCTCACCCATTCCGTGTGCTTCTCGCGTTCCAGCACGATGCAGCGCACGCGGGCCAATGCGACCGCAATGGTGTAGGCCCATGCGGCGAAGGCCATCACCAGCATGCCGAGCAGCATGGTCATCGCCATGCTCGGCGCCTTGGTCAGGCTGACCGACGAGCCCTGGTGCAAGGTGTTCCACCATTGCACGGAAAAATAGATGATCGGCACATTGACCACGCCCACCAGGGCGAGCACCGCGCCGGCCTTGTCTGCACGGCGTGCGTCATCGATCGATGCCTGCAGCGCCATGAAGCCGATGTAGAGGAAAAGCAGGATCAGTTCGGAGGTCAGGCGTGCATCCCACACCCACCAGGCCCCCCAAGTCGGCTTGCCCCACAACGCGCCGGTCCACAACGCGAGGAAGGTAAACATTGCACCGGTTGGCGCGAGCGCGGTGGCCATCATCGATGACAACCGGGTATTCAGTGTCAGTCCGACAAATGACCAGAATGCCATCACCACGTAGATGAACATCGACATCCAGGCGGCGGGCACATGCAGGAAGATGATGCGGTAGGAGTCGCCCTGCTGATGGTCGGTCGGCGCCACCGCGAAGCCGATGTACAGCCCGGCAACCGCGAGGATGACGGCAGCTGTCGCAAACCAGGGAATCATTTTTCCCGCAAGTGGGAAAAACGTCTGCGGCGATGCATATTTGAAAAACCCGGAGCCGCTGGATTCGGCCCTGCTCGCAAAGATTTGGTTGGCTGTGGACACTACTGCAATGCTCCAAGAAAAGTTTTGATGTCAGCGGTTCAGGTTCTGGTCAAGTATCCATCGAGTACGTTTCCCATTTTCAGGAATTCCGCTGACAGCATAGCGCTGTAGGCTGCCTGATTCCACCCGATTCGCTTTCAGCCAGCGTTGTCTGGCTGGATTTCGGCGTTGAACGAACTGCAGTGACAACCTGCCGACGTTAAAGCAATCGCTGTGCCACGAAGTTTCCTGCAGTCCTTTTTCACTCGGACAGAGGGCAATTCCGGCAGTTGCAGCGAGGCTTGGACATGTACTGTCTGACAATATCGGTGCTGAAGGCTTGCAGGGCCATTTGGAGCCATGTGACGGCATGACGCCTACACGTGGCCCGGAGAAATTCGCCGGCCAATGTCGGCCGTACGCTGTTTATTCGACGGCAATCCGCAGGCCGGCAGCCGTTGCCCACGGCGCAAGCGCGGCCGAGCCTGCGAGGCACCCGCCGAGCAGCAACAGGTGCGCGGTCGCGCCCACGCCCGATGCTTCCGCTCCCACCGCCCCGGCGCCGAAGATCAGGACCGGAATGTACAGCGGCAGCACCAGCAGTGCGACGAGCACGCCGCCGCCACGCACCCCGAGAGTCAGCGCCGCCCCGATTGAGCCGATCAGGCTCAGCACCGGCGTGCCGAGCAGCAGGCTGACGAACAGCACACCGACCGAGGCCGCCGGCAGGTCGAACTGCACCGCCAGCACAGGCGCAAGGATCACCAGCGGCAGGCCGGACACGATCCAGTGCGCGATCACCTTGCCGATCACGATCACAGTCAGCGGCTCGGCCGAGAGCACCATCTGCTCCAGCGTGCCGTCCGCGTAATCGAGCGCGAACAGGCGTCCCAGCGCCAGCATCGAAGCCAGCAAGGCTGCCACCCACAGGATGCCTGGCGCCATCGTGCGCAACAGTTGCGGCTCGGGTCCGACGCCGAGCGGGAACAGGCTGGCGACGATGATGAAGAAGAACAAGGTGGTGAGCACGTCAGAGCGTCGCCGGAACGCCAGCAGCAGGTCACGCCGGATCACACAGAGAAGCGCCTTCAGCATAGCCGCCCCTTGTTCATGTCGAGGCGCAGCGCACGCCTGGCCGAAAGGTCGATTTCCTGGTGCGTCGTGTAGATCACCATGCCGCCGCCCGCGAGGTGCTTGCCGATCGTGCCGCACAACGCAGTGACGGCGCTCTTGTCGAGCGCAGTGAATGGTTCGTCGAGGATCCACAGCGGCATGGCCATGCCGAGCGAGAGCCGCGCCAGCGCCACCCGCTTGCGCTGGCCTTGCGATAGCGCGCGCGTGGGCAAGTCGGCGGCGCGGCCAAGGCCAAGCTGCTGCAGCGCCTCATGCGCCTCGTCCTCGCTCACCGGCGCGCCCGCGAGCGTCGTCGACACAACCAGGTTTTCCCAGGCCAGCAGGTCGTCCTTCACACCGTTGGCATGGCCGATGTAGATCAGCTTGCTGCAGAACTCGTCGCGCAGGCTGCGGATATTGCGGCCGCCCCAGCGCACCTCTCCTTCGACAGGCACGGACAGTCCGCACAGCATGCGCAGCAGGCTGGTCTTGCCGCTGCCGTTGGTGCCGGACACCCAGAGCGCATCGCCGGGCTGGATTTCGAAGCTGAGATCGGCAAACAGCTGCAGGTCCCCGCGTACACAGGTAAGTCGATGGGCCTGCAGGCTCATGCGTGGCCTTTCCCGGACCTTGCGTGGAAGGTCGCGGCGCGAAAAGTGAGGAGCATGGATGTGTCTATTTTTAGCAAGTTGCCGTCGAATATGCACATTATGTGCCACGGCTGAAGTATATATGCGCAGAAAAGAAACAGCCCGGATGCCGCGACGCGGAATCCGGGCTGCGACTTGACAGTATGCCGTCAGGCGCTCAGCAGCGCACCCAGGCGTTCGTAATCGAGAATCTTGATGCGGCGCCCCATCACCGTGATCAGGCCGTCCGACGAGAAGTCGTGAAGCAGGCGCGACAGCGTCTCGGGCGTGAGGCTCAGGCGCGAAGCGATCAGTGTCTTGCTGGCGATGAGTTCGACGCATTCCGCCGCCTGGTACTGGCTCTGGCGCAGCAGGTAACCGGCGAGACGCTGCTTGGCGGTCTGCAGCGAATAGCTTTCGATGTCGCGCGTAAGCGTGTACAGCTGGCGTCCGACGCAGACCATGAGTTCCTGCGCAAAACTGAAATTGTCTTTCGCAATTTCGAGAACCTTCTCGCGCGTGGTGTGGACGATCATCGAATCGGTGGTCGTCTTCACGAAAGCGAGATGTGCGCGATCGAGCAGCATCTCGCCAAGACCGAAGCACTTGTTCTGCCCGAGGATGGCCAGTGTTTTCTCGCTACCGTCCTTGCGGTCGAAGCCGATCTTCACCTGGCCGTACACGACCACATACACGCCCTTGGGCGCATCCCCCTGGTTGATCACGCAGGTGTTGGTGGTGGCGCGTATCGGTTGCGTAGCCGACGTGACCTCATCGAGCTGATGCTCGTCGAGCATGCGGAACAACGAAGTGTTTGCAAGAATGCGTTTCAGGTTTTGCATGGAATCATCTCGCGGCGATCGAGCGCGTTCTAGTCTCATTCTCGGACCTGCATCAATAAGAGTGTTTATCGCCAAAAAGCTGCATCGCTCCCTCTCTGTGCAGGAAGCACTCCACATCGCCGCTGGCGTCCTTGCTCTCCGTAATGCAAATTGCGGACCAACTCCCCCTGGAGAGACGTTTAAAAGGGGGCCTCCGACGTCGTGCCGCTGGATGAGCGGCAGCGTCAGGCTTTGCCTGATATCAACGTGAAAGCAAGGATATCGATCCGCCTCGTATTTTTAATGATCTAGATCAATTTTCCCCAACTGCGTTTGCTGCGCGAAAAATTAGTGTGCATTCGCGAGCGAAAACGCTCGAAATCCGTAAGCCGCGCGTAAGGAAAAGAAATGGATGCGCGCCTTACCACCACTGCTTGCTGTTGGCGTGCGGGACGCTGTGACAGCGCTCGCAGGAGTTGTGCGTGACGAACGCCACGCGGTCATGGCATACGCCGCAGTACTGGCCGCGAAAGATCTTCTCCATGGTGATTTCGTTCGCGCCAGCCTTGGGAATGAACAGGCTGTCGTGGCAGTTGGAGCACGCTAGCCATTCCGTATGCGAGTTGTGGGGGAAACGCACGTACGGCATTTCCTTGGTGTTCTTGAGGATGACGTCGAGGTTCAGTACTTCCTGGCGCTTGTTCCCGCTGAGGTCGTTGCGGGGCTTGATTGCACCAGTGCGCAAGGCCTTCATCCAGTCGATCGCGCCGCGCTTGTCGAGGGGCAGCGCGGCCCGCATTTCTTCCGCCTTCTGTAGGGTGCCGTGATCGGGATTGCGGGGATCGTAGAAACGGTTCTGGTCCGCGCCCTCGTCGGCCGTCGCGGGTGCTTCGTTCGGATGCTCTGTCTGCTGAATCGAGGCTGCGGGCTCGACCGTCGCCTTGCGTAACTGAGAATAAGCGCCCTTCTGCATGGTGACGACGAGCAGGCAAGCGATGAACAGCACGAGGATGTGGCGAAGGCGGTGCATTGTGCAAACAGGAAACGGCAATATCCGGACCGACTATAGCCACGCGCCGCTGCAATTCATTTGATCTGAGTCAACCGCTTCCGGGTTGGCGGCATGGCACGACCGCGATGCCAGTGCGCGGCGAATAAAGCGCTCTCGCCCACTTTGAAAAAACCAAACCTGGGTCAAGGAATTTGGAGGACGCGTGAGTAAAAATGCAAGAAACTGGAGTCCCGCCATGGATACGATTTGCGCCTACCTCAAGTACGACCACCAACGATGTGACGACCTGCTCATCCATGCCGAGACCAGCGTAGCCCAGCGCAACTGGAAGGACGCGATCGAGAACTTCCGCCAGTACCAGGACGTGCTTCGCCAGCATATCCGCATGGAAGAAAAGATCCTGCTCCCCGCATTCGGGCAGACGCTCTCGGGCAGCGCCGAGCCGGTTGCCATGCTGCGCATGGAGCACAAGCAGATCAACGGCATGGTCAATCGGATGTGGGAAGCGATACAGCGCTTCGATGTGCAGGACTATGTACTGCATTCGGAGACGCTCACGCTTCTGATGCAGCAGCACACGCACAAGGAAGAAGAGATGCTGTACCCGCTCCTGGACAAGGCCCTTGCATGCAAACGCAGCAAGATCATCAGCGCGATGGCCGAGTACCTCGAGTGCGCCTAGAGCGGCAAAACTGATCATCCTGCAAACACAGCCGCCAAGAGTCATTTGAAGTTCGCAGTTGCATCAATCTCTACCCATCGTCTTTTGCCACCGCACATCATTCGGCACGCTACTTGCTTGAATCCCCCCTCGGAATCGCACCGCGGCAAAGCAGCCGTGATCCGGCGATTCTGAAACGGCATGATTCATCACCATGTCATTTGCGACAGGCATGTTGCCGAAAGCATGCGACACCGTCGCAGCATGAATTCATCATCAAGATCTTATGAACGACCTCTCTTCGCAATACATCGAGAACGTCACGTACGACGAACTGACCATCGGCCAGTCCGCACGTCTCGTCCGTACCCTCGCACTATCCGACATCCAGGCCTTCGCCGCCGTCTCGGGCGACTTCAATCCCACGCACGTCGACGCCGAATATGCAGTGCAGACACTGTTCCATGGCGTGGTCGCGCATGGCATGTGGGGCGCCACCCTGATCTCCAGTCTGCTTGGCACGCAGTTTCCCGGTGCGGGCACGATCTACGTTGACCAAACCCTGCACTTCACCCTGCCCGTCCGGGTGGGCGATACGCTGACCGCCATGGTCACTGTCACCGCCAAGGACGACGCCAGGAAGCGCGTGACGCTGGACTGCAAGGTCGTCAATCAGGCCGGCGCCACCGTGCTGTCCGGTACCGCCGTCATCCTGGCCCCGACACAGAAAGTGCGCCGCAAGGCGATGAACCTGCCCGAAGTGCGCACTTTCGATCCGCAGGCGCGCTTCGACGCCCTGATCTCCAGCGTCGCACACCTGCCCGCGGTACGCTGCGCTGTCGTCCACCCCTGCGATCCGGAATCCCTGAAGGGCGCCCTCAATGCGGCGCAATTCCATCTCATCAAGCCGGTGCTGATCGCACCGGAGGCAAAACTGCGCGCGGTCGCCGAGGCCGCCGGTCTCGACCTCAACGGCTACGAGATCATCCCGGTCGAACACAGCGTCGCCGCCGCACAGCGCGCCGCCGAGATTGCGGCCAACGGCGAAGTCGAAGCGTTGATGAAAGGCAGCCTGCACACCGACGAACTGATGAGCGCTGTCGTCGCCACCCGTGCCCTGCGCACCAAGCGCCGCCTGTCGCATGTGTTCCGCTTCGATGTGCCGATGTACGACAAGCCGCTGCTCATCACCGACGCGGCGATCAACATCAAGCCCACCCTCGAGGAAAAGGCCGACATCATCCAGAACGCGATTCACCTCGCGCACGCGCTCGGCAACGAACGCCCGAATGTGGCGATTCTGTCCGCGGTGGAAACGGTCAACGTCAAGATGCAATCCACGCTCGATGCCGCCGCGCTCTGCAAGATGGCCGACCGCGGCCAGATCAAGGGCGGCGTGCTCGACGGCCCGCTTGCCTTCGACAATGCGATCTCGATGGAAGCGGCTCGCATCAAGGGCATCGAATCGTCCGTGTCCGGCAATGCCGACATCCTCGCCGTACCTGACCTCGAATCCGGCAACATGCTGGCCAAGCAGCTCGAGTACCTGGCCGGCGCGACTGCCTGCGGCATCGTGATGGGCGCGCGCATTCCGATCGCCCTCACCAGCCGTGCCGACAGTGCCAATGCACGCGTCGCTTCCGCCGCACTGGCCCTGCTGATGGCCCACCAGAACAGGAAGGTGCAGCCATGAACTGGATGCACGACGCCATCCTCGCAGTCAACGCCGGCTCGTCGTCGCTGAAGTTTGCGCTGTATCCGCAGAGCGGCACCGACATCGGCGCCGCTCCCCTGTCCGGCAACATCGAGGGGCTGGAGGCCGGTGGTTCGCCGCTGGTCACGATCTCGAGCAAGGACGGCAGCAGCAGCGAAAAGCTCGATGCCGGAGAAGGCACGCCGCACGAGCGCGCGCTCGACGCCCTGCACACGGTCCTGGAACGCCATGCCAGGGGTATCCGCATCACCGCGGTCGCCCATCGCATCGTGCATGGCGGCGACCGCTTCGCCAAATCGGTGGTACTCAACGACGACACGCTGGCCTACCTCGAAACCCTGTGTTCGCTCGCGCCGCTGCACCAGCCGCACAACCTTGCGGGCGTGCACGCGTTCCGCAAGCATTTCCCCGGGCTGCCGCAGATCGGCTGCTTCGACACCGCCTTCCACGCGACGCTGCCCGAGACGGAATACACCTTCGCGCTGCCGAAGAAATTGCGTGAGGAAGGCATCCGCCGCTACGGTTTCCACGGCCTGTCGTACCGCTACGTGACCGACCGCCTGCTGGAGAGAACACCGCGTGCGCAGGAGCGCATGATCATTGCTCACCTCGGCAACGGCGCCAGTGCCACCGCGGTCAAGGGCGGCAAGAGTGCGGCGACCACTATGGGCTTCTCGGCGCTGGACGGCCTGGTGATGGGCACGCGCAGCGGCGCCATCGACGCCGGTGTGCTGCTGCACCTGTTGCGCCAGGGCTGGAATTGGGAGCAGCTGGAGCGCATGCTGTACCGGGAGTCCGGCCTGCGAGGCGTGTCCGGCGTCTCGGCCGACATGCGCACCTTAAGGGCGAGCGATGATCCTGGCGCACATCTGGCGATCGAAATCTTCACGCATCGCCTGGTGCGTGAGTGCGGCGCACTCTCCGCCTGCCTGCGCGGGCTCGACGTGCTGGCCTTCACCGGCGGAATCGGCGAGCATGACACCGTGCTGCGCCGGCAGACGTGCGGTGCTCTCTCCTATCTCGGCGTGAAGATTGATGATGCGTTGAACCGGGAAGCGACGCGCGACGCAATCATGCCGATTCATGCGAAGGACAGCAGTGTCGAGATCTGGGTGGTGCCGACTGATGAGGGGCGCGTGGCTGCGCAGGATGCGGCGCGGTTGATCAGTTGAACGGACGGTTTCTATCACCAGGGATGTAGGGCGGCACGGTGTGCCGCCTTTTTTTCTTGAGCCTTGAAAGATGTAAATCCCGTCGCACGCGGGCGACCGCGACCGATACTTACACAACATTCCCCCGTCATCCCCGCGAAGGCGGGGATCCATGCGGAGGCTGTTTCGACCCACTCACTATGGATCCCCGCCTTCGCGGGGATGACGGGTTGAATACTGTTGTGAACTTGAACGGAAGCGCCCGCATGCGCGCAGAGGTGGCTTGACCGAAGAGACAATTCCTTTCAGGCGACTCATAAAGCACAACAAAGAAAAACGGCGGCAAGATATGCCGCCGTTTTTTCACGCCAGCCGTAGTTCAGCCCGGATGCTCCTTAATTCAAGTCCTCATCCGAATGACGAAGCCCCAGTCCACAACGAAGCCCCCCCTACCCGTTGTGCGCGCGAATGAACGATGCCACCACCGGACAGATATTCTCGCGCCAGCGGCGTCCCGAGAAAATGCCGTAGTGTCCGCAGCCCTCTTCCGCGTGGTGCTGCTTGTGCGCCTTTGGAATCGATGAGCACAGCATGTGCGCCGCTTTCGTCTGGCCGACGCCGCAGATGTCGTCCGTGCCGCCTTCGACGGTCAGAAGCGCGACTTTCCTGATGTCCTGCGGCTGTACCAGCTTGCCGTCCACCTCCCAAGTGCCGTTGGGCAGCGCGAAATCCTGGAACACCGTCTTGATCGTCTCGAGGTAGAACTCGGCGGCCATGTCGAGCACCGCGTTGTATTCGTCATAGAACTTCACATGCGCGTCGGCAGGATGGCCGTGGGCGCGATCCTCGTAGAAATGCAGGTAACTCTCCATGTGCTTCTCCGGGTTCATCGCGATGAATCCGGCGTGCTGCAGGAAGCCGGGATACACGCGTCGGCCGGCGCCCGGATAGTTGAAGGGTACGACGTCGATCACGGTGTTCTCGAACCATTCATATGGCCGATCGTGCGCCAACTTGTTCACGTCCGTCGGCGAAATGCGGCCGTCGATCGGACCGCCCATCAGGATCATCGTTCGCGGCTGGACGTCGCCGGCCGTTGCCATCAGCGACACCGCACCAAGCACCGGCACAGTAGGCTGGCAGATCGCCATCACATGCACATCCGGGCCAAGCAGGCGGATGAAGTCCTGCACATAGTGCACATAGTCATGCAGATGGAACGCCCCTTCGGACAGCGGCACCATGCGCGCGTCGACCCAGTCGGTGATGTAGACATCATGCTCGTGCAGCAGGACACGCACGGTATCGCGCAGCAGCGTCGAGTGATGGCCGGACAAGGGCGCAACCACCAGCAGCTTCGGCTGGTTCAATGCCGTCGCCGTCGACCTGGCGAAGTGAAGCAGTTTGCAAAACGGCTTGGCCGCGACCGTCGTTTCGTCGATCTCGACAAAGTGACCGTCAACCGTGGTCGAATCGATATTGAAACCCGGCTTCTTGTAATCCTTGCTGATGCGATGGACAAGTTCCGCGCCCGCCACGATGTTCTGCGCGAACGGCGTGTACGCCAAGGGAGAAGCTGCGCTGGAAAAGAGGTGCGAAACCGCATCTGCCCACCGGGACATCGGGTTCAGCGCAGCGTGTTGGAGTTCGTGGATCTGGTACAGCATGTTTATTTCCTGACGTATTCGTTCCGGTAACGGCCCCTGAGCCGCCCAGGATTTAAGAAAACCGAATCAAGTATTTGCCGTTAGGAAAATGCAATTAGCGTGCCACGCAGAAAGTTCTATCACCTCGGCTCGAGTGGCTTGATGGTTCGCGTATGGGAGTCAAGTTCGGGTCGAGAAGCACAGCCGTACGTGAGGTACGGCGAGCATCGCAGGCCCGAAATTGGCCCCATACGCGGACCAGCAAGCCGCTCTAAAAAAAAGGTTCTTCACGGATTTCCGGGAAATGCGGCCTTGATCTTAAGGAAGAAGTAGCTGCTGTCCCGGTAGCCGTAAGCCATGCGTTTCATGACCTTGATGCGGTTATTGATACCTTCGAGCTGGCCGGTATGCATCGGCCAG
>DASPMC010000088.1:0-37277 GCA_035627275.1 Noviherbaspirillum sp.
GTTCGAACGAGAAGGGATGCAGTGCTAGGCGCGGCGCGCCGCTCAGGCTGGGCGCCTGCGCAAGCGTCGCAACAACGCAATGCGTCCCTTCTCGTTCGAACCCTCCGGGCAGCCCCGGAAACCGGTCGCCTGCGGTGTTGCAGCTCCTTGCCGTAGCACCGCTACGACGCGTCGCCGCGCCTAGCATTCAACCGGTTTCCGGGGCTGCGCGCATACCAAAAAGATACTGAACAGGCTCTTATGCGGCGAGCGCGTCGAACGGTGTGATCCGGTTGCGCCCTCCGGACTTGGCAGCGTACAGCGCCTGGTCGGCCTCGCGCATGCGACGGACGAGTTCCTTGTCGGAGGGGCGGTCGTTGAAGATTGTGTAGCCGATACTCAGGGTGTGTTCGATCACCTGGTCTTCGTGGCGCGTCACCTGCTCGGAAAATGCACGCCGCAGACGTTCCAGGACTTCGACAGCACGTCCTCGGTCCGGCACCTCAAGCAGCACGCCGAACTCTTCGCCTCCCAGCCTGCTGACCACATCGCCCGGCCGCGTGTTCTCGCGCATGATGCGGCCGAGGTCGCGCAAGACAGCATCGCCGGCAGGATGGCCGTAGGTGTCATTGATGCGCTTGAAGAAGTCGAGATCGATCAGCCCCAGCACGAACACCCCCGTCTTGGCCTCCCCGGCTTGCGCGGTTTCGAGGAAATGCCGCCGATTGCCGAGGCCCGTGAGGTCGTCCGTACGCGAAAGCAATTCCGCGCGGCGCCTCGCCTCATCCAGGCTCCGCGTGCGCTCGGCAACCTGACTCTCCAGTTCGTGGTTTTTATTTTCCAGCGCCTGCTGATAGCGCTGCTCCGCCATTTCCTTGTCGCGCTGCAGGATGCGCATGCGGTCGTACTGAGCCACCGACAGCAGCAAAAGCTCACCGAAATACGCCAGTTCCGCCCACAGGAATGCGTCGTAGGTATACAGACCGAGGCGCGTTCCCACCACGCCGAAGGCAACCGTCGCGGAATACAGCACCTGCGCGATCACATACCAGCGGGCGTAGATGACGCCCTTGCGCCAGGCATGCCAGCCGGCCAGCGGCGTGACGACCGCGTGCAGTACGACCAGCACCATGACGATCCTTGTCACCAGGCTGTAGACGCCGGCGACGCGAAGGGCGATGGCGGCGATCGACAGCCAGAACAGCGCTCGCAGCATCCGGTCCGTCCACGGCAAGGTATCCCGCGTATGCAGGAAATCGCGCGTGAATATCGACGAAAACACGATCGTCAGGAGGAAGAAAATGTGGAGCATGTTGTTCGCCATATCAGGCGCGTCGACGAACAGGTATTGGCCAAGCAGGCCGTTCAACCCCATCCAGGAACCGAGCACCGATAGCGCATACAGCGCATATACCGAGAAGCGACGGTCGCGCGACACCAGCCAGCCGGTGAGCGCGGAGAACGCAAGCGCGAGCGGCATGCCGTAAAGAATGCCGAGCAGGATCTGGCTGTGCGCCACCTCTTGCGCGAAAGCAGCGCTTGCATCGAGCGAAAACGAGAGATGGACGTCGGCGGTCTGGCGATTCCGGATGTGGATGTAGACCTGCGCCGTTTCGCCGTCCCGGCTGATATGGCGGACAGCGGGATAACGGTACTGCACCTGCCTGTCGCGCAAGAGCGTACGGTCGCCGCCAATCGCCTGCGTGACGGCCTGCCCGTCCACGAAGACCCGGAACGACACGTAATCGGTAAAGGGAAGACGGTGCTGCAGGATCCACTCGACCGGCGCCTGGGTCGGGTTGTTCAAGGTCGCTCGCAACCAAAAACCAGACCCGGTCAGCCCGCGGATGTAATTGTCGCGCGCCAGCTCAGTAAAGCGTCCGGCGGGCAAATTGCGTACTTGATCCAGCGTGAGCGTATTGTCCCGGTCCTCGACAAACTCCAGCTTGCCGAACAGGCGCTCCGAGGCGAGGTCAGCGGCCAGTTGTACGGACTGTGCTGCATGCGCATGCGGCAGAACCAAAGCCATCACGATGGCAAAAAATACAAGTACCTGGAATCTCGGCAAGCGCATGGACGTTTTCGTGAACCGGTTTCGACGGACCGGACGGGGCAAACAGAAGTCGCCTTGATGTTCATATGAGGACTGCCTACTGTCAAGCAGGCAACACCGGGAGTCCCCTCTAAAGAGACAAGTTCTCGCGCAAGAACTCGAACAACAGCTTCACCCGCTTCAGGTGCCGCGTATCCGGGTGCGCCAGCATCCACAGGTCGGTCTGCAACGCCTCCACCGGTCCTTCCACGATCCGTACCTGCGGGTGGTCCTTGAGTAAGAACATCGGCACAGCGCCCACGCCCAGTCCCCAGACGACGCTGCCCGCAACCGACAGCACGCTGTTGCAGCGGTAGCGCGGCTGTACCTTCGGGTAGCGCTGGCGCCGCCATCGCACGGACGGATGCTCGGCCAGCGATTCGTCCAGGGTAATCCAGTCCGCCTTTTCGAGGTCGATCGCACCGCCACTGCGGCCGAGGTATGCCTGCGACGCGAACACCGCCGAGGTGAGCGCCCCCAGCCTGCTGCCGACCAGGTGCTCGGGCGGCTTGCGCGTGGCCCGGATGGCGACATCGGCATCGCGCTGGCTGAGGTTGGCAAGGGTATTGGTGGCGATCAATTCCAGGTCGATTTGCGGATGGGCCTCGGTGAACTTGCCGAGTACCGGCAGCAGCAGGCCGTTCAGCACCGTGTCGGTGGTGGTGATGCGCAACACCCCGGCCGGTTCGGCGCCGCCCTTGGCCGCCGCTTCGCGCGCCTCCTGCAGATGCGACTCGATGCGTTCTGCATAACCCGCCAGTTCACGCCCGAGCTCGGTCGGCAGGTAGCCCTGGCGGCCACGCTCGAACAGCAGCTCGCCGAGGTCCTTCTCGAGGCGCTTGATGGAGCGGAAAACAGTCGACGCATCGACCTTCAGCCGTTCCGCGGCGCCCTGCAGTGAACGGCCGCGCACCAGCGCCAGCAGAAGTTCAAGGTCGGCGAGGCTGAGCGTCGATTGCATTTTTGCATACGATGATTTCATGGATGCCTATTTTCATTGTGTCGATGCAAACCTACATTACCACCGTCGCACCTCACTTTGAAAGGAGTTTCATCATGATCGACCGGAACCTCTCGCCTTACGCCGCCACCCTGCTGCGCATCAGCCTCGGGGCGATGTGGATCTCTCATGCGCTGCTGAAGCTACTGGTGTTTACCGTCGCCGGCTTTGAGGGCTTTCTTGCGAGCCACGGCATGCCGACCTTCGTCGCCTGGCCGGTGGTGCTGCTGGAGCTCGCCGGCGGCGCGCTGATCCTGCTCGGCTGGCACGGCCGCGTTGTTTCGCTGGCGCTGCTCCCTATCCTCGCCGGCGCCACGGCTGCCCATATCGGCAACGGCTGGGTATTCAGCAACGCCAACGGCGGCTGGGAATACCCGCTGTTTCTGATCGCAATGTCGGTGGTGCACGGCTTGCTCGGCGACGGCGCATTCGCGCTTTCCTCCGGCAGGACCAGCCATCCGATGAAAATGAAAACCGCCTGATCCCTTCACGACAACTGAAAGGAAGCATCATGAAACTGTATTACTCCCCCGGCGTCTGCTCGCTTGCCCCGCACATCGCGCTGCGCGAAGCCGGACTTGCCTTCACGCTGGAAAAGGTCGACAGCGTCACGAAGCGTACGGAGCGCGGCGCCGACTATCTGGCGGTCAATCCGAACGGCTACGTACCCGCGCTCGAGATCGAACCCGGCGTGATCTTGACCGAAGGCCCGGCCATCATGCAGTACATCGCCGGCAAAGCGCCGGGCGCGAGGCTTGCGCCCGAAGCCGGCAGCCTGGAGCACTACCGCCTGCTGTCCTGGCTGAACTTCATCACGTCGGAGATCCACAAGGGCTTTTCGCCGCTCTTCAAGCCGGGCATGCCTGCGGAAGCCAAGACCCTGTTCAGGGAACAACTGGCGCAACGCTTCGACGTGGTCGAAAAGCGGCTGTCGCAGCACGACTACCTGCTCGACAGCGGCTTCTCGATTGCCGATGCCTACCTGTTCGTGACGACTGGCTGGTCGGGATTCGTCGACATCGACCTGAAGAAATGGCCGGCCATCAGCGCATTCCGCGAGCGCCTGCTGCAACGCGCTTCCGTGCGCGAGGCGATGCGCGCCGAAGGCCTGCTCAAGTAAACGCCGTGCCGGGCAGCCAAGCCCGGCATGTCCCCGGAGAATTTCGAATGAAACTGACCTTGATCAGCCACCTGCTCTGCCCGTATGTGCAGCGCGCGGTCATCGCGCTGAAGGAAAAGCAGGCGCCTTACGAACGCATCGATATCGATCTGGCTGCGAAGCCCGATTGGTTCCTCCAGATTTCGCCACTGGGCAAAACGCCGGTGCTCCTCGTGGACGGCCAGCCGGTCTTCGAGTCCGCCGTGATCTGCGAATACCTGGAAGACACGCTCGGGCCGCAACTGCATCCGGCCGACCCGCTGCTACGGGCCAGGCACCGTGCATGGATCGAATTCGCATCGGCGACGCTCAATGCGATCTGGACCTTCTATACGGCCCGCGACGATGCCGCGTATGCCGCTGCCGCACATGCGCTGAAGGAGCGCTTCTCGCAGGTCGAGAAGGCATTGGGCGAGGGACCGTATTTCGGCGGCGCGCAGTTCAGCCTGGTGGATGCGGCGTTCGCACCGGCGTTCCGGTATTTCGACGTCTTCGATCCGGTGAGCGGCATGGATTTCTTCGAAGCGGCGCCGAAGATGCACACATGGCGCAAGACGCTCACGTTGCGGCAGTCCGTCCGGGAAGCCGTGACGGAAGACTATCCGGCACTGCTCGCAGACTTCGTCAAACGACAGGGTGGTGTTCTGGGCAAGCGCCTGGCGGCACGATGAAGTTCAGGCGCGGCGGCGCAAACGCTGCATCCGGTTTTGCCGCATGCCGTGACGGAAGTTGACGACATTGTGTGAAATGCGCGAGGGCAGCGTCAGGATTGCCTCTGATGCATCGGTGCTGTCATCAATGCGAAGCAGCTCGACCTGGCCATGGCGGCCGACCGCAAATCGCGCGAGCAAGGCATTGCCGTATACGGCCTCGATATTTTCCGTGTCCTCGGTCAGGTCATCCCAGCGGATCGTGTAGGCAACGCCGGGCCGTTCGACGTCGCCCAACACCGGCACTTCCAGGATCATGGTTTCCGCCTCGTCCGCCTGGGCCGCCGCATAGGTGCGGGCCGCGCGATGGAACGCGAAGGCGCGTTCTTCGCGGTACCCGTTGGCATACTGTGCGATCACGATATATATCAGCATGACATCCCCACTGCTATCGATACTCGGTCAAGGTTCGGTGCCGTTCAGCCTCTTTCCTGCTTGCTGGCGCCTGCTGCGTTGCGAACGGGATTCGTTGCGAGTAGCGGAAAATTCAGCGGAGAGGTCAGACCAGATTCAATGGACGACGACATGCGGTCCAATGATGTTGCGGCATTGACATGATGATACTTCCCGGCATCTCGCACTACCCATGAACATGGGATTTTTGCGAGGAAATACCGGGGTTGCCCTGATAAAAATCAACCGTCGTTACGCACCGTCGCGTGGCGGAAACACTCGACGCAATGATCATTGACCATGCCGCTCGCCTGCATGTAGGCGTAGATGATGGTGGAGCCGACGAACTTGAAGCCGCGCTTGGACAGATCCTTGGAAATGCGGTCCGACAGCTGCGTCTTCGCCGGGCAGTCGCGCGAGTGCTTCCATGCATTCTGGATCGGCTTGCCGTCCACATAGCCCCAGAGGAAAGGCGCGAGGCCGCCGCATTCGTCGCGCAGGCGCAGGTAGGCCTGCGCGTTCGAAATCGCTGCGGCAACTTTCAGGCGATTGCGGATGATGCCGGGATTGGCGAGCAGTTCCGCGACCTTGGCTTCGTCGTAGCGTGCGATCTTCTCCGCATCCCAGTTGTCGAATGCGGCGCGGTAGCTGTCACGCTTGTTGAGCACGGTTTCCCAACTCAGGCCAGCCTGCGCGCCCTCGAGGTTGAGCATTTCGAACAGGCGTGTCTCGTCATGGCAAGGCACGCCCCATTCTTCATCGTGGTAGGCAAGGTAGCGGGGATTGGCCGGGTTGGCCCAGGAGCAGCGGATTGGCATGGGAATCGGCGCGTAAAGTTGACGCGCCGATTCTATCCGCTTATTTGACGTTGTACTTCAGCTTGATCCAGCGCGCGATGCCGATGACGATCGCGATGCCGGCCAGGTCGGCGAGCGCGCTTTGCTGGCTGACCTCGAAGCCCGCCAGCCCCTTGAGGCCGGTAACGATCATCCATGCGCTGAGCGCCGAGAGGACAACGCCCGCCAGCGGACCGGAGTACTGTTTCGCAAAGCGCGTCAGGAGGTTCGGCTTGGCTGTTTCGTTCGTATTCTTGTCCATTGCGTATCAGGGTCCGGTGAGTGCAGAGGTTGCCGGGGCCGCCGGCGCGGCGGCGGTGGCCGGGCGGGTCTCGTCGATCCAGACGACATGGTCGTCGACCGCGTACAGGCGGCATGGCTGGCTGCTATTCTTCTGGCAATCCTGCAGCGCCTGCTCGACCGGATCATCGCCATCCTCTGCCCAGCTCCATGCGCCGGTCGGTGACACGGCAAAGGCGCGCGGCAGGGACTTGCCCAGGAAGACCTTGTACTGTTCGCGTGCGCTACCCTTCAGGTAGGGAATCGCGTTGACATCGTCGATCGCCGCGTATTCGGTCTTCGGCACCTTCACTTCATTGTTCAGGGCGTACACCGCCTCGGTTGGCATGCCGAGCTCCTGCAGGAATTTTTCGGTTTCCGGCCACCAGATCTTCACGCCGTCGCGGCTGCCGCTCATGCCGTGCGCATCCTTCTTGAACGGGCCGTAGGCGATCAGCTTTGCATGGCCGCCGGCCTGGGTATAGGCGTTGTGCAGGCGTGCCGCCAGCTCGGGACCGAAGTGGTTGTCGTTCTCGCCATAGAACCAGAGGCTCGGCAGCGTGCTCCTGGCGCCATAGTTGGCAAAAGCCTGCACCAGGGATTGCTGCCAGCGGCAGTCGCCGCCGTGCATCTTCAGGCCGCCCGCGAAATTGATGACTCCCTTCACGCCCGGATAATGGCGGGTGCCGAAGGCCATTGCGGTGAGGCCGCCATAGGATTGGCCGGCGACGAGCACGCGCCCGGTATCGGCCCAGTGCTGCGTGTGCAGGTAGTCGAGGGTGCTTTGCAGGTCGTCCGCCTGCGACTGGCCGTGCGCGGTCATGTCGCAGCCGCGATCGATATAGTCGCCGCTGGACTTGGAAAAGCCCTTGCGCATCGGGATCACGACGGCGTAGCCGCGCTTGACGAACTCGCGGCTGAGCACGATGAAGCGGTCGCGGTTCTGGTTGCGCGGATTGCCCAAGGCCTTGCCATGGTTCATGACAACCACCGGGAACGGACCTTCGCCCGCCGGCTTGAAAATCGTGGTCTCGAGTTCGACGGCTTTCGCGCCGAAGGTCGCGGGTATCATCAGGACCTGCTCGTTGAGCGCCGCGTCGAGCGTCACGGCTGCAGCGGGAGCGGCGCCGGCAAACAGGCTGGACACAAAGGCAACAATACCGAGAACAGCGGAGATGGTCCGGCTTTTCTTCGCGTCACGCTTCTGTACTGGGGAAAACTTCATACATCCGATACACGTCGAATTGCAAACTCACCGGTCCGCCGCGCGAACCGCCGTCTTGCACAGCGCCAAGTCCAAAGCCCTTACCGCAGCACAATGTTGCCCATTCTAAAGAGCGCATTTCCGCGGTTCAATACGCGTTTTTGCAACTACGGACGTTTTTTTTCGGAAGCTTTACGAGAGGGCAAGGCTTATTCGGCCAATCCTTGCCAGAGAGGAAACAAGAGGGGGATACCCGGCACGAAGCGGCCGGTCGAGGTGTGCTGCACTGCGCAACCTTTACGGTGTCGAAAGGTCAATAGCAAACGAGCTTTTTGTGTGAGGACGAAACCATGAAAGTTGACGTTTACAAACGCCCGGACCGCGAAGGCATGTATTCCTACCTCGCCGTCCCGGAAGGCCGCCCCATTCCCGAAGAAGCAACGAATATCGATTGGGAAACGGAAGAAAACAGCATCGACCTCGATGAAAACAACGAGCCCGTGCACGGTTTTTCCGCAGAAGATGCGCTAGCCCAGATCAGCGCCAAGGGCTACGCGATTACGCGAACGCAAACCCAGAAGATGAGGATCGGGCCGAACATCTGATTTAGCCGCTTTCACTTCACGACTGCATGAACTTGTCCGCCTGCAAATGGCGGGCCGTTTTCATGCGTCCATCTCATGCGTCCACCGTGCGCATTTACGCCGCACCCGGCCAGTCGTCGCCATGCGCCGCGCCGGCTGTCCAACCTTCTATCGGATCCATCGCCAGCGGCATGCCGTAGTTCGGCTGCCCTGCCGCCCACGCGGCCGCCACTGCGCACAGCACGGCATCCAGCCAATCCGCCGTGCCGTCCGCAACCAGCCTTTGCCGCAAGCGTTTCTTCATCTGCACGGTCACACCCAAAGGATGCGTGCCGTTTTCAAGCGCGGTGAGAATCGCAACCCGTGCCGCACGCCGCTCGGGCGTTTGTTTCGCGCGCTCGTCGCTCTTGTAGGACGCCCGCGTGACCTGGCGCGCCACTAACCCCGGATAACCCTCCAGTGCAATGCGCCGCGGATCGCCGGATTGCAATCCGAACACGGTCACGCCTGCTTGCAGGAGCCGCCGCGTGCCTTCGTGGAACATGTAAGCCACCGGCGGATTCACCCATTTCATCGAGGGGCTGGAGCCGGCCGGCCAATCCGTCGCGCGGTGCGCGAACTTGTTGCCGACGGGACGCGCGTCGCAGAAGGCCTTGAAGACGGCGCGCAATTCGGCACGCGGGATGGCTGCGCAGTGTTCAACCAGTGCAGCCCATGTCTGCGGCCAGCCGAGATGCTCGACCAGTTCGCGCGACAGGCCGAAGGGAAAATCGAAGGCGCCCACCCACTCGTCCGGCGAAGCGAGCCACTCCTCGTACGAAGTCCAGTCCGTGAAACTGTCCACCCGGTCAACGCGCAGGATCGCGCCCGACAACTGGCCGTGCGCGACCGTAATGGGCTTGGCCCTGCGTGGGGCGGAAGTGAAATCGACACCGACAATATGCATGGCGGCCAGTTTAACAGGCAGGAATTGTTGCCGTGCGGCGAGCGGCGTCCCGCAACAGCAACGCATGCCCCTGCCTTGTTTGCGCGATGTCGTTTCCGTTTCGAATAATTCCCCGGTGACGGAATTCTCGGAGGGAAAAACCGTTCCAATAATAGTAATTCCCTTCATAACAAAAACACCGGAGCCCGGAATGCGAGACCTGCTTGCGCGATTCACGTCGACGGACGGCGTCCGGTGCATGCTCGCCTTGCTGGTTGCTGCCCTCGTATCAGCTTGCGCCAGCCTGCCGGACGTGCACTACTTGCGCGAGCGGCAATACGTACCTGACAAGGACCCGACCATCGTCGCCGCCGGCGGCGAACTGCCTGACTCGCGCAAGCAGGCCCTGCTCGCCCGGCTCGAGGACAAAGCCGGCCCCACAAGCATCCTCGCCCGGCACGTCGCCGCCGAGGAAGCGATCAGCGGACGCCCGCTGGTCGCGGGCAACAAGGTTGTCCTGCTCGATGACGGCCCGGCGACGATGCGCGCGATGCTGGCCGCTATCGAGGCGGCGCGCGATCATGTGAACCTCGAGACTTATATTTTCGAATCCGATGAAGTCGGCCATGCGCTTGCCGACCTGCTGATACGCAAGAGGAATGCCGGCGTCGCGGTCAACCTGGTTTACGACAGCGTGGGTTCGATCGACACGCCGGTCGAGTTCTTCGACCGCTTGCGCACGGCAGGCATCAACGTGCTCGAGTTCAACCCGGTCAATCCATCGCGTGCACGCGATGAATGGGACATCAACCAGCGCGACCACCGCAAGATCCTCGTGGTCGACGGCCGCGTCGCGTTCACCGGCGGCGTGAACATCAGCAAGGTGTACGGCAAGAGTTCCTTCCTCCAGAGCCGGCGCCGCGAACCGCCGAAGGATGCGAAGGATGCGGCATGGCGCGACACGCACATGCAGATCGAGGGTCCGGTGGTGGCGGAATTCCAGAAACTCTTCCTCGACACATGGAAGAGGAAGACACGCGCAGCCTTGCCCGACGCGAACTTTTTCCCGGTGCTCAAACCTGCGGGCAGCGCGCTGGTGCGGGCGATCGGCAGCACGCCGGACAACGACGACTTCGCGGTATACAAGACCTACATTTCCGCATTCACACATGCCGACAAGTACATTCACCTGACCGCCGCCTACTTCGTTCCGGACCGCCAGATCGTGCAGGCGATGATCGACGCCGCACGCCGCGGCGTTGACGTGCGCATCATCTTCCCCAGCTTCTCCGACATCGGACTGATGCTGCATGCCGGGCGCTCGTACTATGACGAACTGCTGTCCGCAGGCATCAAGGTCTACGAGCGAAAGAGCGCAATGCTGCATGCGAAGACGGCGGTGATCGACGGCGTGTGGTCGACCATCGGCTCGACCAACATCGACATGCGCAGTTTCCTGCATAACGACGAAGTGAATGCGGTCGTCCTCAGCACCGAATTCGCCGAGCGCATGGAAACCCTGTTTCAGCGCGACCTGCGCGAATCGGTCGAGGTCACTGCCGAGCAATGGCGCAAACGCGGCCTGCGCAACCGGGTGCGCGAGTGGCTGGTGCGGATGTTCGAATACTGGCTCTGAATCTCTCCTGCGAATATTCCGGCTAGGACAAACTCCTTCCGTGCTTTCGTGCTGTAATGCATGCACCATGCCGCCCGGCATGGGAGGAGACCTTATACGAAAGAAAGGAAGTACATGAAGAAGATTCTCGCATTCGCCCTGTGCGCAATCGGTCTGGCCGGCACCTCCACCCTCTTTGCACAGCAAGCGCCGAGCGGCGGACTCAAGCGCACGCTGGTGCACAAGGCAGACGTGTCGGTACCCAACCGCGAAGCCATCGTTGCCCGCGTCGAAGTGGAACCGGGCGTGATGGCAGGCCGCCACACGCATGACGGCGACGAAATCACTTACGTGCTCGAGGGCGAAGGCGAACTGTTGATCGACGGCGAGGCGCCGCGCAAGCTGAAGGCCGGGGATGCATTCGTCGTACCTGCAGGCAAGGTGCATGATGCAAAGAACACCGGTACTGGCCCGTTCAAGCTGGTCGGCGTGTATGTGGTGGAAAAAGGCAAGCCGCTGGCGACGCCGGTGAAGCAGTAACGGCGAGCAATAGCTGACGCACTCACTCTTATCTGGCTTACAGTCGGCGACTGTGTCATGTTTGAACCAAATTGACATTCCCGCATCACATCAGGCGTGACCATTGATAAGAGCCTGTTCAGTGGAATGATTTTTTCAGTTGAAACGGCGTCCCGCAGTCTCAGGCTGTGGGCGCCGCTGTTGACGGTAACAGCATTTTTTGGATTGACGGCTTGCGGTGGCGGCGGTGGAAGCGGCAGCGCAACGGCTCCCGCCGCAGCAGCGCCCGCAACACCAGTGACAGCCCAGGCAGCTGCGGCCGCCACGGTACGCAAGCTCGAAGTGCCTGACGCGCTTGCCGATCCCCCCTTCAATAGTGAACGCAACCTGACCGTGCCGCCCGGCTTCGGCATCCGGTTGTGGGCGCGCGTGGAGAACGCGCGGTTCATGGCGTTGGCGCCGAACGGCGACGTGCTGGTATCGGTGCCGGGCGAAGGCAAGATCGTCCTGTTGCGTGAGCGCCCGAACAACCTGCCCGAGGCCTTCGACTACGTGACCGGCTTGCGCAACCCGCATGACATGGTCTTCCACGCCATCGGCACGACCACCTACCTGTACATCGCCGAATCACACCGCGTCAGCCGCAGCGTCTATCGCCCTGGCGAGACCTCGCGCGATGCGAGCGAAGTCGTGGTCGACAACCTGCCCGACAACTCGACGCCCGAGCTGCAGGGCAGCTACGGCCATCAGCTGAAGAACATTGCCCTATCGCCCGACCACAGGCTGTATGTGTCGATCGCCTCGACATGCAATGTCTGCACCGGAGACACGGTGAGCAATCCGGTGCGCGGCGCAATCTACCAGTACAGCGCGGACGGCAAGGAGGGCCGACTGTTCGCGCGCGGCCTGCGCAATGCGGAGGGACTGGATTTCCTGCCAGGCACCGGCACGCTGTGGGTCACAGTCAACGGCCGGGATGAGATACCCGTGCCCGTCGACGCCGACATTGACGGCGACGGCTCGACCGACCTCGGGAAGGTCATCCCCGCCTATGTGGACCAGAACCCGCCCGAACTGTTTACCTCCATACGCGACGGCGGCAACTACGGCTGGCCGTTCTGCAATCCGGTGCCGAACGCGGCGATGGCCGCGCTCGACCTCCTGCCCGACTATGAAATGAACCGCGACGGCAGCGCGCTCAGCTGTGCAGCGGTCGACCGTGCTTCCAAGGGAATACGCGCGCATGCAGCACCGCTCGGTTTCAGCTTCCTGCATGCCAGCGCATTGCCGCTGGCCTACCGCAAGGGCGCGGCCGTCGCACAACACGGCTGCTGGAACTGCACGCGCCTCGATGCCGGCTACAAGGTCAGCTTCTTTCCCTTTGACGATGCAGGCAACGCCGGTGCGGAAGTCGACCTGATCAGCGGCTTCGTCACCGATCCCGACCGGCGCGATGTGTGGGGAAGGCCGGTCGACGCGATCGCGGATGCGAGGGGAAACCTGCTGGTTTCCGATGACTTGGCCGGCGCAGTCTACCAGTTGTATCCGTTGCCCTAAGGACCTGCCATGGACAATCGGGCAGCTTTCCTGGCATCGCCCAAGCAACTCGACTGGGCCGGCTATCTCTTGGGGTTTTCCTTCGGCGGATTCTTCGACGGCATCCTTCTGCACCAGATCCTGCAATGGCACCACCTGCTGAGCGGCGTGGGCCGTCCGCCCTTCTCCGACCTGCGCATGCAGATCCTCGCCGACGGCCTGTTCCATGCGGCGATGTACGTCGTGGCCGCGCTCGGTATCTGGAAACTCCTGCAGGCGCGCTACCTGCTGGTCGACCGCGCCTCCGATCGCATGCTGGCGGCCGACCTGCTGATCGGCTTCGGCATGTGGCATGTGGTCGATGCCGTGCTGTCGCACTGGATACTCGGCATCCATCGGATACGCATGGACGTGCCCGATCCGATCGTGTGGGACATGTTGTGGTTCGTGCTGTTCGGCGTGCTGTTCGTCGCGGTCGGCGTCATGCTGCGGCGCCGGCCGCCGTCCAGCCACGGCGAGGATCGTCGCAGCAAGACGCGCTCGACCACCATCCCGGTGCTGATTGCCGGTGTGCTTGCGGCAGCACTGGCTTCCGCTGCCGGCAGCGGCAGCGGCACGGTCACCGTCCTGCTGCGTCCCGGTGCGGAGCCCGCGCAGCTGCTTGCCGGCCTTGAGGAAGTCGATGGCCGCGTGATGTGGAACAATCCGCGCGGCGACGTCTGGGTGTTTCAGCTCGGGCGTGGTGCCGATGCCTCGCGACTGTACGGACATGGGGCGATGCTGGTGAGCGGCACCCTGCTGCCGGCCGGGTGTTCGGCCTGGGTGGGGACCTGATGCGCCGCCTGTTCATCCGCTTCCGCCGCATGCGGGGCGCGGTGATCGCGCCGCTGCTGGGTGCGGTGGCGCTCGCCGGTGGCGGCGCCGGCATCGGTTACATGACCGCGATGCCCGGTGCGTCCTTCCGCGGGCCGCTGCCGCCGCTGTCGGCGGAAGAAGAACAGCTGGCGCGCCGCCTGCGCGAGCATGTGGAAAAGATTGGGCGCGAGGAACACAACACCACCGTGCCCGCACAACTGGAGGACGCAGCCCATTACATCGAGAGCGTCCTGGCCAGGCTTGGCTATACGGTGAAGCAGCAGATGTTCAGTGTCGACGGCAATCGCGTGCGCAACCTTGAGGTCACCGTGCGCCATCCCGCCCCCGCGCAAGGCAAACCGCGCGTGATCGTGGTCGGCGCGCATTACGATTCGGCACAAGGCACACCGGGTGCCAACGACAACGCGACGGGCAGCGCGGCCGTCATCGAACTGGCGCGCGCCTTGCAGGAGATGCATCCCGCGCCCGGCAATGAGATCAAGCTGGTGTTGTTCGTCAACGAGGAACCGCCCTACTTCAAATCGGCGCACATGGGCAGCTACCTGCACGCACGCGACCTGTACACGCGCGGCGAAAACGTGGCAGCCATGCTGTCGCTGGAAACCATCGGCTACTACTCGGATGAGAAGGGCAGCCAGCGTTATCCGCCGCCCCTCGATGCGCTGTATCCGGATACCGGCAATTTCATTGCCTTCGTCGGCGACCTTGGTTCGCGCGAGCTGGTGCGCGACACGGTGGCATCCTTCCGCCGCCATGCCCGTTTTCCCTCAGAGGGCATCGCCGCGCCCGCCTCCATCCCGGGCATCGACTGGTCCGACCACTGGGCTTACCGCGAGCACGGTTATCCGGCGCTGATGGTCACGGACACCGCGCCCTACCGCTATCCGCATTACCACACAGCGCAGGACACACCCGACAAGGTGAATTACGAAAGGCTGGCGCGAGTAGTCAAGGGGATCGAAATGGTCATTCGCGACATGGCGATGCCGCATTGAACAGTAGCGGCCCACCAGCAATCCTCATCCCACTCTCGGAAAAACGGTGGCTCGCTTGACAACACCGTAGGCAAAGCTTGTATCGATCGCCGCGATTCCCTCAATCTTGTGAAGACGGGTGCGCACAAAGCGCTCATAGTCCTGCAGGCTCTCCACGAGAACCCGCAGCAGATAATCCGCGTCGCCGGTCATGACGTAGCAGTCGAGAATCGTATCGATGGCACGCACTTCCTTCTCGAATGTCTCCACCACCTTCTTCGTGTGCCGCTCCAGGCGGATGCGAACAAAGGCAGTGATCGGCAGCCCATAGGCCTGCTCGTCAACAATTGCCGTATAGCCCTTGATTACGCCCCCTTCCTCCAGCAGGCGCAAGCGCCGCAGGCAGGGTGAAGGAGAAAGATTGACGCGCTCCGACAGCTCCTGGTTCGTCAGTCGTCCGTCCTGTTGCAGGGCGGCGATTATTTGCTTGTCCTTTTCGTCCATATCGCCTCTATGTAGCAGATTCTGCCAAAACAGACCCAACAGTAAGCATAAATAGCAAGAAATTGCTTCCCGTATCTCGGTATCTTTCCAGAATACCAGAACGAGGATGCACGATGTCGACACCAACCCCAACCGAACTCCAACGGCAAACCCTGCCGGCCGGCTTCCTTTCAGAAAAGGCGGTCGGATATGCGGCCATCGTCATCACCGTGGCGATATGGGCCGGCTTTGCCCTTTCCATACGTGCCATCCACGCTTCACCGCTTGCCCCCGCCGACGTTGCATTGCTTCGTTTCGGCCTGCCTGCAGTCTTGCTTCTTCCATTCCTTCCGTCGCGCCTGCGGGCACTGCGGCGGGTCCGCCCCGTCGATGCTCTCATGGTGATAGCGGGGGCTGGACTGCCGTTCTTCTACATCGCCGCAGCTGGAGGCGCGGCGACCTCTGCAACGCACGTGGGTGCCCTTATTGCCGGAACGACGCCGTTATCCGTTGCGCTTCTCGGCTGGGCCGTTGAGGGGCGTCCTGTTCCGGCCTCACGTTGGCGCGCTCTGGCGATCATCCTGGCCGGCGTTGCGGCCCTCGTGCTGACGCAGTCCACCCATGCGGGAGCATCCATGGGCAAGGGCGCGGCGCTGCTTCTCACAGCCAGTCTCTTCTGGGGCGCCTATACGCTGGGCCTTCGCCGCACTGGGCTGGATGCAATCGGCTGCACCCTGCTGCTGTGTGTTCCCTCTCTCGCAGCGCTCATCCTGCTGATACTGAGTGGGGCAGTGACGACGAACATAGGCCAATTCACCCTCACCCAGGCATTTCCCTTCATTCTGGTGCAGGGGCTTGGCGTGGGCGTCGTTGCAAGTCTTGCCTATGCCGTTGCGATCTCCCGGCTGGGGCCGGCCCGCAGCGCCGTGATCGGCTCGCTCGCTCCTGCCCTTGCCAGCCTGCTGGCTGTTCCCCTTCTCGGCGAAAGCCTTACGCCGATGATTGTCGCAGGCGTGGCCACGATCACTTTGGGTGTCGTCCTCGCCAACCGTTCCTGAACTCCTCATTGAAAGGGTCTACCATGTTCTCCACCATGCCAGTCCTGCCGCCCGATCCGCTCTGGGGGCTGACCTCTGCTTTCCGTCAGGATGCTCGGCCGAACAAGATCGATCTTGTCGTCGGTGTTTATCGCGATGACTCGGGTCAGACGCCGGTCATGAAGGCAGTGAAGGAGGCCGAGGAACAACTGGCTGCCGCCGGCATATCGAAGGCGTACCGTTCGCTCTCTGGCAATGCCGAGTTCAACGCCAGCATGGCCAGGCTGCTCTACGGCCATGATCCGGCGCGCCTGTCGCGTCAATACACGATGCAGACAGTGGGGGGAACCGGCGCATTACGGCTGCTTGCAGACTTCATTTCCCTTGCCACGCCAGACGCAACAATTTGGTCAACAAACCCCGGCTACATCAATCATCGGCCAATCATGGAAGCAGCCGGGCTTCGCGTGGCCGCATACCGCTGGCAGGAGCGTGGCGGGGTCCTGGATACGGATGCGATGCTGGCTGATCTGGCACAGGCCAAACGCGGAGACGTGGTGCTTGTGCACGGTTGCTGTCACAACCCGACGGGAATCGATATGCCGGCAGAAGCCTGGGCGGCGATGGCGGTGCTGTGCGAGAAGCAAGGCCTGTATCCCTTGGTGGACCTGGCTTACCAGGGCTTTGGTGACGGAATGGATGAGGACGCGGCTGGTCTGCGTCTGCTGATTGATCGTCTCGATACCGTGCTGGTGGCAGCGAGCTGTTCCAAGAATATGGGCCTGTACTGCGAGCGGACCGGTGTCGCGAGCGTGGTTGGTCCAAGCGAGAAAGCACTGCGCCCGGTGGCCGGAACGCTTGAACGCATTACACGCAGCAACTATTCGATGCCGCCCGAGCACGGAGCAGCCATCGCCACCAGGCTTTTCGCCAACCCGCAGCCTTGGCTGGCAGAGCTGGAGGACATGCGCCTGCGCATTGCGAGGATTCGTACTGCGCTCGGGGATGCACTGCAACGGCTCGGCGCACCTGAAGAAATGCAAGCCTTGCGCCGCCAGAAGGGCATGTTTTCCATGTTGCCTGTCGATGCAGCAGCCATGACGCGTCTGCGTGAGGAGTTTGCCATCTATGGCACACAGAATGGGCGCATCAATATTGCAGGACTTCTACCGAGCCAGATCCAGGACCTTGCCGTCGCGCTATTTTCTGTGTCGATCCAAAGCGAATCTCGTCTTGCAGTCGCTGCCTGAGACGAATGATCGATCAGAAACCGATCGTCAATCCGAACCCGACGCCCGTGAAGTCGTGATCCTCGGCATCGCGGATTTCCTCCACCTGGTTCAGCTGCAATTCGACGATTGCTGATTGCTGGCGAACCAGGACCAAGTGCGCTTCCTGCTCGGGCGTTGGCATGCTCCATGTGATCTGGCCACGGATCTGACCGTTCGGGAAGGCGACGCTGTGAATGTTGAAGTAATAGTTGCCGACGAGAAGCCCATCCAATTGCGCCTCAGTCAATGGTGCGCGCGTGGTCCAAACTGTCGTTCCGGCCTGCTTCGAGAGGGGAAAGACGATCGGGCCGTTGGCTCCCGGCGCCCCCAGATGAATGTGCGCGTCGGTATCGGACATGCCGCTGACGACAATGCTTGCATTCAGCGTCCGTCCATCCGGATCGATCGTCACCAGCCCGACACCGCTGGCCAGGGTGGTATTCGGCGGCACTTCCTCGACAGCGGTCAGTGTGGAGGACAAGGCGAGCGGCAAGAAGTCGTCGTCATCGTCCCAGCTTCCGCCGCAGGCGGTGAGGGCAAGGACAGCAAGACATGCTGCCGCCCGGGAAGACAGGCACAGCGATCGCATGGCATGCTCCTGGACCACAAGTGTTGCTCCCTGTACCGCCCGGCGGCTGCTTCTTTATTGGATAACCTGCCGGAAGTATAGGCAGGCTTTTGCCTGCGCGCGCCCTTATTTTGCTGCCGCCTCTTTCATCACTTCCTGTGCCGTACGGAATGCATCGACGGCCAGCGGCATCCCGCAATAGACGGCCGCGTGCAGCAGGACTTCGCGGATTTCTTCCGGCGTCGCGCCGTTGTTCAGCGCGCCGCGCAGGTGGCCTTTCAGCTCCTGCGCACGTCCGAGCGCAGTGAGGATGGACACGGTGACCAGGCTCCGGGTCTTCAAGTCCAGCCCGTCGCGGCACCAGACTGTTCCCCAGGCGTTGCGGGTGACGAATTCCTGCAAGGGCATGGTGAACTCGTCCGCATTGGCAAACGCCTTCTCGACAAATTCCTCGCCCATCACCTGCTTGCGCATCCGCAAGCCGTCTTCAAATTGCTGGTCCATGCTGCTCTCCCGTCGGATGAAAACGGTGATTATAAGAGCCGACAATGCCGGCGGCAGGACAGTAGTTCTACGGTTAAGTCGTGACCGGCGCGTGCCGGCGTGCGTTGACCGCCGTCAGGAAACAGGCAAGCGACACAACAGAGACGCCCAGCAGGATGCCGAGCAACCACGCAGGCTCGGCATCCGCCTGGACGATGGCCGCAGCAACCAGTGGCCCGGCGGCCTTGGCGATCAACGAAGGGCCGGCCAAGGCTCCGGAAATTGCACCGTAGTTCTCGCGCCCGAACAGGGTCTGCGGCACTGTCCCGCGCACGATGGTGAGCACGCCGTTGCTGACGCCGTAGAGCATGCAGAACGCGGCCACCGCGTAGCTGTGTTGTCCGAGAAACAGCAAGGCCAGCAAGCCCGCAGGAAGGATCGCGAAGGTGAGCTTGCCCACCGTCTGCGGGCGAACGTGACGCGCGAATGCCAGCTCGCCGATACGCCCCGCCACCTGCATCGGCCCGATCAGTGTCGACACCAGCACCGCCATGGCAGCCGAATGGCCGAAGCGCTGCAACAGCGGAATCAGGTGCACCGACAGCGCCGAGAACACGAACATGTTCGCGGAGAACGCGATCGCCAGTTTCCAGAACACCGAGTCGCGCACCGCTTCATGCAGGGTGTAGTTGCGCACCGCATGCGTATCGGCTGCCGGTTTCTTTCGCCGTCCGCCGGAGTGCAGCAACGCGTGCATCGGCGCGCAGAGCGCAAGATGGATCGCGCCGTAGATAAGGAAAGTGTCGCGCCAACCCACCATGCTGTTGAGCTTGAGCGTCAGCGGCCAGAACACCGTGCTGGCCAGGCCGCCGAATAGCGTGAGCACCGAGATTCCCTTGCGCGGCGCGGCCAGGAACTCGCGATTGATGGTGGCGAATGCCGCCTCGTACAGCACCATCGCCATGCCGGCGCCCACGGCGCTCCACGCGGCGAAGTAGAGCCAGACGGAATGCGCGCTGCCGATGCCGATCATGCCAGCGCCAGCAAGCAGCGAACCTGCGGCCATCACGGCCCGTCCGCCGATGCGGTCGATCAGCATGCCGGCAGGCGTCGATGCCAGGCCGGCAATCAGGAGACTCCAGGAGAATGCGCCAAACACGACTTCATGCCGCCAGCCGGTTTCGCGCTGGATGTCGGACGCGACGATCGCGAACGCGTAGTACAGCGAGCCCCAGGCCACGATCTGCGTGAAAGCGAGGAGATAGACGATCTTCCAGGGATCCTTGTTGTTCATCGGCCGGGTGTCGAGTTGATGCTTTCCGAAGTGTAACCGCATATGCGGATGGTCACCGGCCCGCCTTCAGCAGCTTGCGCGCGTGCTCCACCAGCGCGCGCGACAGCCGCTCCATGCGCGGCGACTGCACCTTCCATCCGTGCCAGTACAACGCGATGTCGGTCGGACGGTTGGGCGCGATATCGACCAGCATGCCGCGTTCGCGTAAGTCACGCATCTGCAGCTCCGGCAGCGTGCCCCAGCCGAGGCCGAGCACGATCGCCTGCATGTACGGGTCTGACGCGGGGATGAAGTGGCGTGGATAGGCATCCTCGGGCAGGCCGTAATGCGCCAGCAGGAAATCGGCTTGCAGGCGGTCCTTGCGATCGAACACGACCACCGGCGCCTTCTGCGCAGCCGCGCGCGTCATGCCCTTGGCGAACCAGCGCGCGCGGAACTCCGGGGATGCCATACAGCGGTAGCGCATCGCTCCCAGCGGTTCGACGAAGCAGCCGCGCATCGGCTGCGCCTCCGTCGATACGCAACCGAGCGCCAGACCCGCTTCCAGCAGCGTGTAAGTGTGATCCTGGTCGTCCAGGATCAGGTCCAGCAACACCTGCTCGGCAATCGCGAACGGCGCCAGTGCTGGCAGGAACCAGCTGGCCAGCGAATCGTTGTTGAGCGCGATGGAAATGCTGAGCGGCTCGGCCTGCTCCCCGGCGAACTCGGCCTGCAGGTCGTCTTCGAGCGACTGCACGCGGCGCAGGTATTGCAGCAGGCGCTGGCCGGCCGGTGTCGCCCGGCAGGGCCGGGTGCGCACTACCAGCGGTGTGCCGAGGACGATCTCCAGCGCGCGCACGCGCTGCGAGACGGCCGAAGGCGTCAGGTGCAGCGAGGCGGCGGCCTGTTCGAAGCTGCCGCAGTCAATGACGGCAAGCACCGCTTCGCACTGGCGGGAATCGAGTTTCATGCCGCCCCTCTTTCTTTAATTAATTTAAGCATTGTGGAATTAAATTAAATATTGTTCATTTTACTGTTTCGGCAGGGCAGAATGGCTCCGCATCGCAACAAGGAGAAAAATCATGTCGCTGCCGTTCTACCTGAAGGGGCTCGGCCTGGGCGCCGGACTGATCGTCGCGATCGGGTCGCAGAATGCGCATGTGCTGCGCATGGGCCTGAAACGCCAGCATGTCGGCCTGACCGTGCTGGTCTGCATCGCATGCGAAGCGGCGCTGATATCGCTTGGCGTGGCGGGCGTGGGTACGATGGTCGAGCGCAGCCCGGTCCTGCTCTCGGCCGCGCGCTGGGGCGGTGCGCTATTCCTGGTGTGGTACGGCCTGCGCGCTTGGCGTTCGGCATTCGGGCGGCATGCACTGGAAGCCGCACCGCATACGGTTCACATCGGTGCGCGGGAAGCACTCGCGACTGTGTTCGCAGTTACTCTGCTCAACCCGCATGTCTACCTCGACACCGTCGTGCTGCTAGGCGCGATCGGCGGACAACTGGGCGCGCAGGGGAAATGGTGGTTCGCGCTCGGCGCGATGACGGCAGGCGCGACATGGTTTCTTCTGCTCGGCTTCGGCGCCAGGCTGCTCGCGCCGTGGTTTGCCAAGCCGGCGGCCTGGCGCGTGCTCGACACCCTGATCGGCGCCGTGATGTTAACCCTCGCCGTGACGCTCGTGATGTCTTAGAAGTGCGTCACAAAGAACACGTGCGTTCCGGATTCAATGCGCGAATACGCTCTCGTGGCTTGCCGTCAGGATCGCATCGACCGCGGGGTGCTTGATCTTGCGCTCGTTGGAGATCGCATAGACCTGCTCGCGCACATGCGTGAGCTCGCCTACCGGCACGGCGCCGAATTGTTCCTCGACCGCCGCGGCCAGCGCCGAAGGTGCGGGGAACATGCCGAGTCCGGTGCGGCCGAAAGTATTGAGCAGCGCACTGTCGTCGAACTCTCCGACGATGTCCGGCCGCACATCGTGCGTTTCGAACCAGTGATCCAGGCGCCCGCGGATCGCGTGATTGCGCGTCGGCAGCAGCAGCGGCGCCCCCTTGAGGCTGGCGGGAAAATTTTCCCGGTAGCGCTCGGCCAGTTCCGGCACGCCATACAGCATGGTTTCGCTTTCGCCCAGCAGATGGCTGAACACGCGCAGCGTGGTGCCGGACGGTACCGGGCGGTCGGTGAGAACCACGTCGAGCTTGTGCACCGACAGTTCGCCCAACAACGATTCGAAATCGTCCTCGTGACATACCAGCTTGACCTTCTGCGGCAGGCGCAAGGCTGCCTCGAGCAGGCGCGACGCGGTCAGTTTGGGCAATGAATCGGACAGGCCGACGGTCAGGCGCATGGTCTGGCCGATGTCGGATTCGGTCAGCACATCCTGCAACTGTTCGCCGAGCAGGAAGATCTGGTCGGCGTAGGCCAGCGCAATCCGCCCGGCTTCCGTCAGCACCAGCCTCCGGCCTTGCGGCGCCAGCAAGGCCTTGCCGACCGACTGCTCCAGCAGCGCGAGCTGGGCGCTGATGGTCTGCACGGCCACATCCAGCCGTTCCGCGGCGCGCGTGACGCTACCCTCCTTGGCAACGACCCAGAAGTAATAGAGATGGCGGTAGTTCAACGAGACGTTTTTCATTCTTCTATTTTTTGCGAAGTAATTCTCACATTATCTTCGCTTTTTAGGAGATGACAAGTCTTTTAAGATGCACGGGTCGATCAACAGGAGGCCCCATGTAAAAGCAGATGCGGATTTTCCCGCACAACCAATTTGACTGTTTTGCATGCATCCGAGAAAGGAATCAACATGAACGACCGTACTCAAACCCTGCGCAGCAGGACCTTCGGCACTTCGACCGTCATGGATGCGTCGGTGCACAAGGTGCTGCGCAATACCTACATGCTGCTGGCCCTGACGCTGGGCTTTTCCGCGATCACCGCCGGCGTGTCGGCCGCATTGCGGTTGCCGCATCCCGGCATCCTGATCACGATGCTCGGCTACTTCGGCCTGCTGTTCCTGGTCAACAAGTACCGCGACCGCGGCCTCGGCGTGGCGCTGGTCTTTGCGCTGACGGGTTTCATGGGCTATACGCTCGGCCCCGTCATCAGCCACTACCTGAACATGCCCAACGGCACGCAGAGCGTGATGCTGGCGATGGGCGGCACCGCGGCCATCTTCATGGCGATGTCCGGTTATGCGTTGGTCACCAGGCGCGACCTGTCGTTCATGGGCGGGTTCCTGATGGTGGGCGTGCTGGTCGCCTTCCTGGCCGGCCTGGCTGCGATCTTCCTGCAGATCCCGGCGCTGTCGCTGACCGTGTCCGCCGTCTTCGTGCTGCTGATGTCCGGCATGATCCTGTACGAAACCAACCAGATCGTGCGCGGCGGCGAAACGAACTACGTGCTGGCGACGCTGAGCCTGTTCGTTTCGATTTTCAACCTGTTCACCAGCCTGCTGCATCTGCTGGGCTTTAGCAGCAACGATTAACCGAATCCCGTTCCTCAACGAGAGCAGGCGCAATGCCTGTTGGCCTTCCGGGGGCCTCGTGCCCCCGGTTTTTTTTGCCTGTCAAAACTGCAGCGGTTTCCCGAAGTCCAATTCACCGAGTTGTCCCCCGAGAAACCGAAATCAACTAACTATAAGGAAAACCCATGGTCGAACTTCTCTCCGATCCACAAATCTGGATCGCCTTCTTCACGCTGACGGCACTCGAGCTGGTGCTCGGTATCGACAACATCATCTTCATCTCCATCTTGGTAGACAAGCTGCCGAAGGAACGACAGGAGTTCACACGCCGACTTGGTTTGTTCCTCGCGATGTTCATGCGCATCGGCCTGCTGCTGACACTGTCCTGGATCGTCGGGATGACGCAGCCGCTGTTCACCGTGCTTGGCCAGGGATTCTCGGGGCGCGACCTGGTGCTGCTGGCAGGCGGCCTGTTCCTGCTGTGGAAGAGTGTCGGCGAGATCCACGAAACCTTCGAAGGCGCGGGCGGCAACGGCGCCTCGGCCGCGGTGAAGAGCACTTTCGCCGGCATCGTGCTGCAGATCATGGTGATCGACCTTGTGTTCTCGCTCGACTCCATCATCACCGCCGTCGGCATGGTGGACCAGATCGCGGTGATGATCGCGGCGGTGATCGTGTCGGTCGGCCTGATGATGTTCTTCGCCGGTCCGATCGGACGTTTCGTGTCCGAGCATCCGACCATCAAGATGCTGGCGCTGTCCTTCCTCGTAGTGGTTGCCGTGGTGCTGATCGCCGAAGGTTTCGGCCACCATGTGCCGAAGGGATACATTTACAGCGCGATGGCTTTCTCTGTCGTAGTGGAAATGCTCAATATCCGGCTGCGCAAGCGGTCCACGCGGGCCGAGCTTGAGGCTGTGAGTTACGCGCCGGAAGCCGAATCGAAGTAAGACTCCGAGCAACGCAGAAAATGCCGGGAAGGAAACAGGTTTTCCGACCCGGCATTTTCTTTTGATACGGTGCAAATGGCGGAACGGCAAGCCCGTGCAGCATGTCGATCATGCAACCGTCTATGAGGGATTTATGAAGATTTCGATCATCGGCACGGGTTATGTCGGTCTTGTCACTGCAGCCTGCCTTGCCGAAGTCGGAAACGACGTCATGTGCGTGGACGTCGACGGACAAAAGATCACCCTCCTGAACGAAGGCCATGTCACCATCCATGAGCCGGGCCTGCCGCTGCTCATCAAGCAGAACCGCGATGCCGGGCGGCTCGCCTTCACTACCAGCTATGAAGAAGCGGTCGGTCGCGCCGAGGTCGTCTTCCTGGCCGTGGGCACGCCGCCCGGTAAAGACAACAGCGCGGATCTCTCCCACGTCATCGATGCCGCCCGGCTGACAGGCCGCCATCTTGCACGCAACGCAGTCATCGTCAACAAATCCACGGTGCCGGTGGGAACGGCGGATACGGTGCGGGAAATCATCTCGTACGAACTCGCGTCGCGCGCCGTCGTCCTGCGCTTTGCGGTCGTGAGCAATCCCGAATTCTTGCGCGAAGGTTCCGCCGTGAACGATTTCATGCAGCCCCGCCGCGTCGTGGTCGGCAGCGACGACAAGGATGCTGCCGCGCTCATGCGTGCCTTGTACGCGCCCTTCCTCCATAGCCTGGACCAGTTCATCGAAATCGATACGCGCAGCGCGGAGCTGAGCAAATATGCAGCCAACGTGATGCTGGCCGCGCGCATCAGCATGATGAACGAACTGGCCAATGTGGCCGACGCGGTGAAGGCGGACATCGAAGCGGTCCGGCGCTGCATCGGCTTCGACGACCGCATCGGCCCGCACTACCTGCAGGCCGGCATCGGCTACGGCGGGTCCTGCCTGCCGAAGGACGTGAAGGCGCTGATCCGTACGGCCACGCAGCATGGATGCACGCCGCATCTTCTGAAGGCGGTGGATGCCGTCAACGAGCAGCAGAAGTCGGCGCTGTTCGCGAAGATCTGCAGCCACTACGGCGGCGCGCGCCGGCTGGAGGGCAAGACCGTCGCCTTATGGGGATTGTCGTTCAAGCCGAATACGGGGGATATGCGTGAAGCGCCGAGCCTTGCGCTGATCGACCAGTTGCTGCGTGCCTGCTGCCACGTACGCGCCTGCGACCCGGTGGCGCGAGAAGAGGCCGCGCACATCTTGCTGGCGGCCCATGGGCAGGCGAAATTTGACGAACGGATCCATATCACCACGGACGCATGGGATGCCGTAAATGGCGCGGATGTGTTGGTGCTGGTGACGGAGTGGCCGGATTTCCGCGCACCGGATTTCGGCCGCCTGAAATCGAGTCTGCGCGACAAGGTGGTATTTGACGGCCGCAACCTGTACGACCCGCAAGAGGTGCGGGCCGCGGGCCTGCAGTATTACGGCATCGGACGCAATGCCGTCGGTGGTCAGTAGCTAGCGCCGGTGATCCCAACCCTTGCGATCATCCCAATCATTCCATCGGTGATGATGATGCCTATGGTGCCCATGGCGCGGATAGTAGGGTGCGCCGTAGGGATAGACATAGGTCACAGGCGGTGGATAGACCGGATACGCCGGCTGCACGTAGATGACGTTCGGCGGCTGGGCGAATGCCGACGGCGGCGGGCCGTAGGGGTAATTCGGTTGCGTGACCACTACACCCGGTTGCGGCACCACGTAGAAGCCCGGCGAATTGACCGTGACCGACCACCGCACGCCGCCATGCGCCTGCGCCGGCGCGGCGACTGCCAGCCAACCTGCGATCGCACCTGCCACTACTGCGATAGTCTTGTTCATGATTTGCTCCTCTATCTACTTATATTAAAGGACAAAGAAGCGTGCGCTGCGCGGAATGTTTGTAACAACGCCTGACATGAGGATGGATGCCGTGCGGATGCAACACCGGCTTTTCCTGTAGACATTCCGCGGGGCATTGCATAGACTGCGGCCACATTTGCCGCAACGTCGCCGCACTCGCCATCCATGCCAGCCAGCTTCGCCGCGTTATTCCTGACCGCCCTGATTGCCGCCACCCTTGCCGGCGCGATTTCATCTGTCGTCTTTGCTGTTTACGCAACTGCAAGCGCCACCGCTTTCGTTGCCTACGGATTGGACAAAGCGGCAGCACGTGGGAATCGACGCCGCACACGGGAAAGCACGCTGCACGTATTCGGGCTGGCGGGCGGCTGGCCGGGTGCGCTGCTCGCGCAGGCTGCGTTCCGCCACAAGACGAGCAAGCAGTCCTTCCAGGCAGTGTTTTGGACTACCGTCTTTCTCAATGTTGCCGGCCTTGCGGCCTTCCTGTATCTCCGCGGCTGGCAGCCCTGATGCCTATATCGTCATGTTGTTTGATGTTCATCAGACTCGCGCCGATATTTCCGGCGTGCCGCACAGTAAGATGCTCGCTTCCTGATTGAACGCGACACCCGCTCACGAAGTCGGAGCTAGGTTATCCGCACCGACCGTAACGACAAAACCAAGATGCGCGCACTGTTAACCCGTTTCATCCCCGACGAGCAATACGAAAGTTTCATGTTCCACAGCGGCCTGCTGCTCTACCTGGCCGTGATCATCCTCGGCTCCATACCCGGCGCACGCGAAGAAATCGGCTATGTGGCGTCGGGCCTGGTACTCCACTTCACGACCTATGCCTGCATCGCCTTCCTGCTGGCCAGTGGCGCGGCGGGCAATGCTACTGCGAAGGCAATGAAAGCGTTCTTCCTGGTCGCGGCAATGGGCGCTTTCGACGAATGCATTCAAGCCACCCTGCCCTACCGCGACGGCGCGATTGAGGATTGGATCATCGACGTCAGCGCCGCCCTGACGGTCGCGCTGCTGTTCCGGATGGCGTCCGCCGGCAAACCGGCGGCTAGCTGAAGGAAACCTGTCACTTCTCAGCGTGACAGGTTTCCCCTCATCAGCCACACGCGACTGCGCTCGTTTTCCTTCAGGCTGCTATTGACCACTACTACTGCTCCCGAATCTCCCACGGCCAGTTTTTTCATCAACAATCCTTGGTAACTGCCATTAGCGCCGCCATCGGGCGCGGCGCTGCCCGGGATCTCCTGCGGCGCGGAAAAGCTGCGCCCGCCGTCGAGCGAGACGGTTATGGCCAGGCCTCGCGGGCGGCTGGCTCGCTCGGGGAATACTTCCCAGATCATGTAGACATTGCCGCTGTCGTCGATGTCGAGCGAAGGAAAGGCTGCCCCCTTGCCTGTTGATGACGAGATGTCCCGCGGCGGCTCGAAGCTGCGAGCCCCGTCCATCGAACGCGCATAACGGATGTGGTAACGATCGAAAGGCCCGCCCGCGCTTTCCGCGAAGACAAGATGCACCGTGCCCGTACTGCCGACGGCAAGCCTGGGCGCATCGGAATACTCCTTGCTCTTGAATGCGGCAAGCGGTTCGCCGAAGCTTGCGCCGCCGTCGATCGACCTGGCGATATGGATGTCCGCGCTGCCATCCTCGCCGGTGGTCCATGCAAGGTAGAGCTCGCCTCGCTTCCCAGCTACAAGTGATGGCGCACGGACAGGTCTCGCATTGCCGCCTCCGGCCACCTTCTGCGGACGCGAAAAGCTTTTGCCGCCATCGGTGGAGCGGCTGAACCAGAGCGGGCCGTCGTACTCGGTCCACGCCGCGTACAGCACGCCGTCCGGGCCTGCGACGAGGTCGTAGCTGCCGTTGTGCCAGACATCCTTGTTGATGCGGCCCTTGCCGTCGCCGCCGATGTTGTTCGACATGTTCAGCGGCTCGGAGAACGAGGCGCCGCCGTCTTCGGAACGAGCGAAGAACATCTCGCCGCCATGCGAAGCGCCGGAGAAAATGATTTCCTGCCAGAGGATGAAGACATGCTGCTGCGCATCGGGCGCAATTGCCACTCGCGGCAGCCAGGAGAAGGTAGCAGGGCTGCGCGAGACGTTGACCGGTTTACCAATACGCGTCATGCCATCGGCGGCAAAACGTTGAAACCATACATCCTTGCGTGCCTGCTCTACCCAAGCTACTGCAAGACGCCCGCGGTCGTCCATGGCAACCGCAGGGTCATCGACATAATCGTAACGGGAGTCGTTTTGCTGCCAAGGTCCCTTCTCGCCGCGCCCTGCGGCGATTTCGGTGCTGCCCTGCCAGAGGACAGCGGGAGGGGCGGCAAGCGAGAAAAGCGAAGGTGCCAAGAACAGGGCCGCCAGCCCCGTCAGCCAGAGTGATCGCGCGTCCATCAGCTCATGTTAAGCCTGAGGCGGCGAAGACTCCAGCAAGAGGATTACAACCGGATTGCGCCGAGGCAAGCCAGGCCGATGCCCAGCATTACGGAAACCATCCCGAATCGGTACAGGCGCTTTGCCCGCGCCTGCCGCATGCGTCTGCTGTGCATGCGCTCCTTGAATTTGTCTTTCTTCTTTTTGCTCATGACCGCTCCAACTCACAATCGAGGAGCCATTTTGCTGTTGCGAAACTGTCTATGTTTTGACCTAACACAATATTTCTGCACAGACTTATAGCTTTGCAGCAAGCATCGCGCCTTCGCGGATTGCACGCTTGGCGTCCAGCTCTGCCGCCAGGGATGCTCCTCCGATCAGGTGGAAACGCGGCCCCGTATTGCCCTGCTCGGCCGGCATCAATTCCTTGAGCGACTCTTGTCCCGCGCAGATCACCACATTGTCTACCTCGAGCACACGCTCCTTGCCGTCGACACTGATGTGCAGGCCCTTGTCATCGATCTTGCGGTACTCGACGCCGGCGATCATCTCCACGCCCTTGCGCTGCAGGGTTGCGCGATGTACCCAACCAGATGTCTTGCCCAGCGTCGCGCCGAGCTTGGAAGCCTTGCGCTGCAGCAGGAAGACTTCGCGCACCGGCTGCTCCGGCACCGGCTTGCGCAGGCCGCCGTTGGTACCGGCATTGAGGTCGACGCCCCATTCGTCCAGCCAGGACTGCAGCGGCACCGGCAGCGGCACGTGCGGATCGTGCAGCAGGAATTCGCTGATATCGAAACCGATGCCGCCTGCGCCGACAACCGCCACACGCTTGCCGACCGGCGCGTCGTTCTTCAGCACGTCGAGATAGGACAGCACCTTCGGATGGTTGACGCCCTCGATGCGCGGCATGCGCGGCACGATGCCGGTGGCAACGATCACCTCGTCGAAGCCCTCCTTTAGCAATTCCTCGCGCGTGACCTTGCGGTTCAACTTCAGCTCGACGCCGGTCAGTTCGAGACGGCGGCGGAAGTAGCGCAGCGTTTCCCTGAATTCTTCCTTGCCCGGCACGCGCATCGCGTAATTGAACTGGCCGCCGACGCGGTCGCTTGCCTCGAACAGCGTGACGCGGTGGCCGCGCTCGGCAGCGACGGTTGCAGCGGACAGGCCGGCAGGCCCTGCACCGACGACGGCGATGCGGCGCGGCTGTGCAGTCTTCGTATACAACAGCTCGGTCTCATGTGCAGCGCGCGGATTGACCAGGCAGCTGGCGCGCTGGTTCGAGAAGGTGTGGTCGAGGCAGGCCTGGTTGCAGGCGATGCAGGTATTGATCTCGTCGGTGCGGCCGGTCGCAGCCTTGTTCACGAACTCCGGGTCGGCGAGGAAGGGGCGCGCCATCGATACCATGTCGGCGTCGCCGTTGGCAATGATGTCCTCGGCCTCGTCCGGCATGTTGATGCGGTTCGATGCCACCACCGGAATCTTGATTTCCTTGCGCAGGCGTCCCGCCAGGCTGCGGAATGCGGCGCGCGGCACCGAGGTGACGATGGTCGGTACGCGCGCTTCATGCCAGCCGATGCCGGTGTTGATGATAGTGACGCCGGCCTGCTCCAGTGCCTTGGCCACGGCGACCACGTCGTCCCAGGTATTGCCGCCCTCGACCAGGTCGAGCAGCGAGTGGCGGTACATGATGATGAAATCGGTGCCGGCCGCTTCGCGCACCTGCTTCACGATTTCCACCGGCAGGCGCATGCGGTTTTCGATCGAGCCGCCCCAGCGGTCAGTGCGGCGGTTGGTGCGGGCACACAGGAACTGGTTGATCAGGTAGCCTTCGCTGCCCATGATCTCGATGCCGTCGTAGCCGGCCTTCTTCGCCAGTTCGGCGCAGCGCACGTAGTCGCGGATGGTGCGCAGGATGCCCTTCTCGTCGAGTTCGCGCGGCGTGAACATCGAGATCGGCGATTTGATCGCGGACGCCGACACCACGAAGGGCTGGTAGCCGTAGCGGCCCGAATGCAGGATCTGCATCAGGATCTTGCCGCCTTCCTCATGGACCGCATTCGTGACCTTGCGATGGTTGGGCACGTCGAAGATGCTGTTGAGCGTGCCGCCGAAGGGCAGCAGCCATCCCTGCCGGCTGGGCGAAATGCCGCCGGTGACGATCAGGCCGACGCCGCCCTTGGCGCGTTCGCGGAAGTAGGCGGCCAGCTTCGGATAGTTGAAGAAACGGTCTTCCAGGCCGGTATGCATCGAACCCATGACGACACGGTTGCGCAGCTTGGTGAAACCGAGGTCGAGCGGGGCGAGCAGGTGCGGGTAGGTTTTCTTCATCTTGTCCTCTCTCTGAATCGTCGCGCCAGGCGGCAGCGGGTCGGGAGAGTCTACAAGATGTGCGATTGGTATTCTTAGTGGCAATCCTCTAGGCGCGCTTTTACCGTATTACGAACGTTACATTTCTTAACACAGTCACAACAACTTCTCTGCGCTGCGAGGTGTCAGAACATGCAGTAGGGCCCGAACAAAACTTTTTTCAATAACTTTTGTGAGGACGCCATGTTGAAGAAAACCGTATCCCTTGCAGTCGTGTCTGCCTTTGCCTTCGGCCTTGCCGCATGCGACGTGGAGAAAAAGCAGGAGGGCAACCTGGACCTGCCGAAGTATGAACTCGAGAAAAAGCAGGCCGGCAATGTGAAGCTGCCCGAGTATGACGTCAAGACGCCCGACGTCGCGGTGAACAAGGAACAGCGCACCGTCGAGGTCCCGACCGTCAAGAAGGAAGAGCGCACGGTCACGGTGCCGGATGTCGACGTGAAGCCCGCACAGGAAAAATAAGATAGCTGTCACCCCTTGTACCCTTGATGGGGTACTTGCGCGCCCCGGCTTCTGGGGCGCTTTTTCCCTTTTCCGTTACTGCGCCAGCGACGCGCGGAACTTCAGGTAATCGTCCGCGCTCTGCTGCGGGCGTTCAAGCATGGGCATGTGCCCGATGCCGGGCATGACGACGACCTGCGAGCGCGGCATCAGCTTGTGCAGCACGTCCGCGGATCCAACATGGATCACGCGGTCCTGGTCGCCCCATACGATCAGTGTCGGCGTCTGTAGCCCCTTGACGCGCTGCTCGATCGAGTCGGTCGCGATCTTCACGAAGATGCGTTCCTCGAGATCGGCGTTGCGGATGCGATCCTGTGCGAACACGTTGAGGATGGGACGCGGAACGAAAGGCGGATCACTCATCACGAACGCGAAGGTCTGCGCGAAGTCGTCTTCGCTACGCGCGATGAGCGGGTTGCGTCCGGTGCCGAGCACGATGTTCGCAAGCTCGCTGCGCGGCGCGCTCCAGATGCCTGCCGGATTGAGCAGCCAGAGGCTGCCGACTTCCTTCGGATAGCGCGCCGCATAAGCCATCGCGATCTGGCCGCCCATCGAATTGCCGCCGAGGTGCACCGTACGGATTCCCAGCTTCTGTGCCAGCAGCCATAGGCGGTCGGCCTGCGCTGCCGGCGTGTAGTCGGCCTCGGCGGGACGCGAAGATTCGCCGAAGCCGATATGGTCGGGGATGATCACGCGGTAGTGCGGCGTCAGGTAGCGCGCGCTGCGGGTGAAATTGTCCTTGTTGCCGCCGAAGCCGTGCAGCAGCATCAGCGGCTCGCCCTTGCCTCCCTCCAGGTAGACGTAGCGCAATCCGCCGGGCAGCTCGACTTCCTTGCGTTCGAGGTCTGCACGCTGGCGATCGATGTCGATCGCCAGCTCGGCAACCTGCTTGTAAGTGCTCGCACAGCCGGTGAGGATAAACAGGAGGAAGAGCAGCGAAAACAGCGAACGTCGGCTTGGTAGCATGGGTACATTCCATTGATTGATCACGACCCGATACGCTATTCAACGGTCAACTTCGCGACTTGATGCATCTCAGTCGACCTTCCGTGTGGCACTGCAAGGTCAAGGCTTTACGCCGCAACGTCAGCATTCCCGAAGACCATTACCGGGATAAGAGGCTGCTTCACTGCGGAAACAAGCCCGGCGATGTTTTCATGGAAGATGCCTGAAGTCCGGCATGCCAGCCGGCTCCCCTTCCATGGCGAATACGCCTGCAGCGATGGCTGGAACCTCAGAGCCGCGATTGCGCTCGTACCTGGTGTACTGCCACCCCCGCCGGGCGTTCTGAAGACTAGCAGCGTGATCGTCAGCAGTGCCCAGCACATCTGCATTTCCAAACCTGCGAAAGGGAGATCATCGGACGTGAACGACCTGCCCCGGACCAACGCCTTTGATTTCGGCAGCGGCCGAATGGGCGAGCTGCTGCGCGCGAGCAACTGGGCTGCCTCGCCCCTCGGCCCGCCTGCCGGCTGGCCGCAGGCGCTGCGTTCGGCGGTCACGCTGATTCTCGACTCCAGGTTCCCGATGTGCATTGCGTGGGGGCCGGAGCTGGCCATGGTTTATAACGAGGCCTACGCCCGTCTCCTAGGCAGCCGGCATCCCGGGGCGCTGGGCCGTCCCACGCGGGAAGTGTGGCGCGAAGTCTGGCCCGAGGTCGGTCCGCTGATCGACAAGGCGCTCGCCGAAGAAACGGTCTATTTTGAAAACCAGCCGCTCGCCGTGCCCGGCCAGGGCGACGAAGGGCGCGCCTGGTTTACCTTTTCCTATTCGCCGCTGCGCGATGAGAGCGGCAGGCCGACTGGCATCTTTTGCGTGTGCAGCGATACCACTGCCAACGTGCTGAGCCAGAGGCGGCAAACGTTCCGCATCCGTTTCGAGGACCGGCTGCGCCATGTGCATGCGCCGGAGGACGTCATGCGCATCGTGGCCGAAATGCTGGGGCGGCATCTCCGCGCCGATCGTGTCGGAATCGCCGAGATGCTGCCCGATCGCAATACGCTGCTGTTTCATCCCGACTGGACCAGCGGCCGCGTGCCCGGCCTCGCCGGCCGGCAGTTCCCGATGGGCGCCTTCCGCGGCGCGCTGATGGATGAATTGCAAGCCGGGCGCACCATCGTGACCGAAGACGCGGCGCAATACGGATTCACCGGCAGCGCCGACCGCAGCGGACCGTATGCCGACATACAGGCACGGGCCGGCATTACCGTGCCCCTGATCCGGGAAAATGATTTCACCGCCACGCTGTACGTGCACTGCATGACGCCGCGGCGCTGGCACGAGGATGAGCAGGTGCTGGCGCGCGAAGCCGCGGAGCGTGCGTGGGATGCGATCAAGCGCTCCCGCGCGCAGGCGGAGCTGGTGGCGAGCAACGCCCGCTTCAGGGCGGCAATCGATGCGGTCCAGGGCGTGCTGTGGACGACCGATTCCTCCGGCCAGATGGTGGACGAACAGCCGGGATGGGCATCGCTGACGGGACAGAGCTATGAGAAGTACCGGGAGCATGGCTGGGAGCATGCGATCCATCCGGACGACGTGCGCGCGACGGTCGAAGCATGGAAGCAGGCGGTCACCAGCCGCACGACCTTTGTGTTCGAACACCGCTTGCGCCGCCGCGACGGCGAATGGCGCCATTATTCGGTGCGCGCGATTCCCTCGCTGGACGAACACGGCAGCGTGCGCGAATGGGTGGGCATGCACACCGACATCACCGAGCTGCGCCGCACCGAGGAACGGCTGCGCCAGCTCAACGCCGGCCTGGAACTCGGCATCCAGGAAAGCATGCGCGAGCGCGACCGGCTGTGGCGCATGTCGCGCGACATACTGGCGATCGCGTCGCTGAAGGGCCACTTCCTGAGCGTCAATCCCGCCTTTACCGCGACGCTGGGCTGGAGCGAGGAAGAGGCGACCTCCATACCCTTCATCGAATTGACGCATCCCGACCATCGCGATGAACTGCGGGAAAAGGTCGCCATCCTCAGCCAAGGGCTGCCGCTGGTGAGCTACGAGATCCGCGACCTGCACAAGGATGGCAGTTTCCGCTGGCTGTCGTGGACCATCGTGCCCGAAGGCGATCTGCTATACGGCGTGGCGCGCGACATCACGGTGGAAAAGAAGCAGGCCGAAGCGCTGCGCCATGCGGAAGAGGCCTTGCACCACGCACAAAAGATGGAAGCAGTCGGCCAGCTTACCGGCGGCATCGCGCACGATTTCAACAACCTGCTGGCCAGCATTGTCAGCAACCTGGAGCTGATGAAGCTGCGCATCGCGATGGGCCTGGCGGGCGAGCCGGCCGAACTCGACCGCTACATCGACGGGGCGCTGGGCGTGACTGAACGCGCGGCGGCGCTGACCCATCGCTTGCTCGCGTTCTCTCGCCGGCAGACGCTCGATCCGCGTCCGGTCGACGTGAACAGGCTGGTCGACTCCATGACCGACCTGATCCAGCGCACCGTCGGACCATCGGTGCAGGTCGCCGCTGTCCTTGCCCCGCATGTATGGACCACGCGCTGCGATCCGAACCAGTTGGAAAGCGCACTGCTCAACCTTGCCATCAATGCGCGGGATGCGATGCCGGACGGCGGGAAACTGACGATTTCGACCGGCAACATCGTGCTCGACGAAGCCTATGCCGCGCAGTTTCCGGATATCGCACCCGGCGACTATGTCTCCATCAGCGTCACCGACACAGGCACCGGCATGACGCCGGATGTCGCCGCCCGCGCCTTCGATCCATTCTTCACCACCAAGCCGCTCGGCCAGGGCACCGGCCTCGGCCTGTCGATGATCTACGGCTTCGTGAAGCAGTCGGGCGGGCAGATCCGCATCTATACCGAACCGGGACGCGGCACCACGGTACGGATGAAGCTACCGCGAACCCTGTCTCCGGTGGAAACCGAAGCACAGGAAGACAGTGCCCGCGTCGCTGCCAGGCCGTCGGCAAGTGCGACGCTGCTGATCGTCGACGACGAGGCGCCGCTGCGCACGCTTCTCGGCGAATTGCTGGAAACCCTCGGCTACCGAGTCCTGCAGACGGGCGATACGGCACAGGCGCGGCAGCTGCTGCAGTCCGAAAATGTGGACCTGCTGATCACGGATGTGGGACTCCCGGGCGGCATGAACGGCAGGCAGCTGGCGGATATGGCACGCGTCGCGCAACCCGGCCTGAAAATCCTGTTCATTACCGGCTACGCGGAAGACAGCGCGACCAGGAACGGGTTGCTCACTTCCGGCATGCAGGTGATGACCAAGCCGTTCCAGATGGATGCGTTTGCGGCGAAAGTCAGAAGCATGCTGGAGACGGCACGGTAAGAAACGTAAGAAGCGGGTGCGCTCAGCCCGCCTTCCCCTCCGGAATGCCGAGATCTATCCCCTCGGTATCCTTGACCGGGCGCAAGGCAATCGCGTGGCCGACGAAGGGAACCCGCTCATCCCATCCACCGTGACGCGCGGGAACAAGCCAGTAGCCGTCCTCATCATGCGCAATCCAGTAGCGCGGCTGGTGCGTGTACTCGTAAAGCGTGACCATACGTCCTCCGTCATGAACGCATGCGGGCACATGCGTTCTAAGGGATGATTGTAGTCAATCCTCCTGCGATCATATGCCTTCATAATGGGCAATCAACATTTCTGCAAACGCATGATGAAGGCGGACAACTGGCAGCCTGTCATCCAGGACGATTTCAATGACCAGCATGCTCATCCCTTCCACATCCTCCACCCTGTCCAATGGCAATGACGGCAGGCGCATCCTGGTCGTCGACGACAATATCGACGCGGCCGACTCCGCCGCGGAAATCCTGCGCCTGCTCGGCAACAACGTATCCGTCGTGTACGACGGCTTGGCCGCGTTGCACGCGGTGGATGAATGGCAACCGCACATCGTCCTGCTCGACATCGGCCTGCCGGGCATCGACGGCTACGAAGTGGCGCGCAGGGTCAGGCAATCGGCGTTCGGCAAGGGTGTCGTGCTCGTGGCACTGACCGGCTGGGGGCAGGACAAGGACAGGGAACGCGCGTCGGATGCAGGATTCGACCTGCACTGGGTCAAGCCGGTCGGGCTCGACAAGCTCAAGGAAATCTCGACGCTGAGCCAGTGAGCGTCGATGCAGGGGGTTGTACAATTGCGGGCGCCGCCTGCCTGTTTCCGGGCGGCTGCAAAGAACGCCAGCAATTGCATCCCACCATGTTCTCCGACGACATCTACTTCATCCTCCTGAAATGCACGGCCGTCGGCCTCCTCCTCGGCGCGGTCGCGAACCGCATGAAGCAGCGGAGCTTCCTCGGCTGGGCGGCGATCGGCGCCAGTGCCGCGGCCATCTTTCCCGGATTGTCGCTGGTGGCGTTGATGGTTCTCGCGCTATTGCCGAAGGGGCAGCGCAAGGAAAAGGAAAAGTAGCAGACCCTTCATGCAGGGCAGCACCGCTCTGCATTCGACCCGCAGGGCGCCGTCGCATGTGAGCGGCGTCCGCCCGACCTCTTGACGCTGCCCCTCTCTTTGGCCGCACGCTGTTTCATCTTCTCGCTATACGCCCCCTCCTCCAACTCATATCACCCCAGAGCGCGCAGCAATCCTGTGCTTTGCCCCGGCCATCGCCGCCAGGAGACTGTCGCACACGGATTGAAAGCACCGGGCAGCAGCATATAATTGCAATTTTGCCAACTTTCCTTTAATGTCCGCATTCCACCGTGTTTCAAACGAAGGTACTCATGTATCCCCCTTCCCCGTCCGACCGGCTCGCCCCTCTCTTGTCCGACGCCCTTGCCTTTACCCAGTCGCACCGCCTGCTCACGCTGTCTTTCGCCCCCGGTTCGGGGATCGACGAAGGCCTGCTGCTGCCGCAGGAACTGGCCGGCACGGAAGGCATCAGCGAAGGGTTTACCTACACCCTGACCTGCCTGTCGTCGGATGTCTACCTGGAGCTGAAGCAATTCATCGGCTTGCC
>DASPMC010000089.1:0-7443 GCA_035627275.1 Noviherbaspirillum sp.
AGGAAAGTCATGTCGAAGAACAGGTACTGGTCTTCGGCGTGGTTGACGATGTAGGCGATCTGTTCGGGATGCAGGCGCGGATTGATCGTGTGCATGACTGCGCCGGAACCGGAGATCGCGTAATACAGCTCGAGGTGGCGATAGCCGTTCCAGGCCAGCGTCGCTACACGGTCACCCATCTTCACGCCGAAGCCGGCGAGCGCATTGGCCATCTGGCGGGCACGCTTGTGGCAGTCGCGATAGGTATAGCGGTGAATGTCGCCCTCGACACGGCGGGATACGATTTCGTTGCCGCCGAAATAACGGTCCGCGTGCTGGATAATGCTGGAAATGAGCAAAGGCTGGCTCATCATCTGGCCCATCAAGGGGCTCTTAGGATATTGCGACATCCTGTCTCCTGTTTATTGTCGTTAGAGTGTTGCCACTAATTTTAGATGTGATTTTTGAACGACCGTACGAAAAGCGTCAATGATTTTCGATGCTGCGCCGCACAAAAGTCGCCTATGTGACTTTTTACTCCGTAACCGCCTTGTAGATCGTATTTTTCGGCTGGGCCATCACGCGGCGCAGCATCGGCTCGAAAAACTCGAGCGGCAATGTGTCGTAAGCCGGGTCGAAGGCCGGCGCGTCGTACTTCTCACAGAACTCGACCGTGGCGTCATACAAGGCCTGACCGGCAAACCGCTCTCTAAGATTGCGGTCCATTCCGAGATGATGGAAGAAATAGTGGCCCTGAAAAATCCCGTGCTTTTCCACCATCGCGAGGTTCTGCGGGCTGACGAAGGGCTTCAGGATGGCAGCCGCAATGTCGGGATGGTTGTAACTCCCTAGCGTGTCGCCGATGTCGTGCAACAAGGCGCAGACGATGTATTCCTCGTCCTTCCCGTCGCGATAGGCGCGAGTCGCGGTCTGCAAGCTGTGGGTCAGGCGGTCTACCGGGAATCCGCCGAAATCGCCGGCCAGCAGGCGCAAGTGCGCAAGTACGCGGTCCGGCAAAGCGGATGCATAGGGTTTGAACTCTCCGGCGATGATCTGCCAATCCTCGGCGGTACTGTCCTGCATATCCTTGAAAGTAGCGCGTGCGTTCATGTTTGTCTCCGTATAGTTGTGGATTGCCCGGTACGGCGCGAGCCGCGGGCGGCGAGTGAAATGAAGATGCGCCGGCAAGCGATTGCTGCCGGCGGCGGATATCGATCTGTAGGCGACGCGTCAGGTGCGATAGGACGGGTCGATGCGGTCCAGCCTGCGCAGCAAGGCCGGCCATGCGAGCATGCCGCCCTGAGATTTGGTGACCGTCTTGGCTTGCTGCTGTGCGCCGTCGATGATCGCTTGCGGAACCTGGACGAGATCCCCTCCTCCCGACTGTGCGCGGATCTGGATCATGCAGGTCGCTTCGAAGATGTACATGTTGACGAAGGCATCGGCGACCGTCTTGCCGAGCGTGAGCAAGCCGTGATTGCGCAGCATCAGGTAGGTCTTCTCGCCAAGGTCGGCAACCAGGCGCGGCTTTTCGTCCGCGTTCAGCGCCACGCCCTCATAGTCGTGGTAAGCGAGGCTGGAGAGTACGAAGATCGATTGCTGCGAAATCGGCAGCACGCCCTCCTTCTGCGCCGACACCGCCACGCCGTTGATGCTATGTGTGTGCAGCACGCACTGCGCATCGTGGCGCACGGCGTGGATCGCGGAATGAATCGTGAAACCGGCGGGATTGACGGGGAAAGGCGACTCTTCCACCTTGTTGCCGTCGAGATCGATCTTCACCAGCGAAGATGCGGTAATCTCATCGAACATCATCCCGTAGGGATTGATCAGGAAGCGGTCTTCCTCACCCGGCACGCGCGCCGTGATGTGGGTGAAGATCAGGTCGCTCCAGCCGAAATTGGCGACCAGGCGGTAGCAGGCGGCCAGGTCGACGCGGGTTTGCCATTCCTCCGGGGAAACCCGGTTTTGCATGGACGGAATCGCCAGCTTTTCAGGGGCGTTCATATGGGGTCTCCTCTTCTCTGTCAAAATAAGACGCTTGCTTTGGCAACAAATGCAAGTCTGCTGTTTTCTTCAGTATCGGTATAACGTACCGCATAAGACTGTCAACTTCTTAACAATCGCCATGCTTATCCGTCTCGTCAATGACATCGACAAAAGCAAGTTGCTGCGCAGCTCATGGCTCTCGGATTTTCCCGACGAGGTCATTGCGGATGCGGCGGCATGCGGGACGCTGCGCGCCGTCGACGACGGCACGCTCCTGCACGCGCGCGGCGCGGAAGCGGACGGTTTTTACACGATTGCAAGCGGCTCCGTCCGCTTCACGCGCACCACGGCCGATGGTCATGCGACTACCATCGCAGTGCTCGATGCACCGAGCTGGTTCGGCGAAATATCACTGTTCGACGGCATGCCTCGTTCGCACGACGGCTTTGCGATCGGAACCACGACGGTCCTGTTCCACCCGAAGGCCGATTTCAAGCGCCTGCTCGCCACTTACCCCGCGATCCAGGAACGATTTGCCAAGATGCTCGCGTTGCGCCTGCGCGCTACCTTCGATCTCGTCGAGGAAGCAGCCGTTGCCCCGCTGCAGCAGCGCCTTGCGCGCCGCCTGCTGGAACTGGCGCAATTGCGCCCCTCGGCAATGAATGCAGCCACAAATGCACGCGGTCGTGAAGTTCCCCTGACGCAGGAAGAGCTCGGCCATCTGCTCGGCAAGTCGCGCCAGAGCATTTCGAAATTGCTGCATGTGTGGGAACAACAAGGCTTGATTCAGACCAAATATGGCCGCATATCCATCAGGCAGCCCGATGCGCTGCGGGTAGTGGCTTTTCCGGAACTCGCTGCATCGTCTGCACGCAAGTCTTCATCCATCGTGCGGCCTCAAGTCCGCCGCAGCAAGGAAACAACATGAATTCACCCGATACCGGCATCTTTCGACATCGCACGGATGCGTTGCCGATCGAAAACAGTTTTGCCGGATTGCCTGCGGCTTTCTACACGCGCCTGCAGCCGACGCCGGTGCGCGCGCCCTATCTGGTCAGTGCAAGTGCCAGCGCCGCAGCCCTGATCAGCCTCGATCAGGCCGAGTTTGCGCAAGAACGCTTCGTCGAGTCCTTCGCCGGCAACAGCATCCTTCCCAGCTCCATGCCGCTCGCCGCGGTGTACTCCGGACACCAGTTCGGCGTGTGGGCCGGACAACTGGGCGATGGCCGCGCGATCCTTTTAGGAGACGTACCTGCGCATGGCCAAGCGGATGACAACCCTACCGGTCGCCTCGAACTGCAGCTGAAGGGCTCGGGTCTGACGCCGTACTCACGTATGGGCGACGGCCGCGCGGTGCTGCGCTCGTCGATCCGGGAATTCCTGTGCTCCGAAGCAATGGCCGCGCTGGGCATTCCAACCTCGCGCGCGCTGTGCGTCGTCGGCACCGACATGGTGGTCATGCGGGAAACGCCGGAAACCGGCGCAATCGCCACCCGCATGGCGCCCACCTTCGTCCGCTTCGGCTCTTTTGAGCACTGGTTCTACAACGACCGCAAGGAGGAGCTGAAAACACTCGCGGATTACGTGATCGGCAATTTCTATCCGGAATTGCGCGACGCGCCCAATCCCTACCGTGCACTGCTGTCCGAGGTCACCCGGCGCACCGCGGAGCTGATCGCCCAATGGCAGGCCGTCGGCTTCATGCACGGCGTGATGAATACCGACAACATGTCCATCCTCGGTATCACGATCGACTACGGTCCGTTCGGTTTCATGGAAGCCTTCGACGCCGGGCATATCTGCAACCACAGCGACCACCAGGGCCGCTATGCGTATCATATGCAGCCGAAGATCGGGCAATGGAACTGCTTCGCACTCGGCCAGGCCTTGCTGCCTCTGATCGGCGAAGTGGACGACACCTACGCGGCGCTGGAAATCTACAAGCCGGCCTACGAGCAAAAGCTCGACGAACTGCTGCATGCCAAGCTCGGCTTGAAAACCGTGCAACCCGACGACAGCAAGCTGACCGATGCGATGTTCGGAATGATGCAGGCCAATCATGTCGACTTCACGTTATTCTTCCGCCGCCTGGGCGAACTGCAGGTGGACAATCCGTCCGCCGACGAGCCGCTGCGGGATCTGTTCATCGACCGCCCGGCCTTCGATGCCTGGGCCGGACAGTATCGCCAGCGTCTGCGGCAGGAAAACAGCATCGATGCCGAACGTCGCATGGCCATGCATCGCGTCAATCCCAAATATGTACTGCGCAACTATCTCGCGCAGGTCGCGATAGAAAAGGCGCAAAATAAGGACTTCTCCGAAGTTGCAAAATTGCTCAGCATCCTTGAAAGACCTTTCGACGAACAACCGGAAAACGAAAAATATGCGGACCTGCCGCCCGACTGGGCGAGCCAACTGGAAGTGAGCTGCTCATCATGACGAACAAGATCGTAAAAAGCGACGCCGAATGGCGCGCCCAGCTGGACCCGATGGAATACCAGGTAACCCGCCATGCCGCCACCGAGCGCGCATTCACCGGCCGCTACTGGGATCATCATGAACATGGCATCTACACCTGCGTGTGCTGCGGCACGCCGCTGTTCGAATCAGACGCCAAGTTCGATTCCGGCTGCGGCTGGCCGAGCTATTTCAAACCGCTCAATCCCGAGCATGTTGCCGAGCGCATCGACCGCAGTCATGGCATGATACGCACCGAAATCCTGTGCAATGTTTGCGACGCGCATCTCGGCCATGTTTTCCCTGACGGGCCGCCGCCGACAGGATTGCGCTATTGCATCAATTCCGCCGCACTGCGGTTCGAGTCCAAGTAAGCGAAAGACCACTTTCAATGAAGTTTCTATTCGATCTTTTCCCGGTCATCCTCTTCTTTGCCATGTTCAAATGGGGTGAAGGCCATCCCGACGCCGCACAGGCACTGGCGCATCAATACCTGTCGGGACTGGCTTCAAGCGGGGCAACTGCAGCCCAGGCGCCCATCATGCTTGCCACGGCCGTCGCCATTCTTGCGACCTTCGCACAGATTGGCTACCTGCTGCTCCGGGGCCGGAAAGTGGACAACATGCTGTGGGTGTCGCTCGCCATCATCACGCTGTTTGGCGGCGCGACCATCTACTTCAACAATGAAACCTTCATCAAGTGGAAGCCGACCGTACTCTATTGGTGCTTCGGCGCGGCCCTGCTGATCGCACACATGGTTTTCGGCAAGAACCTGATCCGTCTCATGATGGAGAAGCAGATCGAGCTCCCGGACAACGTGTGGCAACGGGTCAATTTTTCCTGGGCGGGATTCTTCGGCGCGATGGGCTTGATCAACCTGTATGTCGCGTACACCTTCCCCACTTCGTTCTGGGTCAACTTCAAGCTGTTCGGCTTTACCGGCCTGATGATCGTTTTCGTCGTTGCCCAGAGCGTATTCCTGTCCAAACATGTGAAGGACCAGCGATGAGCGAACGTATCGAAAAAATGCGCGGTCTGCTGACCGCAACTTTCGCCCCACTGGAATGTCAACTGGTGGATGATTCGCATCTGCATGCCGGACATGCAGGTGCTGCCTCGGGCGCAGGACACTATAGCGTGCGCATCGTTTCCGACCGTTTTGATGGGTTAAACCGCGTGGCGCGCCATCGGCTGGTGTATGATTGCCTCCGTGACATGATGACCAGCGACATACACGCCCTCAACATCATCGCATTGGCGCCGTCGGAAGTATCCCAGTAGCCGCGCCGCATTTTCAACCTTTCATACCTACAATCAGGAAACAAACAATGACTCTGAAACCTGCTCGCCTGCTGATGCTGCTCGTTGCAGCCGTCGCATTGCCCGCTTTCGCACAGAACCTCGCAGTGGTCAACGGCAAGCCCGTTCCCTCTTCCCGTGCCGACGCAATGATCAAGCAGCTGGCTGCACAGGGCCAACCCGACTCGCCGCAACTGCGCGCCATGGTCAAGGAAGAACTGATCAACCGTGAAATCCTGATCCAGGAAGCAGACAAGCTGGGCCTGTCCAACTCCCCGGACGTCAAGAACCAGGTCGAGATCGCCCGCCAGTCGATTGCCATCCGCGCGCTGGTGCAGGACTACCTGAAGAAGAACCCGGTCAAGGATGCCGAAATCCAGGCCGAGTACGACAAGTTCAAGTCCCAGGCCGGCGACAAGGAATACCATGCCCGCCACATCCTGGTGGACAAGGAAGATGAAGCCAAGGCCATCATCACCAAGCTGAAGGGCGGCGCCAAGTTCGAAGAACTCGCCAAGCAGTCCAAGGATCCCGGCTCTGCCGGCAACGGCGGCGACCTTGACTGGGCATCCCCGGCCTCCTTCGTGAAGCCGTTCTCCGACGCGATGATCGCGCTGCAAAAGGGCCAGATCACCGAGAGCCCGGTCAAGACCCAGTACGGCTACCATGTGATCAAGCTGGAAGACGTGCGTGCCGCCAAGCTGCCGTCGCTGGAAGAAGTGAAGCCGCAGATCGCGGAATCGCTGCAGCAGAAGAAGCTGCAGGCTTACCAGGAAGACCTGCGCAAGAAGGCGAAGATCCAGTAAGCTGGCAGGCATCAACAAAAAAGCGCTCTTCGGGGCGCTTTTTTTTCGGCTATGCATGGAGAAAACAGAGCGACTATACTTGCCATTCACACAATAAGGAGATGGTGCAATGAGCGATCTGGTGTTCTACACAAACCCGCAATCAAGAGGCCGCATTGTTCACTGGATGATGGAAGAGATCGAACAGCCCTACGAGACGGTTTGGCTCGATTACGGTCCGCAAATGAAGTCCGGCGACTATCTCTCGGTGAACCCGATGGGCAAAGTTCCTGCGTTAAAGCATGGCGATGTCGTGGTAACGGAAGCCGCCGCCATATGCGCTTACCTGGCGGATCGCTTCTCCGAGAAGAACCTGGCGCCGCCGGCGAACCACCCCGCTCGCGCTGCCTACTACCGGTGGATGTTCTTTACCGCCGGTCCACTCGAAGCGGCGGTAACGTCAAAGGCACTCGGCTGGCAAATCCCTGAAGGCAAGAACGGTTTCGTCGGCTTCGGCTGCTACGACGACACCATCAACGCCCTGGAGAAGGCACTGACACCCGGGCCCTACATCTGCGGCGAGCTATTTACCGCTGCCGACGTATACGTCGGCTCCAGCATTGGCTGGGGCCTGATGTTCGGCACCATTGAAAAGCGTCCCGTATTCGAAGCCTATGTCGGCAGGTTGTTTGCGCGGCCAGCTGCACGGCAAGCCGAGCGAATCAACGCGGACTACTTGCAGGCGGCCAAGCAGGCGTAAAGCCCAATGAAAAAAGGCGCTCCGATGGAGCGCCTTTTTTTTGGTTCTTCACGGATTTCCGGGAAATGCGGCCTTGATCTTAAGGAAGAAGTAGCTGCTGTCCCGGTAGCCGTAAGCCATGCGTTTCATGACCTTGATGCGGTTATTGATACCTTCGAGCTGGCCGGTATGCAT
>DASPMC010000090.1:0-43559 GCA_035627275.1 Noviherbaspirillum sp.
CCGAAGGAAATCCGCTTCGGCGACAACCTGCCCAAGACCCGCTCCGGCAAGATCATGCGCCGCCTGTTGCGCGTGCTGGCCAAGGGCGACCAGATCACGCAAGACGTGTCGACACTCGAGAATCCGGCAATCCTGGAGCAACTGAAGCAGGCTCAATAAGCAAAAGCCGATAACGCGAGGAGACTGAAAGAACCGGTGCGGCCACAAGCCGCACCGGTTTTTTTATGGCGATTTCAGCATTTTTTCGGCGGGCAACAGAAAAGCTGCAACAAACCGAAAGTCTTTGCTATAATCTTGGGCTTCGCGCATGCGAACCCGAATCCAGGAGAGGTGGATGAGTGGTTTAAGTCGCACGCCTGGAAAGCGTGTATAGGTTCATAGCCTATCGGGGGTTCGAATCCCCCCCTCTCCGCCAAATTGAAAACCCGCATCGAGCCGACAGCTGATGCGGGTTTTTCTTTTTTTCCCCTTTGTTTCAGACATGCGGCGGAAGGCGTTTCACTTTTCCCCGCCGCCATGCTGCCCGGATTCTCAATGAATCCAATTCCATCTATCCTTCAAGAATACATTCCAATTCGGGGCGGGCGTCTAACATGTTCACCTACATCTGCGGTTGGCAAATGAAGCGGTCCGTGCTGGTTGTTCTTGCCACATGGAGTATCTTGTTGTCGCCACCCTGCGCACGGGCCGAGCCGATACGGCTGGTCACCGGGCATTATCCGCCGTATGAGTATGAGGAAGGCGGGAAGGTGATAGGCATGGTTGTCGAGATCGTCGCCGAGGCGTTCCGACGCAACAACCAGTCGGTGCAGATCAGGGTGATGCCTTGGGCACGTGCTCTGAGGGAGGCGCAGGAGGGCCTGTCCGACGGCGTCTTTGCGGCGGTCAGGACGCCGGAACGGGAGAAGACTCTCCTGTATTCGGAAGAAGCACTCGTTCCCCTTGTCGTATCTCTTTTTGTGCGAAAGGATGCACCGATTCGTTATGACGGCGACCTCGCGAAATTGTCGGGATATCGTTTCGGCGTCGTCAACCAGTTCAGCAACGGACCGATCTTCGACAGTGCGGTGAAGACAGGCGTATTGAAGAACGTGGACGTGGTCAGCGATACGGACAGTAATGTCAAGAAGCTGATGGCTGGCCGGATCGACATTATGGTCAACAATCGGTACGGCGCATTTTTTTTCCTGCGAAAGAACAATGCCCTCGACCAGGTGGTGGAATTGCAGCCGGAAATCGATCGCAGCCCGAGCTATATTGCATTCACCATGCGTCGCGATCTGGTGAAAGTGCGGGATGCGTTCGACAAGGCGCTTGCCGGCATGAAGAGGGACGGCACTTATCAACGGATTGTCGAGCGCTACGGACGCTGAGTTCATCCCATTACTCTACTGGTTATATGCTGGCAACCAGTTGAACTCCGACCGGCATTCCGTGGTCTGGCATAAGCGACATTGGTAGCGTCAGTTTCATGCCAGCAAAGCCCCAATCCCACGCATGCTGAACGACACGTTGCTGGAATCCATCGGCTTGCCCCAACTTGTCCCGCCGACGATGACTCAGTGGCGCCCACTGGTCATCGAGGGTATGCAGTTCTTCCTCGAACGCCTGCCGGAGCACCATCAGGAAACCATCCTCGCCGACCAACTCGCTTTGCCTCCGGACGCGAATGCAGCCACTCGCCTCGTCACCCTCTTGTCCCAATGCCCCACGCTCCACAAGCTCGGCCAAGTGCTGGCGCGTAACCGCCACATTCCCATCGAGGTACGCACACAGTTGCAGACACTGGAGTCCATGTTGCCGGCAACGCCAATGGATCAGGTGCTTGCACGCGTTCATTCCGAGCTTCCGCATGACGCACAGGTAACGCTCGCGGAACACGCTCTCGCCGAGGGGAGTGTCGCCGTCGTACTGCCTTTCACCTACCAACAAGACGGCGAAACCCGCCACGGCGTATTCAAGGTACTCAAGCCCGGCGTGGAAGAACAGTTCGCCGAAGAAATCGCTGTCTGGCACGAACTTGGCGACTTCCTCGAAGAGCGCAGCCGCACTCTCGGCCTGCCCCGGCTTGCGTATCGGCAGACGTTCGAGAGCGTCCTCGAGCTACTGAACAAGGAAATCCACTTGCAGGTAGAACAGCACAACCTCGCGGAGGCGCACGCCTTCTATGCGAACGAACCGCGCGTGCTGATCCCGCGCCTGCTGCCATGGTGCACGCCGAGGATGACGGCGATGGAGCGCGTGTTCGGCGTGAAGGTGACGGATGCAAGCCTGTCGAGGAAACGGCGCAGCGAACTGGCCTCCGTCATGGTGTCGGCGCTGATCGGCCAGCCGTTCTGGAGCATGGCGCATACCGCTGTGTTCCACGGCGACCTGCACGCCGGCAATCTTTTCGTTACGCACGACGGGCGGCTGGCGGTGCTGGACTGGAGCCTGACGGCGAGGCTGTCGAAGGCCGACCGGGAAACGCTGGTGGCGATCGTTCTCGGCGGCCTGACGCTCGATGCCGGACGCATCCGCAGTGCAGTGGCCACGCTTGGCGCAATTGCGGCGGATGATACGGCGCTGCGGGAAGCGGCCGAGCGCGCGCTGGACCTCGTGGTGCTGGACGGCCGGCTGCCGGGATTCGAATGGCTGATGGCTTTCCTCGATGAACTTGCACTGGCATCGCCGACGGGGTTCCGCGAGGACTTTGTGTTGTTCCGCAAGACGTGGTTTTCCCTGTCCGGGGTGATCGGGGATCTCGTCGGTGAGCATGCGCCTGATATTCAGTTGCTGGGGCAGGGGCTGGTGCGCTTTGCGGAGGAGATTCCGGCACGCTTGTTCGCGCCTCCGGAGTCGACGCAGTTTTCCACGCATGTTGCGAATGCCGACCTGCTGCGGATGTGCGCGTCGGCATGGCTTGTTCCTTTGCGGTATTGGGCAAGAAGTTGGCAGGGGCGTGCGCCGGAGACTGAAGCCCACGCACTCCATCTCACCGGATCGTAGGGAAACTTCCACCATCTTTGCGGCATACCATCCGGCGTGCATTTTCACGTTGCACGCGCACAAACCATCGCATGCGTTCCACTGTCTAACCGCCACTGCAATCCAAGGAGGCGCGTTTTGATAAACAAGGTGGAGTTCAGCGAAGAGTCGATCCGGCAGGTGGCAAAGGCCAATATCATCGGCATGTTTTGCTGGGATATCCACGGCAATATCATCGAGGCGAACGAAGCGTTTTGCCGGATCACGGGTTGCACCCAGCAGGAAATCCAGTCTGGCAAGGTGAAATGCGCCGATCTCGCCGCGCCCGGGCTTCCTTCCGTGGACCTGCGCGAGCTGGACGAACTGAAGCAATGCGGAAGCGTCATGCCCTTCGAGACCGCGATTGTTCAGCGGGATGGCGCGCGAGCGGACGTCATGGCGGGCGGCACCTTTTTCAGCGGCACAAGGGAGAAGGGCGTTGCCTTCATGTTCGAGCTGAACGGGCAACGCCTGGGCGGCTTGCCGGATGACGAGGAACGCTATCGCATGGCAGCGGAAGCGGCTGCGGATGCGATCCTGATTCTTGACGACACAGGTGTCGTCAACTACGCCAACCCGTCCGTGGAGCACACCTTCGGATATCCACCGAACGAGCTGGCGGGGCGCGACTTGTTCTGGCTGGTGCCAGAGCGTTGCCGCCACGAAGCCGAGGCGCTCAGGGAATATCTCGGCAGCGGCAAGGCCTCCGGAAACTGGCATCGTATCGAGCTGACGGCAGTGCACATGCTCGGACACGAAATGCTGCTTGAGATCTCGCTGGGAAAGTTCCAGCAGTCCGGCAGGATCCTGTTCGCGGCCATCGTGCATGACATTACCGAGCGCAAGAAGACGCAGCTCATCTGCACTGGCCAGAACCGGCTGCTGGAAATGATCGCGCTCGGTACGCGGCTGGAAGAGGTGCTGGAAAAGCTGATCCGCCTGATCGAATCGCAGACGCCGAGCATGCTGGGTTCGGTGTTGCTGCTGGACAAGGACGGCGTCCATGTGCGGCACGGCGCGGCGCCCCACCTGCCGCCCGAATATGTGAAGGCGGTCGACGGCCAGCCGATCGGGCCGAACGCCGGTTCCTGCGGTACGGCAATGTATACGAGAAAACCGGTCGTCGTCACCGACATCCTGATCGACCCGCTGTGGACGAACTATCGCGAACTGGCCAACCAGCACAAGTTGCGGGCCTGCTGGTCGACGCCGATTTTTTCCTCTGCGGGAAAGGTGCTGGGTTCGTTTGCCATGTATTACGTCGAGCCGCGCGCGCCGCGCCCCGACGACTTGAAGCTGGCCGAACTGGCCTCGCATATCGCCGGTATCGCGATCGAGCGCAAGGATGCCGAAGAATGCATCCGTCATCTTGCGCTGCACGACATGCTGACCGGGCTGCCGAACCGCACCATGTTGCAGGATGCGCTGGAGCAGGCGATCGCGCATGCCGCGCGCTACAAGCGCGTCGTCGCGCTGCTGTTCATCGACCTCGACAACTTCAAGCGCATCAACGATTCGCTCGGCCACCATGTCGGCGACCTGTTGCTGCAAGCCGTGGGGCGCCGTTTGCAGGGTTGCCTGCGCAAGGAAGACATGCTGGCGCGACTGGGCGGCGACGAGTTCGTCATCGTGCTGTTTTCCTTGCGCCATTCGCAGGAGGCGGCGCTGGTTGCCGCGAAAGTGCTCAAGGCATTGGAGACGCCGTTCGATCTGGAGGGGGAGTCGCTGCACGCCGGCGCCAGCATCGGAATCAGCCTGTATCCGGATGACGGGAGCGACGCCGAGACGCTGATGCGCGCGGCGGATACCGCGATGTACCACGCCAAGGCGAGCGGGCGCAGCAACTACCAGTTCTATACGGAGGAATTGAATGCGTCGATCCAGTACCGTCTGGCGCTCGAGAACCAGTTGCGGCAAGCCGTGGCCAACGGGCAGTTGACGCTGTATTTCCAACCGCAGATCGACCTCCGGACCAGCCGGATTTTCAGCGCCGAGGCGCTGCTGCGCTGGCACGACGCCGAGCGTGGCATGGTACCGCCGGAGCAGTTCATCTCGATTGCGGAGGAGAGCGGGCTGATCCTGCAGATCGGCGAATGGGTGTTGCGCGAAGCCTGCGCGCAGCTGGCCCGGTGGCGTGCGAGCGGGCGGACCGACATGAATGTGTCGGTCAACCTGTCCGCGCGGCAGATCTTCCAGCGGGATTTTCCGGATCTCGTCGAACGGATCCTTCATGAGTTCGGCGTACCGCCGGAGGCGCTGGACCTGGAGATCACCGAGACCATGCTGATGGAACCGAGCGACGAGAACGTCGCGACGCTCAGGCGGCTGAACGAGATGGGCGTCCAGCTGTCGGTGGACGATTTCGGCATCGGCTATTCCAGCCTGTCTTACCTGAAGCGCTTCCCGATCCATGCGCTGAAGATCGACCGCTCATTCGTCAGCGGCATCGGCAGGGATCAGAACGACATGGCGATCACCAGCGCGATCATGGGGATGGCGCAGGGGCTGCGCCTGAAAGTGGTTGCCGAAGGCGTGGAGACCGAGGAGCAGGCGAGTTACCTGAAGTCGATCGGCTGCATGTCGGCGCAAGGGTATTTTTATGGCGTCCCGTTGGGGGCGGAGGCGTTTTCGCAATTGCTGCAATGATCGAGGGCGGGCGCATCGGCTTCGCCCGCCGGCGTGTTCACCGGTCGATCAATCGACTGCGGAAGCGTGCATGTAGCGCTCCTTGTATGTCATGCAGACGACCTTCAGTTCCGCAATCTCCGTCTCGAGAATGTCCCGGCTGCGGGCCGACCTGCCCGCCTGCAGGTACTCCGCACGCTTTGCCTTGAGACGTTCTTCGAGATATTCCAGGAATCCGTCGTTTCTCACTGCTTCCGTCCGGGACATGGTGGCCTCCTCAAGCAATCAGTGATCGTCGTTTTTCGCTAGCTGCCGCTGACCGTCAGCCTTGCTTTTACGGTCCTTGGCTTGATCGCAGCGCGCACCGGGCGCCTGTCCTGTTCGAAGGCCAGAACCTGTGCATCCGCCGCCGAGCCGTCGTCCAGCTTGAACACCGCGACCGCCTGTACCAGCTGCTGCGCCTGCGAGCGCAGGCTTTCCGCCGCGGCTGCGCTTTCTTCGACCAGGGCGGCATTCTGCTGCGTCGTTTCGTCCATCTGGTGCACCGCTTCGCCGATCTGTTCCATACCGCGGCTTTGCTCGGCGCTGGCCTCGGTGATCTCGCCGACGATGTCGGTCACGCGCTTGATGGCACCGACGACCTCGCTCATCGTCTCGCCGGCGCGGTCCACCAGCGCAGTGCCTTGCTCAACGCGCTCGACGCTGGAGTGGATCAGTTCCTTGATCTCCTTCGCAGCGTCGGCGCTGCGGCGGGCGAGGCTGCGCACCTCGGTGGCGACCACCGCGAAGCCGCGGCCCTGTTCGCCCGCGCGCGCCGCCTCCACAGCGGCGTTGAGCGCAAGAATGTTGGTCTGGAAGGCGATGCCGTCGATCACGCCGATGATGTCGGCAATCTTCTTCGAGCTGTCGTTGATGTTCTTCATCGTATCGACCACCTGGCCGACCACCTCGCCGCCCCGGGCAGCGACATCGGATGCGCTGACCGCGAGCTCATTCGCCTTCCTGGCGTTATCGGCGTTCTGATGCACGGTGGAAGCGAGCTGCTCCATCGAGGACGCGGTTTTCTGGAGTGCGGAGGCCTGCTGTTCCGTCCGCATGCTGAGATCGCTGTTGCCGGCGGCGATTTCATTGCCGGCGGTCGCCACGTTTTCGGCATTGCTGCGCACGGCGGCGACGGTGCCGGCGAGGCTGGACTGCATTTCGCGCAGCGCCTTGAGCAGGTCGCCCATCGGGCCCTTGTCGTGTGCGATCTCGTTGGCAAGGTGGCCGTCGGCGATGCGGCGCGCAACGGCGCTCGCATGGGCAACCGGGCCGGTCAGGACACGTACGATCCATGCCGCAAGCGCAACGGCGATGGCGAGCGCAAGCACGCAGACGGAGATGACGAGCGTGCGTACCTGGCCTGCATCGGCCTGCAGCTCGCGGATCTTCTTCTGGGATGCGTTGGTATGCAGTACGATCTGCTCGTCGAATGCCTTGGCCAGCGCGGCGCCGGTCGGTGTGGTCATCTTGCTGCGGTATTCCTTTGCTTCATCCGCCTTGCCTTCCAGACGCAATTTGAACCAGGGGGGGCGGACTTCGGTGTAACGCTGGAACACCTTGCGCAGGTTGATGAGCGCGGCGGCTTCTTCCTGGCTGATCTCGGTCTTTTCGTAGGCATCGAGCGCCTTCCACACTTCCTGATAGATGCCTGCTTCCGCATCGGCATGCTTGCGGGTGCCTGCCTCGTCGGCGGCGCTGGCCTGCGAGATGCCGTAGCGCAGCTTCCACAGGCTGCTCTCGGCGGCGGCCAACTCGGCCGTGCCTTCGGTCTTCATGTGGAGCGAATGGTAGTTCGAGGAGGCCTTCCAGGTGAACCAACCGGCCACGGCGGCGCCGGCGGCCACCATCACGATCATCAAGCCGAAGGCGGAGAGCAGCCGGGTGTTGAGAGAGTTCTTCATGTCGCGAGTCCTTAATACGGTACGGTCGACGAAAGCATTGCCGCCGGGTTCCGGCGGCAATGCCACACTGCGCGCATTGGCTTGCTTTTGGCTGGCTGCGTGCGCCCTAGCAGTATCGATGGGGAGTGGCAATGATGAAGATCAAGGAAGCGGCAATCATTGCCTAATGGCAATTACACCCTATGTCAAGTGTTTGTGCTTGCCATATCTATGGGATATTTGAATGAAGCCGCAATCTCGTAGTCGCGGGGTCGGGAGGACTTCCCGCATATAGCGGACTTTTGCTACGTAAGAATGACGTCTGCATGTCATCCGGGTGACATCGCCGGGGACGACAGCGGCTTTCTGCGCTTTGTTTGTCTTCGCTCATGCGTATTTCCAGCGGAGATATCGCTTATCCGGTATCAAAGGCGGGGCCTCGGGGCGCGCAACAATCGTCCGGGAGAACGATCTCAACAAGCATTGCCCATTGCCGCATGGGCCTGCGCTTCCGTTCCCGCCCCCAAGGGTGCCCGAAAATGTACAAAGACGAGTTACCCGAGATGCTCGCGCTCGAGAGCATCGTCAACAGCAACCATCCGCAGCTTGATGCCCAAAAACTGTGCTCGGTGGATGCAAGCGACCGGTGCTTTCCGGTATATGCGGTGACGCTCGGCTGCAAGCGCCGTAATGTGCCGGCTGTCGGGTTCTTCGGCGGCGTGCACGGCCTGGAACGGATCGGCACGCAGGTGCTGCTGGCATTCATGAAAAGCCTGCTCGCACGCCTGCGCTGGGACCGTACCCTGCAGGCGCAGCTTGCATCCGTCCGCCTTCTGTTCATGCCGATCGTCAATCCGGCCGGTATGTGGCATGGCACACGCTGCAATGCGCGGGGCGTCGACCTTATGCGCAATGCGCCTGTCGATGCGACCGAGAAGGTGCCGCTGCTGCTGGGCGGGCAGCGCTTCAGCGCACGCCTGCCATGGTTCCGAGGCTTTGCCGGGCAGCCGATGGAGGTGGAGAGCGAAGCCCTCTGCCGCATCGTGACGGAGGAACTGCTCAGCCGCAGGTTCAGCATTGCGCTGGACTGCCATTCGGGGTTCGGGCTGTGCGACCGCATCTGGTTCCCGTTCGCGCACAGCAGTGCGCCGATCCGGCACCTGCCGGAGGTGTTCGCATTGCAGGACCTGTTCAACCAGGCCTATCCCAACCACAACTACGTGTTCGAACCGCAGAGCAGGCAGTACCTGACGCATGGCGACCTGTGGGACTACCTGTACCTGCAGGCGATGGAAAGGGAAGACAAGGTTTTCCTGCCGTTGACGCTGGAGATGGGCTCATGGCGCTGGGTGAAGAAGAACCCGTTGCAACTCCTGTCGCGCATCGGCCTCTTCAATCCCTTGCCGGTGCACCGCCTGCGGAGGGTGTTGCGGCGTCACCTGGTGTGGCTCGATTTCCTCGCGCTGGCCGCCGGCGCCTACCGGCAATGGCTGCCGCAAGGCCGGCTGCGCGAGGAACAGCAGGCGCGCGCATTCGAGCACTGGTACAAGGGGGCGGCATGAAGGACAGATGGATATTCCTGCGCGGCCTGATGCGGGAGAGCCGCCATTGGGGCGCGTTCCCCGAGCAGTTCCGGCGATACGCCGGGGGTGCCCAGCTGCTGCTGCCCGACCTAGCGGGCAACGGCCGCCTGCATGCGCAGCGCAGTCCGGCATGTGTGCAAGACATGGTTGAGCATTATCGTGCAGCTGTGACTGCGCAAGGCTTGCAGCCGCCGTATCACCTGCTTGCGCTGTCGCTTGGCGCGATGATGGCCATCGAATGGGCGCAGCGGTATCCGGATGAACTGGCAGGGTGCGTGCTGATGAATACCAGCCTGCGTCCGTTCAGCCCGTTCTACAGGCGCCTTCGATGGCAAAACTATCCCGTGCTCGTGCGGCTTGCGACGGCGGGCAGGGATGTGCAGACGCGCGAGCGCATAGTGCTGCGGCTGACGAGCAACCGTGGCGGCGCCCATATGCAGACCTTGCGGGCGTGGATCGCGTATCAGCGTGAATGCCCTGTTTCGCGTGCCAATGCCATGCGCCAGTTGCTGGCTGCGGCGTCATACCGCGCACCCGGTTCAAGCCCGCGCGTGCCGATGCTGGTGCTGGCAAGTGCCGGCGACCGGCTGGTGGATCCGTCCTGTTCCCACCGGCTGGCGGAAGCTTGGGGATGCAGTTTCGCGATGCATCCCGATGCCGGACACGACCTGGCGCTCGACGACGGCGAATGGGTCGCGGCACAAGTGCGGGACTGGCTTGGGCAGATCAGAGCCTGAGGTCATTCTCCGAACAGCCTGCGCATCGCTTTTGCCATGTTCAGCCGCGAGGCCGCGCTCGGATGGCTGGCCGATATTGCAGAAGGGCCCTCGGTATCGGCAAGCTTGCGATAGAAGCCGACCATGGAGTCGGCAGGCCAGCCGGCCTGGTGGGCGAGGATCATCCCGAGCTGGTCCGCCTCGCGTTCCTGGATGCTGGACAACCGGGCCATCTTCATCTGCAGCGACAGGTCGCTGTCCAGACGCGCCATCGTGACATCGAGCGAATTGGACGGCAGCGGACTGATGTGCAGGACGCTCGACAGGAACTCGCGGTGGTGGTCCGCCACGGCATGCGCGATTTCGTGCGCGATCAAGGTGGCGAGCTCGCCGTCATCCAGTTCGAGGCGGCGGACGAACGAGCTGCCGACCAGAAGTTTGCCGCCGGCCATGCAAAGGGCATCGACGTCCGGCGCGCTCGTCGTATGGATTTCCCAGACCCATGCGCCGGCCTCTGGCTTCATCCAGGTGGCCGCCCGAATCAGGGCCGGCGCAATGGCCCGGACCCGTGACAGCACGATGGGATCGTCATCGAGCCGTCCATCCTTCGACAAGGTGACAAGCATGTCCCAGTAGCGATCGTCGGTCCGGCTGTACACCTCCACTTCGCTGAAGTCTAAGTCTTGCCAGCGCCCCAGTTCCGGCACCTGCGCGTGGGCGGCGGTGCATAGCCACGCCGCCACGATGAAAAGCCGAGCGGTCCTCATCCCGTTTCTCCTCGCCATGTTCATTCAGCATAGTCCAAGGCGGGGCGGAGCGTAACGGCGCTGCCTCTCGCGCAACCCAAGCGTGTCGCCAATGCAGGGAGACTGGTGGGAAGCTTTCTAAGCAGGGTAAGGGAAAAATACACGCAGCAGGAAATGCCGGCGAGGAAAAGGAAAAGGGCTGCATGGAAATGCAGCCCTTTTGTATTTTGGCTCCCCGACCTGGACTCGAACCAGGGACCTGCGGATTAACAGTCCGTCGCTCTACCGACTGAGCTATCGGGGAAGAGAGGCGAGATTGTAGTAGGGTACCGTCAAAATGTCTAGGGCCATGATCAAGAAGCAAGGCACCGGCCTTTCCCGCATACATCTCAACATGCAGTTTAGGCGGGTATTGCAAAAATGCGAAGTTTCATTTTTTGAAACTGCTTTTTACATTGATGTTCAGAAACGCGCTTTCTATTCCTTTTTCCGGCACAGCCTGCCTTCGAGTCCGCCATTCATATCGCCGCGCACGTCAATGTCATCCATAAGGGGCATGTCCGCTCTCGATGATGACTTCCGCCGGCGAAAGGTAACCCTCGACCGGGTTGATGTCTTCCTGCCGCGTCTCTCCGGGATGAGAGCGTGCCAGTTCCGGCGCGATCCGCTCGAGCATGTCGAGCGGAATCGATTCCGCGCAGGCATCCACCAGTTCGTATGCTTCGTCCGAAATCCTGCCGCTCTTGCTGGCTTCTTCCGCCAGAGGCGCAAAGCGCGCGCTGGCGATTTCCATCAGGATGGCACGCATGCGCGCGGACCACGGATTGGAGAAGGCGGATTCGGCAAGGCTGGAGTGGTCGATCACCGGAACGTGCGCCACGCCGGTGCCGGGCCGCGCCAGCCGGAACGGGTCGAAGCCGGCTTGCAACAGGTACAGGAGAAAGCGCTCGTGGAATTCGCGATGGTCGACGCCATCCAGCGCCAGGGCGTGGAAGGAGGGGCCGCGGCCCTCGTTGTACGCATGCGCGCCGCGTCTAGCCAGCTCCTGCAGCGGCGCCCAGTCAAAGGTTTCCGGACGGCTTTCCCAGATTTCCTGCAGATCCGAGAATTCGCAGATGAGGCGGTTCACCAGGTCGGGATCGTCTTCGCTCATAGGCTACTCCAAAAACCTTTTGGCGCTTTTGCGGCGAAAACGTTCACGTGCGACACCGCTTCCCTGTACGAATGATGTCGGAATGAGAAGCAGTCCCGATCGAGCCCTTGATGCCGCTCAAACATCACTGCCGCGCGGCGCAAGCCACGTTGTACTCCGCATCATGCAAGCACATAGTGAAAGAACAGCAGGCGCCATGGAGCGCCTGCGCGGGAGGACGCGAACCGGCGGCGAGGCTTCCCGCCGGGAATGGGAAACGGCAGGAGGGCACGATCATGGCACAAGCGGACTGGCGCATCGAGGGTGACTGGATCAAGAATTGCAGCTGCGCATACGGCTGCCCGTGCGACTTCAATGCGCGGCCCACGAACGGCTGGTGCAAGGGCATTGCCGGCATGCGCATTCAGAATGGGCATTACGGCGCGACCCGTTTGGACGGATTGAGCTTTTTTATCGTCGTGCACTTTCCCGGTGCGCTTCATGAAGGAAACGGACAGGCGCAACCCATCATCGACGAGCGCGCCGACCCCGCGCAGCGCGAGGCCTTGTTCAACATCCTGTCGGGCCAGTATTCCGCCGAGGGGACACTGTTCCACATCTTCAGTCTCATCGTCACGACGATGCACGATCCGGTCTTCGCGCCGATTGAGCTTGCGTTCGACAAGGAGGCACGAACAGCGACCTTGCGCATTCCCGGTGTGCTCGAGTCCGAGGTCGAGCCGATCCGCAATCCGGTCACAGGCGCGCAGCACCGCATTCGCGTGGTGATACCGGAAGGCTTCGAACATATCGAAGGCGAGATTGCATCCGCCAATATCCGCAGCAGCGGTGCCATCCGCTTCGATACCACTGCTTCCCACAGCACGCTGGCGCACGTAGTGCAGACGCCGCAAGGCGTGGCTGCATAGCCGTCGTGCCAGTCGAGATGAAGGCAGCGTCAGTGTTGGAAGGCGCGCTGCGCCATGATCGCATCGTCGCGGTCGGTGCATTGCTCGCGGTCGTCCTGCTCAGCTGGGCTTATCTGCTATCGGGCGCGGGCACAATGCAGGAAATGGACGGCATGCTGATGCCGATGAGCCAATCGTCGTGGACTGCGGGTCATGCACTCCTGATGCTGGCGATGTGGGTCGTCATGATGACGGCCATGATGCTGCCGAGCGCGGCGCCGATGATTCTTTTGTACGGCACCATCGCACGCAAGCGCGGAACTGCCGCATTTGCACAGGCGGTCTTTGCGCTCGGATACCTCGTGGTGTGGGCCTCGTTCAGCATGATCGCTGTCGTGCTCCAGTTCGCGCTGGAGAAGGCCGCCTTGCTATCGCCGATGATGGAGGCGACGAGTATGGCCTTTGCCGGCACAGTCCTGATTGCCGCGGGCGTGTATCAATGGCTGCCGGTCAAGCAGGTATGCCTGCGGCGCTGCCGCTCGCCGCTCGACTTCGTGATGCTGCACTGGCGCGAGGGAACCGGCGGGGCATTCGCAATGGGATTGCTGCATGGCGCTTACTGCGTCGGCTGCTGCTGGGCGCTCATGCTGCTGTTGTTCGTCGGCGGCGTGATGAACCTGGCGTGGATCGCCGGCCTCGCACTGTTCATCCTGGTCGAAAAGCTTGCGCCTGCCGGTCACTGGATCGCGCGGGCCGCTGGTGCGCTGCTGGCGGGATGGGGCATGTTCGTATTGCTCAGCCTCCGGGCATGACGCCTTCAATGGAGTAGGGCAGCACGCGCTCCTGCTCGTTGGCATCGTTACGGGCGACGATGGCGCGTGCCGGTTCCGTCTCGCTCAGGTTGATCGCTTCGTGCGGTACGTCCGGCGGGATGAACAGGAATTCGCCGGCTTCACTGATGACGGACTCGGAGAGTTTGTCGCCGTAGCGTGTTTCGACGCGCCCCTCAAGCACGTAAATTGCAGTTTCATATCCCTGGTGCAGGTGCGGTGCTGCCCTTGCGCCGGGCGGAATCACCACGAGATGCATCGATAGTCCGGCGGCCCCCACCGTATCCGCCGACACGCCGATGAAATAGGGGAGCCGCTGGCGGGTCGCAACTTCCCTGTCCGGCCTCACGGCAACGACCTGCTGCACCTTTCTCTGTTCCGGCATTTGCCTTCCCCCGAAGAGATATCCAAAACTTCAGTATAAAACGTGCGTCGTGCGGGAATCTTGTTTCGATTTCATTGAGGCCTGTCGTACTTTCATGGTGCCCCTTAACTTGAATCAAGCATTTGCGATCCGGCATCTCTTGACACGGGAAAACCCCATATTCATGTCTTGAGGCCCACATTTGCGCTCCCTACAATCTGGCGACGGATTGATCGACGGGCAATGACAAAACGATCCGCATTCTCGACATCGCCATGCAAGGAGCAGGAATTGAAACAGGGAGCAGGCCTTATCAAGGCCGGAATATGGTGTGTGCTGGCGCTATGGACGGCAGGCTGCGCAACAGCCAAACAGGAAAACGGAACGGCGAAACGGTCGAGCGGCGAACGCCAGCTGAACAATACCTGGGCAGGCAAACCGTTCAAGGATCTGGTCGCTGCTTACGGCGAACCAACGTCGGTCATGGAATATCCGAACTCCCGCAACACGACGGTGGTCGTCTATCGCGATAACGAAAAACTCTCCGCAAGCTGTGCACACGCGTTCACCATACAGCACGGCACCGTGCCTACTGTGGTGAACTACTTTTGCCGCTGACAGGAGGCCGTTGAAGAGGGTGCCAAAGCCCGGCGGACGACATGCCTGTCGAAGATTCATGCATGTGCTACTATGGGCCGCCCAAGTCGTATGGGCCCTTGTGCACATCCAACACGTCATGCTCGAGCTGTACAGCGACTCCTCCATCGATATCTCCCTTGATTCGGACACCAGCATCCTCCATGCGAACTGGAAGGGCTACCAGAGCATGAATACCGGTACACAGGGATGCGCGCGCATCCTGGATTTGATGGTCAAGCATCAGGCATGGCTGATCCTCAACGACAATACCGATGTCCGCGGCCTGTGGATGGCGACAGCGGAGTGGGCAGCGAGGGACTGGTTCCCGCATATGAAGGAATCCGGCATGCGCCGTTTCGCCTGGGTCTACAGCCCGGCGAAGTTTTCCCAAATCTCCGCGGATACCGCCATGGCATTGCTGGATCCAGCCGAATCCGGCGTGCGCATATTCCACGAAAAGGCCGCAGCACTCGATTGGCTGACACAGCCTGATTGATCCTCCCGTGCAGGCCGGCCTCCTGCATGTGAATCGAGCCTTGTTACCGAACTGCCACGGATGCGGGCACTCTAAGTCTCTGGAGCCAGTATTCGGAGGCATCATGAAATCACGTTTACTTGCGCTGCTGGCGCTGGCCTTCATGGCTGGATGTGCATCGGCACCGAATGGGCACGACGGCACGACCGCGGCAAACGATCCCAACAGCGTGTACAACGATCCTACCTACCCAGGACGCGGCGTGCATATTGGCATCGGCGCAGGCTCATGGGGTGGCCGTAGCGGCGGCGGGGTAGGGATCGGCATGGGATGGTGATGCGATGAAACGCCTTCTAGCAATCCTGAGCATGTCGGCGTGCGTGCCGGCCTGCATGATCACATCAGAAGGCGCGCGTGTCAGTCCGCCGCCTCCAGCAGTGCAGGGCTCCAATGACGCGCAGGGAGCGCCGCTATCGGTTCCCGGTGCCGGCATGGGGGTCGGAGCGGGCAATCCGGCAGGGCCGGGGCCGAGCGGCGCCGGCGCCACGTCCGGGAGATAGGAGGGCGGAGTTTCGTTCGTGTATCCTCATTCGGATGTCCGGCACCATTCGAGCGATCCATTTCTCATCTACATCCATTGCCGAGGCAGCGTCTCGCGGCAAGGTGCAAGGCACGCCTGTCACTGATGGGGATCAATCCGGTTCTCCGCCGACGGAAGAAGATGAATGGGCCGCGCGGCCCCCCCCGATCCGGTTCTTGTTACGTCCCTGGTGCGAAGCGGCGCAGACCAACGCATTGCGCGAGGCTTCGTATGACAAAGAAGGTGGCACTGCTGACGCTCCATGGGATGGGAGAGGTCGATTACGACTACTACAAGGGGCTGCACAAGCAGCTGTCCGGCAGGCCGGACGTGTACATGGATCGCGTCGCCTTTCAGGCCGTCAACTACCAGACTATCCTCCAGCCGAACCAGGACACGGTCTGGGCCAACATGCTGCTGAAGGCCGAGGCGCTCGAATATCACGCGCTCCGCCAGTTCTTGTTGTTCGGCATCAGCGACGCGGCCGGGCTGGAAAACCGGTACGACGAACCGGGCTCGGCTTACGAAGATGCGCAACTTGAAATCGCGCGCAAGCTGTATGCGGTACGCAGCGAGATGGAAGGCGACGGTGCCGTCGTGGCGATCGCACAGTCGCTGGGCGGCCAATTATTGTCTTGCTACCTCTATGACGCGCAGAAGGCAGCAAGCAGCGGGCGTGCGTCAGGCATATGGCGCGACATCGACGCCTTCGCCCCCCGGATTACCGGCCATCCCCATCGGCTTACCCCGGAAGAGAAGCGCTTCCTTGCCGGCGGCCGCACCGCCGGTATCGTGACCACCGGCTGCAACATCCCGATCTTTGTTGCCGCCCACAAGAAGATGGACGTACGGCCCATCATGCCGCCTTCCATCGGATTTCGCTGGCTGAATTTCTATGACCGGCACGATCCGCTCGGCTGGCCGCTACAGCCTCTTGGCGGCGGTTACGAGATGCTGGTGGAGGATCGCGAGATCAATGCCTCGCGCGGCTTGCAGGACTGGTTGAAGAGCTTCACACCGATGTCCCACCTCGCCTATTGGGAAGACGATAACGTCGTTGATGCGCTTGCCGGCATGCTGGCCGAGGCGATGCAGCATCATTAACGTGGCATGCAGGACTGCCAATCTTCGCTATCAAAGTGGACAGGTTTTATGCCGGACGGCGATTTTTTGCCGCCAATCATTGAACTCGTAAAACGGGGCACGGTCTAGGCACAGTCTCTGCAGTAATAAGGTTGAGCATGTCCCAGAGTGCCACCCCGGAACGCCTTGTCGTTCTTGTATTGATCGTCGCGGCGGTCGCTGCCGCATGCGAGCGAAAGCAGGTCAGTGAAAGTCGCGAGAAAACAATCGTCCCCCAAGACGGGTACCGGTTGCCGGCAGTCGTTCCCGCACTCGGCATCCGTGGGTAAGCGGGGTACGGTAACCGCCCCGGAAAATGCCGCTGCATGGCGCCGAAGCGGCTCGGTCGCTGTTGTTTTTTTCGGCGGCGCAATCGCGTTTGTGCTTGCTGTCACACTCTTGTAAAGGCCCTCTTTCTATAATTTCTGTAACCGGATGTTTCCGGGGGAGGGAGAAAGGGTCATGGGAAGGTCACTGCATAACAGGATACGTCTGAAGGGGAGCCGCCTGTCGCTCCTGAATACGGACAGGTTGCGCTCGGTTGCGTTCAAGGCGTCCGCCTCGATCGGACTGCTCATCCTCGCAGTCAAGTCGTTCAAGTAAGGCGTCCCGTTGACGATCGAGTCCGGACGGGACGACTCATTCTTCGCGCTGTCATTGCGGCCTAGCATGCGCCTGCATGCGCAACGGGCTTTTTATTCTTCTTTTTCCTTCGAAGGCGGTGGCGCTGCCTTTGCCTTCTTCGCCGCCTTGCTCTTGCTCGGCTTGGATTCGCAGGCCACCTTCACCAGCAATGCCTCGATCGAATCAGGCACGACTTCCGCCAGTTCCGGTTTCCTGCGCACAGTCCAGACGACCGCGCCGAAGCCGAAGCGTTCGGCGTAATAGGCGATGTCGGATATGCCGGTGCGCGATCCCTTGCAATCGACCAGCATGCGATCCCTGGTGGAGAGATACGGCTTTTCCTTTTCGATGTAGCCGGGTGCGGGCAGTTCGTGATGCATCCACACGGCGAGCATGCCGTTATCGACCTTCCTGATGTCCTCGTGGATGAACACGGCCGATTCGCTCGTTTTGCCCAGGCCGCGCCACTTCGGCGCCATCTCGCGCTGGCCGCGCTCATACAGTTCGTCGAGCGCCTTGTCGCTGAATGATTGCGCCGATGCTTGCGCCATGCCCGCCGCCAGCGACAGGCCGATGCAGCCAGCCAGGATCTTGTTCATCAAGCTCACTCCCCAAGGTTTGTTTTCCGCCAGTCATGAAATAGTAGCGGCTTCACCGCGACAATTCCATTGCTTTGCAGGTGTTTGCGGGGGAGCGGTAGAGGTGCCGCGGGTGCCAGCGGCTTCAGAAGGGAAGGGCGGCTACGGACGAGCCGCCCTGTTTGGGTCGAGTGGGGACACCTGTGCTACCCGCAATTTTTCGCACCACGCGCGCGGGTTGATGTAGTATTCGGTATCCCCAAGCCCTACAAGGGAATTCTTACGCCGGCCACGAGCCGGTTTTTTATCGCCTATTCGAACCGTTTGAGGCTGGACGGATTTCTCCCGAGCCAGGGGCGCGAAGGCTGGGTCAGCTCGCGCTTGTCCAAGATTTCATCATCGGCGAGGTACATGCTCGCCCAGATGTTGATGCAGCGGGAAATATCTTCCCTGCTCGGCTTGTCGGGAAGCTTCTCGCGCTCAACGGACGACGTGGACGACGCGGACGAAGTGCGGCGCTGGCGCACGACGACGTTGATGTTGAACGACTCGTCACCGACGGGCACCGAGCGCTTGGTTAATGGCCGCGAATGGGACTTTTCCATGATAGCCTCACAGTTCACTGCATTGCACAAATTTTAAGTTTCAGTATAAATCTCGATCTCCGGCTCGTATCACGGGCAGTCATGTTTTAGAGTTTTTCTTCTGCTGATGTCGGGATTTCGACACATCTTTCCAGCAGTCACCACCCTTTCTCCTCGCTCGCGAAATCGTCTTGGTCATGCCACTGCAATGCGGTCCATGCGGTACTTCATGCGCGTGCGGTGCTTCGGCGCAAACGTAACACTGTGTATCCGGTGATGAGCAAATGCACTTCTCTTAACAGGACTCAATAACCGGACTTCCGAAGCAATAGAAGATGAGCTTCAGCCGGGCAAGAAAGCAGTACTCCGCTGTCTTTCCGGACTGCGTATCTATGCGTTGGAATGGCGGCGCACCGTCCAGGTTCCAGCCGGCAGAGTGAAAACCACACTGATCCTCACGTGTGCGAAAGAGGATCTGCAAATGCGACATATTTGAAAGGTTCGGGATGGAAAAGCTGATTGATAAGGATAAAGGCGTGGCAGGACAGATGGCACTTGGTCGCCAGCTTCGCCATGCACGCCTGCAGGGAGACCGCGCTGGTAATTCCCGATTCGACATCAAGCCGTTTTGTGCAGCAGTGATTGCGGCAGCGGTACTGGCCGCTTGCGGCGGTGGAGGCGGAGGATCGACGACGGCACAGCCTGATACATCGACAGGCGGCACGCCTTCGACTGGCGGTACACCCTCGACGGGCGGCACGCCTTCAACGGGTGGTACGCCTTCGACTGGTGGCACGCCGTCTACCCCGTCAGCCGTCGCCGGCGCAACGACGATGGCCTGCGTCGACGGCGCGGGATTTCAGTGCAGTGGTGGCGGCGTGATCAGGACCGACAACGGTGTCGGATTGTCGAGTTCGGGGGTTCAGGTCTACGGCAAGTCGACCAGCGATCTCGCTGCAAACAACACGATGAAAACCAGCGCTTCCGGCTTCGCCCTCGAAACGGGCAACGGCGTCGCGGAGGTGCGCCTGGCCAAGGACAGCAGCGGTGCTGTTACAACGGCCGCACTCCTCCTCAGCAATCTGGGTTTGTCATGGGATGGCCGCGCCGAACGTCCTCCGATTATCGAAACCTTCCGCACCGCGCAAAGCAGGGTTGAGTTGAATACGAGCGGAGCGCTCACCTTCCTGACATTGCCGGATCCGTCCAACCTGAACTTCTACGACTTCGCCACGAGAGGAACCAGCGGCACCCAGGCGAACTATGCCAACAACGCGTATTTCCCGCGCACCGGCAATCCCTCGCGCTGTCCGCCTGATGTGACGCCGTGCCCGACGGTCGAGTCGACCGGACTTGCCAACCAGGCGGGCGACTGGCGGACTGGGGGGGGCATACCCGATTGGAGTGCTGCCGGCCGCTTGCATGAAGATGGCGATGTCCATGCCGGCAATGGCCAGCCCGGCCCGGGCGGTGCCGTCACGATTCTCCCCGGCGGGAGCGGTGTCGGTGTTCCCTTCCCGGGGTCAAAAGGCTATCGTCACTTCTCCAACTGGGGTACGCAGTACGCGAACCTGACGACCTGGGTATCGCAGGACACGGTACTGATTGAAGAATGGGCGAACCAGGGCAACGAGCACAACAAGAACCGCAGGGGTGTCGTCGCCTTTGGGGCGGTAACGGATCCGACTGCGGTGCCGACGACGGGCACTGCAACGTATTCGGGCATCGCTTATGGCTGGTACGGCAGCGGCCAGCTGGTGGAGCCGCCGGTCTTCCGCGGCACGGCGACGGTCACCGTCAACTTCGCGACCCGCCAGGCCGTCATTACCGTCCAGAATACGGCGACCTATGACGCGGCCGCGACGCCTGTTCCGGCGACGTTCACTACGACGACAGGACTGGGTGCTGCGGGAGTCAATGTGGCCAACTACCTGACCGGCGCAATCAGCAACGGCGCGCTGAGCGGCGGCGTAGGCGGGCGTCTGTTCGGGCCGGTTGTCACGACGGGAACCAGCGGTGCGGGGCCGGCTGAAATCGCAGGTGCATTCCGCATGTCCGCTGCAAGCGGCACTGCAATCATTGGCGGTTTCATCGGACGCAAGCAATAACGCTGCGCGCGGCTTGTCCATGGGCGGAAGAATCGCCTCCGGCCCATGGCTTTGAAACGGTCTTACTTCTTCACGCAGGTGAGATACAGATAACTGCTGGTCAGCACCGTGATCACGATGCATGAAAAGGCGAAGCCGATGCCTGCACTCATGCAGAACAGCGTCGCATAAAGATGATTGGCGCTTTCAACAGCCGTTGCCCTCATCAGGCCTGAGAGGACGCGCATGAGCTGGAACATGCATATGGCGATACCTATCCATTTCCACACATAGAAGGGCAGGATGTTCCGCAGTGCCCGATTGTGCCTGTAGTTGGCAATGCGCTGTTCGAGCGTGCCGTAGCCCGCGTCGCGAAAGCGCCAGAGCGGGATGGCCAGGCGCCAGAAATATTGCAGCTTGAGGGCCAGTTTCTGCCACTGTGACCGATCGTTGCATTCCATTCGTCGGTACCTCCTCCTGCTTAGTCACGCGTCGATGGCGCGCGTTCAATATTGTATCGCCGAAACTCCAGCGGCGATGTGGCAGGAGGGGGCAGCGAGCTGCCCTCACGGCGAGTTGTCGATGTCCTCGAGCTGAAGCAGCACGTTGATGCAGGCCCCCGCGACGAGGCCGGCGGTGATCAGGCCTGCGAGCGAGATGATTGCAAACAGCATGGTCGTCTCCTTTTCGTGGTTCTGTTTATATCTATTACAGCACCGGACCAATCGCTGGGAATTGCGTTCACTCAGTCAATATGTGGGCAATGAATGTGTTTGCTCAAGCGGCCTGTACCGCAGTGAAGCGCGCAGGTATGCGGTTGCGCGATCCCCGATCAGGTCTTGCGGAACAGCTTCCTGGAATAGCGATCCAGCATGATGCGCAGCTTGTGCGCCGCGCGTTGCAGCGAATGCTCATAGCGCAGGTAGTAGTAGCCGAAGGAATGCCGGCGATGTGAGCGGCGGGACGACCTGCGCACCGGGTGGACCTCGGTGCAGTCGCGGAATTCAGGTCCCGATGGCCTTTCGTCTCTCGCTTCCGAACGGTAAATCCACTCGTCGTGCTCGCGGCGCTTCGCAGGGTCGGAGAGGACGGCATACGCGGTATTGATGATCTGGATGATGCGTATCGCCTCCTGGCTGTTCCCGTGGCGGTCGGGATGGTACTTCTGGGAGAGCGTCTTGTAGGCTGCACGGATGACTTCCGGCGGCGCATCGCGCGCCACCTTGAGGTTATCGTAGTGGGTGTGGATCCGTGCCATGGCTGCGGCTTGAGAAGAGGGTTGTTGTTATGTAGATCCGGAGCACTGCGTGATGTTCACGCATCACGTCCTCGACGCAATGGTAGGATGCCGCGGCGCGTCGCTCATTGCAGTTTATCAATTGGACTTACGGTTCCCCGTATCCGGTCACAACAGACGCGTGCCGCAGTTCAGCGGCAGAAATAATCCGTCACGGTGACTTCATCTTCACCACCCGGCCAGATGACGGTAAAGGCATCGATGCAGTTGGATGCTTTGTCGGTCGCGCCATAGACGACCACGTCGGTTCTGACTACACGGTATCCGGGCACAGTCATGATCATGCGCGGTGAGCCGAAAGCATCGATCAGTGACTGGTAAGGACGTCCTCTCCAGGCGGCTCGCAGCGTGGACTCGCGCTTCATGCGGGATGCCGTATCCGTCCAGTGCCGGCCAGTGTCGCTGTCCGGCGCAACAGCGCAGCCATGCAGAACTGGAGCGAGCCCCAGCAGAAGCATGTAGTGCCTCCCGCGAAGCCAGTCGTTCATACGCCTATCCTTCGAAAGAAAATGCATCCCGGAGAGTGCCGGGGGATGTTGGGATTCAGGCACGCCGGATGGAATCCGGGGTGGGCATGCGAGGTGTCATGATAAAACCATTATTTCAGAATGGTTAATTTGGCGCATTATTCCCGATCAACGAAACCATATGGAGTGGATGGGGGCATCGCCGCGCTGGTGTGAGGGGAATCAGAACTTGCCGGATTCCAGCAAGGCCGTGCCGGTACGCCGGGCGGCGTCGATGGCCTCTTCATAGCTCGGGAAGGGATGGTCAGCGGCGTGATGCTTCTCGAGCACGCATTTGAAGTCCTGCTCTTCGTCGTCGAAGCGATGGATGCTGACAAACGGATCCCACTGCGCCTTGCCGGGCAGTTCATGCGCGATGAGGTGGATCTGGAACTTGCCGATGGTTTCTATCTGCATTCGATTACCTTCCCTGATCATCGTAGCAGCGCGCCGCAGCGGCACGCTTGAGGACGATCATGCAGGAATTATTGCGGCAAGTACCAGCACCCCGGTTTGACATTGCCAATCTTGACATGTGGAACAAAGACCCGCAGCGGCAGTCTAGGGAATGCCCTCTCCCTATTCTTCTCCGGAAACAACATGATGCCAACTCGACCATGCGATGAAGAACTCACGGCACTGCGCCGGCTTGAACAGGCAGTGCGTGCTTGCGGACTGCCAACGATGATGGTGTCGGGTCAGAGGCAGCTGGACATACTGGCAAATGCACTGAAGGAGGTGGCCGACGCGAGGCAGGCTGCGGCGGGTACAACGGCGGGAGTCGCAGTTTAGGCTGCTCAAGCCGGTTGCAGGAAGCTGGTCCCGACCCTATCCAGGACCACTAGTACCCGGCGACTAGTCCCGGACAAAAAGGCGTGTTTGATAAGCTACTGCGCAGTCCGGAATTGACCCTGCGATGCTCGGCGTACTATCCGTACGCGTGCGCTTCTCGGACCAACTCCGCACCGCTCGCTACGCTTATCAAACACGCCCTAGTCGCCGCTGTTCCACCAGGAACCAAGCAGGCCAGTCACATAGGTCGCGCTGCCGATCGTGATCGCAACGGTAGCGGCGATCGGAGAATCTGCCATTGCCGCGATGACACCGGCGAGCACTACGCATCCCCCAAGCAGCTGGATCAGTTTGTATTCCAGTAGTGTGGCTTGGGTTCCCTTGCCGTTGCCCGACGGAGCCCCGTCATTGGTGACCGGATATCCACACTCTGCGCATGCTTCTGCTTGGACTGGCAGACGTGCGTGGCACTCCGAACACATGACCGACGACTTTCTTTCATTGCTCCACATAACCAGGAAAACGGGGATATCCGAGATGCGCAATTAAACACTGCGGCCATCGGCAAGCCTAGCCATATATATGGGAGATAGCCGGATTTTCTCGAAGGAAATGCCCGCTTTTGGCGCGGCATATATTTTGCTCAAGCAATCTCGTCGTTAACGCAAAGCCATTTCGGCCAAATACGTAACACCGGTGTAACAACGAATGTATGACAGACGAGAAAGTTTTCATTCCGACGTCACAAAGCTTGTTCACACTGTGCTGACCGCAAGTTTTCAAGCCTTGAGCAAGGGAGGTGGATCGTGAATGCACGCGTAACAGATGAGATGCTTGATGCAGCCATGAAGAAAGCCGTCGAGGCCGGATTGCTGCCACGCCACGCATCCAGAGAGGACACTTCCGGCTACCAGGAATTGATTCGTTATGTGTTGCAGGGTGCGCTCGAGGCTGCGCCGGCGGCGAACACATCGCGCAAGAGTAGTGCGCCCTCACGGCGCGGCACCATCCGGGAGCGGTTCGCCGAGGCACGCGCCATGACGAACTGGATGCACGGGTATGCCCAGCGATAGGACATATGCGCCAGCCCCGTTTCGTGGACGGGGTGGTGCGATATAGAAAGAGGCGGAATGATCCCCGCGCCGTTATCCGCCTTGCGACAACGTCAGAGGAACTTTGCGTAGTACAAGGCCGGGAACGACACCGTTGTCCAGTATTCTATGGCGGCTTTCACGAAGTATTCGTTGAACGAAACTGCGGCATTGAACTTGTCATTCTGGATCTGCATCGCGTGCTCCTCCCAAGTGAGCGAGCAATGTAACAGGTGAACTCCGAATCCCGGTTGAGCCGTGTCAACAAGAAGGCAATGCACCGGCCATCCGGCGGTGTGTGATTCACGACTTCTCGGATACAGTGTCTCGGATATCGGCCCGCAAGCGGGGAAGGTACTGAGGGAAGTCACGTTGGATGAACTGCACGATGCCCTCCCGGATCCGGCAGCGCAAGTCCCATGCACGTCCGGAATCGCTTGCGCTGACTAGTACGCGTACCTGCATTGCGCGCTCGCTCGCGTCGACCACTTGGGTAATGCACAGGCGCCCGTCCCATTCCTGCGCATCACGGCAAATGCGCTCCGCTTCCTGACGCAGCGGTTCCAGAGGCATGCTGTAATCGACCCAGATATTGACCGTGCCGAGTATCTCCGAACTCGTCCTGGTCCAGTTCTGAAATGGATTCTCGATAAACCATTGCAGAGGCACGATCATCCTGCGCTGATCCCAGAGGCGCACGACGACATAAGTGCCGGTAATTTCCTCGATCTGTCCCCATTCGTTTTGGACAATGACCACATCCTGGAGGCGTATCGGCTGCGTTAATGCGATTTGCATGCCGGCCAGCAAATTGCCCAGCACGGGCTTGGCTGCGAACCCGACCACCAGGCCGGCGACACCCGCGGACGCTAGCAGGCTGGTACCTAATTGGCGAAGACTGGGCAGCGTCATCAAGGCGGAACTGCCGCCGATGACGACGATGAGGACGATCGCGCTGCGCGCCAGGACCTTCGTCTGCGTTTGAATGCGCCGTGCCTGCAGGTTGTCCGGTGAATCTGCAGGATTGCGTTCGACGATCGTGACCGCTAGTGCGCGGACACAACGCACCCCCAGCCAGGTCAGCGAGGCAATGAGGAGCAAGGCGTTCAGGTGGAGTGCAAGCTCGAGGCCGGGCAAGGCACTGGATGCATTGCGGAGGATTACCTGCGCAATCAGGAGGAATATCACCATGCCCGCGGCCCGGTTTCCATACTGCACGATCTTGCGGGAAAACGGGAGAGCTGCCGTTACGCGCTGGAGGAAGGCCGTCGTCGTGCGATGGAGGATTGCGACTGCCACCAGCGCGACCAGCAATTGCCCGATGACCGCAATCCAGGGAACATGATGGATGAGGATGGCCCACGGCAACGTGGCATATGCAAGGGTTTCCAGCCAGTCCGGCATGCGTTCGATCATGCGGCGCTCATTGTTGCATTCGGCTTTTGCATATCAGAGGCAATCGGGGAGCGAACCATTGGGGAAAAGTCATTACGTGCGCAAAAATGCGCACGCCGTCGTTCCCGACGGGCAAGGGTGATGCAGTGCTGGGCCGTCTATCGGGCGTTGCTTACGGGGATTTTCGCGGTGCCGGTTTTCCGACAGGGTTATGATCCGGCACCGGATCCTGGTCAGGCGTAGGGTGCTGCTCCGGCACGGGCTCGTCGGCGGGAACCGGTTCCGGCGGAACCTGATGCTCATTGAATATCAACATCTCATGCTCCGGTTGGTACGGTGATGCTACTGCGCGCGCAGTCGATCTTCTTGATCCATGTCATGCACGACATGTGCCCATTGCGCGCGGGCTTATATATGCAGGATATGACGGGTATTACGAAAATGAAGCAGACGAAGCCGGCCGGCGGCGATATAGTGAGCCTGTCTCCTCCAAATCTCCTGATTGGATTTAAACCCGCGTGCCGCGAGGCTTGCGGGTTTCTTTTTTTGTGCGATCTTGAGCCGGTGCGAGCGCCAAGGTAACCGCACAAGTTAGCTCGCCCCGGATCGGCAATCTTCCTGCTTTGCAATGACAAATAGAGCCGCAGGCTCCTTGAAGCCAGGGCTCTACCATGTTCAAAGTAGGCGACCGCTAAATGACCGAGTTGCCGAGGGGCCGTTCACAACGGCCGTCCGGCAAACTTGGCCACGCAGGGGTGACCGATTTTGCCGGATGGCCGAGATGCTGCTCGTTCAGGACGTGGAGCTCGTCGTATTCGCAGCCGGTGCCTTCGGTTTGAACTGCTTGTCGCTGATACGGAACTTGGTACGGCGGTCACCCATCAGGTGGCGCAGGTCGCGGATGCTCAGATCCGAGACTTCATGCATGCGAATCAACAACGAGGCGCCAACCGGAAGGCGACGATGGCGGATCTTGCTGATCAGCGGCGGAGCGACTTCAAGTGCACGCGAAAGAGCTGCGTCATTCTTGAGGTTCAATTTCTCAATCAGCGACTCCAGCAGATTGTTGGGGTCGTATTGATACTGCTCCTGCGCGTTTGACTCTTTGGTTTCGTTCATCTGGCTTTTCCCCGTTTCTGGTTCGAACTGGATCTTATTCTGACTAATCGTGCGGATGTATTTTTGATAATTCTCAGAGATGCTTATTTCTGTGCCGTCAGCCGCGATAGTGTGCACTTGCGTTGGATGCAAGTGGAACCGCGTTTCTCAAACAAAATAAGCGGCTCCTAGCACCAGCGGTGAGCCACTCACGCCGGCAACTACCAGACGGCGCGCGACACTATGGATCTGGTCTTCAAACGCACGGTAGGTTTCCATGAAATCCAGCTGGCCGCCTCTCATGCGGCGCAGGTGGGCGAGCGCATTCTTTGATACGAGGCACTCGCGGTCGGTGAATCCGACTTCAACGGTAAAGGTCACGCCTTCCTCCGCAACACGCGGTTCTGCCGTTCTGATCATGGGGTGTCTCCGATATTGGAATCAAGGATGAAATGTGTTTGTGCTCTTGATGGTAATGAGGCAAGTGGGGGACGTATTGACCATGGTCAATTTCACGCGGGCCGCGCAGGTAAGGAGCGATATACCGCAAACGCGGGCAGGGAGTGGGAGGAGCGGTTATCGTTGCGATGGCGTCAACGGCGCGGATCGGACGCTTGGTACATCGTCAGTTCCCAGTCGAATGAGGCAGGCGTATATCGAAGGATGCACACCGAGTCCTCGTTCGTGTTCACCTTGAAGTAGCTGCACTCTTCGGAGAGCCAGCGATCCGCAATTTGCAGTACCTCAACGCGGCGGCCACCGAAATGGAAGGCAAAAGGCTCCCTGTCTCCGTGGAGGCCGGGACGGGATTCGACTTGCAGAATCATGCCGCTTCGGCAAGTGACCGCTAGATTTGTTCCCTCAGCCTGCGGCGCCGATGCGAAGCCGGAAATAAGCCACACGGCGTACCTGCAAATGGTGCGCATTGGCAACGGAAACAATACAATGGCATACATACAGCCACTATGGAGACCGAGCAATGTATCTGGACCACCCGAAAATCAGCGCTACCAACAGTGGTACCGAGCCGGACCGGATCGAGCGGCTCAACCGGGTTTACGGCTACGCGGTTGCCTTGGCGGATACGGCAGGCGACAAGGAATTTCTCGGCAAGCTGTCGCACCTTCATGACCACAAAGGGACCCTGATTGTGGTTTGGTTCGAAGCGCCGAGCGAGGCGCAGAAGGGTTTTTTTGTCGACGCCTGGAAAAGCAAGGTGGGCGATGAAAGCGCCAACGTCGAGCATGAGATCAAGGAGCCGGGAACCTGATCGTAGTGGGAGTAATGCGGCATTGAGTCTCGGCTTGATGTGACCGCATGATTTTGATATGAGACCCGCTTGCATGACCAGCAAGCGGGTTTTTTTATGGCGGGGGGATTTGTTATTTGCTCGCCGGGACCAGCGTAATCACGTTGGTGCTGGAAATCTGGTCCTGGATCTGCTCGATTTCGCCGAGCAGGGTCATCAGGGCGCGCAGCCAGGGGTAGCGGCTATAGCGGACATGCCTGTTCGTTGTTTCCAGGTCATTGATGAGTTGTTGAGTCATGATATGCGGGTGCCGCGTGCTGCACACACCGCCGTGCAGCTGGGCCCTTTTCCCCAGGTAAGCAAGGGCGCAGGCACGCTTGTACTCGGCAATAGTGCCGTAGCGATCAAGTATCGACTTGTCTTCCCTGGCGCGTGCGATGCACTGACGATAAGCCTTCCAGTCTCCTTCGCGTATTTCGATCGCTCCCGACTTCGCTGGGACAACGCTGGAAACTGCATTTTCTGATTCTGATTCTGGAACTGCTGACACACTACCTCCCGGCCGTCGCGATGTGTTGCGGGTGTTGATTGATGGACTTCTTTGACGCAGTGCTGCCGGGAAAAGTTCAGTCAGGAAACAACGTATGAGCGGGACTCGCGAGCGCTGGAAAAGCGCGCGACGATGGTGAGCATTCACACGATCACGTCAAGACGAATTCATGGGGCCTATGCGATGAAGTCCTGTGTGACCGCAAGTCGAAATCCTGCACGACATGGTCAAATTTTGGTGGCGCTTGCTTTTTGCGCCGGTGTTCCTTCCAAGGTTGAGAGATTCGCCCGCCGCCCGCAAGGCCGGCGGGCTTTTTTCTGCGCCGCGGCCTGAAAAGCAAGGGGGCGATTTTTTTGCCATACTTTTCAACTCATCCGCGGATCGGACTATACTGCTCGCAACGCACTCCGCGGTGCAACTGCACAAGGCGTGCGTGCAGCCAGGCGATGCGCCGGGTTCCCATATGCGCTCCAGTACTTTTTGATGGCGGCTGAATCATGAATGATGCAGACCAGATAGACGATCGTACTGACCCTGCCGGGCAGACTAGTGTCGCGCAGTCCAGGAACCTGGCCGACCTGAAGCCCAAGGGCGCCTGCTGGTATTGCAACCAGCCTCTGGATAACGTGCGGCGCTTCTGCAGCAAGACTTGCGCGGACGATTACCGTGTCGAAGAAGAAGCCTTCAATAATCCAGCGCGGTAAATTCTCCTCTCACCGGCTGGAAATGCCGGCGCGCAACAAACTCTTCACGATGCTTGAGCAGTGACAATAAAACGGCAGGTCGGATGTCGCTTATCGCAGGATGTTGTCTGAATTTCAAGGCTATTTTTTCGATAAGACTGTCCAATCCATACCGCCCGAATGGGCGCAGGAGCAGGAAATGACACCCGAAGAAATAGTTACTGATATCAATACACGAAACCGCGAAACCCTTTACCGGCGCAACGACTATCACAACCTTACGCATGAACAAGTGCTGGCGCTGATGGATGCGGCCGCAATGCAAGGTTTCAGGTTGGGCAGCAATCTCGCGCTGTCGATGGTGAAGGGCGCTCTGCTGGTGCAGCTGACGCGCAACATGGGAACACGCAAGGACACTCCGGTCTGAGCAACCGGGGCAGCAGCCCCAAGCTGTCTCTCAAAAGGACGTCGACCAGCCGCCATTGCTGCAGATACATTCCGTTACATTTTCCTGTATTTCATTTCTGCCGCTCCCGCGTTTACGGCATGCCACCTATACGTGGCAAATATCGGGAGATTGAACATGAAGAAAATGCGAGCGGGACTGATGGTGGCCCTTGTCGGTTTCGGCGCCCTGTCCGTCGTGCATGCGGCGGAATACGAAGATGTCGCAAGGGTTACCAGCGTGACGCCGCAGTATGAGCAGGTCAACTATCCGCAGCAAGAGTGCCGTACCGAGTACGTTACCGTGCAGCGCCAGCAACAGCGTGGAGTGGGCGGGTCGATTCTCGGAGGGGTGGCCGGCGGGATCATCGGCAATCAGGTTGGCGGCGGCAGCGGGCGTACGGTGGCCACCGCGGCTGGCGCAATTGCAGGCGCGATCGTCGGGGACCGCATGGAAAACAACGATGCTGGCGTGGTCACCGAGCATCAGCCGGTGCGCCAGTGCCGCACCGTGGATAACTGGCAAAGCCGCCCCAACGGCTATCTGGTGACCTACGAGTATCACGGACGCAGCTATACGGCAGTCATGCCGCACGACCCGGGCGAGCGCATGCGCGTGCGCGTGTCCGTCATGCCGCGCTGACAGCGCACGCGTCCATGTCCCGCCTTCCGCTCTGGATGCCGGTCCTGCTCCTGGCCGGCTGCGCCACCCTCACGCCCGAACAATGCCGCAACGCGGATTGGCGGCAGATCGGCTTTGCCGACGGCGCAGGTGGATACAACGCCATGCGCATCAATGACCACGCGAAAGCATGCGCGGAAGTGGGCGTGAGGCCGAACCTGGACGATTACGTCGACGGACGGGAGCAGGGGCTGCGTAACTACTGCCGCGCGGAGAACGGGTTTGCCATCGGGCGACGCGGTGCGTCCGCGAACGTGGCGGACTGTCCGGAAAACATGAAGCTCGCCTTCGCCGAGCAATATAGGTACGGCCAGCAGATCCACCTGATGGAGGAGGATCTCGCGCAGCGCCGTTCCCGCATCTATCAGAACAATAGCCGCATCCGCCGCAACAATGAACGCATCGCGGCGATCCGCGAGGAACTGGCGAAAAAGGAACTGCCGGACGATCGTCGCACCACATTGCTGAACGAATACGACCGGCTCGTCGAACAAAAGAACGTGATCGGACGCGAGAACGCGTATCTTGCCTCGGAATCGGATCGCCTCCAGTTCCACCTGCAGCTGAAGCTGCGTGAATTCGGGCTGTGGCGTTAGAGCGGCGATACCGGCGATTCTTCGGCCACGCGCAGGGTCAAGACTGGCGCGGGGATGCAGTACGGAGCGTGACGTTTACGCCGGCTCCTGCTGGGCACCACAGCACTTCTTGAACTTCTTCCCGCTGCCACAAGGGCAGGGATCGTTACGGCCCGTCTTGGGAGCATCGCGTTGCACCTGCTGCACGGCCGACTTGCGATGTGGCTGCCAGTACTTGTGGATGTGCGGGATTGCCGCTTCCATCTCCACTGCCAGCTTGTGGCGCTTGACCGGATCGTCGACCAGCGCCATTTCCTCTTCCTCGATTTCCTCGGCGCCCAGCAGGTAGACCGGCTTCACCATGTCGGCAATGTTGGAGGTCCAAATCGGCTCCCACGCATCCGCACGGAGGTTCATGCCTTCCCAGAATCCCCAGGCCCAGGCATCGCCGTCCAGCACTGTACGGCCCTCGTATTCATGTTCGCAGAACAGGGGCTCGAATTCCTTGGGAGCGACCTCGAAGGTGATCGCGATTTCATTCATGAAGCGGGCGATCAGCATGGTGATGCGCTCCGCTTCCTTCGGGTTCTTGAACTTCGGTCCGTCCTTGCTGAACGACCCCCACACCAGCGGCAGCCATTCGGCCATCGAGACCTCCTCCGGACCGATCGCTAGGGCGGTCAGGAAGCCGTGCAGCGAATCCATGGTCATGCCGTCGTCGGCACAGCGGTCGGAAAGGAGGAATTGGTCGAGTTCCTTGAATTCCTTGTCGGAGAGGGGTTCGTCGAGGTGCATGGGTGATTCGGGGAAAGTGGCGAACGGCGCGTTTGCGCCGGGCGGATATCAAAGCGAAACCGGGATCATACACTGCCGCCGTAGCGGCATGCCGTCCTCCTGAATATTCGTGGTCCGCAATTCCATGAGCGGTACAATCGGGAGCATGGATCGTCTTTTCTCCCACGCCTTCTCGGCATTGAGTCCTGAAATTGTCCTCGACGCCGTCGAAAGTATTGGTATGCGTCCGGACGGACGCATGCTTGCACTGAACAGTTACGAAAATCGGGTCTACCGGATTGGCATGGACGAAGGGCCGCCTGTTGTGGCGAAGTTCTACCGCCCGCAGAGGTGGAGCGACGAGGCAATCCTGGAAGAACATGAATTCGTGTGGGCGCTTGCGGAGCGGGAAATTCCGGCGGTGCCTCCTTTGCGTCACGTCGATGGAAGGACGTTACACGAACACGAAGGCTTTCGCTTTTCCGTATTCCCTATGCAGGGAGGACGCGCACCGGAGCTGGACAGCAACGAAACACTGGAGTGGCTGGGCCGCTTTATCGGCAGGATCCATGCGGTCGGCGCGCTCCGGCCGTTCACGGCGCGGCCGAAGATTTCGCTTTCGACTTTTGGCGCGGAATCCGCAGATTTCCTGCTTGCGGAGGGTTTCATCCCGGACGACCTGATTGAAGCCTACCGCAGTGTCAGCATCCAGGCACTGGAGGGCGTACGCCATTGCTACGAGCGGGCAGGCGAGGTGCGGATTCTGCGCCTGCACGGCGATTGCCACGTCGGGAACGTTCTTTGGACCGACCACGGACCGCATTTCGTCGATTTCGACGACAGCCGGATGGGGCCGGCGATCCAGGACCTGTGGATGCTGTTGTCCGGCGAGCGCTCCGACATGGTCCGGCAACTGTCCGATCTGCTGGCAGGTTACGAGGATTTTTTCGAATTCGATGAGCGCGAGCTGCATTTGATCGAAGCGCTCCGCACGTTGCGGCTGATGCATTATTCCGCATGGCTGGCCAGGCGCTGGTACGATCCCGCGTTCCGGACGGCTTTCCCCTGGTTTGGCTCGCAGCGCTACTGGCAGGACAGGATTCTGGAATTGCGCGAGCAGATTGCGCTGATGAGTGAACCGCCCCTGTGGAGTGCGTAAGGCGAAATTGTCCAGCACTGTTTAGGAGCGTTCTCCATATTCCCCGCTTCATAGGCATGCGGAAGTCGTTCTGTTTGCCCTTTTGGCAATATGGCATGATTCTGTTGCAATTTGTTACTGCCGCCAGGTGGTATTCGATATTCCGCCCTCTATAATTTCTTCAGAGCAATTTATTGCGCCAAATCATCCTTTCGGATGTGGGGAGGCGTGAAATTATTGGGTAGTATCAATAGTTCGGCGAGGAAACCGTTGGTCGCCGTAAACTAACCGCTTGTCAGGAAGGCAACGCGGATTATTTCCTTTTTGCTAATCTTTGCATCCGATCGGACAGGGAGAAACGATTCATGCGCGCTTACAAGCGAACCGGGTTCACGCTTATTGAGATGATGATCACGGTGGCCATTGCTGCAATTCTTGCAGCGGTGGCAATCCCCTCATATTCGGATTACGTGAAACGCGGCAAGATTTCCCAGGCAACCAGCAATCTTGGAAGCATGCGGGTCAAGCTCGAGCAGTTTTATCAGGACAACCGCACTTTTGTCGGCGCTTGTGCAGCAGGAACAGTCGCGCCGCTGCCCCCGGCAGACGATTTCACCTATAGCTGCCCGACCCTGACCGCGACGACCTATACAATCCAGGCCACTGGTGTCGCGGCCGGGGCGATGAACGGTTTCACATACACCATCGACCAATCGAACAACAAGGCCACCACGGCCCTTCCCAGCGGATGGGGAACTGCGCCTGTCGCATGCTGGGTCATCAAAAAGGGTGGCGCATGTTAACGGAAGGGCAGCGTGGCGTCAGCCTGATCGAAATGATGGTCGGGCTGGGGATCGCTTCACTTCTGATTGTGGCCGGGGCGCCCGCCTTTACGGCCTGGATCCAGAACTCGCAGAATAGGGCCGCGGCGGAATCGATTCTGAACGGACTGCAGCTGGCGCGTGTCGAGGCCGTAAAGCGCAATGCGATTGTCCGCTTCGATCTGACCGACGCGTCCGGCCGCGTTGCCTGGAACGTGGGGTGCGTGACGGTCACATCCGAGTGCCCGGCTTCGATTCAGCGCAGGATTGCCGAGGACGGCTTTGTCAACGCAAGGGTCGGCGTCAGTACGGCGACTATTCCTAGCCCGACGCCAGTCGGTTACTTCTCATCCCCGATCGCCGCAGGAACAGGCCTGGAGGCAGGGGCCAGTTTCAACGGTATGGGCCGCATCCCGACTGATGACACGGATACGGACGTGACCCGGATCGATGTAACGAATGCGGCATCTGCCAGTTCCCGACGTTACGTCGTCACGATTGATCCGGGCGGGCAGACCCGGATGTGCGATCCCGCCCTTGAATTTTCCAGCAATCCGCAAGGCTGCAGCTAAGGATGACGCCGATGACGCGCTTGATTTCGACCGGTACGCAACAGGGTATGGCATTGCTCGAAAGCCTCATCGCCATCCTGATTTTCTCTTTGGGGATTCTCGCGATCGTCGGCCTGCAGGCCGTCAATCTCAAGCAGACGGCAGATGCCAAGCATCGCGTCGATGCCAGCTTTCTTGCAAATCAGAGTCTCGGCATGATGTGGGCGGACAGAGCGAATATCGCCAGCCATGCCGTGGTTGACGAGGCGATTGCCAGCCTGCCGAACGGGAAGCGTACGGTGACTGTGGTCGGCAGCGAGGTGACAGTCACGATTACCTGGCAACAGCCGGGCGAACCGGCACCGCATCGCCACGTCGTCGTTGCACATATCAACGGGTGACGAAATGGGAGCCGGAATGAATCGTCGTCAGGAGGGCTTCAGCCTCGCCGAAATCGTCGTGGGCCTCGGAATTGGCATGCTTTCGATGGTCGTCATCATGCAGGTCTTCGCAGTCTTTGAAGGCGGCAAGCGGACGACGACGTCGGGCGCAGATGCCCAGAACAATGGTGCGCTTGCGCTGTACATGATTGAGCAGGATGCCCGCATGGCTGGATGGGGGATGGAGCCGGCTACCTATGCGAACTGCAATAATGTGTATTCATACTGCGATGGCAGTTCGACGTGCAATGGCGCCGCAGGAGCAATTGCCGGCCTTACGTTCGCACCGTTGACCCTTGAGGATGGAGGCAGCGAGCCGGACACGTTTTCGTCGAAGTACTTTGCGGACCCCAAATTCACTGCATTCCAACTTACTTCGAAAACGAAGCTGCAGCGGACAATGCCGCAGTCGTCCTCGGAGCTTGATGTCGGTAGTGTGAACGGCTGCAGAGACGGCGACCTGATGATTGTCTCGCAGGCCGGCAATTGCACACTGATGCAGATTACGCATATCCAGACTACAGCAGGCAAGATTCAACACAATCCGGGGGCGAGCGGCCCGTATAATCCGCCCGCATCCTACCAGAATGCCAATGGCTGGCCCGCCTACACCGTGGGGGCGGAGGTATCCTGCTTCCCGGCCCCCGATAAAGGCGCGCTGCACCACCGCACGTATTCGATCAACGCGGCCACCAGGCAACTGGTGCGGACGGATCCTGAAAGAACCGAGGTGGTTGCCTCCGAAATCATGGATCTTCAAATCCAGTACGGTATAGCTCCTGCCGGCGGAAGCCAGGTAGTCAACGAATGGGTGGACGGCGGCGGCGCCTGGTCGAGTCCTACGCTCGCTGAAGCTAGGCGTGTCAAGGCGATCCGTATCGCACTCGTTGCGCGCAGCACCCAATATGAAAGGCCGGAGCCGGGCACGGCATGCAACACGACGACGCCAGCCATGGTGGCAGCTTGGTCGTCATGGGCCAATTTCAGCACTGCAAACTATCCGTCGGACTGGCAGTGCTACCGGTACAAGGTCTTCGAGACGGTCGTTCCACTTCGTAACGTTTTGTGGGGCAATCTATGAAGCCTATCCCTCGCAAGCAAGATGGTGTGGTATTGATCATTGCCCTGATCGTGCTGGTAGCCATGACGCTCGCCAGCGTCGCCATGGTCCGCTCCGTCGACACGTCAACGATCATCGCCGGCAACCTGGCGTTCAAGCAAAGCGGCATTTCCAGTGGCGACGCGGGTGTTAACGAAGCGCTTGCCTGGCTGAACGCAAACGGCGGTAACTTGCAGCAGGATGTGGCCGCCAGCGGTTACTACGCGACTGGTCAGGAGTGCCTCGACCTGACGGGGAACGGGAGCAAGCCTGGAAAAAGGTGCTCGCCGCCGTTCGCCGCATTTGACTGGAACAACGCCGGCGCCGTACGTACCCTGCCACGCGATGCCGCCGGCAACGAGGTTTCCTATGTGATTCACCGGATGTGCGAGGAGACGGGACCGCTGAATGCGGATAAATGCGCAGTGGAGGAAAGCGACCAGGCTGGTAGCAGCAAGGGCGGCGCGCGGCAAATGCTTACCTACCAGCCTGGGAGCTGGGACTCCGTGGCTAATCGCGGTTTTTACCGCATCACCATCCGTATCACAGGACAGCGAAACAACGTGAGCTACATACAGGCCATCGTGTCGCGATAAAGCTGCAGCGCATCAGACATACCGCCGGGTTCCTGTCGTTCCGAACCTGCCGGCGGCGGATCAGGAAGGAAAAATAATCATGAGTCGCAACCTGCTCTCGAACAAACTGCTTCAAGGCGCGCTGCTGGCGCTCGGCCTTTCGATGACGATGGCATTCCGGGTCGCCGATGCGGCAACCGATCTTGCCGATGTGCCGATGGCGAACGCGACGACTGCCACGATCCGGCCGAACATCGCATTCGTGTTCGACGATTCCGGGTCGATGGACGAAGAGAACATGCCCGACGGCGACAGCACGAACAGGGGCAACTACTGCTACAAATGGTACAAGTACAACACGCTGGCCTACAATCCGGCCCAGACCTATCGTCCTCCGATGAAGGCGGATGGGACCCGCTACCCGGATTCGAGCTTTACCGCGGCGCTGAAGGACGGCTATTTCGCCTCTACGGAAAAGCAGTTCGATGGTGTCACCAACAACGGACTGATCAACCTGACTACGCTTGGTTCGGTCACGTCGACAACATCGATCATTGACTTCGAATCGCTCAGCGGTTCCAAGTACTACGTCACTTCTGTCAGGGTGACATTGCTGAACAATTCGCAGGTCGAGCTCCTGAATTCCGCGACGGTCCCAAGCACATCTGGTACAAACAGTACCGATACGCTGGGTGAGACTGTACGCGACAGCATCAACGCCAATACTGCGACGACCGGCTTCACCGCATCGTATGACGACGATGACAACGAACTGATCATCACCGCGCCCGCCAGCCAGGCCGGACTTACCACGCGCCCCTCGATTACGCGCGTCAAGGTCAGTGGCAGCAGCCGGAGTGTCACGGTTTCCGACTTCAACACAACGACGCTGTCGTCCGGGTTCTACTACGCGACACACAATACCAATCCGAACAGCACGACATGCGCCAGCAACACAAACTACACGGCTGTCACTACGCCATCCGGCATCGCAGCGCCGGGTGTGACTACCGGAAGCGCCGCCGCACTGACAAACTATGCCAACTGGTACTCGTATTACCGCAGGCGCGCTTTCCTGATGAAGGCGGGTGTCGGTGAGGCGTTTTCGGCGCTCGAGCAAGGCAAGTTCCGTATCGGTTTGTTCTTCATCAACAGCATCGAATCCGGCGCAGGTTCCACCAACCACGACCTGGCAGTCGATACGTTTTCGGGTACGCATCGGGATAACTGGTTCAGCCGCCTCTATGGTGCCCGTGCGGACGGCTGGACGCCATTGCGCGGCGCGCTGTCGCGCATGGGACGAATGTATGCCGGCAGGATCAGTGGCTGGGATCCGGTCCAGTATTCCTGCCAGCGCAACTACACGATCCTTTCGACTGACGGCTTCTGGAATACCAACGCCGAGTCCAGCTCGTATGGACCCAAGCAGATGGACGGTGCCACCAACATCGGCGACGTGGATGGTGTGACGGGCGTGACGCGGCCTTCGTACGACAGTTCGCATGCCTCGAACACGCTTGCTGACGTTGCTTACTATTACTATCACACGGATCTGCGGCCGGGTACGTGCTCATCACCCGATGTCTGTACGAATAACGTTTCGCCTGCCGGCACGAACGCCAACGTCGACGATGTGGCGTCGCATCAACATATGACGACATTCACCGTCGGCCTGGGCGTCAACGGCACGCTGACCTACGTGGATGGCTACAAGAGCAGCAGTTCGGGCGACTACTACGACATCAAGCAGGGCACCAAGAACTGGCCGAATCCGGTGAACGGCACCAATGACAACGATGATCGCATTGACGACCTCTGGCACGCCGCAGTCAATGGCCGCGGCACCTATTTCAGCGCCAAGGATCCGAACACGCTGTCGAACGGCCTGACCACTTCCCTTAACGTTATCGATAGTGCGCCGGGCAGCGGGGCGGCGGCGGCGACGAGTAACCTGCAACCGACGACCGGCGACCAGGCGATCTACATCGCAAACTACCGGACCGTTCAATGGGATGGCGACGTTAGCGCCTATACGGTCGACCTGAGCAATGGGAACATCTCGGGGACGCCCAGTTGGCAGGCCGCGCCGTTATTGAGCGACAAGATTGCAACGTCGGGCGATTCCGATTCACGGGTCATTTATACGGCGGACGGCACGACCCGTATCCTGTTCAAGGAAGGGACCGGAGGACTGACGTCGGCGCAGTTGGCCTATTTCGACAATTCCAAGCTGTCGCAGTATGCCGGCTGGAGTGCCGGGAAGCAGTCGGCCGCGACCGCAGGGCGGATGGTCAATTACCTGCGCGGCCATCACGCGTATGAAGACCAGGACAGCAATACGGTTTCCGATAACCGCCTCTACCGCGACCGGGAGAAAATTCTCGGCGATATCATCCATTCCCAACCTGTCTACGTGAAGGCGCCGCCGCATAATTTTGCAGATGCCGGTTACGCGTCCTTCAAGACCTCGAACCAGAATCGGGCGGCAACACTGTACGTCGCCGCCAACGATGGGATGCTGCATGCATTCGATGCTTCAACTGGCCAGGAGCGCTGGGCATACGTGCCTCCCATGGTCCTGCCCGAGATGTGGCGTCTGGCCGATGAGAGTTATAGCTCCAATCATCGATTCTTCCTGGACGGTCCGATCGCGATCAGCGACGCCAATATCGGCGGTACATGGAAAACCGTTCTGATTGGTGCGCTTGGAAAAGGCGGGCGCGGTTTCTATGCGCTGGATATCACCGATCCCGCGAATCCCGTGCCGCTGTGGAATTTCACTGCGAGCAATAACAGCAACGTCGGGTATTCCTTTGGCACGCCATTCATCACGAAGCTGGACGATGGAAGCGGCACATGGGTGGCCGTCCTGACTTCGGGATACAACAATGTTCCGGAGGGCGGCAATTACGCGAGCGCTGACGGCAGGGGGTATGTGTTCGTGCTGAATCTGGCCAACGGCAACCTCATCAGGTCGATCTCGACCAACGTCGGTTCGGTCACAAGTCCCAGCGGCCTCGCGCGCATCAATGTCGAAGTGGCCGATTTCTCGAGGGACAATACTGCCGTGGCCGCTTATGGCGGCGACCTCGAGGGGAACATGTGGCACTTCGATCTTGTCGCCGGTACGGCGAGGAAGGTTGCGGCATTCGGGAGCAACAAGCCTGTGACGGCAGGGCCGGAAATTGGCGACATCGATGGGAAGAAGGTCATTTTCTTCGGCACCGGGCGCTATCTCGGCGAGGGTGACCTGGAAGATGGCAGCACACAGTCCATCTACGGTATCCGGGATGACGGCTCGACGACAGTGTCGGGCACCTCGCAACTGGTGCAGCAGTCGGTAAGCACGAGCGGAGACACGCGGAACATCAGCACCAACTCCGTGGATTGGTTGACCAAGTATGGCTGGTTCGTCAACCTGCCTGACACCGGTGAACGGGTGGCCATCGAGCCTCAGCTTTACTTTGGAACGCTGGTGGTCTCAAGCATTGTGCCGCAAGCAACGGAATGCCAGCCGGGCGGATACAGCTGGCTCTACCAGCTTGACTACCGGACGGGGGGCAACATCACCTCGCAGGTGCCCGGCGCTACCAAGGTCGCATCGCCGGTCGTCGGCCTGACTGTATCGAAGCTGCCCGGCGGGACGACGGTCATTTACCCTGTGACGGCCGATGGCCGGAAGCCGCCGCCGATCGAATTGAACCTTTCGCCGTCGGGCAGTACGGCCGGTGCAAAGCGAGTCTTGTGGCGGGCATTGAGTGACTGAGGTGGGTGCACCTTTCCTGGCAGGCGCGGCGGTTCAGGACACCAACGAGCCTCCTCGGAGCAGGCAGCGCGTTGCTGCTTGCTCCCCGCAACCTTCGGCCTCTAGTACGTCCGCAAACAGTATAGGAAGGGGGGCCGCGACGAGCCGGAAAATTTCCGTATCCATGATCCTGGCGGTTGCTGTGCATGGCATGGCCGGAGTCCTCGTTGCGACCAGCAACGGAGTGCCCGTTGATGCACGCTGGCCTGCAGCGCCAAAGCCTATGCAGGTATTCCTGTCGAGTCCCGGCAGCGCTTCGGCCGAGCGGCCGGCTGCCGTGTCGTCGCAGCCGATATTGGCGGCGCCCTCAAACGATGGAAGTACGGAAAAGCGGCGTCAGAAAGCGAAGGACGAGGTTCACTCCATTCCGATTGCACAACCGACAGGGCCGTATTATTTCCGCATGAGCGAACTGACGGAAAAGCCGGCGCTTATCGACGACCCGGTGGCCAATCTCGTTGTTCGCATTCCCGGCTTGCCGCCGCAGCCGGTCATTCTCCGCTTGCTGATCAGTGAGGAAGGCGAAGTCGATCGCATCGTGGTGGAGGATTCCTTCCTTGCCGAGGGTATCGAACGCGAAGTGACAGATGCGTTCGCGAAGCTTCGTTTTCAACCAGGAAAAATCGGCAGGATTGCTGTCAGGAGCCAATTGCGTATCGAAGCGCGCCTGGAGACGATGGAGCACCGCCTTCCGGCGATGGCCCCCGCAGCTTCTCCGGGATGACTGGCCGGGGCACCGGCCGGACAATAGTTCTCAGACCTTTTGCGCGTTCGCCGCGAGCCGGTCGAGGTTCTCAAGCACTTTTTCTACTGCCGGATCGCTGTTCGAGATGAGCACTGCCCGCTCGATCGCATCGTCGCGTCCATTCTTCGAATAATAATTCAGCAGGTAATCCGCATTCTCAACGCCTGGAAGACCGCGTCCGCCGTCCTTGGACAGCTTGCGCACATACCAGACCGCGTAGCCGTTCGACTCCTCGCAGCAATACACCTCCGCCGAATGATAGGGGCCCAGCGGATGCTCGTCGGGGTCCGTGTGCCAGATGATCTTCCGCCACAGGTGGTTCTTCTTTGTTTCAGGAATGGAATGCATGGTGATGCTCCTGGTTCGTTTCGCGCAAAGTCTATCCAACCTGGTTGGGGCTAGATCGGACTCCGGTCAATTCTCTTGGTCAAAATGATCGAGGTCGACGTCTGCCGCACGCCGTCGAGCGCGCCGATCTGGTCGAGCACATGATCCAGTTCGCCTGTGGACTGGCAACGCAAGGTGAGCATGTAGTCCACCGGGCCGCTGACGGCGCATAAGGTTTCCACTTCCGGCATTTTCTCCAGCAGTTTCACCAACGCCGTCGCGCGACGCGGATCGACGGCGATGCCGACATAGGCGCGCACCGCGGGCTGGTACAACTCCTGGTTCAGCCGCACGCCGTAGCCGGCGATGATGCCGCGCTTTTCCAGGTTGCCGATGCGCGCAATTGCGGTGGTGCGGGCGATATCCACCCGCTTGGCGATGGTCGCGACTGGCATGCGGGCATCGTCCATCAGCAGGGCGAGGATCTTGTTGTCTATGTCATCGAGCGCGGGTTTCATACAGCTTGTCTTGTTTTTTCGACGATTCGTAGTGGAATCATACAGTATGACGACGCTTTGCTCTCTATTTTCTGACAACGCCCGGCCTTAGACTTTTTACATCGTTACACCACGACAAGAGAGCAAGAAAATGAAGACCAAACTGATCCTCCTCGGCGCCGGCAAGATCGGCGATGCCATCCTGAACCTGCTGTCCCATACCGGCGATTACAAGATCACGGTGGCCGACCGCGATCCGCAGCGGCTGGCGCATGTGACCGCGATGGCCTTTCCCAACGTGACCACGGCCCATGCGGACATCTCCGATGCGAAGGCGGTGGTCGACCTGATCGACGGCCACGACGTGGTACTGTCCGCCTGCCCGTACTTCCTGACGCCGGTGATTGCCGGCGCGGCGAAGAAGGCAGGAGCGCATTATTTCGACCTGACGGAGGACGTCGAAAGCACGCGCGTCGTCAAGCAGCTCGCGGAAGATTCCGTGACCGCCTTCGTGCCGCAGTGCGGCCTGGCGCCAGGTTTCATTTCGATTGTGGCCAACGACCTTGCCGGCCGCTTCGACAAGCTGCGCGATGTGCACATGCGTGTCGGCGCGCTGCCGACCTTCCCCAGCAACGCGCTGAAGTACAACCTGACCTGGAGTACCGACGGCCTGATCAACGAGTATTGCAATCCGTGCGAGGCCATCGTCGACGGTCAACTGCGCGAGGTATCGCCGCTCGAGGAGGTGGAACACTTCTCGCTGGACGGTATCGACTACGAAGCCTTCAATACCTCGGGCGGCCTCGGAACGCTGTGCGAGAGTCTTGCCGGCAAGGTGCAGAACCTGAATTACAAGACCGTGCGCTATCCGGGCCACAGGGATATCATCAAGATGCTGGTGCGTGACCTGCAGCTCGGCCTGCTCGACCGCCGTCCCATTCTCAAGGAAGTGCTGGAGTCGTCGATTCCGATTACCAAGCAGGATGTGGTGCTGGTGTTTGCCAGCGTGTGTGGCATGCGGGAAGGCCGGCTCGAGCAGGAGACCTACGCGAAGAAGATTTACAGCCAGCATGTGAACGGCCAGCTGTTGTCTGCGATCCAGGTCACGACCGCCGCCGGTATCTGCACGATGGTCGACCTGGTCATGCAGGGAAAGCTGCCGAAGATTGGACTGATCAGGCAGGAACAGGCAAGGCTCGACGATTTCCTGTCGAACCGCTTTGGCCGCTTCTACGCCGCTTGAACGAGGGAAAACAAGGATGGAGACCGTACAGAACCTGTTGTCCGCGCTGGGTGTGGACCTGACGCACTACAAAGGCAGTGATATCCATAGCAGGACGCCAATCACCGGCGAGACGCTGGCCAGCCTGCGCGCGGATACGCCCCATGCGGTGACGGAAAAGATTGCGCGCGCCGATGCGGCTTTCCGCCAGTGGCGCAACGTACCGGCACCGCGGCGGGGGGAATTGATCCGCTTGTTCGGTGAAGAGCTGCGCGCGCACAAGGATGCCCTCGGCAGGCTGGTGACGATGGAAGCCGGCAAGATCTTGCAGGAAGGCCTGGGCGAGGTGCAGGAAATGATCGATATCTGCGACTTCGCGGTCGGGCTGTCGCGCCAGTTGTACGGCCTCACGATTGCGTCGGAAAGGCCGGGCCACAGGATGATGGAAACCTGGCATCCGTTGGGTGTGGTGGGCGTCATTTCCGCGTTTAACTTTCCGGTTGCCGTTTGGTCGTGGAATGCGGCACTGGCTTTCGTCTGCGGCAACAGCGTCGTCTGGAAGCCATCGGAGAAAACACCGCTCACTGCGATTGCAGTGCAGGCATTGTTCGAGAAGGCAGTTACCCGTTTCGGCAGCGACGCACCGGCCGGCTTGTCGGAGCTGATCATCGGCGGTCATGAG
>DASPMC010000091.1:0-22963 GCA_035627275.1 Noviherbaspirillum sp.
TTCCATGATCGATTCCTCCATCTCCAACATCCAGTTCTTTGGAGACCGAGGCGTCATGTTGAATTCCCCTCCCTGTTATCGCCCTCATGCAACAATGCGAAACGGAAATTCAGATTGGTTAAAACGGTGCCGCATCAATAACACTGAATCCTGCGTTACCGGGCTTTCACAAAAGTTCCCTGTGGTATTCCTTGGTTTGATGCCGAACAAAGCGACGTGATGCCCAGTTCGCAACACTATGCCTTCGTTTCAAAAAAATCTAGCCAAGCTCATCTGGTGAGCCTGGCATGCATCATTATGCCGTGACACAGGCACCATGCCTCTGCCAAGTGCACATTTGCCTGTCGTATCAAAGGCTGTTTCCGATGTTCGTAGTTGCAACCACGAAAGGGGAAAAACGTGATGGATGCGACAAGTGTAATAGCGACGCGGCTTTGCGCGAGATAGCCCCTTCTCCCGCGACGGTTCACTACTATGGACTGGATTCCCCTGCTTGCCGCCACCGCGCGCCTGCTCGACATGCACGACAGCACCCGTGCATCCGGCGACTCCACCCACTTGTTCAATCTTTATCGCGAAGTCCGTTCCGGGCATCCGGACGGCCTGTGGCTCGATGTGGCGCTGACGACGATCGAGTATTTGCGGGCGCGTGAAAGCGAGGTTATCGGCGGCTTCGTCTCGGGTGCCGAACTTGCGGGAGAGTTGCACCGTAAAATTCCGAGCCTGACAGCGGAAGATATCCGCTTCGTCTTGTCCGCACTGACGACGCCTTCGGAAATCTGGTTTGTTGAGCGCTCGGATATTGTGCAGCGGCCTCTCAAGTCCACCAAGGATACCAATCTTGTGGAACGATCGCGAAGTGCGGACGCCTATCGGCTCGCGCCGGCTGGACGCACGGCGATCGCGCTGGCTGCCAATGTACGGGACATCGCCTACATCGCCGGTTCGGCGAAAAACCTCCTCACAGCCATTCGGGCTGGCGACTTCTGGAAGATTACCGAGCTGTCGACGGCGATTTCCGATGTGCTGCGTTCCTTTCGGTTCGACATCGAATCGCGACGGGAGAGCGGCCAGCACGACGAGTTGCGCGAATTCTTCCTGCAACGCAGTGAGATCATTCGCGAGCAAATCGCCGAAGCCGCCCACATTCTGGTCCAGGCTCGCGAATTCCTGGGATTGCAGTCAACACGCGAGGCATTTGTGAGGTGGGCCGACACCATGGATCGGAACAACCAAGCGTCGTTTGGTCACGGCTATGCCATCGAAAACCTGCGGCAAGTTGCGGCGCAGACGCTCAGGCTACTAGAGTCCTTCACGGCGCTCGTGGAAGACAGCATGGCACGGCGTGCTGAGACGTTCCGCCCTGTCTCGTTCATCACGCTGTCGACAGCGCTCGCTACACAGCCTTACCGCGAGAGTCTGTACATGGCGCTGATCACAGGCTTTGGCCCGATACGGCACAAGCGGGCGAATCCATGTCCGTTCGACTTCCTGGGGGTATTCGATCTGGCTGTACTTGCCGATCTGCGGAACGAAGACATGGATAGCGTCGGCGCCGAAGCGCACGATACGCGGGCGATCCGCTTCGTTGCCGAATATGGCGAAGCAATAATCGCCGAACTTCGCGATCGCCCTCTTCCGCTTGCCGAAGCGCTGCGGCGGGGCTGGATCGATATCGATACCCACAGTATCGACGACATCGGTGCTCTACTCGGCACCTACTGTGATCCGTCGTTGCTCGGCACGGACCTGAACATCACTGTCCGGCTCGGGACGCTGCGCGACGTGTTCGCCGGGGGCACGATCGGCCAATGGACCTTCGATGAACTTGTGATGATCTTGGAGGAGGCGTAATGGACATGGAAGAAATGGGGCAGATCATCGCGTATCTGGTGCAGCATCGCGTTGTTGAGACCAAGCCCGCCAGAAGGCGAACCAATGACGAGGAGCGGGCGGTTGCCAAGTTGCTGCTGGCACTTGCCCCTGACGAACGGCATCGTTTGGATCGGACGTTTGTCGGGATGCGCTACATGCTGGCGGACTTCGACGCACTCAACGTTCCGGCCCTGCCGCGTGGTGCGCGCGTCTTTCTGCTTGCGCGCGATCTCGCCAACGGCGAGCCCTCCGGCATCTTGTCGCCGAAGGTGGTCATCGACGGTATGCGCTATCGGGGACGGAACGAGCCGGTGCGGGAATCGGCGGCCTGGTTTGTGCATCTCTGGCTCGTGCACCTCGAGATGATCTATACGGACCACGGGCGAACACCTTCGACAATGCAACGCTTTGCCGAAGGCATCTTCGAATTCGACGACTTTGTGGGGCGTGTGCGCGAGCATTTGGAAGACATGCGCAGAAACGTGAATCGCCACGCGTTACCGGAGAGCGCCGTCTTCAAGGTTTTCGAGCAAGCGACGCAACACGAAATTGAGGGGCGATGCCGGTATTTCGTCCGATTGATGGTCGATGCCAGCCTGCTGGAGACATTTGACAAAGACGTCTACCAGCAAACGCTCTTGTCTGCATTCGAAATCAAGCAGAACTATGAACGCGGCCTGCAGAGTTTCGTCACGGATGCCAATGCCACCACCCATCATGTGGCGGCGTCGATCCTGACGCGTACCGACGCTACCGTTGCCGAAATGGAGGATTGAAATGTCGCTCATCGCCAGGATCCAATTCGTCAATTTCCTCACCTATAGCAATCCGGGCAGCCGCGACCGGAAGCCGGCGCTGCGCGTCGTCGAATTCTGGCCGTTGAAGTATTCGGCGGCGATCAACATCCCCAACGGGCATGGCAAGACGAACATGATCACCGTGCTGCTCTATCTGCTCAGCCGCGACAGCAAGCTAAAGGAGTTGGCCTTGGCGCTGTTTACGCCACGGCGATGTGGCGCGCCGACACACATCCGCGTGCAGTTATGGGACATCCCGGACGAGTTGGCTCAGCGTGACCTGACGCTCGAAGAAGGGCTGATGGATCCTAAACATCTTCCCAACAACAATGACCACTACGTGTTCGGCCTATGCGCCTATCAAGGGGAAGAACCGCGGTTCTATTACTATCGTGGCACGCTCGAAGATTGCGAGGTCTTCGAACGTACCGACAATAGCTATATCTACCATCCGGAATCGGTGGTCCAACAAGGCGTCAAGCGGATCGGCGGCAGCTGGAATATTTCATCCGTCTACGAGTGGCGCTCGCTCGTTACGAACCACATTCCGAGTCGTGTGCTGGCGCAGCAGGTCAAATTCCACCTGGCTGGCGGCGGCGATAAATCGGCCCCGCTCCAGCATGTCGAGCAAGAGGATGATGAAAGCTTCGACCAGGCCTTCTTCCGGACCGTGATCGCGCCGGAGTTGCTGGCCTCGACCGGGGAGTTCGACAGCGATCCTGACGATCCACGGGAAAATTTCGAAGATGAGCTCTACGCGCACTTCAGCAAGATGGCGTCGGCTTCCGTCCAAGCTGAACGGGAACGGCAATCGATCGAGAGCCAAGAAAGCGTCGTGGAAAGCCTCGGCGGGCTGGTCGCGGCCGGCGAGCGCGCCCAACAGGGATTGACGGAATATCGAGAACTTGTCGCCCAAGTAGCGCGGGATGGCGCGGTCATCCGGCATGTCGTGCACACCGACCCGTTTCCAGGCTTGATCGACGCGCGGCATCCGCCGGTCGGCAAAGCCAATGATCTCCTGCCCTACCTGGTCGTCGATAAAGTTCACGACGTCGGTGTGGTGGATTTGGGGCTGGCGACGCTTCTTAACGTCGAAACACGGGAAATTAACCAGACGGCCTTCCGCAGAAAGCTGCCATCTTTTGAGATCGACAATTTGCAAGTTATTGATTTTACTTGTGATCTCAAGATTTCTCGGGCGTCGGGTTGGGGCGGAACACGTGTTCCCGCCAAAGGCTACGACCTTGAAACGGCTTTGAAATTAGTCGAATTGCTATGCACTGACGCCTCGGTTATTACGACGTTCAAGGATGTACTGTGGCAAGCCTTTGCTTGGATGGAAAGTACAGGCGACTCCAATACCTACCGTAAGGAAGTTCGCAAGCTGGGAGGGGAAATCAGGGATCTGCAGGAAACATGCCGAAAGCTCGACGAGGACATCACCAAACTCGAGGGGGAAGCCCGTGAACTGGATGAGCAGATAACGAAATACGATCAAGCCAAAGGCGCGTATGCCGACCTCGTTAAAAGCGGCGTATTCACTGAGCAAGAACTTGCCGCCCCTTCCCTCCTCACGGAGCAAGTAGCGCACGAAATGCAGGCTGCCATCGGCAGGCTCAATGCCCACGAGAAGCGAGTCGGCAACCTCGAGCAACTCTACAACGATCACGAACAGTTCACCAAGGCGTATCCTGATACGACCGCCCGCTCACGGCTGGCAAGTCTTTCGGCGGGTAAGCAAGCCGCCGCACAGGCTTGCCAGGAAGCCGAGCGACGGGCACAACAATCGAAGGAGAATGCCGACCTCTCCGCCTCTCGGGTGAGCACGCAAGAGCAACAGTTCCAGATCGACCAACAGCAGTTTGGCATCCTGCATGACCTGCAGTCGCATCAGGCCACGTACCGTGCCTGGTTCGGCGATGCGGCTCCGCACTCGATCGACATCGCCGCCGGCTTGGAAAAGATCACGGCAGACGAGCGCGACTTGGCGCAACGCCTGCAGGCAAGCCGGGCAATTCGCGACGAACTCGCCACCGTGTTGCCTGCCGTGTCGCAATTCGGCGAGCTGTTTCCCGGCCTGGATGCGGACAGCCTCGATATTCCGGGTGAACTCGCCAAGATTGCGATGCAAGAGCAGGCACTCGCCAAGCGCCACGCCGTCGCCGACGCCTTGCACGGGCGTCTCCTGCGTCTGCAACCGTTCGTTGCCACATTCCGCAGCGTGTTTGGAGACGCAGACCCAGCCTCCCTGGATCCGGCGCGTGAGCGCGCCGACCTGCAGAACGCCATCACCTTGGCCGAAACTGCAATTGGCACACTCGAACAACAGGTTGGCACGCTCCAGGACTTCCGGTCCCGTTATCCGGATGTCGAACCGTCGGCCTGGCTGGCGAGCATGGAGTCGCGGCGATCGGCGCTGACTCGCGAAGTCGTCGCTTGCCAGCAACAGGTGGAAACGGCCGCGCGGCAACTCGAAGAATTGCAGTCGGACCCAATCGCACGCCCGCAGGATGTGGCCTATGCCCATACACTGATCGACGACTCCGTGCCATACGTCTTGCTGCATGCCTTCATCGAGGAGCACTGCCCTGCCGCAGTGAAGCAACATTGGCTGACGCATTTCTCGGCCCTCCTGTTTTCCCCCGTCGTCGATACGCTGGAGCAGGCAGCAACAGCAGCTCGTTTGCTGTACGACGGCCAGGCAACGATGCCGGTTATGCTTGCCGACCGATTGCGGGATGCCATGAACAGCGACGCGCCCGCTCTCGCGCTCGATAGCGAATGCGCCTACACGTGGCTGGCAGGTATCAAGACGCGAATGGTGCATTGTCTCTTGAATCCTGCGGCGATCGACGAGGAGCGGATGCTGGCCAGCAAGCGTCTCGACAAGTTGCAAAGGCAGCTCGACAAACAGCAACTCGCGCTCGACGAATTATCCGAGCAATCCGAAACCGTGCGCCTCGCTCGCGGCGCCGCGCAGGCCGATGCCTCCCACGCCGAAGCCAAGTTGGCCATCCAACAGTCGGAACTGTCTGCATTGCACAAACGCTTGCCTGACGTGCTGCGCCGATCGAATCCCGACGCGCTCGACAGCATTGCCAAGGCACGTGAAGACCAAGCGCTTCGCCAGGAGCATGGTGCTGACGTGCTGGATCGCGTGACTACCGAGCTGGACAAGATCGCGGAAGAAGCGCACCAGCTCCAGGCATCACGCTCGTGGTATGAGGCGCGCAACAGCGATGAGGTGCGCAATGTCATCACCGCGATGCGACGCTATGTCGCGTTGTTGCGCGCCCATGGCGACGACGTGCAAATGCGGATCGACGAGGAATTGCGCCGGATGGAGGCGGAAGAGGAAGCCTTGCTGCGCCGTCGCGCATGGCACGAGGAACGCAATTCGGATGATGCTCGCCTCGCGGTCAGTGCCATGCGGCGCTATTGTGAAGCAGGCGGCGACACGGAAGTCGAGCGGTTGCAGCGTGCGGTACAGGATGGAATCGCCACGCTCGAATCGATACGGGCCCAATGGCGGGATGCCGCGGAAGCCGCGCTGCAGCACGAGGCGCAATTGGCGAGCGCCAGGATAAATGCGCAAACGGCGGCCACCGCCTATGATCAGAGTGAGCGGCATCTTACGCAACTCGCCAAATTCGCCGAATCCAACGATCTGCCGTTCATGCAATCCCATGCGCAGCAACGAATCACACTGGAGACCGAACGACATCGTGCCGAGATGCGCATCAGCTACAAAAGCCAATTTGAACACGCGCAACGCTATGTGAAGACGAAAGACGACCGCGGTAGCGAGCAGGAGCTGCTTAATCGCAAAGCGGCTGCGGAAGCCAAAGCAGCGTCGGCCAAGGAGCAGCGGACGCTTGCGGCACGCACCATGGATGACAAGCGCGTGCGCCAAGTGTCCCTGGAAAAATTTCGGGATGTGCTGCATGAGACGGCATGCCGGTTGCTGGTGGAGTTTCGGGCCGTCTTTCGGATCATGGACGATATCGATCCGGCATTGCGCGATGACGCACCCCGCTTCGAGAATACCGATCTCTATCAAGGTGTCGAGGCGATCCGCGGCCTGATCGAACGCGCCCAAGACGAACCTTTTTTGCTCGAAGAGATCCGCAAGATTGGGCGCCTGGCCACCGACCTCGAATTGGCCGGACAAGCCAAGGACATCGCTCGCGTCAAGCGCGACAGCGATCGGCAGGCCGCACAATTCGCCGATAGCAAACAGCAATTCTGTCGCGACATCCTCGACGGCAAGCGTAAGGGACTTTCCGCGCTCAGCGCGGAATGGCTGCGCGATGATGCACGTTTCGAGGCACCGACCATCTTGCGCAGCCAAATCGAGGCCGAGATTGCGAACAAACGGAAAGTGCTTGATCAGGCGACTGCCTCGCTTGACGATATCCGCGAGAAGACCACAAAGGTCTTGACGATGCTCGCACAAGACGCGCAGCGCGCGCTGAACATCCTCGAAGAGACCATGACTACCACGCCAGTCGCGCGGTTCTACGTCACCGCCGAAGTTGTTTCCGCAGACAGCGTCCATGCCCTGCTCGACCGGCTCTACGGCGTCATTGAAAGCAGGCGCCGCGCGCACGTGGATGCGGCGATGGCATCGCAGAAGCGGCATAAGAAGAACGACCTCGAATACTTGCGCAGCGAAATCTACCGGGCGCTGTTCTCGAACGTCAAGGTCGAATTCCGGCATCCGTCGATCTGGGGCGGCGACCAAAGCGCCGTGACATCCAAGTGCCTGAGCGAAGGCATGCGGACCGCGATCAGCCTGATGTGGGTCGCCAAACTCGCGGAATTCCGCCTGCGTCAGGCAATCGATCAGGCTGGCGGCACGCGGCGGCAAAGCCGTGCTGCCCTGCGCAAGGAGCGCTACTTTGTCATTCTCGACGGTCTGTTCTCAAGCCTGAGCCACGACGAGCTGATCGATTCGGCGATGGAGTCCCTGCGCATGTCCGCCGGACACTTCCAGCTGATCGGCATGATCCATCATCCGCGGTACATCAACAACGCGAGGATCTTCCCCGCCTATTTCGTGGGCAGGCCGTTCCGCGCGACCAGCGGCAAGCATGCCTGGCTCACGGTCGACAAGGACAAGAACATGCCGGCATCGCTTGGCGTCTTCAGTTCCCATTACACACAATAGGACGCCATGGCCCCCCACGACAATATCGAAACGGTCATCGATGCGCTGCGGCGGTTGGCATGCAAGACGAGACAATTGACCGGCGCCAGACTGATCGATCGCTTGGTGCGCGATACAGGACTGGACGCCGCATCGATCAGGCTTCATTTGAGAAGCATACGGGCAAAAGGCTGGATCGCGGCAAATGCGTGGTCGGGAACGGGCGCACCGGTCGGCTATGTTCGTGTCAGCCTGCCGCCGTTGCCGGCACCGCCATGGACCCAATCATGGAACGATGCGCTCCTCGCCTGTCCAAAACTGTCGGATGCAGATCGTGACAGCCTGCGCGAGTGTGGCGCGCAATTGGCCGATATGGATGCTGCCGAGTTTCCCAGGATTCTCAACGGTCTCGCACGTTTGCGGGAAGACCAGGCAGCGCTGGCAGGCATGCCGGCGTACCTGGTCAGCGCCCGTTATCTGTGCGGATCGTCCAAGATGCTCCAGAAACTCGGCAGTCGTCACCTCAGGGAATTCGGTATCGATCTGGCGCAGTTTGCCGGTCACCCGGCCTATGTGATCACGGGCGGAGCGAGCGATCCCTCAGCCGTTGTGCTGGTGGAAAATCCCACGGCGTTCGAGCTGGCAGTCAAGACACCGGCGGCCAAGCGTTGCGCGTTCGTGGCCACGTTCGGGTTCGGATTGAGCAAGGCGTCGGACGATTTCGGAAACCAGTTGGCTTCTATCGTCGAGCGCGGGCTGTCGGAGACGGTGACTGTCGTGCGCGAAGGCTCGGCCACGCCGCCGCTGCGTGAACTGCTCAGCCACCCTTGTATCACGTTCTGGGGAGACTTGGATATCGCCGGCATGCAGATTTACGAGCGACTGGCCGGACGTATTTCCGGTTTGGCGCTGTCTGCACTGTACAAGCCAATGATTAGGGCAATCACGACTACCGATCAGCGGCACCCCTACGTCAATGCCGTCGGCAAGGCCGGCCAGATGCCGTATGTGTCGTCAAGAGAGTATGTCGCCAGGATGCTGACTTACTGTGCGGCCTGGGCGGTCGACCAGGAGTTGGTAAACGAGGACCACATTGACGAATTGGCGGGACAGCCCTGGTAGCACTCATATCAAGGCTATTGCCCGGTTCATTTTCGGGTCAGGTCGGCAATCATTTCAACGGTAAAATGATCCGACACGAACTGCTTATCCGACAGCCGCGTGTGAAATTCCGTGACGGAGTCGGCCACCTTGGTGAGGGTGCCGGCTCCGACATCGAGTAGATGAACCGATCCGTCTTTGATGTCGTGGACAAATGCATCGCCACTGGCCGTCAACAGAATGGGCAACTTCGTCGCCCCGATCAGCCAGGTCCAATCCGCCAGAATAGATTCTCTCGACAGTCCGTCGACATTGACCGTCAGGTCACCCAGCGTGAGGGATGCAGGTTCGCGTTGTGTAGTGGCGATGGCGCAGCAAAGTTCATCGTTCAGTTCCACGTTACGGAGGAGATGGCGCGTGCGCATGCCGATATGCAGTAAGGCGGGCAGCATGCTGCGATGGAAATGTCGACATGGCAACGCCTCAACGACGTCGACTGTCATGGCGCGTGATCGATCATGCCAATGGACCAATACGGAACGATACCGGTGCGAACGACAACAGGTGTCTATGACCATCATCGAAACTTTGCTTTTCTCCGAAGGGTTCTTCGGTGAAGTTGCCATATTGGTCATTTTATGTATGCCGACATAATCGGACATAATTCGGCGCCTGCGTCGGTCCGGGACAACGACCGAGCAGCGTTTAAGGGACAGTCTTTGTCAGCCCATCCTGCAGGACGGCGCGGATGCGGACGCGTAACGCCTTCGGCGCGAGGACTTCGACATCCGGCATCAACGCCAGGATGTCTTGAATGAGTTCGCGGTCGTCGGTGTACGGAATCTCGAGCAGGTAATGGCCGCCCTCATCAAAGGATGCGCGCTGGTCGGAATGCCAGACCGTGCGCGACACCCAGCGTGCGCGGGTCGGACCGATGCGCAATTTCGCCCACTGCACCGTCCTGCCGCTGAAAATCCCGTAGCCGCTACTGAGCAGATCACGCAATGCCTTGATCGCCAATTCCTTGGCCGGCTCGGCCAGCAGTTCCGCGGATTCGATCGCATCGATGCCGAAGCTGCGGATATCCTTGCGCAAGTGGCACCAGCAATCGAGGTACCAATTGTCCCTGTAATAGACGATCTGCTGCGGCGAGACGATGCGTTCGGTCTGCGTATTGCTGGCGCGATTCCAGTGGACGATCCGCAGCCGCTTGCGGCGCACGGTTGCTGTCGCGATGGTCTGGAATCCGCGCAGTTCGATCTTGCGTCGGCCGAGCGCAATGATCCGCACACGCCTGGCGATCTCTTCCGGCGAATCGTTGAGCGAACACAGGATGCCCTGTAACTTCGCCTGCAACGGCTTGATATGCTGGCCAAGCAGGCCGGGTTCGATCCCATCGAGCAGCTGCTGCATGGCCAGCAATGCATGCAGTTCGCTGTCGTTGAACCACAGACCGGGCAACGCGTAGTGTGCGCCGGCCGCAGGATCGGTATCAAACCGGTACCCGTTGGCGTCCCGGTCGAAGACGATCGGCGCGTGCAGGCGGTCCCGCATGTATTGCAGGTCGCGCTTGAACGTCGCCGGCGATACTTCGAGTTCTTTCAAGAGCGTAGACAGTGGCACAATCCGGCGCGCCGTCAACAGCTGATCGATTTTGTGGAAACGCTCCGATCGGTCCATATCCCTCCCCTTGGTACACCGTCGCATTGTCACCGTCGGCAGGCTCATCGTGTGAGCCTGGCTCTTGGCATTATAGGAGCTGTCAACCTGCGGGTATTGCGTACGGGCAGGCCCCCACGCGGCCATGCCACGCCCAGCCGGACCCGGCAGCAGCGTGGCTGAACCCCAAAGACGAGAGAAAAGGACACGGTATGTTTCGATCACGCTCCGAACGCCAATTGCTGGCTCGCGACTTCGCGGCCGACATCGCCCGCATGCGGGCCTGTCTGGAAGCCGCTGGACGGCGCCTCGCCACCGACGACGAACTTGTCCGCGCATGGACGAGCCACTCCGACGCGTCGTGCGCCGTCTGGCTTTGTTTACCGGATGACGATGCGTTCCTGCTCGGTATCCTAGACGACCATTTGCCACCGACGTACCGTACCGGCGACAGTCCGCACACCTGGCGCGCCCGCATCGAGGATGCCGGTGACGGCAGCGGCGATGGCATCATCGTCTTGCCCGAGGAATTAATGGTGCAACTCGGCTGGAAAATCGGCGACGAATTGAGCATCACCGAGGATGGTCACCGCCAACTCATGCTGCGGCGCGTAGAATGAGCCGGCGTGTGACCTATCGTGCCTGACACGTGAATCTATTCCGATGAAGATCCAGGTAGCCTCCGATTTGCACCTCGAATTCCTTGCCGCCCGGTTTGCCGGTTATCGGGTCGTCGAGCCGACCGATGCCGATGTGCTTGTGCTGGCCGGCGACATTCATCGCCATACGCATGCCATTGATGTGTTTCGCGACTGGCCCGTGCCTGTCGTCTATGTCCATGGCAATCACGAGCTCTACGATGCGCACGCCTTCGGCATCATGGACCAACTTCGGCAACGCGCTGAAAAAACCAACGTCCATTACCTAGAAAAAGGCGAAGTCCTCCTGCACGGTGTCCGATTTCTCGGTTGCTGTTTATGGACAGATTACCGATTGTTTCATGGGAAAAAGGCCGCCGCTATGCGCGAAGCCGAGCGGTGTTTGAATGACCATCGTTTGATTACGACGCGTGGCGGTGCTCTCTTTACCGCGATCGACGCTGAACGTGTGCACCTCGAATCACGCCAATGGCTGGAACACAAACTCGCCGAACCATTCGCGGGCCGGACTGTCGTCGTCACGCACCATGCCCCACATCCCCTGTCGATTCATCCGCGCTATGCCGGCGACCTGCTCAATGCGGCGTTTGTCAGCGACCTGACGCCGCTTGTTGAACAAGCCGATCTCTGGATCCACGGTCACGTCCACGATAGCTTCGACTACCGGATCGGGAAGACGCGTATCGTGGCGAACCCGCGTGGCTATGCACGCAACAGGCACGTTGCAGCATCCCCGGCCGATCTCGACTGGGAAAATCCGTGCTTTGCTCCCCGGCTGGTCGTTGATTTGACTTGAGCGTGTTGCCAAGGAGTTTCGTCGTATTGTCGATCTCGTCGCACCGGCCGAATCAGCCTTCATAGAGACGGCCTGGACCGGTCACGAATAGTCGGCTGGGTGGGTTGACGGACTGACCCGCATGGGCTTGCCTCATGCATGGGAGTACAGGATGGACAAGGCGTTACGTCATGCCGCTGCCTAAGGCGGCGATACTGCTCCAGTCATCCAACGCTTTTTGTTGCCAAAACATGCTCATTTCTCCGCTGAGCGCGATATCGACATGGGTGCCGTCTGCGGCTTCCGAGAATGTGATCGTGACAGCGATCGGCGGGCTATTGTCGATGCGTTGACGCAGTGCGATGCAGCGGTCGCTGCGCTGTATGCATTCCAATTCAACGCGGTGATCGATTCCCACCATGAAGACCATACGCTGTTGGTCGGCATATTCGACTTGCGCGGTGCCGCCGGCATACCATTGCGCCAGCGATGGCGCCTCGGAGACATAGCGGATCGCCGCATCAACCGGTACAGGCAAACAGGCCGACACATGCCTGTCGAACTTTTCGACAGTGTGGACTTGGTCGATCAGGTTCATGCCGTATCAAGAAAGACAAATTCACCTTCAGTATGGTAATCGTCTCGTTGACTGTCAATCTTTCACCATACCTATGCCCAAGCCTGGCCGGCGGCGAGCTGGTGCTGCTCGGTGCCGGCCCGTAGGAAGAACATCACATGATGAGTCGACCGCGATCGCCGTAGCCCAGCGGTTCCACTTTCATGTCAATCAATGTGTCGATTATTGATCGGCGGCAGCGAAACGAATCATCGACCGATTGAATCCATGCGCCGCGCTGGCGCTCAAGCCACGTGGCGCCAAAGGCATCGCCCGCTGAAAGCCCAGACTCGAAAAACCTGACCCGATCGCCTTTCGGATTGACAGCCACGTGCACCGACAATTCGTCGAACCCGGCATCGTGGAGTGCTACGCGCGCCGGCAAGCCGCAGGGCAAGACGAAGTCGAACAAATAGGAGGTACGGTATTGGTCGTCATGTCCTGGCCAGCGGTTGTCGCCCGGCCGCAGAGAAAACAGTCGCCGTCGCAGTGCTTCATTCACGGCGGACACCATTAGATTGCGCCAAGCCTTCTGACGGTTGGTCTTGTAATGAATCCCGTACGCGTATGAGCAATCCGTCCCAATCATTTCCGGTGTCTTCGCATCCTCGAAAATGAATTCCGGATCGGGCAGATAGCCAAAAGCTTGCATGCGGGCGTCGAATTTTTCTTCGTTCAAGAGGCAGTACAACGGTTCTGGACCGCTGGCTTTCAATGCCGTCAACAGCGCGGCATGGGTATTGAAGCCAAGCGCAGAAGCAAGTGCTTCAGTCAAATGGGACGATTTGCGTTCATCGTAAAAGCGACGAACTTCTTTCTTCAATGCGTCAATCGCAGAGACAGATAGGGGAATGCTAGCCATGATGAGCCCTCAATCAATTCAGCCGGTGGCCACCGATTACGCACCGACCCAGGACTGAAGGTCATGTGTGAGGATGCTGCGTCTGTTTTAACCCGGCGGCAGGTTAGGCTCAGACGGCCTGCCAAAAGATTATCCTCACGCTACTCTCTTGTCAATTCGAGGAGTGGTCAGATTGGCACAAGATGATTGCGAATTGATCGAAATGGGTTGTGGCATTAGCATGATTTGCCTATGAAACCAATCATTGCCCTCGACGCCGACGGCGTCCTGCTCGACTACCACCATGCCTATGCCCGCGCCTGGGCCAAGGCCTTCGGCACATTGCCATCGCTACGTGATCCGCTCGCCTACTGGCCGATCGACCGCTGGGATGTGCGGCGGCTCGCTGGCGACGAGTTGGCGCAGTTCCGCGCCTGCTTTGACCACCAGTACTGGTCGACGATCCCGGCGATCGCCGGCGCCGTGGATGCCTGCCATGCGCTCGTGGCGGCCGGCTACGAACTCGTGTGCGTCTCCGCGATCGAAGCACAGTTCGAGATGGCGCGGTTGCAGAATTTGCGCGACGGCGGCTTCCCGATCGCGCGCGTGATCGCCACCTCGCATGCCGGCATCGATGTCAGCCCGAAGGCGGTGGCGCTACGCGAACTCAAACCGGTCGCCTTCGTCGACGACTTCTTGCCGTACCTGCGCGGCATTCCCGCACAGATCCATGCGGCGCTCGTGCTGCGCGAACCGAACGGCTCACCGAATGCCGGCGATGGTTTGGCATGGGCACATTCGCAGCATGCCGATCTCGCGGCATTCGCGGCGTGGTGGCTCAACCGCCAGGAGCGGCACTGATGTCCTCGACACCCGGCAAAGCTCGTCCAGACCGGAAAGGAAAAACGTCGACGGTCCGCGTGCAACCGGGCACGGCGCCGCAGCGCAGTCCGCTCTACGATATCGCGCAGGAAATCAAGCGCAATCCGGCGCTTGGTGTGCGGTTGGCGATTGAGGCGGGCATCGTTACGCCGACCGGTCGACTGACGAAGTCGTATCGGGACTAGCCGACGCAACACGGCTGACTTGTTCCAGTAACACGGCGCGTTCTTGCAGCCACGCGTGCTTTTCTTCGGCAAGCCCCTCGATGCGCATCTCGGCGCGCCGCACTTGTTCGGCCAGCATGGCAGCCTCGCGCTCCTTGGCGGCCAGTGTGCTGCGCGCATCCGTCAACTGCTGCTGGGCCGCCGCGAGGTGCGCCGCCAAGCTGTCTTTCGCTAATGCCGTCTCCTCGAGCCGGGCGGTGAGGCGCTCCCGCGCCGATCGCTCTTCCGTCACGGTTTCCTGCGCCTGCCGTAACGTCTGCCGCAGGTTCGTCACGTCGGTGGTCAGATGCGCCATCTTCACTTCCTGTTGGTCGAGCGTCGTTTGCTGGACAGCGATGTGACGCTGGGCGCTTGTTAAATCCTGCTCGAGGCGCGCGATGCGCTGCTCGTATCCTTGCCGCTCCTCGGCCCGCTGCGCGGCGGTCGCTTCCTGGTAGTGCTCGAACTGGGCGCGCGCCTGCGACAGCTGGCGGTCGAGCGTCTCCACCTCGGTCGCCCGATCGGCGAGTCGCTGCTGCAGGCCGGCGTTTTCCGTCTCGATTGTGGCCAGCCGCACGCTCTGGGCGTGATGGGTCGCCTGCAGCTGCGCGAGTGCGGCTCGGGTCCGCTCCAGCTCCGTGGACAGCGCCGCATGAGCCTCTACGAGTGCCTGGTGTTCGGCGCGCAGTTTCTCTTGACGCTCGGCGGCAGCACGCAGCACTTCGTCATGCGCCTGCTGTGCCTGTTCGAGGCGCTGCGTGAACTCGCTCTGCATGTGGTCGTGCAGGCCCTTGACGGCTTGCAGCAGCGACGCCGGCAAACCAGCCTCGGCTGCTGCAACCGTCTCCTGCTGCTCGGTCTTCCAGCGCTTCAAGAGCGGCGCGATCGTGCTCTTGCTGCCGGTGCTGCCGAGGGCCTCGCGCACGCCATCGACAGTTGGAGTCGTGCCGGCGGCCGCGAGTTGGGCGGCGGCGCGGGCGACGTCGGAATAAAGGATGCCGGGACGGGCCATGGTCAAGTCTCGCTCAAATAAAGTAACGAATTACGTTATATGTAATATTACGATAAATAACGAAATAATGATTGGAAAATCTCGGCGAATTTAATACGCGATAAGGTTGTTTGTCGCGTGTTAGATCGCATGCAGCCATGCTATGCTGCGTAATCGCCAGTACAAAAGCCGCTTCGGAGCGACAAACTATGCCACTAGATGATGCCACCGAGCTTCCGGAAAACCCTGCGAATCCCGGGACGCCTCTCACATTGCGTAACGTCGGTACACCTGTCGATCCCGAGCTGATAGCCCGACACCGGGCCTTCCTGACCGCCGCCACGTCTGACAATACCCGCCGCACCTACCGCTCGGCGATCCGCCACTTCCAGTCTTGGAGTGGCGTGTTGCCGTGCGACGAAGCGACGATCATCCGCTACCTGCTGGCGTATGCCGGCTCGCTGAACCCGCGCACGCTGGCGCTGCGCCTGACGGCGCTGTCGCAATGGCACATCCATCAGGGCTTTGCCGATCCGGCCGCGACGCCGACCGTGCGTAAGACGCTCGCCGGCATCGCGCGCATCCATGGCAAGCCGAAAAAGAAAGCCAAAGCCATGCCGGTCGAAGACCTTGAGCGGATCGCGGCACATCTGGCCGGCCTCTCGACACTGAAAGGCTTGCGTGACAATGCGCTGCTGCAAATCGGCTTCTTCGGTGGCTTCCGGCGCAGCGAACTGGTCAGCCTTGACGTGACTCATGTCGCCTGGGAGGCGGACGGTATCGTCATCACCTTGCCGCGCTCGAAAACCGACCAGGAAGGTCAAGGCATCGTCAAGGCGATTCCCTACGGCGACGGCCCGTGCTGTCCAGCCACGGCCTTGCGCGTCTGGCTTGATGTCGCCGATATCACGTCCGGGCCGGTGTTCCGGTCGATCAGCAAGTGGAACGCGATCGGTACCGAGGCGCTGCACGCGGCCAGCGTCAACGCGATCCTGGAGGACTGCGCAAAACTGGTTGGCCTGGATTACGTGCCACACCTATCGAGCCACAGCCTGCGTCGTGGCATGGCGACAAGCGCTCACCGTGCCGGCGCCGACTTTCGCGAGATCAAGCGCCAAGGCGGTTGGCGCCACGACGGTACTGTACAGGGCTATATTGAGGAAGCGGGTCAGTTCGAGGACAACGCAGCATTGGCACTCTTGCGGCGTAAAACATAGTCTGCTTACCCTTCCTCAGACGATGCTCCGACCGCCTTTCCAATACGGGAAAACGAGGACTTTCGTCGGCGAAAGTTTAGTCGCTATACCGCAGCGTACGATTTTCCCCGAATTAAGGCGTCCACAGCGAGTAGCACCGGGCTCGCAGAGAGATAGGCAGTTACACACAAACTTGGTGGATAACAATGTGGATAACTTTCAATAACTTTGCTTAAAGGCATGATTCTGAAAGCTTTCTTAGTTTTGCCAAAAATCAAAGCAGCATCATTTTGCATTGTGAGATGAATCGTGTTTTCTGCCGTACGGGTCTGGCCAACTATTTCACGAAAGTTTGATGGGCGACATGGACAAGCCACCTTGCCCATCGGGCGGAACCATGATGCGGCATACTACGCGCCGTTTTCAACCTGACACCTGTTTCACTGATGACGCATCACGCTGTACCGCACACCTACGATCCCAATCTTTTGTTCGACACCATCATGCTGCGCCTCGGCGTGCACAGCGACGGCGCCCTGGCGCTGCACTTGAAGCTGGCGCGCACCGTCATCCGCAACATCCGTTCCGGCCACACGCCGGTCAGCGCAACGATCGCGCTGATGTTGCAGCAAGCCACCGGCATGAGCCTGGAGGAGTTGCGCGCGCTCATGGGGGACCGTCGCGCCTCCTTTCGGCCGGCCTATTGTCTGTCCTTCGACCAGTGCACGCGACAACTCGCGTGAGCCCGACGTTGACCTCGTGTCGGCAACCAATCAATGTCCATGCTGGCTCTTGATCCAGCCGCTCACCGATGTCACCGGCAGCGGTTTGCTGAGCAGGTAGCCTTGCCCGAGATCGCAGCCGCGATCGCGCAACAAATCCAAGGCATCGCTCGACTTGATACCTTCCGCGACCACTTGCACGCCCAATTTCTTGGCCAACACAATCATGGCCTCGATAATAGCCAATGAACGATCGCTGCGTTCGATGTTGTAAATGAAGGAGCGATCCACCTTGATCTTGTCGATCGGCAGCATCGACAAATGGCTCAAGCTCGAATATCCAGTGCCGAAATCATCGAGAGAAATCCTGACGCCCAGGTCCTTTAATTTGCCGATGGTCTTCGAGGCCTCTTCGACATGCCGCATGATCATGCCTTCGGTCAGCTCCAATTCCAGACAGGTCGGATCGATGCCGGAATCGTGCACCAAGCGCTGCACCTGCACCAGGAAATCTTTCGAACGGAATTCGACCGGCGACACATTGACGGCGATGCGCAGCGTCGGCCAACCTTCGCTGCGCCAGGTTTCATGCTGTCGGCATGCCTCGCACATGACCCATTCGCCAAGACTATTGATCAGTCCGCTAGTTTCGGCGATCGGAATGAATTCCGCCGGCCCTATGGCGCGCTGCTCTTTCGGCAACCACCGGATCAACGCTTCCATGCCAGCGATCCGGTCATCCCAGGTGCTGACGATCGGTCAGCACGGAGATGAACTTGCATGTGCTGGCCTACAACATGAAGCGGGTGATGCATATCGTGACGATAGCCTCGTTGATAAGGGTGATGCGGGAGTAAGGCCCATTTGCGCTTCACTTCGTCACGCCGTCGAGCTCGCCGTTAACACTGCCACACTCGCCCTCGCTTGCAGGCGCTCGGCAATACACTGCACGACCCAGCAAATCTCGCGTTTTTACACGGCCTGGGCCGGTTCTTCTTGTGGTGAGAATTAGAGAAGTCGACCAGGAGCGGTCAGTCCTGAGTTCAAGAGATATTCAGAGAAAGTAGTCGCCGCAATCTCGTGGCGTTCCTTTACGAGCTGCAGTTTCATCCCTAAGCATGTCGAGTAACTGTGAAAGCACAGAATGTTTGAAAGAAAAGGCCGTAAAGAGGAAGTCTGCTTTTCTTAACGCCCTGAGCTCTGCTTGCAGTCAGTGGCGGAGCCACGGCAGCTGTCTTGGGTAGATCTTCCTGGTGCAATTTTGTCGCGCGCGGTCTTATTGACGTTGCGATTTTCACGCGGGCTAAATTTCTTTTTCGGCTGTACGTTGTGTGGGGATGATCCAGGAGACGTCGACGGCGTGTTGAGAATGCCTGTATCAGTCTGCGCCGGCGGCTGGTGTGCCGAATGCGAGTCCGAGCTTTCCGGCGGCGTCTTTTCAATGCCATGATCGCTCGTGCCGGGCATGATAATTGCACCGGACGTGAGAGGTTCCTTCGGCTTTCTTCCCTCATCATTGTCCGAAGAAGGAAAGATTTGTCCATATGCTTGGTTCCACAGGACCAGAAAGGCTGCAAAGAAAAATAGAAACAAGCGTTTCATGTCCGCCCCCAATAGTATGCGTACAGAACCCCAGTGAAATTCAAAAATCAGGCTATAGGAGCACTTGTTTGCTTCAGATATCCGCTGAAGCGAAGCTATCCGATATCGCAGAATAATAGGCGCCACACACTACACGGCGCGGCCTGCTGGCAAGCTCCAATGGTAGCAACGCTGGTTGGAAGGAGTCGCCGAAATAATCCGATCTGGCATTGTGTGGTGGATGCCGACATACCTGCGATGAATTGGCTTATAGACTGGCTTTCGTAGCGACTTACTGTACTGATTCGCCTTGTCTTGTGCTACTTGTATTTGGCTATCCGAATTTCACACGCTCAAGTCACCACCTATTCAATGAGTTGTCTTGCAGTACGCTAACACGCAGGAAAGAATGCAAAACAGAATCATCGTGCGTACCACAGTATGGCGAAGTAATGGAATGCGGTGCCGGCCAAAACAAACAAATGCCAGATAAGGTGTCCGTACTTAAGCTTCGAATCCAACGCAAAAAACAAGACGCCGATTGTGTACGACAAACCTCCTGCGCATATAAGAAGCAAGCCTTCGGCAGGCACCTTTTCCAACATAGGCTGGATCGCGACAATCACAAGCCATCCCATTAACAAATAAAGGCTTGCAGAAAGAAAAGGATTCGCCTCTCTTCCGGTTGCCTTCAAAAGTATTCCGATCACAGCCAACGACCATACAGCCACGAAAAGCGACCAACCCCAGGCACCGCGAAGCACACCAAGCGTAAAGGGCGTATAAGTGCCTGCAATTAAGAGGTGAATCGCGGAATGCTCGATGATCCGAAAGACACGTTTTGCTTTTCCGACAGGTAAGGCGTGATAGAGTGTTGACGCCAAGTAAAGAATAATCATGCTTGCTGAAAACAAACTCATGGCGACGACGATGCCGGCATCGCCTTGTTTTACGGCTTGCACAGTAAGAATCGGCGTGCCGGCAAGCGTCGCAATAAGCCCGATTCCGTGGCTGATACTGCTGGCGAATTCTTCCGCCTGCGATTGCGTACGCTTGGTCACTCCCCCAAATACCTGGCTGACTCTTTCGTGATGTCCTAGCATCACATGATGAATTCTTGGTTTGTCGAATGGCATATCGCCTTTGCTTTGTTGCGGAGGCAAATGACAACGTCCATATTTGCGAAATGAAAGCGGCAGGATCACCCGCCACCTATAGCAAATGAGTGTTGCCTTGATTATTTTTCTTTCTAAAGGTTTCTTTCACGTTATCTGCCGCGTTTTCTAAGGTGTCGGTTATGTTGCCGGCTGTCTTTTGGGTTTTACCTTCGGCTCGCGTTTCCGTCCCTTGGACCCCTTGCTGTTCATTTCCAAAAAATTCGCCGAATTTCCGTTGGACCTTACCAGCAGCATCTTTAAAGCCACCTCGGATTTGATTGCGATTTATATCGCCTCCTTTACTGCAGAAAGAATAAGTCAGACAGGTTCTGAGCGCGTGAGCGCCCCGTAGCTCCTGCTTGCCAAGAGGATTCGCTATGGGAAGAACAGGATTTCGCTAGAAGACTCTGGATCCCCTCGCCATGACCGAAAATCGGCAAACCGACAAAGATCTCATTCAGCTGCCGAAGGAATTCGGCGATCGCCTGAAAGAACCGTTTTCACGGTTCTTCCACATCGAGGCTGCTGGCGGCGCGACTCTTCTGCTGTTTACGATCGCAGCTGTCGTTCTATCCAATAGCCCATGGGGGCATTTTTACTTTGAAGCTTGGGAAACGCCCATCGGCTTCCAAATCGGCTCATTGGAGTACGTACGCTCGTTGAAAGAGTGGATCAATGACGCATTGATGACACTGTTTTTCTTCCTGGTCGCCCTGGAGCTCAAGCGAGAAATCGTTCTGGGCGAACTCAACAATCCACGCATGGCTGCACTTTCCATTGCCGCTGCTACCGGCGGTATGCTCGTGCCTGCAGCGTTATATCTGGTGCTGCAATGGAATCAGCCCGGCCAGCATGGTTGGGGCACAGTCATGGCGACCGACACGGCGTTTGTCATCGGCTGCCTGGCGCTTCTGGGATCGCGCATACCTCATAGCTTGCGCGTGTTCATGCTGTCGCTTGCGATCGTTGACGACGTTGGCGCCATTCTTGTCGTGGCCATTGGTTATAGCAGCCACATTGCCTGGGGCGCGCTTGCATTGGGTGCGCTCGGCGTTGCCGTTGTCCGTGCCATGGCACTGGTCGGCTTCCGGGGCTTTCCGATCTACTTCCTGGCCGGCGGCTTGATTTGGCTTACCGTGGATGCATCCGGCATCCATGCAACGGTCACCGGTGTGATACTCGGTTTGATGACCCCGGCCCGCAGATGGGTCAACGATAAGCGCCTATACGCCATATTGGACCAAGTCGTCGCACATCCCTCTGATGAAGAGGACAGTGGCGATACAAGGGATCGGGAAACATTGCAGAGAGCAGAGGTCGCGGCGCGTGAGACGCTGTCGCCGGTGGAACGGCTGGAGATTGCGTTGCATCCTTGGGTCGGCTTTGCCGTCATGCCACTCTTTGCTTTCGCCAATGCGGGATTGCCGCTGTCCGTCAGTGAAGTAGAAGACTCCGTCACGCTGGCCGTATTCATCGGGTTCGCCGCAGGCAAGCCAGTCGGTATTCTGGTATTCAGCTGGTTGGCAGTGCGCTCGGGAATTGCGATACGTCCGTTGGATCTTGGTTGGAGGCTAATCGCCGGAGGTGGCCTGCTTGCTGGAATAGGTTTTACGATGGCACTGTTCATCGCCAACTTGGCCTTCAATGCAAACCAGCTCGATAGCGCGAAGCTGGGAATCTTTGCGGCATCGGTCTGCTCAGCGGCAGCGGGCCTCGCATTTCTGGCATGGGGGGCGGCAAGGAATGACGCACGTTCCGGCTAGGGTCTGTCTGACTGAACCATAGCATTTTGGATAAATCATATGGCCATGAGCCGAACCGATTTATCCGAGAAGCAATGGCGGCAACTCGAACCGCATCTTCCTCCTGATCCGCACCGTGGCCATGCCTACACCGAGCACCGCCGCGTCATCAATGGCATCATCTGGCGCCAACGCACCGGTGCGCCTTGGCGTGACGTGCCGGCGCGCTATGGCCCCTGGCAAACCTGCTACGACCGCTTCGTGCGCTGGTCGCGCGACGGCACTTGGGACCGCCTGCTCAAGGTGTTGCAAGCGCAGGCCGACGCTGCCGGCCAGATCGACTGGGACGGCGCCGCGCTCGATGCCACCCATATCAAAGCCCATCGCAGTGCGGCCGGCGCCCGGAAATCCGCGCCCCGCGCCGAAAAAAGGGGGCCTTGAAAGACGAGTGGCTGGGTCGGTCACGCGGCGGGCGTACCACCAAGATCCATCTGTGCGTCGACGGCCGTGCCCGCCCCTTATCGGTCGTCGTGACAGCAGGTCAATGTGCCGATGTCACGCAAATCGAACCGGTGCTCGATGCCATTGCCGTTCCGCGGCGAGGACCAGGGCGCCCCAAGAAGCGGCCTACGCGCTTGCGTGTCGATCGCGCTTACGGTGCCCGCAAGCCACGCCAGCTGATTCAGCGACGCGGCATTCGTTGCATCTGCCCGGAGCGTCAGGACGCCAAGGCACATCGTCATCGTCGCGGCAGCAAAGGCGGTTGCCCGCCAGTGTTCGATCCTCAAGCCTACAAGGGCCGCAATGTCGTCGAGCGCGCCATTAATCGACTCAAGGACTTCCGCGCCGTGGCCACGCGCTATGACAAGCGGGGCTATGTGAATTTTCGCCCATATGGAGCCATTTCGTTTTCGGCGTAAAGGAGCCAGCAAATTTTCGCCGTAATGGCGCCACCGGATTTCCGGCATAAAGGCGCCACTGCATTTTCGGCGTAAAGGAGCCAGTCGATTTTCGGCG
>DASPMC010000092.1:0-18913 GCA_035627275.1 Noviherbaspirillum sp.
GCGCCGCGCCATGCATGATGCCAGGGCAGAGTAGTCCGGAAGGTTCCGCCTCGTACGGCGATCAGGCCGGTCATGAACAGCACGCCGACCACGCCGCGGTACATCACGATCTCGGCGATCGAATAGGTTTGCGACGCGATCTTGACGCAAACGCCCATGATGGAAAAAACGAAGCTTGCAAACAACATCCAGAGCGATTGCATGGGGATTTGACGCAGATAGAGACTGCGGTTACGGCAGGTTTGAAGAGCCTTCGATGATACGCCGAATCAGCAATGCAGGCAGGAGACGACTTAGGTACTGGCTAAGGTGCCGGGTGAGGGGATGGGCGACGCTGCGCGCCGCCCATGTTGCATGGTTATACGGCGATGCGCGCGCGGTACCACTCGTGGAAGTGCTGCATGCCGTCTTCCATCGGCGACTGGTACGGGCCGGATTCGTTGACGCCGCGGTCGAAGAGGATACGGCGGCCGGTGTCCATGCGGATGCCGATCTCGTCATCCTCGATGCAGGTCTCCATGTAAGCCGCGCGTTCGGCTTCGACAAACTCGCGCTCGAACAGCACGATTTCCTCGGGATAGTAGAACTCGACGACGTTGGTAGTCTTCTGCGTGCCGTTGGGCCACACCGTCGATACCACCAGCACATGCGGATACCACTCGACCATGATGTTCGGGTAGAGCGTCAGCCAGATCGCGCCATAGGGCGGCACCACGCCGTTGCGGAACTTCATCACCTGTTCCTGCCACTTGCGGTACTTGGGCGAACCGAATTTGGAGAGGCCGCTGTTGATGCCGACGGTCTGCACGCTGTAGTTTGCGCCGAATTCCCAGCGCAAGTCGTCGCAGGTGACGAAGTTGCCGAGGCCCGGGTGGAAGGGCTCGACGTGGTAATCCTCGAGGTAGACCTCGATGAAGGTCTTCCAGTTGTAGTCGCACTCATGGACTTCGACATGGTCCAGCATGTAGCCGGTGAAGTCGAGATCCTTGGTGACGCCGAGATTGGCCATCATCGCCGGGATGCTCACGCCGTTCTGTTCGAACAGAAGGCCGTTCCAGTTCTGAAGCGGTGTCTTGGACAGGTTGGAACACGGCGTTTCGCTGAAGTGCGGCGCACCTATCAGTTCACCCTTGAGATCGTAGGTCCAGCGATGGAGCGGGCAGACGATGTTGTTCGTGTTGCCGCGACCATCCAGCATCTTGGCTTGGCGATGGCGGCAGACATTGGATAGCAGTTCGATGCCTTGTTGGCCGCGAACCAGCATGCGGCCCTCGTTTTCCCACGCCAGCGTGGCGTAGTCGCCCGGATTGGGCACCATCAGCTCATGGCCGACGTAACGGGGCCCCTGATGAAAAAGTTGTTTGATTTCCTGCTGCAGCAGCGTGTCGTCGAAGTAGACGTGGACCGGAAGTTGCGCGTTGGACCGCGCGAGCTTGGCGACAGTAGCCAGATCGGACATCCCCACCCCCAAATTAATTTGCACCAACCTAAGAGAGAAAGAATCCGCAAAAACCAGTATTCAAATAAGATGAAACGGAAATTTTGGACAGAACTAGCAATTATACCTCAGCGGCCAGCCAAATCCTGTCGGCTAGGCATTCCAAAAAGCAAAAAAGTCGGCGAAGCAGCGTGTCCGAGATTGCAATAAATGCAATTTCCGTGCGGCGCATCCGCTATCCGGCAAATGCCAGGCAAGGGGTAGATTGCCACGCCCGCGATGGGCGGGGCCGGCAAAGGCGAGCGGGGTTGATCTTGCGCAGAAACGGCTCATTTTCGAGCTTTGCAGACCATTTCGCGTTTCTATGCCTCAACTGCATGAGATGGTTTGTTCTAAAATATCGGGCTACACTTAAATTTTGTCCACCATGTCAAAGAAAATGTCGCCAGCGGGCGAGCCTGCGTCCTTCGAGGATGCGATGGCCGAACTCGAGCAACTGGTCGCTCGGATGGAGGCCGGTGAATTGCCGCTGGAAGCATCGGTGACCGCCTACAAGCGTGGCTCCGAGCTGGTCAAGTATTGTGCGGGGCAACTCGACAAGGTCGACAGCCAGGTGAAGGTCCTCGAGGGCGAAATGCTCAAGCCTTTCACTACCGATCCTTCGCCCGAGGCAGACGAAGAATGACGATTGCCCAGGGTTTTGAAGACTGGATGAAATCCGTCCAGTCCACGATGGAGGATGCGCTCGCTTCATTCCTGCCGCCGGTGTCCGCAGTTCCCGCGCGCCTGCATGAAGCGATGCGCTACGCAGCGCTCGATGGCGGCAAACGCGTGCGGCCTCTGCTGGTATTTGCAGCGGGCGAGGTGTTCGATGCGGACACAGCGACGCTTTCGCGTGCAGGCGCGGCGGTCGAAATGATCCATGCGTATTCGCTGGTGCATGACGACATGCCTTGCATGGACGACGATGAACTGCGGCGTGGCAAGCCGACGGTGCACGTGAAGTACGACGAGGCGACGGCGCTGCTGGTGGGGGATGCGCTGCAGTCGCAGGCATTCATCGTCTTGTCGGAAGGCGAGGTCGAAGACCCTGCGCGCAGGCTGGAGATGCTGCGCCTGCTGGCAGTTGCGTCCGGCTCTGTCGGCATGTGCGGGGGCCAGGCGATTGACCTCGGCAGTGTCGGGCTGGCGTTGTCGCTCGCTGAACTGGAGAACATGCACCGTCTGAAGACCGGCGCCCTGTTGCGCGCATCCGTGCTGCTGGGCGCACTGGCGGGCAAGCGACTGACGGCAGATGAGACGGCCGCGCTCGATGCCTACTCGGCAGCCATCGGGCTGGCCTTCCAGGTGGTCGATGACGTGCTCGACGCGACGGCCGATTCGGCGACGCTGGGCAAGACGGCGGGCAAGGACGCGGCGGACAACAAGCCGACCTACGTGTCGATCCTGGGCCTGGATGAATCCCGGGCGCTGGCGGAAAAATTGCGGGATGATGCGCATCGCGCGCTCATGCCGTTTGGCGACAAGGCACGACGTCTTCGCGAACTCGCGGACCTGATCGTGCAACGGAAAGCATAGTATGGATTTGTTGAAGAGCATCAACGGACCTTCGGACCTGCGCAAGCTGTCGCGCATGCAGCTCAAGCCGCTGGCTGACGAATTGCGCGCCTTCGTGCTCGACTCGGTGTCCAAGACCGGCGGCCACCTTTCGTCCAACCTCGGTACGGTGGAGCTGACGATCGCGCTGCATTACGTGTTCAACACGCCGGAAGACCGCATCGTGTGGGACGTCGGCCACCAGACCTATCCGCACAAGATCCTGACCGGCCGCCGCGACCAGATGTACACATTGCGCCAGCTGAACGGCATCTCCGGTTTTCCGCGCCGCGACGAGAGCGAATACGACACCTTCGGCACTGCACACTCCTCGACCTCGATTTCCGCCGCGCTCGGCATGGCGATGGCCGCCAAGACCAAGGGTGAGAACCGCCACGCGATCGCCGTCATCGGCGACGGCGCGATGACCGCTGGCATGGCCTTCGAGGCGCTCAACAATGCGGGCGTCTACAACGACATCAACCTGCTGGTGATCCTGAACGACAACGACATGTCGATTTCGCCGCCGGTAGGCGCATTGAACCGCTATCTCGCGCGCCTCATGTCCGGCAAGTTCTACGCCGCGGCGAAGAACGTCGGCAAGCAGGTTCTGCCCGGCCCGATGCTGGAGCTGGCCAAGCGCTTCGAAGAGCATGCAAAAGGCATGGTGGTCCCGGCCACGATGTTCGAGGAATTCGGCTTCAACTATATCGGCCCGATCGACGGTCACGACCTCGAGTCCCTGATTCCGACGCTGCAGAACCTGAAGAACCTGAAGGGCCCGCAGTTCCTGCACGTCGTTACGAAAAAGGGACAGGGCTACAAACTGGCCGAAGCCGACCCGGTGCTGTACCACGGCCCCGGCAAGTTCAACCCGGCCGAAGGCATCAAGCCCGCAGCCGCCGGCAAGGTGACCTATACCCAGGTGTTCGGCGACTGGCTGTGCGACATGGCGGAGAAGGACCAGCGCCTGATCGGCATCACGCCGGCGATGCGGGAAGGCTCCGGCCTCGTGCAGTTCGAGCAGCGTTTCCCGAACCGTTACTACGATGTCGGTATCGCGGAGCAGCATGCGGTGACGTTTGCCGCCGGTATGGCCTGCGAAGGCCTCAAGCCGGTGGTCGCCATCTATTCGACTTTCCTGCAGCGCGGCTACGACCAGCTGATCCATGACGTGGCACTGCAGAACCTGGATGTCACCTTCGCGCTTGACCGTGCTGGCCTGGTCGGCGCCGATGGCGCGACGCATGCGGGCAATTACGACATCGCCTACCTGCGCTGCATTCCGAACATGGTCGTGATGGCAGCATCGGACGAGAACGAATGCCGTCACATGCTATCGACGGCCTACGAGTTCAATGGGCCGGCAGCGGTGCGTTATCCGCGTGGTGCTGGCGTTGGCACAGCCATCGAGAAAGACCTGAAAACCATCCCCATCGGCAAGGGCGAAATCCGCCGCGAGGGCAAGGATATTGCGATCCTCGCGTTCGGGACCATGCTCGCGCCGAGTCTCGGTGCCGCGGAGAGTTTGAATGCGACTGTCGCCAACATGCGCTTCGTCAAGCCGCTCGATGTCGAGCTGGTGAAGCAGCTGGCACAGACGCACGATGCGTTGGTGACGGTGGAAGAAGGCTGCGTGATGGGCGGTGCGGGTTCCGCCGTGGCGGAGGCGCTGGCAGAAGCGGGCATCGTGAAGCCTGTGCTCCATCTCGGTCTGCCCGACAAGTTCATCGACCATGGCGACGCGGCGCAGTTGCTTGCCGCGTGCGGCCTGAATGCGGATGGCATCGCCGCATCGGTCCGGAAGCGCTTCGACAAGGGCGAACCGCGCCTGGTCGTCAACAACACCTGACCGGCCAACAAGCCGATCAAATGAAAAAGCGGCGCCAGTGCGCCGCTTTTTTTACGAGGATTGCACGTCTCGTTTTCTGTCCTTCTCCCACAGGACATCGCTGCCGCCGGCAAATCGATTCAGCACGCGCGAAAGCACGAATAGCAGATCGGATAGCCGGTTCAGGTATTGACGGGGATTCGCATTGAGCGTCTCGCTGTTGCCGAGTGTGACGACCGCCCGTTCGGCCCTGCGGCAGATTGTCCTGCATACATGCGCGAGCGCCGCCCCGCGAGAGCCTGCGGGCAGGATGAAATCCTTCAGCGGCGGCATGTCGGCGTTGTACTTCTCCAGCAGCGTATCGAGCCGCGCCACATGCACATCCGTAATCAGCGCGTAACCCGGGATGCAGAGTTCGCCGCCGAGGTCGAACAGGTCATGCTGGATCGAGACCAGTTCCTCGCGCAGGGCAGGCGGCAATTCCTCGCACAGCAGCAGGCCAATGTGGGAATTGAGTTCGTCCACGTCGCCCATCGCATGCACGCGCAGGCTGTCCTTGCTGACGCGGCTGCCGTCGCCGAGTCCGGTGGTGCCGTTGTCGCCGGTACGGGTCGCGATTTTCGAAAGTCTGTTGCCCATGGTCGTCGGTCTTGAAAGGATAAAACGCGAGCATACGGCAAAAATATCGGGTCCGCTGTCATCCGGACGCCAATTTTGCCAATCGGAGTAGAATCGAAAAGCAATTAATAACGGAGACAGGCATGAACCACCCCGCCAATCCGGCCGCGCTCAAAAAGCCCTTGCCGGGCGAATTACTGGCCGCACTCGAGGCCATTTTCGAAGACCGTGTTTCCACCTCGCAGGCCATGCGCGAACATCATGGCCGCGACGAGTCCTCCTACGACCCGATGCTGCCGGATGCGGTCGTCTTCGCGCAGACTACCGAGGAAGTGGCGGAGGTGGTGACGCTGTGCAGCGCGCACGAGATCCCGATCATTCCATACGGCACCGGCACCTCGCTCGAGGGGCACATCCTGGCATTGCGCGGCGGCGTGACTATCGACCTGTCGCAGATGAACAAGGTGCTGGCCGTGCACGCCGAAGACCAGACCGTTACAGTGCAGGCCGGCGTAACCCGCAAGCAACTCAACCAGGAAATCCGCGACACGGGTCTGTTCTTCCCGATCGATCCTGGTGCTGATGCGTCGCTCGGCGGCATGGCCGCGACCCGCGCCTCCGGCACCAATGCGGTCCGCTACGGTACCATGCGCGAGAATGTGCTGGCGTTGACTGTCGTTACGTCAGATGGCCGCATCATCAAGACCGGGACCCGCGCGAAGAAATCTTCCGCCGGCTACGACCTGACCCGAATTTTCGTCGGCAGCGAAGGTACGCTTGGCATCATCACCGAAGTGACGGTCCGGCTCTATCCGCAGCCGGAAGCGGTGTCGGCCGCGGTGTGCTCCTTCCCCAGCACCGCCGATGCGGTCAATACCGTCATCCAGACCATCCAGATGGGCGTTCCTGTGGCGCGGGTCGAGTTTCTCGATGAAAACTGCGTCCGCTCGATCAACGCCCATGACAAGATGTCGCTCCCGGAGAAGCCCCTGCTGCTGTTCGAATTCCACGGCAGCGAAAACAGCGTGCAGGAGCAGGCGCAAGTGGTGCAGGAGATCGCCAACGACCACAGTGCCATTGGTTTTGAATGGGCAACGCGGCAAGAAGACCGTACCCGCCTCTGGGGGGCACGGCACAATGCCTATTTCGCCATGCTGCAGATGCGGCCAGGTGCGCGGGCGATCACCACCGACTGCTGTGTGCCGATTTCGCGTCTGGCCGAATGCATCCTCGATACCCAGGCCGATTGTGAAAAGAATGGCATGATCCATGGGATTGTCGGCCATGTCGGCGACGGCAACTTCCATGTGCTGATGATGGTGGATCCGCACGATGAAGCGGATGTCGCCAAGGCGGAGGGCGTGAATTCACGCATTGTGGAGCGGGCGCTTTCGATGGATGGAACATGCACCGGTGAGCACGGCGTGGGGATGCACAAGATGGAGTTTCTCGTGCAGGAGCATGGGGAGGGGGCGATTGAGACAATGCGTGTGCTGAAGCATGCATTTGACCCCAAAAACATAATGAACCCCGGTAAAATCATCCACTGGTAGTCGGGGCCACCCGCAAACCTACTGCGCAGCCCAATCTCGAACCTGCGATGCTCGCCGTACCCCAGTACGGCTGCGCTTCTCGATTCGACCTTGAGCTGCTCGCTACGGTTTTCGGGCGCCCCCGGATTTCTTCGAGTTAAGGATCGATCTTATGGCCGTCCGCCTTCCGCCGGTTCATGCACTATCTGCTTTCGAGGCGGCTGCTCGTCACGGTTCCTTTGCTGTTGCTGCCGACGAGTTGTGCATCACGCCGTCGGCGCTGTCGCATCGCATTCGCCTGCTCGAGGATTTTGTCGGGGAGCGGTTGTTCCTGCGGGATGGGCGCACTGTCACTCTGTCGGAGTTTGGGCGGCGTTACCTCGATGTCGTGAAGGCCGCATTGCGGACGCTGACCGATTTCCCGCTTCCCCACCGTACTGCGCCTGCACAGCCGCGCATCAAGATCACCGTGCCGCCGACGTTTGCGCGCTGCCTGTTGGTGCCGCGCCTGGCGGAGTTCACCGCGCAGCATCCCGACATCGTGATCGAGCTGTTTTTGTCGGTGCCGCTGTATGACCTGAGCCTGTCGGAAAGCGATGTTGAAGTTCGTTTCGGCGCGGGCAAGTATCCGGACCTGGTGACCGAAAAGCTGTACGAGGAGCCGACCTTTGCGGTGTCGAGTCCCAAGTACCTCGAAAAGATTGGCGGATTGAAAACGCCGGCCGACCTGCAGAAGGCGACACTGTTGCGTTCCGCGCTGGAGCCGTGGCAGCCGTGGTTCGAGGTTGCCGGCCTCGACTGGCCGGAGCCGTCGACCGGCTTGCGGCTGGATGACCTCGGCCTGCTGCTCGAAGCCGTGCGCCACGGACATGGCGTTGGGTTGACGCGCAAGCATTTCGTGCAGAACCTGATTGCCACCGGCGAGATCGTGCCGCTGTTCCCGAATATCCAGCTGAAGTCGCCGCCGCACGCGTACTACGTCGTGTATGAAAAGCCCGTGCGCGACCGGCCCGAGGTCAATACGTTCATCGACTGGCTGCTCGCTACCTTCCGCGCTGCCTGATGTCCGGGCGGTGCGCCGCCTGGACTTGAAAACATTTCACGCCACCGGACCAAGCTTTTCAGCAGAGGTCCACTACGCCATTCGCACGATTTCGCTACACTTGGGCATGTCCGCTGCTGCGACAGGAATTTCCCATGAATGCCCCCAACGAAAATATCGTCCCCCTTGAACGCCAGCGCGAAGTGGTCGCTGCCCTGCGCCGCAAACTGCCTGAGCATTGCATATTGTTCAACGAGGAAGACACGCGTCCTTATGAATGCGACGGACTGTCCGCCTATCGCCAGTTGCCGATGGTCGTCGTGCTGCCCGAGAACGAAGCGCAGGTCATCGACGTCCTGAACACCTGCCGCGAACTCAAGGCACCCATCGTGCCGCGCGGCGCAGGCACCGGCCTGTCCGGTGGCGCGATGCCGATCGCCGACGGCGTCGTGCTATCGACTGCACGGCTCAACCGCATCCTGAAGATGGATCCGTACTCGCGCACCGCCGTGGTCCAGCCTGGCGTGCGCAACCTGGCCATCTCCGACGCGGCGGGCAAGCACGGTCTCTATTACGCGCCCGATCCCTCGTCGCAGATCGCCTGCACGATCGGCGGTAACGTCGCGGAAAATTCCGGCGGTGTGCATTGCCTGAAGTATGGCCTGACCGTGCACAACGTGTTGCGTGTGCGTATGGTGACGATAGACGGCGAGGTGGTCGAACTCGGGAGCGAAGCGCTGGACGCGCCCGGCCTCGACCTGCTCGCCGTGTTCATCGGTTCCGAAGGCATGCTTGGCGTCGTGACCGAAGTGACCGTCAAGCTGGTACCGAAGCCGCAACTGGCGCGCGTGATCATGGCGTCCTTCGACGATGTGGTGAAGGGCGGGGACGCGGTAGCGGAAGTGATCGCCGCCGGCATCATCCCCGCCGGCCTCGAAATGATGGACAAGACGTCGTCGCGCATGGTCGAGCCCTTCGTGAAGGCCGGTTACGACACGGAAGCGGAAGCAATCCTTCTGTGCGAATCCGATGGTTTGCCGGAAGAGGTGGAGGAAGAAATCGGCCGCATGAGCGAGGTGCTGAAATCTTCCGGCGCCACCGCCATCGCCGTGTCGCAGAACGAGGCAGAGCGCCTGCGCTTCTGGTCCGGCCGCAAGAACGCGTTCCCGGCAGCGGGCCGCATCTCGCCCGACTACTACTGCATGGACGGCACCATCCCGCGCAAGCATCTAGCACATGTGCTGACCAGCATCACCGAAATGGAAAAGAAGCATGGCCTGCGCTGCGCGAACGTATTCCATGCGGGCGACGGCAACCTGCATCCGCTGATCCTGTTCGATGCGAACATGCCGGGTGAATTCGAGCGGGCGGAAGCCTTCGGCGCCGACATCCTCGAACTGTGCGTGCAGGTCGGCGGCACCATTACCGGCGAGCATGGCGTGGGCATCGAGAAGATCAATTCGATGTGCGTGCAATTCGCACCGCAGGAGCTGGAGGCTTTCCGCGCCGTCAAGCGCGCTTTCGACACAGCCTTCCTGCTCAATCCGGACAAGGCGATCCCGACGCTCAACCGCTGCGCGGAGAACGGCAAGATGCGCGTGACCGGCGGCCAGATGAAGTTCGCGCACCTGCCGCGCTTTTAAGGGATGGGAATGGAACAGGTTTTGGAACAATTCCGCGAGAAGGTGATCGCAGCTACCGCGGGCAAGACGCCGCTGCGCATTCGTGGCGGCGGCACCAAGGATTGGTATGGCCAGTCGCTGGAGGGCGATATCCTCGATACGCGCGAATACACCGGCATCATCGCCTATGAGCCGACCGAACTCGTGATCGTCGCCCGCTGCGGCACGCCTCTGGCGGAAATCGAAGCGGCGCTCGATGAACGCAACCAGATGCTGGCCTTCGAGCCGCCGCATTTCGGTTCCAACTCGACCATCGGCGGCGTGGTCGCCGCAGGTCTGTCCGGACCGCGTCGGCAGGCCGTGGGCGCAGTGCGCGATTTCGTGCTCGGCGCGACGCTGATGGACGGCAAGGGAGATGTGCTCCGGTTCGGCGGACAGGTGATGAAGAATGTCGCCGGCTACGACGTGTCGCGCCTGCTTGCCGGCTCGCTCGGGATGCTTGGTCTGATTACCGATGTGTCGCTGAAGGTGCTTCCGAAACCCTTCTTTGAAACGACCTTGCGCTTCGAAGTCGGCCAGAAGGAGGCGATCGAGCGGCTCAATACCTGGGGCGGGCAGCCGCTGCCGATTTCGGCGAGCGCGTGGCATGGCGGCGTGCTGATCGTGCGTCTGTCCGGCGCTGAAGCAGCAGTGAAGGCAGCGGTGCAGAAACTGGGCGGCGAGGAAGAGACGCAGGCAGCGATTTTCTGGAACGAGCTGCGCAATCACGGTAACGAATTCTTTACCGCTACGACCGGTCCCACATCACTGTGGCGCCTGTCAGTCCCGTCGGTGACGCCGCCGCTGGACCTGGCAGGCGAACAGCTCGTGGATTGGAGCGGCGCACAGCGCTGGCTGCGCACGGATGCCGATGCCGCCACGATTCGTTCTGCAGTCCAGAAGGCTGGAGGGCATGCGACCCTGTTCCGCGGCGGCGACAAGAGCGGCGGCGTCTTCCATCCGCTCGCGCCGGCCGTCGCCGCCATCCATCGCAACCTCAAGAACACATTCGATCCGTCCGGCATTTTCAACCCGGGCCGGATGTACAAAGATTTCTAAGCATGCAAACCAATCTCGCTGATTTCATCAAGAACACGCCGGAAGGCGAAGAGGCCGATGCCATCCTGCGCAAGTGCGTGCATTGCGGTTTCTGTACCGCGACCTGTCCGACGTACCAGTTGCTTGGCGACGAACTCGACGGGCCGCGTGGACGCATCTACCTGATGAAGCAGGTGCTCGAAGGCAAGCAGGCCACCTTCAAGACCATGACCCATCTCGACCGTTGCCTGACCTGCCGCAACTGCGAATCGACCTGTCCGTCAGGTGTGCAGTACGGTCGCCTGGTCGACATCGGCCGCAAGATCGTCGAACAGCAGGTGTCGCGCCCGCTGTCGCAGCGCGTTGCGCGCACGGTGCTGAAAGAGACGCTGCCGCGCAAGTGGCTGTTCAATCCGGCAATGAAGGCGGGGCAGCTTGTGCGTCCGCTGCTGCCAGAGGTGTTGAAGAACAAGGTGCCGGCGAAACAGGACGCCGGCGTCTGGCCGGCAACGCAGCATGCGCGCAAGATGCTGCTGCTCGAAGGCTGCGTCCAGCCTTCCATGTCCCCCAACATCAATTACGCGACCGCGCGGGTGCTCGACGCTCTAGGCGTGCAGCTCGTCGTCGCACCCAAGGCCGGTTGCTGCGGGGCGATCCGCTACCACATGAACGACCAGGAAGGCGGCCTCGACGACATGCGCAACAACATCGACGCATGGTGGCCTTACGTGGAATCGGGCGGTGTGGAAGCGATCGTGATGAATGCATCCGGTTGCGGCGTGACCGTGAAGGAGTACGGCCACCTGCTGGCGCATGACGCGAAGTATGCGGAGAAGGCCAGGCGGATTTCCGAACTCACGAAGGACTTGAGCGAGATCCTGCCCGCATTCGAAGCGGAACTGCAGCAGAAGCTGCAGGGGAAGATCGCGCAACGCGTGGCCTACCACCCGCCGTGCACGCTGCAGCACGGCCAGCAGATCCGCGGCAAGGTCGAAGGTGTATTGCGCGCCGTTGGGGTGGATGTGCAACTGTGCGCGGACAGCCATCTCTGCTGCGGGTCCGCCGGCACGTATTCCGTCCTGCAGCCCGAGCTGTCGTACCAGCTGCGCGACAACAAGCTGGCCAATTTGCAAGCGACCAAGCCCGACATGATCGTCTCCGCCAACATCGGTTGCCAGACGCACCTGCAGTCCGGCACGGACACGCCGGTAACGCATTGGATCGAACTGGTGGACAGGGCGCTGTCGAAGGCGGCTTGACGATATGTCCATTCCCGGTATGAATAGCTCATATCGGGAATCGTAATTGGATATATATCTGGTGCCTTCCTATACTGGGTTCAAGAAAGATTGAACCGTTGAAAGAGGAATGCATCATGTCAGTCGTACCCTATATCGCTGTGCTTGGAGTTGTCGCCGTCGGTCTTGCCGAAGTGTTTGCATTCACCCTCATGAAGGACGATGCACCGCCGTCCCACCGCGTTCAACCGGAGTAAGTCCCCGGCGCAGCCGTTCGGCCCGAGGCCGCATCATGATGTTGCTACAATGAGCAGATGGCAACATCCTGGCTCGAGCCGAACGTGATTCATACCTTTGCAGTTCTCCTGATCTTCCAGACGCTGGGCGAAGGCCTTGCATTTGCATTCTCCCTTCCCGTTCCCGGTCCGGTGATCGGCATGCTGCTGCTGTTCTGCTATCTCGTGGCACGCCCGCGGGCGGCCGACACGCTGGCACCGACCACGCTGGAATTCCTCAAGCATCTTTCGCTGCTCTTCATCCCCGCCGGTGTCGGCATCATGGTGCATGCCGAGAGGGTGGCCGCCGAATGGTTGCCGATCGTCGTTGCACTCGTAGTCAGCGCCGCGGTGTCGCTGGTAGTGACTGCGCTGGTCCTGAAATGGTTGCAGAAATGACGCCGGGCATCTCCAAGGTTTGGGTCTACCTGTCGGCCTCGCCGCTGCTGTGGCTGACCGCGACGCTGCTTGCCTACCAGGCTGCCTACGCACTGTATGCGCGCAGCAGGTTCAATCCGCTGGTGAATCCGGTCGCGATTGCCGTCGCGCTGCTGGTGGCTATCCTCGTCGGTACGCGTACCGAATACACTGCGTATTTCGAAGGCGCCCAGTTCGTGCACTTCCTGCTCGGGCCGGCGACCGTGGCACTGGCCATCCCGCTTTACCAGCAATTGCCGAAATTGCGGCGCAACTGGTTCGCGCTGCTGGCGGCGGCCCTTGTGGGCGGTGGGGCGGCGATTGCGAGCGCGATGGGCTTCGCCTGGGCACTCGGCGCATCGCCGGCGACGGTGCTGTCGCTGGCACCCAAGGCGGTGACCATGCCGATTGCCATGGGCGTGGCCGAGAAGATCGGCGGCCTGCCGTCATTGACGGCCGTGCTGGTGATGATCACGGGAATACTTGGCGCGGTATCGGCGCGCTGGATCTTCAACCTGATGAAGATCGAAGACCACAGCGTTCGCGGTTTTGCACTCGGGGTGACGTCGCACGGCATCGGCACTGCGCGCGCATTCCAGGTGAGCGAGGAGATGGGGGCGTTTTCGGGACTGGCGATGGGCCTGTCCGGAGTGTTGACGGCACTGCTGCTGCCGTTCGTGCTGAAGCTGCTCGGCGCGGCCTAAACCGCGCGTATGGTTATTCCGCCAGCAGCTTCTCGATATCCTTCATCAATTCCTTCGGTTCGGTCTGCGGCGCGTAGCGCTTGTACACGCGGCCGTCCTTGCGCACCAGGAACTTGGTGAAATTCCATTTGATCGCCTCGGTACCCATCAGGCCGGGCGCCTCGCTCTTCAGGTGCTTGAACAGCGGATGGGCGCTGTCGCCATTCACGTCGATCTTGTCGAACATGGGGAAGGTGACGCCGTAATTGCGTTCGCAGAAGGTGCCGATCTCGTCGGCCGTGCCCGGTTCCTGCGCGCCGAACTGGTTGCAGGGGAAGCCCAGCACTTCCACGCCCTTGTCCTTGAACTGCTCATACACTGCTTCCAGTCCCTTGTACTGCGGCGTGAAGCCGCAGTTGCTGGCGGTGTTGACGATCAGCAGCACCTTGCCCTGATAGGCTTTCAGGTCGACGGGCTTGCCGTCGAGGCTCTTGGCGTTGAAGTCGTAAACAGTGGTCATGGTCGTCATACAATCCCCAGATGTTCCGTGCCCTTGCTCAGGTCGCGGCCTTGCGCTTCCTTGCTGTTGAGCTTGATCGCGAGGCGCAGGTCGTTGACCGAGTCGGCGTTGCGCAATGCATCCTCATAGGAAACCTTGCCGGCTTCGTACAGGTCGAACAGCGCCTGGTCGAAGGTCTGCATGCCCAGCTCGCGCGACTTCTTCATGATTTCCTTGATCTCATGTACTTCGCCCTTGAAGATCAGGTCGGAAATCAGCGGCGAGTTCAGCATTACTTCCACTGCAGCACAACGGCCCTTGGTGTCCTTGAGCGGGATCAGGCGCTGCGAAATCATCCCCTTCAGGTTGAGCGACAAGTCCATCAAAAGTTGCTGGCGTCGCTCTTCCGGGAAGAAGTTGATGATGCGGTCGAGTGCCTGGTTGGCGCTGTTGGCGTGCATCGTGGCAAGACAGAGGTGGCCGGTTTCGGCGAATGCCACCGCGTAGTCCATCGTCTCGCGATCGCGGATTTCGCCGATCAGGATCACGTCCGGTGCCTGGCGCAGCGTGTTCTTCAGTGCGGCGAACCAGTCGGCGGTATCCACGCCCACCTCGCGCTGCGTGATGATGCAGTTCTTGTGCGGGTGCACGTATTCCACCGGGTCTTCGATGGTGATGATGTGGCCGTAGCTGTTTTCGTTGCGGTAGCCGATCATGCCGGCTAGCGTGGTCGATTTACCGGAACCGGTCGCGCCCACCATGATGACCAGACCGCGCTTGGTCATCGCGACTTCCTTCAGCACTTCCGGCACGCCCAGGTCTTCCAGCTTCGGGATGGTGGTGGTGATGGTACGCAGCACCATGCCGACCTTGCCCTGCTGCACGAAGGCGGACACACGGAAGCGGCCGAGGCCGCCCGGGCTGATCGCGAAGTTGCATTCCTTGGTCGCTTCGAACTCCGCCGCCTGCTTGTCGTTCATGATCGCGCGCGCCAGTTCGACGGTGTGCGTCGCCGTGAGCGGCTGGTTCGAGACCGGCGTCATCTTGCCGTCGATCTTGAATGCCGGCGGGAATTCGGCAGTGATGAAAAGGTCGGAGCCGTTCTTGCTGAGCATCAGTCTCAGCAGGTCGTGCATGAATTTCGTGGCCTGATCGCGTTCCATGGTTTCTCCTTAGCCGGGGAAGTTTTCCGGCGTCTTCGCGGCGGCGCGCGCGGCAGCCGGGGAAATGACGTTGCGGCGGACCAGGTCGGTCAGGTTCTGGTCCAGCGTCTGCATGCCGATATTGCTGCCGGTCTGGATCGCGGAGTACATCTGCGCGACCTTGGCTTCGCGGATCAGGTTGCGGATCGCCGGGGTACCGAGCATGATCTCGTGTGCGGCGACACGGCCACTGCCGTCCTTGGTCTTGAGCAGCGTTTGCGAAATTACGGCCTGCAGCGATTCGGACAGCATTGCGCGCACCATCTCCTTTTCTTCCGCCGGGAACACGTCGACGATACGGTCGATGGTCTTGGCAGCGGAGGAGGTGTGCAGGGTGCCGAATACCAGGTGGCCGGTTTCGGCAGCGGTCAGCGCCAGGCGGATGGTTTCCAGGTCGCGCAATTCGCCGACGAGAATGGCGTCCGGGTCTTCACGGAGTGCCGAGCGCAGCGCGTTCTGGAAGGACATGGTGTGTGGGCCGACTTCGCGCTGGTTGATCAGGCACTTCTTCGACTCGTGCACGAATTCGATCGGGTCCTCAACGGTCAGGATGTGGCCGTATTCGCTTTCGTTCAAGTGGTTGATCATCGCCGCCAGCGTCGTCGATTTTCCGGAGCCGGTCGGGCCGGTGACCAGCACCAGGCCGCGCGGCTTCATTGCCAAGTCGGCGAAGATCTTCGGCGCATGCAGCTGCTCCAGCGTCAGCACCTTGGACGGAATGGTACGCAACACCGCAGCGGCACCGCGGTCCTGGTTGTACGCGTTCACGCGGAAACGCGCCAGGCCGGGGATCGCAAACGAAAAGTCGCACTCCAGCACCTCTTCATATGCCTTGCGCTGGCCGTCGTTCATGATGTCATAGATCATGCCGTGCACGTCGCGGTGTTCCAGCGGCGGCAGGTTGATGCGGCGCACGTCGCCGTGCACGCGGATCATCGGCGGCAGGCCGGCGGACAGGTGCAAGTCGGAGGCGTTGTTCTTGACTGCGAAGGCGAGAAGTTCGGAGATGTCCATTTATAATCCTTGGGCCGGCAAAGACGCCGTGAACAAAAGAGCAATACCGGTCACATGCGCCAGTATTGCCCTGAGTAAATTGATTATGTCTCCAATATCCCAGAACTTGCAAGCCGTGCAGGCGCGTATCGCCGCCGTCACGCAGTCGGCGTTGCGCGATCCGCAAACAGTGCGGCTGCTGGCCGTTTCCAAGACCTTCGGGCCGGAAGCGGTGATCGAAGCGGCCGAGGCTGGCCAGCGCGCTTTCGGCGAGAACTACCTGCAGGAAGCCGTCGACAAGATGGCCGCCATCAAAGCGATTCGTCCAGACCTGTCACTCGAATGGCACTTCATCGGCCCGATCCAGAGCAACAAGACCCGGCCGATTGCCGAGCATTTCGACTGGGTGCATTCGGTCGACCGCGAGAAGATCGCGCAGCGCCTGTCGGAACAACGGCCGCCGCATCTGCCGCCGCTGAACATCTGCCTGCAGGTGAACATCAGCGGCGAGGACACCAAGAGCGGCGTCGCGCCGGAAGAAGTGGCGGCCTTGGCGAAGGCGGTGGCGGGACTGCCGCGTCTGCAACTGCGCGGATTGATGGCGATCCCTGAACCGGCAGAGAATGAAGCGCGCCAGCGCGAACCGTTCAGCAAGCTGCGGCTGCTGCAGGAGCAATTAAACAAGGAAGGATTGGCACTCGACACCCTGTCGATGGGGATGTCGGCGGATATGGATGCGGCGATCGCGGAAGGCGCGACGATCGTGCGCGTGGGAACGGCTATTTTTGGACAGAGGACTTATGCAAGGTAACTTGAAAATCGGCTTCATCGGCGGCGGCAACATGGCGTCCGCCCTTATCGGCGGACTGGCCGGCAAACTGACGGACGGGGCGAACATCCACGTGGTCGACCCGAGTGCCGCAGCCTTGCAGAAACTGCAGGAGCAGTTCGGCGTCACCACCGCCCAGCAGACCGATGCCGCGCTCGCGAAATGCGACGTCGTCGTCCTCGCAGTCAAGCCGCAGCAGATGAAGGATGTGGTGCAGCAGTTGAAGCCGTATATTTCATCGCAACTGGTGCTGTCGATCGCGGCCGGCATTCGCGCCGTCGACCTGTCGCGCTGGCTCGGCGGACACGATGCCATCGTGCGCACCATGCCGAACACGCCGGCGCTGATCGGCAAGGGCATTACCGGCATGGTGGCGATGGCGGGGGTGTCGAAGGCGCAGCGCGAGGCGGCGGATGCGATCATGTGCGCGGTCGGCGCGACCGTCTGGCTTGACGATGAATCCTTGATCGATCCGGTCACCGCCGTGTCCGGCAGCGGCCCGGCCTATGTGTTCTATTTCATCGAGGCGATGCAACAGGCAGCGCAGGAAATGGGACTGACCGTGGAGCAGGGCACGCAGCTGGCGATTGCGACCTTCGTCGGCGCCTCGCAGCTGGCGGCACAATCCACCGAGCCCGTGTCGGTCCTGCGCGACCGCGTGACATCGAAAGGCGGCACTACCTATGCAGCGCTGACCAGCATGGATGGCAGCGGCGTGAAGGACGCCATCGTCAAGGCGCTGAAGGCCGCAGCGGCACGTGGCAAGGAACTTGGCCAGGAGTTCGGCAAGGACTGATCAGTCCTTGCGCTCCAGCAGCATCCTGATGGCCGGTTCTAGAGAGCGCCAGGAGCGCAGGCCGGCCGAGCCGAGGCGGAACAGCGAAGACAGCCGTCGCGGCGTCAATAGTAGGACGCCGGCGGCGGCGCCCGCGATCCAACCCGGGTGCCGCCGCAGTTTTGCCAGGATGCGCAAGCCGGTATCCACCGACTCAAGCCGGTAAGCCAGCGGCCGCAACTGATGCGCAAGTTCGGCACGGTGCGCGCGGCTTTCGGCGATCAATTGCCGCCGCTTCCATGCCAGCAATTCGGCGCGCGCTTTCATGTTCTCATGCGCGCGTTTGCAGCAACTCGGCATCCCGCGCCAGCTCGGTCATCGTATGTCCCAGCAGCCGGGGTTTTGACTGGTACTGCCTGCGTACCCGCAGTGCAAATACTGTTCCGGCACCGCCAAAGAGGATCATCAGTACGGCGAGTGCAGCGATCCGGTGTGTTTCCCAGTAAAGGATGACGGCGAGCAGTACGCCGAGCACGACGGCGATGCCCATGCAGAACATCGCGGCTAGGGACAGCATGAGGCAGGAGAAATAGCGCAGCGACTCTTCTTCCAGTTCGGTCGAAGCCAGTTCAACCCGGTTCTGCACGACTGCAAGCAGGGTCGCCGCAAGGCGCGACGCGGATTCCGCGATCATCATGCGTTCAGCGCCGTCCGATCAGCAGGCCAATCGCCAGGCCAGTCAACGCACCGATGCCGACGGCCTGCCAGGGATTTTCCTTCACGTACTGTTGCGTTGTTTCAAGCGCGTCGCGCGCGCTGTCGGCAACGCGTTCTTCCAGCACCGACAGGTTGTCCTTCGCGCCGCTCAATGTCGATTCGAATCGCGCACGCGCGAGCCGGTAACCATCGTCCATCTGCTGCCCGGTACTGCGCAGCAGGTCTTCTGCATCCCTGATGACCAGTCGCAGGTCTTCAAGCAGACGCTCGCGGAAATCGCCACCCAGTCCTGTTGTCTCCATTGCGCACTCCTGTGTTGGTAAGACCAACTTTGAGTGTAAGCAACAGGACACCAGGCATCTTGCGAGGGGTCAAATCGTGTGTCGGGCTAGTGTCCTATTCCGTTAATTCGTGACATATATAAAGGCGAGGCGTAAACTCCCCCTTCGTCATAGAGAGGAGAAGCGCCATGCCGATGGGCCGCCCGAAAGCTGAATTGATGTTGAGCGCCGAGGAGCAATCGCAATTG
>DASPMC010000093.1:0-15805 GCA_035627275.1 Noviherbaspirillum sp.
CTGTTTTACTCCTTAGAAACCGAGCCAGGGCCCGAACACGGGCATCGGCAAGCCGAGCGCCTTGACGAAGACCAGCACGCAGAACACCGCCAGGCCCACCGCGAGCAGCAGGTAGGGACCGACCTTGAACTTGATGCTGGCATAGCCGCTGACCAGGACCAGCGTAACGACTGCAATGGCAAGACCGGCGCCGCGCACGAGCACGCCGAAGAGGACGATGGACAGCAGCACGAGCACGATCTCGCGCAGCGCGAAACGGCCCAGCGGCTCGCCGGACTTGAACATGGAGCGGAGTACGCCAGCCGCGCCAATCAGTGTCAACAGAATACCGAGCACCGATGGAAAATATCCCGGGCCCATCCTTCCGGCGGATCCCATTGAATAATCGCTCGCAATGACGACGGCCGCCGTTCCGAATGCGATGAAGACGACCCCGGACAGGAAGTCCCTGGGATCGCGAATGATAGAAGACATGCGTCGTTCCTCCAGATCGATGGTTCTTTCGACCATTTATGCGATGACGGGGCCAAAGGGCCCCGGGTTAAAGATGACTGCCTTGTGGTTTTACCGGATGACCTCCGGCCTGCCGTCGACCTTTCGCGGGATGCCGAACGGGTTGCTGTCCTGCAGTGCGGGCGGCAGCAGCGTCGACGGCATGTCCTGATAGCAGACCGGCCGCAGGAAGCGCGCAATCGCCATGCTGCCGACCGAGGTGGACCTGCCGTCGGCGGTCGACGGGAAGGGGCCGCCATGCACCATCGCATGACACACTTCCACGCCGGTGCCGAAGCCGTTCACCAGGATGCGCCCGACCTTCCTTTCAAGCAGGGGCAGGAAGCTGCGTCCCGCTTCGTGGTCTGCTTCATCCATATGCAGTGCGGCGGTGAGCTGGCCTTCGAGCGCGTCGATCACGCGCCGCATGTCCTCCAGGCCGGTGCAACGGACAACGAGCGAAGCGGCGCCGAAGATCTCTTGCTGGAGGTCGGGATGTCGCAGGAAATCTTCCGAAGACGTCGAGAACAGCCCGGCCTGACCCTGGCAGGCCTCGCCCGCCTTGCCGCGTGCCACTGTCGCAACCTTTGCGTGCCGGCTGACCTGGTCGACGCTTGACACATAGGCGTCATGGATGCCCGGCGTCAGCATGGTGGCCGCCGGCGATCCTGCAACCGCTTCCGCTGCGGCTTGCATGAATGCGTCCAGCGCTGGACCGTCGATGCCGATCACCAGTCCCGGGTTGGTGCAGAACTGTCCGGCGCCCATGGTGAGCGATGCTACAAAGGCCTTCGCGATATCCGGCCCGCGTTTCTCGAGCGCGTGCGGAAAGAGAAGGACTGGATTGATGCTGCTCATCTCCGCATACACAGGAATCGGTTCGCTGCGCGCTGCGGCGACTTTCATCAATGCGGTCCCGCCCTTGCGCGAGCCGGTGAAGCCCACGGCCTTGATACGGTGATCCGCTACCAGCCGCTGGCCGAGGTCGTAGGCGCTGACGAACAGCAGCGAGAACGTGCCTTCGGGCATGTTGCAGCGCTTGACGGCAGACTGAATTGCGCGGCCGACCAGTTCCGAGGTGCCGGGATGCGCGGAATGCGCCTTCACGATCACCGGGCATCCGGCAGCGAGCGCAGAGGCCGTGTCGCCGCCCGCGACGGAGAAGGCGAGAGGGAAGTTGCTGGCGCCGAAAACCGTGACCGGTCCGAGCGGAATATGGCGCAGCCGAAGGTCCGAACGAGGCAAAGGCTGACGCTCGGGCATCGCGGGATCGATGCGCGCATCGAGGTAGGTGCCGTCACGCACGACACTCGCGAACAGGCGCAGCTGGTTGACGGTCCGTCCACGCTCGCCTTCCACGCGGGCGCGCGGAAGCCCGGTTTCGGTCATGCAGCGCTCGATCAGTTCGTCGCCGATTGCGAGGATGTTCTCTGCAATCGCTTCAAGAAATGCGGCGCGCGCCTCGGGCGTCGTTTCCCGATAGGCGTCGAATACCTGTTCTGCGAGAGCGCAGGCCTGTTCGATCTGTTCTGCGCTGGCGCCGCCGAATTCGGGACCGATGGGTTCGCCGGTGGACGCTGCGCATGCATGAATGGTTCCGGTGGTGCCGCGCAATGTGGCGGAGCCGATGAGCAATTCACCTAGTATTGGCATGATTCGTTCCTGTCAGTAGTAATGACAATGCGGCCGCCCGGGTAGGGCGGCCGCAGTTGTTGCGAGAGAGGCGCCCCTTATTGCGGGCCGAGGCGTTCCATCAGCGCGCGCAGGTCTTCTACTTCTGCTGGTTTGAGATCGGACAACGGCGGACGAACCGGGCCGGCGCTGTGGCCGATGATGGTCGCGCCTGCCTTGACGATGCTCACCGCGTAACCCTGGCAGCGGTTGCGGATCTCGAGGTAAGGCAGGAAGAAATCCTTGATCAGGCGGTTGGTAGTTTCGGTGTCGTTGGCCGCATGCGCGTTGTAGAACTCCATCGCGGTGCGCGGGATGAAGTTGAACACCGCGGAGGAATACACCGGCACGCCCATCGCCTTGTAGGCGCCGGCAAAGACCTCCGCTGTCGGCAGTCCGCCGAGATAGGCAAAGCGGTCGCCAAGCTGCTGGCGAATCGCCACCATCGCTTCGATATCGCCGATGCCGTCCTTGAAGCCGACCAGGTTCGGGCAGCGGTCGGCCAATACCTTGAGTGACTCTGGCGTCAGGCGGCAGGCGCCGCGGTTGTACACGATGACGCCGAACTTGACGCTTCGGCACACAGCTTCCACATGTGCGACCAGTCCTTCCTGGCTGGCTTCCGTCAGGTAGTGTGGCAGCAGCAGCACGCCCTGCGCGCCAAGGCGCTCGGCTTCCTGCGCATACTTGATGGCCAGCGTGGTACCGCCACCTGCGCCTGCGATGATCGGCATGCGGCCGCGGCAGGTTTCGATCGCCATCTTCACCACCTGCGAGTACTCGCCGGGTTCGAGGGAAAAGAATTCGCCCGTGCCGCCCGCCGCGAACAGTGCGGATGCGCCGTAGGGCATCAGCCACTCAAGGCGCTCCGCGTAACGGTCCGGATTGAACGCGAAGTTCGCGTCGAAGTCCGTCAGCGGGAAGGACAGCAGGCCGCTTTCGAGGATGGTTTTCAGGTCTTTCGGGTTCATGATTCTTCCTTGATGAATGCTTGCGTTGATGTTGCTCGGGAACCGGCGGCGCGAGCGCGCCCCTGGCGGTTCGCCATAGAGGAAAAAAGCGGGGGATTGGCAGGGCCGGCGGCGCCGGCCCCGTATTCAGTTCAGACGATCAGTCCAGCGTGATATTGGCGTCGGTGATCACCTTGCCCCAGTGGGCAATTTCCGACTTCATCCAGGACGAGAATTCTTCCGGCGAGGTGACATGCGGCTCCGCGCCCTGCGCCGACATCTTCTCGAGCACATCCGGCATCTTCACGATCTTGGCCATCTCGGCGTTGAGTTTGTCGATGATCGGCTTCGGCGTGCCTGCCGGGGCCATCACGCCTTGCCAGCTGCCGGAGACGAAGCCGGGGATGGTTTCGCCGATGGTCGGCACGTCTGGCAGCTGGGGCAGGCGCTTCTTGCTCGAGACGGCCAGCAGGCGGATCTTGCCTGCCTTGACGTGCGGATAGGTCGCTACCATGCCGTTCATCGTCGCATCGATCTGTCCGCCGACAAGGTCGGTCAGCGCCTGCGCGCCGCCCTTGTACGGAATGTAGCCCCAGTCGGCGCCGGTGCGCTGCGCAAACAGCACGCCGGCAAGGTGCGCTGCGCTACCCATGCCTGCGGCGGCAGCGAAGTTAAGCTTGCCCTTGGTAGCCTTGGAATGCGCGACCAGCTCGGCAGTCGTCTTGACCGGCAGGGTGTTGCTGGTGACGAGCAGGTGCGGTGAATACGCCAGCATCGTGACCGGTGTCAGGTGCACCGTCGGGTTGAACGGCAGCTTGGGATACAGGGTGGGGCTGATCGTCAGGTTGCCCATGTCCATCAGCAGCAGCGTGTAGCCGTCCGGCGCGGCCTTGGCAACGAGGTCGGCGCCGATGTTGCCGTTTGCACCGGGACGGTTGTCGACGATGACCTGCTGCCCCCATGCCTCGGTCAGCTTCTGGCCAACCAGCCGCGCCAGCACGTCGGAGGTGCCGCCCGCAGGGAAGGGCACGACGATCTTGATCGGCTTGGACGGATAGTTGGCCGGCGTAGATTGTGCCAGTACCGAAGAAGCCGAGGTGAATGCACAGGCGGCGGCGATTGCTGCGAACATGAACTTTTTCAAGGGTGTCTCCTTTTAGTGGATGGTGTGATGTGGGTCTTGTTGTCTAGTTGAGTGGTGTGACCAGCTCCCCTGTCGAAAAATACGAGCGCAAGTTGGCAAGCACGAGATCGCCCATGGCCGTGCGCGTTTCCGCCGTCCCGCTGGCGACATGCGGCAGCAGGACGACGTTGTCGAGGCCGAGCAGCGCCGGGGCGACGTGCGGCTCGTTCTCGAAGACATCCAGGCCGGCGCCGGCGATCGACTTCGTTGTCAGCGCATCGACCAACGCCTGTTCGTCCACCACCGTTCCGCGCGACACATTGATCAGGAAGCCCTTCGGCCCCAGTGCCGTCAGGACCTCACGCGAAATCAGGCCCTGAGTCGAGGAGCCGCCGGCCACGGCAACCACCAGGAAATCCGCCCATTCGGCCAGTGCCATCAATGAGGATTCGTAGCGATAAGACACCGTCGCTGGCCTGCGGTTGGTGTAGGTGATGTCCATCTCGAAGCCGCTCGCGCGTTTGGCGACGGCTTGGCCGATGCGTCCCAGCCCGACGATGCCCAGTTTTTTTCCGCTGACCCGCGTGGTGACCGGAAAGCGCTCCTTGAGCCAGCCGCCGCTGCGCACGAAGCGATCCGCCGCCGAGATCCCGCGCGCGACATCGATCAGGAGCCCGAAGGCGAGATCGGCAACACAGTCATTCAGGACATCGGGCGTATAGCCGACCCGCACGCCGCTGCGCTTGGCCGCGTCGAGATCGATCCTGTCAAAGCCGACGCCGAAACTGGAGATCACTTCGAGCCTGGGCAGGGCATGGATGAGTTCAGCCGAGGCGCCGACCGGGGCAGAGGTGACGAGGCCGGCGAACCGTTCGCCATGCTGTTGCAGGAAGGCTTGCGGATCGGGTTCGCTCCACAGGCCATGCACGTCGAATTCCTCGGCGAGCCGGGATTCGAGCGCCGGCAGCAGTCTGCCGTTCTGCAGGATGGCTTTTTTCATGGTGGGGACGATGGCGCCGTGTGCGGCGTGGTGTTTCAGGATGAGGAAAGTGTAGAGAAGGAATTGATATTAGTCTAAGCTAGATACTGAATCGATTGATACAGGAATTGAATTGATGTTCGAGCTCTTCCAGTTGCGCTGCTTCGTCGCCCTGGCCGAGGAACTGCACTTTGGACGCGCAGCGGTACGCCTCCACATGACGCAGCCGCCCCTGAGCCGGCAGATCCAGTTGCTGGAACATGCGCTGTCGGTCCGCCTGCTCGAGCGCACCAGCCGGTCCGTCAAGCTCACCGCCGCCGGCCAGATCTTCTACCGGGACGCCGTCTCGATCCTGCGGCACGCCGACCAAGCCGCGGCGCTGGCAAGCCGGATCGAGAAGGGCGAGGCGGGACGCGTGACGGTAGGCTTCACCGCAGTCGCCGGTTATGACCTGCTTCCGCGCATCATCTCGGCCGCGCAGCAGATCTTGCCGCACATCGACATCGTGCTGAAGGAGATGGTTTCCAAGGAGCAGCTGGAGGGACTGGAGTCGGGGGCGATGGACATCGGCTTCGTGCGGCCGCTACCGCACGATGCAGCGATCGAGCAGCGCCTGCTGGTGCGCGAGCCCCTCGTGCTTGCACTGCATGCGAACCACCGGCTGGCGCGGAAGAAGAACGTCCGGCCGGGCGACCTGGAGAACGAGCCCATCATCATGTACTCGCCCCACGAGGGCAAATACTTCTACGACCTGATTGCCGGCCTGTTCGCCGCATCGGGCGTGCGCACCCGGCACGTGCAGCATCTCGGCCAGACGCACACCATCCTCGGCCTCGTACGCGGCGGCGCCGGCCTGGCAATCGTGCCGGCGTCGGCCATGACGCTGCCTTTCAGCGATGTCGTGTTCAAACCGGTATGGCAGTCGGATATGCACGCCGAGCTGTATCTCGCATGGCGCGGGCAGCACGGGAATCCGGCGGTTGATACGGTCACGGAATTCGTGCTGGAGCGCTTTGCTGCGTTCGAATCCTCCGTCGCGTCGGCAGGAAGGAACAAAGCCACCCGAGGATGGCTTTGATTCAGGTCATTCGTCGAAGCTTGCTGCTGATCACAACGAATAAAGTCTATCGGAAGAAACGATCGTAAGCCGTTGATCCAATAGGAGCGGTAATTCGCACAGGACAAAGCGAAAGTCGGTCGCACGTACAACCGGCTAGTTATATTCGTCTGCCTTAGGTCTAGATGCGGCCACTGAAGTCACGTCGGTTTGGGTCTCTTGCCGACCCTAAGCTGCCATTTCGCACATCAAGAAACCGTCATTCAAGGTTTAACAAACAAGCGATATGCCTGGGCCGGTCGATGCTAAAGTTCCGTAGTGCTTCCAACCCAATGTTTTGAGCCAACTTTCGTACATGCTCTGGAGTCCGCTCCAAGTCCGATGAGCATGCTTGGATCAGAGACAGTCACAACGAACAAAAAGGGAGCCGTCTACCGGCTCCCTTTTCCAGTCTATTCAATCAATCAAAGTCCGAACACGGTATCCCAAGATGAACCGCCGACCAGTTGGACTACCTGGTCAAGGAAGGCCGAGCGGTACTGTGGATCTAATTGGTTCAGGTCAAAGCCCAACGTCGCTGCGCGATAAGTTCCCTTGTCATTGATCGCAGCAATGTCGTTGTTGGTAATGTCAAAATTAGCCGAACCGCTGTGTCCTGCGTGAGCACCACCGCTAGTGATTTCCATCAATAAGCGCGTGGTAGGCTGTGACGCCCTGAACGCACTCATCATGGTGCCACCATATACTGAAGTGAAACCAGGATTGTCCGAGAAGTCGGACAGTGTATAGCTGCCGCCCGGACCGGACGCGTGCAGATGCGCCTGGGCATTCACGCTGGGCATGTTGTATTGATAGTTGGACAGACCCAAATAGTTCTGTATGAAAGAGGCCGCTGCTGGCTCTTCATACAGATTGTGGCCGCCTGCATAGATCAGATCGCCGCCTGCGTTCAGGTACGAGGTCAGCGTGCTGACGTTCTGGGAGGTCAGATTGCTGTAGGCACGGTCGCTGACCGACCAAATCACCAAGTCGTAGTTCTGCAGATTGGATGGATTGCCATTGACTGCAAGCGTCTGCACGTCGAAGGTGTAACCCAGGCTCTGCAGGGTATTGGTCCAAGTCACATTGGAAGTCACGCCGCCATCGTCGTCGACAAACAGGATGCGCGGCTGTACGCGCGCCGCTTCGTTGGCGCCATTAATCGTAAAGCTGATGTCTTTGGCAGTGCCGTCCACTGACTTGATGGTGAACGTGTCGACCTTGGTCTCATCTTTTTTCAGTCCTTGCACCGCGCTGTTGTCCACGCTGTAGCTATAACTGCCGTTGGCGGCCAACGTCAGGGTACCTAACGTGCCAGCGGCAGGCGTAACCACGGTTTGGAACTGCGCCTGATTCAGGTCGGCGTCAGCAATCGATACGGTGCCCGTGGCAACCAGTTTGCCGTTAGCGACGTTGGCGTCTTCCGTCACTGATGCGGCCGAGGGCAAGCCAATAAGAGCGGCGTCGTTGGCGCCATTGATGGTGACCTTGACAATCTCGCTTGCGCTGCCGTCAAGTGAAGCGACGGTAAAGCTGTCGGTGACCGATTGCCCGGCGCCGAGCTGCTGGATCTGGGCCAGGTTATTGTTGGCGCTGTAAGTCCAGTTGCCCGCAGCATCGATACCGAAGCTGCCGAAGTCTCCAGCCACATTGTTCTGCGCGGCAAATGCAGCCTGGCCGAGATCGGCATCGGCGATGGTCAGTGCGCCGCCGATCGTTGCCACACCGTCTTCCGTGACAGAACTAGCGGACGTGCCGCCAATGACTGCGACGTCGTTGACACCGTTAATGGTAACCGTAATGGCCTGGCTGGCACTCCCGTCGAGCGAGCCGACAATGAAGCTGTCGGTCAGCGATTGACCTGCGCCCAGCTGCTGGATCGCAGTCTGGGTATTGTCGGCGCTGTAATTCCAGTTGCCGGCAGCATCGATGCCGAAGCTGCCGAAGTCTCCAGCCACATTGGCCTGCGCGGCAAATGCAGCCTGGCCGAGATCGGCATCGGCGATGGTCAGTGCGCCGCCGATCGTTGCCACACCGTCTTCCGTGACAGAACCGGCGGACGTGCCGCCAATGACTGCGACGTCGTTGACACCGTTAATGGTAACCGTAATGGTCTGGCTGGCACTCCCGTCGAGGGAGCCGACAATGAAGCTGTCGGTCAGCGATTGACCTGCTCCCAGCTGCTGGATCGCGGTCTGGGTATTGTCGGCGCTATAGGTCCAGGTTCCTGCGGCATCAATACTGAAGTTACCGTAGGCCGTCTCGCCGTTCTTGGCCACGAAGGCGGACTGGTTCAGGTCAGCATCGGCAATCGTCAGCGTACCGCCAGCGCTCAGCATCGCGGCAGTATCCTCGTTGACGCTAGCTGTGGCGGAACCGCCGATAACGGGTATGTCGTTGGTGCCGGTAATGATGACATCGACTTGTTTGGTGACGACACCGCCATGCTGGTCATCCAGAGTGACCGTGAAGCTTTCAGTCCTTGTTTCACCCTGTGCAAGGAATTCGACAGCAGCGGCGTCGACATTGTAGGACCAGGTGAGCTTGCCGCCCGTGCCGGTGCCGGTCGTGTCCTGGTCCAGCGATGCGGTTAATGTACCGAGGTTGGCGCCGGCCGGCGCGACGCTCAGCAGGTGCGCATCCTTCAGGTCGGCATCGGCGAAAGCGATGACGCCGGTGCCAACCAGCTTGCCCGCCGGGACGAGTGCTTCGGTTACGGCGCCGTTGAGGTCGGCGGCGGTGACGACAGGCGCATCATTGCTGCCTTCGACGCGCACGGTGGCGGTGGCCCAGCTCAGGGTGCCGTTGCCCAGCTGGATGGCATAGGTAAAACGGTCGATCAGCGCCTCACCTGCACCTAGGGACTGGAGCTGCTGGCTCACAGCGTCGGTCAGGCAGTAGCCGATCTTGCCGTCCGCGGTGATCCAGATTTTTGCGCCCAGCGCGGAGGTGTCGGTGGTGGTGGCTTCGGAGCGGGCAGCATCCTTGGTGAGCAGGCGGTTTGCATCGCCGCCGAAGTCGATGGCGTACAGGCTCTTGGCATTGCCGCCGGCATCGTTGGCCATCACGTCGAACACGAAGACGCCCTTTGCATCCTCTGTTAGTGCCGCATTGATGAAGGCGTCATCCTTGGCTTGGGGTGTGTTAGAAAAGGACGTCTTGATTCCGTTTGAAGTTGCTGCCATGCCTGCTCTCCAGAAGTATGCGGGAGGAGATGCAAGAAGCAGTCACCGATCCCAGTTATCAATAAAACTTGACTGGGGTGCAACTCTATCCTCGATAGTTTCTTTGCGGAATGTCAGACACACAACTTTGTAACAATTTGTTTATCAGAAAATTTACGAGACTGGACTTGCAAACGCTATAGCCATGCGACAGCAAGCAATAATTAAGCTTCTTCTGCTGCTTCTTAGAAAGCCAGATGTCCGGTTCTGGCCGACTACAGGCATAACCGACATACCCGTCACTGACCGGTAAGCGCACTCAAGCAGCTATCAGAAGAAAAGGCCGAGTGGACGAAGGACGCCCAAAAGAAGAAGGGCCAACCGTGGATCGGTTGGCCCTTCGTTATTAACGTCCTTCACAGGATAAGTAGCGCCGGTCGTTTGCAGATCTTTTACACGCTTCGCCCGACAGATTTTGTTTTTCTCCGACTGACTTTATTTGTAGCGACCACTGCTCTGAAAGTGACTCAGCGCGCTTCACTTGGCGGATGCCCGATGATGCGCTTGAAGGCGCGGCTGAATGATGCCTCAGACTCGTAACCCAGGCGACTCGCGACTGCTGCCACGCGCATGCCTTCGCGCGCGATCCAGTGCCGAGCCTGGAACATCTTGACACGGGCGACATACCTGGCGGGCGTCTCGCCGACCGTGCTTGAAAACTTGTCGATAAAGCTGGAACGCGATGCGCCCATGACTTCGGCCAGTTCGACGACGGACCAATCGCGCTCGGGCTCTCGGTGAATCGCCGCCAGCACGCGGCCAATCTGCGGACAACGTACGGCTGCGATCCAGCCGGTGGCATCGCTGCAGGCGCACTCGACCCAGGCGCGAATGATGCTGGCTGCCAGCACGTCGGCCAGGCGTGCGAGGATACCGCAGGCGCCGATACGATCGAGCGCCACCTCGCGTTCCATCGCCTCCAGCATGGCGAGCACCGCCGGATCGCGCTGCGCCAGGTCACAGGCGCGCATGACCTCCGGCATCATTGCCAGCAGCGGGTGCAAGGGGTCTAGGTTAAAGCGCATCGTGCCGCAGAACAGGACTTGCGCTGCCGCCTCCTGGCCAGTGTGGCCCTCGCTCATGGCGGGAGTGTCGCCATTGACCAGGTATAGATTTTCCGACACGGCTTTGCGCGCCAGCGTATCGATATCTACCGTCGGGACCTCCGGCGAACTCGCCATCATATGAAACGTACCGTACGGCAGCAGCACCGCGTCGCCGGAGTCCAGGCGCACCCAGTCCGTCGTCTGTGTACGCATCCAGCAACTGCCTTGCGCGACGAAATGGAAGCTGGCATCGCGCTTGGGGGGAAAGGCCACCGCCCATGGCTCGCGCAGCACGCATCGGCCGTATTCGACGCCATCCAGGCGCAGGCCGAGGAGAATTTCCGTGAGGGTATCAAGCGTGCTCTTTGATGCCGTCTTTGGGTCCGTCTTTGTGTCCATGTTTGCCTCCTTTACTTCGTCTTTATGTGATTTGGACGAATAGTCATGAGATAGAGATTTTGTGGCATGGAAAGTCCAGAAGCTTAACCATAAACTGTCAACTCCACAATATCTCGAGGCTTCAATGAACGAATCTACTTGTGCCGATTTCCTGCGCGATCAAGACGCGGCCGACCGCGCCGTCTCCTCGCGCAACAAAATCGCGGAGGCGCAAAGCGCCAACTGGGCCGGAATTACCAGCCTGGCGCTCGGTGTCTTCGGCCTCGTCACAGCGGAATTCCTGCCGGCCAGTCTGCTGACGGCGATGTCCAATGATCTCGGTATTTCTGACGGCGCCGCAGGACAGGCCGTGACTGCCACTGCGGTGGTAGGCGCCGTCGCTGCACTGACGATTCCGGTACTCACGCGCAACGTCGACCGGAAGCGCGTTGTCATCGCGCTGACCTTGCTGCTTGTTCTCTCCAACGTGCTCGCCGCGACTGCCAATAATCTATCCGTATTGATTGCATCGCGCGTACTGCTGGGCATTGGACTTGGCGGCTTCTGGTCGATGGCGGGCGCGTTGGCAATGCGGCTCGTGCCGGAAAGCTTGTTCGCACGCGCCATGTCCTTCATTCTCACCGGCGTTTCCGTTGCCACCGTATGCGCCGCGCCGATTGGTGCCTATATGGGCGGCCTGTGGGGCTGGCGCAGTGCGTTTATCGCCGCAGGCGTCGTGAGCGGCATCACACTGATCGCGCAATTCTTCAGCATTCCTGCACTCCCGCCCAAAGACAACCCGAGCCTGAAGACCATGTTCGAACTGCTGCGGCGAACGAATGTGCGGGTCGCTTTGCTGGCCGTGCTGTTGGTGATTTCCGGACACTTCGCCGGCTTCACCTACATCCGTCCGTTGATGGAGCAGGTCACGCATCTTTCCGTCAGTACTATTTCGGCTGCCTTGCTTGGATATGGCATTGGCGGCTTCTTCGGCAACTTTGCCGGGGCCCTCCTTGCCGAGCGCAGCGAGCGCCACGCGATTGTGTTCGGCGGAGCGCTGATCGCCGCGCTTGCCGCCACGCTCTGGGCAGCTGGCACATTGGCTGCAGTCGCCGTCGTATCGATTGCCTTGTGGGGCTTCGCCTTCGGGGTCTTTCCGGTCGGCTTCCAGACATGGATCGTGCGCGCCGCGCCGGACCAGGCAGAAGGGGCGGGTGGCCTGCTTGTTGCCGCATTCCAGATTGCCATTGCCGGTGGCGCCATCGGTGGCGGCATTCTCGTCGACCGCATCGGCGCGCTGGGAGGACCGATCTTCGCGACCGTCGCACTTACGCTCGGCACGCTGCTGACCTTGCGCTACGGACCGCGTGCCGCACGTGTTTAACGTCCGGCGTCGCGGCGAATAAATCATCGCTTTTTCTCGTTCACGTACCTTATTTCCGTCGAGACCACCATGCAAAAAAACAATTCCATCAATCGCCGCATTGTCCTTGCTGAACACCCGCAAGGCATGCCCACACTCACGAATTTCCGGCTGGAGGAAGCCGCGATCCCAACCCCGCAGGATGGCCAGGTGCTGCTGCGAACGGAATGGCTCTCGCTGGATCCCTACATGCGCAATCTGATGGAAAAGGTAGGCCCTGGGTATGCGGATCCGGTGCCGCTCGGTGCAACCATGGTGGGCGGCACAGTCAACCGTATTATCGAATCGCGGCATCCCGGATTCAGATCGGGCGAAGTCGTCATCGGTTCTGCCGGTTGGCAGGACTATGCGCTCTCCGACGGCAGCGATCTCATGCCAGTCAACGATCTCGCGCGGCCTTCATTGGCATTAGGCGCACTCGGCATGCCAGGCTTCACAGCCTATGTCGGGCTGCTGGATATCGGCGAACCCAAGCCGGGCGAAACGGTGGTCGTCGCAGCCGCCACAGGCGCCGTGGGCTCCGTGGTTGGGCAAATCGCCAAGATCAAAGGCGCACGCGTCGTCGGCATTGCCGGCGGCCCTGACAAATGCCGCTATGCCGTGGAAGAGCTCGGATTCGACGCCTGCCTTGATCATCGCGATCCGCACTTGGCGGAGCAGCTGGCAGAAGTCTGCGAGAACGGCATCGACGTGTACTTCGAAAATGTCGGCGGCGCAGTCTTTGATGCCGTGCATCCGCTGCTCAATTCCTACGCCCGCGTGCCGGTGTGCGGTTTCATCGCCCATTACAACGGGCAGACGACGAACAGTCCGGACCGCTTGCCGAAGTGGATGGCGACGCTACTGTCAAAGCGCATCCGCATGCAGGGTTTTATCATTCTCGATCACTACGCCACGCGCTTCCAGGCATTCCAACGCGACATGGCCGAATGGCTTGCCGCCGGCAAAGTGAAAGTGCGCGAACATATCGTTGATGGGCTGGAGAATGCGCCCGAGGCCTTCATCGGTCTGCAAGAAGGCAAGAATTTCGGCAAGCTCGTCGTACGCGTCTCGGGAAATTGAGCCGCAGTGGAGGCGAAACGGCGATCGGTGGTGCTTGAGACCTGAGACATTACTGATGGCGCCTCGTGGTTCGAGACGCTCATCAGGACCGCGCGTAGCGATGCAGGAGGCCCAAAGCCGCCTGTCCCGGCTCCTTAGCCGTTTGGCGAAGCTGAATAATCCCTGCTTGCCTTTAGCTGTGACGCTGTGCCAGCTCGACGATGACTCGTTCCAGCGGAGTCGTTCCTGCCAATTCGATCGCGCCGGGATCGCTCTTGATGTCGATATGCGAGCAATTGAGGCCACGGGTCATTTCGGTGAAACCAGCAAGCGCGGCCTTTGAGAAATGGGCATCCGCCAGCGCTTTGGGCCACTCTGCTTCCGGCAGGACTGCCACGTCGACAGGCTTCTCGAGCGTGGCTGAAACGATGGCGGCGACATCATTCGGGGCGTAGTCTTTGGGCCCCGAGAGAGTGACGACGCAGGTTCCCGTCCTTTCTTCTTGCAGCAAAGCAGCGGCGGTGCTACCGACATCCACAGTCGCCACCATCGGGAGAGGACGCTGTGGTGGTGCCAGAAACGTCGGCAGGGTGCCGTTGCGAACGGCCTGTCCGACGAGCGGCATCCAATTCTCCATGAAATAGGCCGCGCGCAGGAAGATGGCGGAAACACCTGCTTCTCCTAAACGCTGCTCGAACATGCGGTTCATCCTGATCCATCCCGTTCCGCTTTCACGGTCGGCGCCCACTGAGGAAAGGGCCACAAGCCTGGGCACGTCCGCCGCGACCGCAGCGCGCGCCGTGGTGTCGGCAATCAAGTCAGCCCTCTCGAAGAGGTCTTCACGGTTGTAGTGTTGTGGACAAATGACATAGGCGCCCTGAACCTGACTGAGCGCCTTGGTCATCGAGTCCAGGTCTGTCAGGTCGGCCACCGCAATCTCTGCGCCGCGTTCGGCCCACGGGCGGCCCTTGGCCGCGTCGCGCACCACGACGCGCACAGGGTGGCCGGAGCGCAAAAGCGCATCGGCTGCAGCGGCACCGGTACGGCCGGTCACGCCGAACACAACGTAAGGAAGGGGGGAAGAAGCAGTCATACAAAAATCTCCTTTTAAGATGAACCGGAAGGGTGCATGATTGCCCGACATGCATCAATGACATGAAAGGCATAGTGAAAATGCACCAAGTGGATTTGTCTGCGGTCGACCTCAACCTGTTAAAACTGTTCGAAGCACTCGTTCGGGAGCGAAGTGTCACCCAGGCGGGCCTCCGCTTGGGCTTGAGCCAACCGGCCGCCAGCCGCGCCCTGGGACGATTGCGCACGATGCTGGGTGATCGCCTGGTAGTCCGCGGCAAGCTCGGGCTGGAACTGACGCCACGCGGAGAAGCGCTGGCAGGTCCGGTGACTAGGTTGCTAGACGATGCCCGAGGTATCGTCTCGCCTGCCGTCTTCGATCCCGCCTCTGCAACGGGGCGGATCACGATCGCCGCGCACGATCACCTGAGCTTGCTGGTCCTTGCAGGTTTGATCGCCCGCTTCGAGCGCCATGCGCCTGCGCTAAGTCTCCATATCGCACAACCGATTGGGGACAACGTGCGGCTCGTCGAGCAGGGGGCGGTAGACCTGGCACTGGGTATTTTCGAAGCACTGCCCGGCAGCCTTTATCGACGCGGCCTTTACACTGACAGCTTGGTGTGCGTGGTGAGATCCGATCACCCCGGCGTAGCAGGCGGACTCAGCCTGAAGCGTTATGTGACCCTGCGCCACGTTACCGTGACCATTTCCGGCGTGGGAGAGAGCGCGGTCGACGTCGCCCTCTCGACACTGGGGCTCACTCGCCACGTCGCGCTGCGAGTTCCCCACTTTCTTGCTGGTGCAATGTTGGTGGCGGATAGCGACATGATTCTCACGTTGCCAAGCCGTTTGGCGCGCCGACTTGCGGAAAGGCTCCCGCTCATGCTCCTGGATCTGCCGCTACAAGTCGCTCCCTTGTCGCCAGCCATGATTTGGCACGAGCGCTTCCACGACGACCCTGCCCATGTCTGGGTCAGGCAACAGCTTGTCGACGTCGTTGCGTCGTTCAATACGGCCGGGTAAATGCCGCCGACCTCATCCCACGGATACCCCACGCCACCGCCCAACCTCTCAAGACACCCTACTGTGTGCCGTCGCAGCGATCTGCTGCCCCAGCCGCTACTCGATGGCCGCTATGGAGTAGAAACATCATCCCGCGTATGGCCGCTCCTGGCGTGCGCCGTGACAAGGCGATGTAGTTCCAGCGGGTGCAAGCCCCGCCCGGCGAAGTGCTCCCGCCGGAAGCAACCGGAGCAGTCGTGGAGGTAACGAAGCGGCTGAAGCCTTCGGTGATGCGTGCCACAAATTGGT
>DASPMC010000094.1:0-2617 GCA_035627275.1 Noviherbaspirillum sp.
GTTTCGATTTTCTGGTTGCGTCGTCTTGCGGGCTGATACGGTGGCACGCCGAGTGGAACGACGGGGTACGAGATCTGAAAATTCAACCTACTCCCCCGCAAGCAAGCGCAATCCGAAAATCAAAACGTGACGGACTACTAGGCCGGGACTTTTTTCGCCATACGGGGCATACGGAGATATCGCAGCGCCGTCGTTTGCCGAAACAGCCAGTCTGTGCTTTAATTTGCAACTTTGTTGCATTTTCGACGAGGCCCAAAATCGACTCCCCGCTGTTTTCCATCCTGCTCGCCACGACGCTCGCCGGTGTCATCAGCATTACGGCTGCGGCGGTGTTTTCCTTTTCGCTCCTGTCGAAAGTGGTCGAGCGCATGGTCAGCCTGTCGGTCGGCATCCTGCTGTCTACTTCGCTGCTGCACGCCTTGCCTGAGGCCTTCGAATCCGACGCAGATGCGCATGCCTTGTTCGCGACGCTGCTGGGCGGCCTGCTGGGTTTCTTCCTGCTGGAGAAGATGGCGATCCTGCGCCACTCGCACCATTACGAGGGCGACGGCCACGGGCATGAACACGGCCACGATGCGCACGAAGCGGGCAAGGCGGGCTGGATGATCCTGGTCGGCGACGGCCTGCACAATTTCACCGACGGCATCCTGATTGCCGCTGCTTTCCTCGCCGATCCGGGGCTCGGCTTGATCACCGCGCTGGCGATCGTCGCGCACGAGATTCCCCAGGAGATCGGCGACTTCATCGTGCTGCTCAATGCCGGATTCAGCCGCACGCGGGCCTATGTCTACAACCTGCTGTGCAGCCTGATGGCGATAATCGGCGGGGTGGTCGGCTACCTGGCGCTTGAGACGGCGTCCGACTTGATTCCCTTCGTGCTGGTGTTCGCGTCATCCGGCTTCATCTACATCGCCGTGAGCGACCTGATGCCGCAGATGCAGCGCCGTGCGACGCTGCGCGAAACCATTCCGCAAGTCGTGCTGATCGCCGTCGGCGTCGCGGTCGTCCTATTCCTGACGAGCCAGACGCACGGTCACTGATCACCTTTTGCAACGGGGCGCGACGGATCCGCGCACCATTCGCTCCACGACCCCGGGTACAGCGCCGCACCCTTCAGGCCGGCGATTTCCATCGCGAGCAGGTTGTGGCAGGCGGTGGCACCTGAACCGCACTGCATGATGCTCTTCTCGGGCACGGTCAGCAAGGCGCCGAATTCTTCACGGAGCTGTGCTGGCGGCTTGAAGCGGCCATCGGCCTGCAGGTTGTCCTTGAAGAAGCGGTTCTTTGCGCCCGGGATATGGCCGCCGACTGGGTCCAGCGTTTCATTCTCGCCGCGGAATCGGTCGGGGGAGCGGGCATCGACGATGATGTGTACTGGATTCTTCAGGTTGGCGAGGATGTCATCCACGCTGACGGTTGCTACCAGTGGATAGTGCGGTTCCGCATTGCCGCGTCGCCGGGTGACGGGATTCGTCGCGAGGGGAAGGCCAAGCGCCTGCCATGCCTGAAGCCCGCCATCGAGGACAGCCGCGGCTTCATGGCCGACCCAGCGCAGCATCCACCACAGCCGCGCCGCGAACATGCCGCCGTGTGCGTCGTAGGCAACCACTTGTGATCCGTGGTTGACGCCCCAGCGCCGCATCGTCTCCACGAACGCGTTCCGCTCCGGCAGCGGGTGTCGTCCGCGGAATTCGCCGTTCGGGCCCGGGCTCTTGTCCGACAGGTCATCGTCGAGCCCGGCAAACTGCGCACCCGGAATATGTCCGCTGTCATAAGCAGCTCTGCCGGCTGCGGGAGCAGTCAGGTCATGGCGGCAGTCGAGCACGACCCAGTCGGCATCGTGTACATGGCGTGCGAGATCTTCGGCGGAAATCAGCGTGGTGTAAGACATGGCTCCTCTAGACTTCTGTCGCAATTGGATCGTTTGCGTTTGCAACCGACTTGTTACCGAGCGGTGCCGCAGCTTTACGTGCATTGTAATAGGTGGCGGCAAGTCCGCTGGCCAGGATCACTGCAATACCCAGCCATCCGAGCCAGCTTAGGACGTCGCCCCATATCAGGATACCCCACAAGCTGGAGAAAACAATGCCGGTATATTGAAGATTCGCGGTCACCAACGTGGAGCCGAGGCGGTATGCGCGCGTCATCGCCATCTGCGCCACGGTCGCGGTAATGCCGATCGATAGCAGCAATGCGATACCCTGTGCGCTATGCGCACTCCAGTCGAACGTTCCCGGGCGTCCGCCTGCAATCGTGCCCGCCGCACCGGCGATGAGGCCGGCGACGGAGAAATAAAACACCACGCGGTATTCGGGTTCCCCCATTTGACCCAGCTTCTTCACCTGCAGGTATGCGAGCGCAGACAGGAAACCCGATCCGAGCCCGACAAGGCCGGCAAACCACTGGTCAGCCTGGAATGAGGGGCGCAGAAGAATGGTCACGCCGATGAAGCCGAACACCACGGCCGCGCTGAGCCCCCATTCAAAGCGGTTCTGTCCACGCCACCAACCCACGGTAAAGAGTATTGCCGCGATCCAGATCGGCGCCATGTAATTGAGCGTCATCCCGGTGGCAAGCGGGAGCCTTCCGATCGCGTAGAACCACATCCAGAGGGCGG
>DASPMC010000095.1:0-34835 GCA_035627275.1 Noviherbaspirillum sp.
CGACCCCTTCTGCGGCATGATCGGATGGATGCCGGCATTGATGAAGGCCAGCAGGCGGTCGACCACTTCGACGCGCGGCGCCGAGTAATTGCTGGCGAAGGCATTGGCGCGCAGCAGCATGGTGGCGCGGCTGACTTCTTCCGAGAACGGCTCGCCCATGCCGGCCGCATGCGCGCGGATCAGCTGGGTCTGGAACAGTTCGATGTGCTCGACCTTGATGCGGGTGTCCTTCAACAGGCCGACGCCGGTGTTGAAGCTGTACATCATCGGCGCTTCATCGTGCATCCAGGTGGATTCGATGTAGTCGCGGCTCTGCTTGAGCGCGTCGCGCGAGGATTGGGCGAGGCCGACCTTGACCTTGGGATCGCGGGCGATTGCGATGACCTGGTCGGCAGTGAGGGTGAAGCCGTCGATGAGGATGGTGGTCATGTTTATTCCAATACGTGTCTGGTTAGAAAAAGATGCCGTGTTACCGAAATGGGGCAGGGAAGGCGTAGCCGGCGCGAGATCAGGGCTTCACCGCGAAGTTCTCCACGAATCGCATGAAGACATCGGCCGCGATCCCCGCGTCTTCCGCCGTCATCGTTTCATCCGGGTGATGGCTGATGCCTCCGTTGCCGCAGCGTACAAACAGCATCGCGACATCCGTCAGCGCGGCAATGGCCATTGCGTCGTGTCCCGCGCCAGAAGGAAGGCAGCGTAGCGGCAGGCCGAAACCGGCAATCGCGCAGCTCAACTGCTCCTGCAGCCAGGGAGCGCAGGGAACGCTTTTCGCCTCGTGGGTCTGGTTGATGTCGAGGGTGACATTGCGGCGTGCGGCGATTCGTTGCATTTCGTTCAAGACGTCTTGCACTGCCTCCATGCGCACGTCGTCGCTTTCCGCCCGAATATCGATCGTGAAAACCGCCTTGCCGGGTACGACGTTGGCGGCGCCGTTGGGTACGCTGAGCTGCCCGACGGTGCCGACGAGGCCGGGAATGCCGGAGCAGCGCTTCTCGATATACAGCCCGATTTCGGCCGCAGTCATCGCGGCATCACGACGCAGCGTCATCGGTACGGTGCCCGCGTGGCCGGCAAGGCCGATAGCGGTCACCATGAAGCGGGAAGCGCCGGAAATGGCGGTGACTACACCGACGGGCAGGTTTTCGTCGAACAGCACCGGGCCTTGTTCGATATGCACTTCCATGAACGCCAATACCTTGCCGGGGTCGAGGGCGGATTGGGCAAGGGCATCGACGCTCAGGCCGGCCGCTGTCATCACTTCCCGCATGGTCTGGCCCTGATCGTCGCGCTTGTCGAGGACCGTCATGTCAAAGGTTCCCGCGATGGCGCGACTGCCAAGGAGCGTGGCCTTGAAGCGTACGCCTTCCTCTTCGGCAAAACCGATCACCTCGAGTGCGAACGGGAATCGGCGGCCCTGGCGGTTCCATTCCGCGATGCAGGCGATCGGCAGCAGGATGCCAAGGTTGCCATCGTACTTTCCCGCGTCGCGGACGGTGTCGAAATGCGATCCGGTGAGTAGTGCCGGCGCGTCAGGCGTTTGGCCTTCATAGCGCCCGATCACGTTGCCGGCATTGTCGCGCCGGACGGTCATGCCGGCTTCCCGCATCCACTGCGCGAGCTGGTTCGCTGCGCCGTCATGGGCAGCGGTAAGGTAGGTGCGCGTCAGCATCCCGGGCGCTTCCGTATGGCGGGCGAACTCATCGGCCCAGCGCATGATGAGCGCTTGCTTTCCTGCCGCCTGAATCATGGGTGTCTCCTTCATGTCGGTGTCGCGAAACCAGCTTGTCGAATGCAATGATTGTATACAAAAATAGTGTTCGTGGATTGTATATTTATGTGCGCGGCTGTTATAGTTCGCATAAGTGATTTCACATTTTGCGGGCGGGACGCGGGGCCTATTCCGTACCGCGGGTATCGAATAAGACGATTGTTTCTCGTCTTATCAAACATATTGTTTGCGCTTAGCATCCTCGCAGCGGATACAGCGGCGCATGGGCCGAGCCGGCAAGGATGCATGGCCTGGGGAACGAAGTGACGTGGGCAAGGGCGAGCTTTCACCCACTCTTGAATGATGAATGGAGAACAGGATGGCAAAAGTCGGATTTATCGGATTGGGCATCATGGGCACGCCGATGGCTGGACATCTGCTGAAGGGCGGGCATACTCTTTACCTGCATAACCGAAGCAAGGTGCCGGTCGAGCTGGTCGATGGCGGCGCAACACCCTGCGCTTCGGCTGCGGATGTTGCGCGGCATGCGGACATCATCATCACTATGGTGCCGGACACGCTGCATGTGGAGTCGGTGCTGTTCGGCGAGCGTGGCGTTGCTGAGGGCCTGACGCCGGGCAAGATCGTGGTCGACATGAGCTCCATCTCGCCGATCGCGACCAAGGATTTCGCCAAGCGCATCAACGCGCTGGGCTGCGAATACCTCGACGCACCGGTATCCGGCGGTGAAGTCGGCGCGAAGGCCGCTTCGCTGACGATCATGGTCGGCGGTTCCGAGAGCGTATTCAACGACGTCAAGCCGCTGTTCGAACTGATGGGCAAGAACATCACCCTGGTCGGCGGCAACGGCGACGGCCAGACCACCAAGGTCGCCAACCAGATCATCGTCGCGCTCAACATCCAGGCGGTGGCGGAAGCGCTGCTGTTCGCCTCCAAGGCCGGTGCCGATCCGACACGCGTGCGCCAGGCGCTGATGGGCGGCTTCGCCTCATCGCGCATCCTCGAAGTGCACGGCGAGCGCATGGTCAAGCGTACCTTCAATCCCGGCTTCCGCATCGAGCTGCACCAGAAGGATCTGAACCTCGCGTTGCAGGGCGCGAAGGCGCTGGGTGTGTCGCTGCCGAACACTGCCGCCGTACAGGAACTGATGAACGCCTGCGCCGCAAACGGCATGGGCGGACTCGACCACTCGGCGCTGTGCCGCGCGATCGAACTGATGTCATGCCATCAGATTGCCGATGCATGATGCGGCTGGCACATATGAATGCCAATGATGCCAGGGCGATGCAGGTTCCCTGATCCGATTTTCAACATGGCGGAGGCGGCGAACACCGATCCGCACTGAATCCATCAAACGTAAATTCCACTATTCACTATGCAGAAGTTCCACACTTATCCACGCGACCTGGTCGGATACGGCCGTCATGTCCCGCACGCACGCTGGCCCAACCGCGCACGCATTGCCGTGCAGTTTGTCCTGAACTATGAGGAGGGCGGGGAAAACTGTGTGCTGCACGGCGACAAGGCATCCGAACAATTCCTGTCCGAGATCGTTGGTGCCGCTGCCTACGAGGCCCGGCACATGTCGATGGAATCCATCTATGAGTATGGGTCGCGTGCGGGCGTATGGCGCATTCTGCGCGAATTCGAGCAGCGCAAGTTGCCATTGACCGTGTTCGGCGTGGGCATGGCCTTGCAGCGCCATCCAGATGTCACGCAGGCTTTCGTCGAGCTGGGGCATGAAATCGCCTGCCACGGCTGGCGCTGGATTCATTACCAGAACATGGACGAGGCGACGGAGCGTGAGCATATGCGCATGGCGATCGATGTCCAGCGCGAACTGACAGGGCACGCTCCGCTCGGGTGGTATACGGGGCGCGATTCGCCGCAGACCCGCCGGTTGCTGGTAGAGCAGGGCGGGTTTACGTATGACTCCGATTACTACGGGGATGACCTGCCGTTCTGGACCACGGTCGCGCTTTCTGACGGCACAACGAAGCCGCATCTTGTCGTGCCCTATACGCTCGACACCAATGACATGCGCTTTGCGACACCGCAGGGCTTCAATAGCGGGGACCAGTTCTTCCAGTACCTGAAGGACAGTTTCGACGTCCTTTATGCAGAGGGTGACCCGGATCGGCAGGATCGGCCGAAGATGCTTTCTATAGGGATGCACTGCCGCCTGCTGGGCAGACCGGGGCGTTTTCGTTCGCTGCAGCGCTTCCTCGACTACGTGCAGGCACATAACCACGTGTGGGTCTGCCGCCGCATCGACATTGCCAATCACTGGATCAGCACGTATCCCTTCCAGGAACAACCATGATCGATCCGGATTCAATCGACACATATACGGTCAATTGATATGCGTGTCGCCGGGCCTTTGCAGCAACCCGGCCTTGCCGGAACCAGGCGCTGCGTCTGCCGGCGGAACGCGAACACAGTATGAACTCTTCCAAAACGGCATCCACCGGACTTGCGCTGCTTGCGATCGCACTGCTGGGGGCGAACCTGCGCCCGGCGCTCGCGGCAATCGGCCCGATGCTCGACACGATCCAGGCCGCGACAGGTTTGGGAAATACTGGGGCAAGCCTGCTGACGACCTTGCCGGTGCTGGCCATGGGGCTCGGCGCCCTGTGGAGTATCCGTCTGCATCGCGCCATCGGCGACCGCACTGGCGTTGTCGCGGGTATCGTTATCCTGACGCTTGCGTGTGCGATGCGCGCGGTCTTCGATAGCACGTTTGGACTCATTGTTACCGCAGTGCTGGCAGGTACTGGCATTGCGTTCATGCAGGCGCTTCTGCCTGGCTTTATAAAAAGGCGTTTTGCCGGGACGAGCAGTACTGCGATTGGGCTATTCACGACGGCGATCACGGTAGGCGGCGCAGGCGCAGCGGCGACCGCGCCCTGGCTTGCGGATCATCTCGGGTGGTCGGCCGCACTCGGGACGAGCGCGGTTACGGCCGCGCTGGCCTTGCTGGTATGGCTGTTCGTCACGAGGGCCGACGGAAAGCCGGCGCTGCAGCCGCTACCCGGATTTGCGACACGACAGCACCATGGCTGGTGGCGCAATGGTCGCGCGCTGACGCTGACGCTCTTCTTCGGACTGCAGGCGGGAGCATACATGCTGGTGCTGGCATGGCTGCCGCCTTACTACACGGCCTTGGGATGGAGCGCCACGGAAAGCGGTCTCCTGCTGGGTGGCGTCAACCTGATGCAAATCGTCTCCGGCATCGTTATTTCCGTTTTTGTGAATCGATTCCGCGACCGGCGAATACCGCTGGTTGCGGTGCTCCTGCTCCTTCTTGCGGGCCAGATTGGCCTCGTCGTTGCGCCGCATTCACTCGCAATTGTTGCCTGCAGCCTGGTGGGCCTGGGATTGGGAGGAATCTTCCCGCTCGCACTGATCGTCACCATGGAGCACAGCGATGAGCCGCATCTGACTGCCGAGCTGCTTGCCTTTGTCCAAGGCGGCGGTTATCTCATTGCAAGCGTCATGCCTCTTGTAGCCGGATATCTTCGTGACATGCTGGCGGACCTGGTGTACGCATGGATGCTGTTGGGCGGAGCTACGCTTGCCATGCTCATTATCGCGATGCGCTTCTCTCCGGAGTCACGCGTACTTCGCGGGTGATCGTCGGCATAAAGCAGAATGCAATCATTGTGTACAAATATGTGAGTGCATTAACTGTATACTTCTATCGGCGTAAACTCATAGACGCTATACAGGTCCGGTGCTCTGAATCCCGCAGCAATTCCGGTATGGTGTGGCAATAACAGTGGTTGGTGATCCCGATGCCGAGAATCAATGAAGAAAAGGACAATGCAACGCAAAGCGCGAATGCGATTGCGCATGACATTGCCGCTGCGATCGCAGCCCGCAAACTGCCGCCGGGCACCAAGCTGCGCGAAGAGGCGCTCGCGCGTGTCTATTCCGTCAGCCGGACCAAGATCCGCGCCGCATTGCTGTTATTGTCGAAAGACAAGCTGATCGACATCGTCCCGGACAAAGGGGCATTCGTCAGCCAGCCCACCGAGAAGGATGCCCGCGAAATATTTGCGGCCCGGCGCATCATCGAAGCGGCGATCGCAAGGGAGTTCATCGCGAAGGCCCAGCCCAAGGATTACAAGGCGCTGGAGAGCCATTTGAAGAGTGAGCGGGCTGCGCTGTCTGCACGGGACTCGAAGATGCGCTCGCAGCTGCTGGGCGATTTCCATGTCTTGCTGGCGCAGATCGCTGGAAACCAGGTGTTGACGGAAATCCTGGCGGAACTGGTCGGCCGCAGCTCGTTGATCACGATGCTGTATCAGTCCGACCGGGACGCGGTCTGTTCATCCGACGAACATGCAGAGTTCCTTGCTGCGGCAAAGGCAGGGAAAGTTGACAAGGCGGTCGACATCCTGCTTTCCCATCTCGATCACGTGGAAGCTGCCCTACAGTTTGATACCGGGGCAAAGGACCTAAGGAAAGACCTCATTACCGCGTTACTCGCCTAAGCAGGTCCGCAAAAGTCTTTTGACAGTATTAAGCCCTCATCGCTCAAATTCGTCATTCCCGCGAAGGCGGGAATCCATAGTGATTCTGATAAGCCGCCGCATTTACTCTTATCGACTCAGCATGGATTCCCGCCTTCGCGGGAATGACGGGGAGGAGACATGGGAGCAGTTCAGACAATAGCCCGCGTGCGACCGAAAGCAGGTTCGCATTTCTGTCAAAAGATTTTTGCGAGCCTGATTAGCCAATTCCGATAGCTCAGTCCGGCTGACGGGACAAGTCGCCCTGGACAACCGGACTGCTTGCCGGGTGCGGGCGGAGAGCGGACGATACAGGCAATCCAGGACGAAGGTTGCCAGCGCTGCGCCCAGAAGCTGGGTTTACCGCTAGCCCTTCTTCTTTTCCCGCTGCTTGTCAGCCTTGGTAGGCCAGTCGCACTAACTGTGGCGCCAGTTGCAATTACTTCGGCGCCCTACGTTTCGGCCAGCCGGCCTTTTGCCCGGCCCATCTGCTGCACGCCCTGCCCGGCATCTCCCCACCCATAGTCTTTTCGGACGATGTTGCCGTGTTCCATATGCACGACCATTCGAACACTCGCACTCATCATCACCAGGCGTTACCCGGGTGATATCGCCGAAAACGGAGAAAACACAATGCAGAACTCGCAGACCGACACGCAGGTGACAGCGGAACAGTTGATTGAACGTGCACGGGCCATGGTGCCGACGCTTGCGGAAAGAGCCGCGCGTGCGGAGCGTGAGATGGGCGTGCCACCCGAGACGATCGCCGAGTTCCAGCAAGCCGGTTTCTTCCGTGTCTTGCAACCGAAGCGCTATGGCGGCTACGAGATGGCGCCGGAGGTGTTCTACGAAATCCAGATGGCGCTGGCAGAGGGGTGCATGTCGAGCGCCTGGGTGTACGGCGTGGTCGCCGTGCACAACTGGCAGATCGCGCTGTTCGACGAGCGCGCACAGGAAGAGGTGTGGGGGCGCGACAGTTCCGTCCTGGCGTCGTCCACGTACATGCCCGTTGGCAAAGTCACAGAAGTGGAGGGCGGGTTCCGCCTGTCCGGCCATTGGGCGTTTTCCAGCGGCAGCGAGCATTGCGAATGGGTTTTGCTGGGGGCGCTGGTTCCGCCGAAGAACGGCGAAAGCGCGCCCGAGTACCGTACCTTCCTGCTGCCCCGTGCCGATTACAAGATCGTCCGCAACTGGGAGGTGCTGGGGCTGCGCGGCACAGGCAGCCATGACATCGTCGTCGAGGACGTGTTCGTGCCCGACTACCGCACGCATAAGTCGAAAGACGGGTTCATGTGCGAGAGCCCGGGCAACCGCATCAACTCCGCCCCTTTGTATCGGCTGCCGTTCGCGCAAATCTTCGTGCGTGCCGTTTCCACCAGCTCGATCGGCGCACTGCAGGGCGCAATCAATATTTTCCTGAAGACCGCCCCCAGTCGCGTGAGCAGCAATACCGGACAGAAGGCTACCGAGGATACCGGCGCGCAGCTGGCGTGCGCGGACGCCCAGGCAGCCGTCGATGAAATGAAGACGATCCTGTTCCGGAATTTCCAGGTCATGATGGACGCCGCGCGCGACGGCACACCGCTGCCGATCAAGACGCGCGTGCAATATCGCTATCACTCCGCTGCCGTGGCTGAGCGATGCGCCTCCCATGTGAGCCGCCTGCTGCGTTACTGCGGCGGGAAGGGGATCTACCTGAGCAATCCGCTCACACGCGTGTTCCTCGACGTCCACGCAGCCCGCTCGCATGTGGCCAACAACATCGACCCGTTTGGCCGCAACTACGGCGGGATCATGCTCGGCCGCGAGAATACCGACTTCTTCATCTGAACGGCGTTGCCTGCTCCATTACCTTCACCGATCAAGGAAATTAACATGGCCGCTCCCGATATCAATGATCCTCTGCGCAACGCAATGCTCAAGGCGATGCGCAGGCTCGCCAAGTCCGTGAGCGTCATCACTTGCGTGCATGAGGGGCGGCGCTTTGCGATGTCGGCCAGCGCAGTCGATTCGTTGTCCGCCGATCCGCCGTCGGTCCTGATCTGCATCAACCGGTCGTCATCGATCTATGCGCCCTTGGCGCAAGGGGCCGCGTTTTGCGTCAACATCCTCGCGGCAAACCAGCAGGACATCGCGCACGCATGCGCCGGACGGCTCAAGGGCGAGGACCGCTTCAATGAAGGAAACTGGAGCGAGAATGCTGCGGGCATGCCGTACCTCACCGACGCACAGGCGAGCGTCATGTGCCGCCAGGACGGACAGTTCGAGTACGGGACGCATACCGTGTTCATCGGACGCATCGAGGAAATCGTCGTCGGCGAAACGGTTTCGCCGCTAGTCTATGTCGACGGCACTTACACGACCTCGACACCGCTTCCGCCGGCTTTGGCAGCATGCGCATGAACACCCCGCATCCGGAGCAGGACGGCTGCGCCAGGATTGAAGCGCCGATCGTCGTCGACAACGAAGGCAGCATCGTCTGGGATGCGGAGTGCGACGTGCTCGTGCTTGGATTCGGCGCGTCCGGGGCCTGCGCCGCACTTGAAGCGGCGAGCCGCGGCGCCGACGTCATCCTGTGCGACCGCTTCGGCGGCGGCGGTGCAAGCGCCAAAAGCGGCGGCGTCGTGTATGCAGGTGGCGGAACACGGCCGCAAATGCAGGCTGGCGTGGAAGATACGCCGCAGGCGATGTTCGAGTACCTGCGCATGGAGGCCGGCCAGGTCGTCAGCGATGACACCTTGCGTAATTTCTGCAGCGACAGTGCGACGATGATCGACTGGCTGTCCGCGCACGGCCTGGAGTATGAGGGCTCGATGCCCCCGTTCAAGACCTCCTATCCGCCGGACGGCTACTACCTTTACTACTCCGGCAATGAGGCGGTGCGGGAGTACGCCGCGGGCGCCGCGGCGGCGCCGCGCGGACATCGCACCAAGGGCAGCGGGCAATCAGGCGCGGTTCTGTTCGAGGGTTTGCGACGCGCCGTGCAGAAGGCGAAAATCAAGGTGCGGACGGAATGCAGCGGCCGTTGTCTGGTGACGGATCGCCAGGGCAAGGTGCTGGGCATGCAGATGGCACAGATGACCGGATGGGCCGCGGGCCTGCACCGGGCGTTTGCCGGATTTGCCGAGCGCATCCACAATGCCGCTCCCGGATTGGCGGACGCGGTGCGTACGCGCATTTCCAGGCTTGAGGCGCGTTACGCCCGTCCGCTCTTCATCCGTGCGCGAAACCGGGTGGTCCTTGCCACAGGCGGATTCGTCTTCAACCGCGCCATGATGCGCCAGCACGCGGTGCGCTACCTCCCAGCCTGGCGGCTTGGGACGACCGGTTGCGATGGCAGCGGCATCCGCCTGGGGCAATCGGCCGGCGCGGCGATCGCGCAAATGCAGAACGTGTCTGCGTGGCGCTTCATCAATCCGCCCCTGCCATGGGCGCGCGGCATGGCCGTCGATTGTTCCGGCCGGCGATTCTGCAATGAAGAAGTGTATGGGGCGCGCCTTGGCCACATGATGTGCGAAAAGGCGGGTGGACGTGCCTGGCTCATCCTTGATGGACGCTTGCGCAAGGAGGCGATATCGCAGTGCCTGCGCGGCGGACTCTGGCTCTTCCAGAGCGGGCCGGCCTTGATGCTGATGCTCCTCGGCGCGGTTCGGGCTGGCAGTCCCGAGGATCTTGCCCGGCGGCTGCGCATGCCGGCCGAGGCATTGCGCGAAACGCTGCGCGCCTACAACGCGGCCGCCCGTGCCGAAACGGAAGATCCCCTGGGCAAATCGCAGGCAATGATGGCGGAGCTGGATGAGCACAGCTTGTTTGCCATCGACATCTCGATGGACAGCCGGATTTTTCCCTGTCCTGTCATCACGCTGGGCGGATTGCGCGTCGACGAACGAAGCGGTGCGGTGATCCGTCCCGACGGGACGTCAATCGAGGGCCTCTATGCCGCCGGCCGTACCGCGGTCGGCATTCCTTCCAACCACTATGTCAGCGGATTGTCGCTGGCCGATTGCATCTGGTCGGGCCGCCGGGCGGGCCGGGTCGATGCGGTCATTGAATAAATCATTATCAAGAGGAGAAATCACATGGGTCGAGTGCAAGGTAAAGTGGTGCTGGTCACCGGAGCGGCAAGCGGCGTGGGCAAGGAAAATGCGTTGCTGCTTGCGCGCGAAGGCGCCCGTGTCGTCCTGACCGACGTCAATGAAGAAGGCGTCAACGCTGTTGCCGCGGAAATCGGTGCGTCGGCGGTCGCGCTCCGTCACGACATCTCCAGCGAATCCGACTGGAAAAGGGTGGTCGACACGGCACGTGAAAAGTTCGGCAAGCTCGACGTGGTCGTCAACAATGCGGCCATCCTGGCGATGGCCAACATCGAGGACACGTCGCTGGAGTTGTGGCAGAAGATCCAGAAGATCAACGCCGACGGTTATTTCCTCGGCTGCAAGTATGCGGTCGAGGCAATGAAGGAAAGCGGCGGATCGATCATCAACATGTCCTCGCTTGCCGCCATCAAGGGCATGGCCCACTTCTGCGCCTACAGCGCATCGAAGGGATCGGTTGCCGCGCTCACCCGCAGCGTCGCCGCCCATTGCAAGCTGCGCGGCTACAAGATCCGCTGCAATTCGATCCATCCCGACGGCATCCTGACGCCGATGGTCCTGAACCTGGTGAACAATGCCGATGCTGTCGCCGCTTCAGAGGTCAAGGGTGACCCGATGGCGCGCATGTGCATGCCGCAGGATATTTCCAATCTGGTGCTGTTCCTTGCGTCGGACGAGTCGCGCTTTATCAACGGTGCGGAACTGCGCATCGACAACGGCCAATCCATCGTCGATGTCTGACCTGTCGATCAACATGAAGGCTGCAGCGGACATTGGCCGCTACCACGCGCTGACCGTGGCGCAGGTGATCGAGGAAACGGCGGACGCGAAGTCGATCGTGTTCGACGTCCCGGCACCGTTGCTGGATGCCTTTGCCTACAAGGCGGGGCAGTTCCTCACCTTGCGCATCCCGTATACCGGGGAAGGTGTGCTGCGCTGCTACTCGCTGTCCAGCGCGCCGGGAATCGACACCCGTCTCTGCGTCACGGTGAAACGCGTCGCCGGCGGCCGGGCGTCGAACTGGATTTGCGACGAGTTACGAGTCGGTAGTACGGTCGACGTTCTTCCGCCCGCTGGCGTGTTCGTTCCGCGAAGCCTTGATGAAGACGTTCTGCTGCTTGCGGGCGGAAGCGGTATCACGCCGGTGCTTTCGATTGCGAAGACCGTGCTCGAAAAGGGCGAAGGCAAGGTCACGCTCGTTTATGCCAACCGCGACGAAAAGTCGATCATTTTCGGGGCGGCCTTGCGCGAATTGGGCAAGCGTCACCCGAACCGCCTGACCGTCCTCCACTGGCTGGACTCGGTGCAAGGTGTGCCCGGCCCCGACCAGCTGCAAACCCTGCTTGCGCCCTGGGAGCGCGCACGCTGCTTCATCTGCGGACCGGCAGCCTTCATGGAGACGGCGCGTGTTGCGCTGACGGCACTGGATGTGCCACGCGACCGGATTCATATCGAACGTTTCGTTTCGCTCGACGCCGCTCCGGCCGCTGACGTGTTTGCGCCTGCGGCTCCGGGCGAGGCGGGTAGCGACAGCGCGCTCGAGGTCCTGCTGGACGGCGCGACTCATTCCATCACCGCCGGCGCCGGCGAGACGCTCCTGGACAGCATGCTTCGCGCGGGATTGCAGGCGCCGCATTCCTGCCGCACCGGTTCCTGCGGCGCGTGCATGTGCAAGATCGAGGAAGGCGAAGTCAAGCTTCGCGGCAACAATGTATTGGACAGTGACGACCTCGCTGACGGTTGGACCCTGGCCTGCCAGGGTTCCCCCGCAAGCGTGCAGGTCCGCGTCCGTTTCCCTGATTGACAAGATGTTATCCACTGTAATGGCATTGCCGTCCACCATACCCGCCATGATGTCGGTGGCCGCAGCCCGATGGCCGGAAATCACGGCCATCGATGACGGCCCGGGCCGCCTTACCTACGCGCAGCTCGACGCACTGAGGTGGCGTGCTGCGCGGGCACTGATGTCGCTGGGTGTGGTGCGCGGCGACCGTGTCGCGATCTGGGCTCCGAATATCGCGGAGTGGATTGTCGCCGCGCTGGCGATCCATACCACGGGCGCAGTGCTCGTGCCCGTCAATACGCGGATGCGCGGCAATGAGGCTGGCGACATCCTGAAGGACAGCGGTGCGCGCGTGTTGTTCTGCATCGGGGAATTTCTCGGCACGTATTATCCGGACCTGCTTGCGGCGCACCGGCCGGAGACGCTGGAACACATCGTGGTACTGCGCAGCGGCAAGGACTGGGACAACTTCCTCCAAAGGGCGGAAGAGACCGGCGAACAGGCCGTCCGGGACCGCGCGGCGGCGGTAACGCCGGACGACCTGTCCGACCTGATGTTCACGTCCGGCACCACCGGACGGCCGAAGGGCGTGATGACGGCACATGGCCAGAACCTGCGCGTCGTCGCGAGCTGGGGCAAGGCCGTCGGCCTCGAGGCTGGGGAACGTTACCTCGTGGTCGGGCCGTTTTTCCATGCATTCGGGTACAAGGCCGGATGGCTGGTGGCCTTGATGCATGGCGTCACCATCTACCCGCAACTCGTGTTTGACGCGGAAGTCGTGCTCGACCGTATTGCCGGCGAACGGATCAACGTCCTGCCGGGTCCGCCGACCTTGTATCACAGCCTGCTGGCGCATCCGCGCCTGGCCAGCTATGACCTGTCCAGCCTGCGGGCAGCCATCACCGGCGCGGCGGCCATCCCGCCGGTGCTGGTCGAGCGCATGCGCAGCGAACTCGGTTTCAAGACCGTGCTCACGGGCTACGGCCTGACGGAATCCTGCGGCATCGCGACCTTGTGCGAGGCGAGCGATGACGCCGAAACCATCGCCACCACCTCCGGACGGGCCATTCCGGGAATCGAGTTGCGGTGTGTCGGCCCGGACGGCAAGCCGGTCGCGCCGGGCGTGGCCGGAGAAGTCGTCATGCGCGGCTATAACGTCATGCGCGGCTATTTCAACGATGAAGCCGGGACACGCGAGGCCATCGATGCGGAGGGCTGGCTGCATACCGGCGATGTCGGCGTGCTCGATGAACGCGGCTACTTGCGCATTACCGACCGCCTGAAGGATATGTACATCAGCGGCGGATTCAATTGTTATCCGGCAGAGATCGAACGCCTGCTCTCGGCACACCCGGCGATCGCACAGGTTGCCGTGGTCGGCACACCGGACGCGCGCATGGGCGAGGTGGGCAAAGCGCATGTCGTCTTGCGCGCCGGCGCGACGCTGTCCGGCGCCGAGCTCATCGCATGGGCGCGCGGGCAGATGGCCAACTACAAAGTGCCCGCCGTTGTCGAATTTCCCGATTTCCTCCCCGTGAACGCTGCGGGCAAGGTCCTCAAGCACCAACTGCGCTGAACACAGGCAGGCTTCCCCGTCTGCCAGTGCCGGCGTGCCATGCCGGTCTCCGTTCTTGTCTCGCGGAGATACGTTTTTGCCGTCCCTCGTGGACGGCCTTTTTCATTCTGCGCGTACCTGTTCTCCGGTGTAAAAAAGTTCCTCCGGCTAGTCTTATCAGACGATGCCGCACCCTTGTCCGGCGCGGAAAATCCAGTCATCACTCAACATGATTGGAGGGCGGCATGATCGATATTCGCGGCTTGGGGTATGTGATCGTCGAGGCGACCGATGTATCCAGGTGGCGCGACTATGGCGAACAGGTGCTTGGCATGCAGTCGGAGCAGGGCCATGACGGCGCGTTGTACCTGAAGATGGACGAGCGTGCCTATCGTTTCGCCATTGTCCCCGGTAAGGAGGACCGGTATTTCGCCTCCGGATGGGAAGTGGCCAATGCAGGCGCATTCGCCGCGGCGTTGGCCGCACTGAAACCGTATGAAGTCAGGATGGGCACCGAAGCCGAGTACGCCTTGCGCAAGGTGCAGCAGATGTGCTGGGTCACGGACCCGTCCGGCAACCGGCACGAAATATTCTGGGGAGCGAAGTCCGGCTTCCAGCGCTTCGTGTCCCCTGTGGGCGTGCCGTCGTTCGTGACCGGCGACATGGGGCTCGGGCATGTGGTGCTGCCGGCCCCCAACTTCGATGCAACCAATCGTTTCCTCACCGAGGTGCTCGGGTTCAGCCTGTCCGATATCTACCGTGTCCGCTTTACGCCGGATCCGGCAGAACCGGAGAAGCGCATTCATTTCCTGCATTGCAATAACAGCCGTCACCACAGCCTCGCGATCTTTGAGATGGCCGTCCCCAGCGGCTGTGTGCACGCGATGGTCGAAGTCCCGTCGATGGACGAGGTCGGCCGCGCGCTCGACCGCGTGCAGCGGCACAAGGTGAAGCTGTCCGCCACCCTCGGCCGCCATTGCAACGACCACATGACGTCCTTCTACATGAAGACGCCGAGTGGCTTCGACATGGAGTACGGCTACGGCGGCCTGCAGGTCGACTGGCAAAAGCACAGCGTGTACGAAGCGACCGAGGTCAGCCTCTGGGGGCATGACTTCAGCGTCGGATATCAATAAGGCGGCATCGAGAATGGCACTCAATAAACAAATCAGCGCTCAGGACGTCGTGGCGAACTTGCGTGACGGCATGACCATCGGCATCGGCGGATGGGGCCCGCGGCGCAAGCCCATGGCCCTGGTGCGCGAGATCCTGCGCTCCAATCTGAAGGACCTCACCATCGTCGCTTATGGCGGCCCGGAAGTCGGCATGCTGTGTGCCGCGGGCAAGGTGAAGAAACTCGTGTTCGGTTTCGTGTCGCTGGACCTCATCCCGCTCGAGCCATACTTCCGGCGCGCACGCGAGGCCGGCACGCTCGAGATCGAAGAGCTGGACGAGGGCATGCTGCAATGGGGCCTGCGCGCCGCTGCAATGCGGCTGCCTTTCCTGCCCACGCGCATCGGCCTGGCGAGCGATGTCCACAAGCATAATCCACGCTTCAAGACCATCCAGTCCCCGTACGCGGATGGCGAAACCCTGATTGCCATGCCGGCGCTGCATCTCGATGCCGCATTGCTGCATGTCGACCAGTGCGACCGGCTCGGCAACAGCCGCATCCTCGGGCCCGATCCCTATTTCGACGACCTGTTCGCGCGTGCTGCCAAGCAGTGCTACGTGAGTTGCGAGCAACTGGTCGACCGCATCGACCAGAGCGACGCCGGCGGCGCCAGCCAGGCACGGGGCAACACCTTTGAACGCTACCTCGTGAAAGGCGTCGTGCATGCGCCTTGCGGTGCGCATCCGACCTCGTGCGCCCCCTATTACGGATGGGACATGAGCCACCTGAAACAGTACTGCGCGTCGGCCGAAACCGGCGACGGCTGGCACACCTACGCGTCGACCTATCTCGCCGGCAGTGAAGCCGACTACCAGGCGGGCGTGGGCGGTACAGAACATATCGGCAGGCTGCCGGTGGCGGCGATCTAGGGAGGCAGGACGTGGCAAATCATCAACAAGACATCACGCTGGCTGAACTGCTGATCGTCGCCTGCGCCGAGACGTGGCGCAATAATGGTGAGGTTCTTGCGTCGGGTATCGGCACCATTCCCCGCATCGCCGCCGGACTGGCAAAGCTCACGCACAGCCCTGAACTGCTGCTCACCGACGGCGAGGCCTACCTGGTCGAGGAACCGATTCCGCTCGGCCCGCGTCCGGAGGGTTTCCAACTGAAGGCCGCAGGCTGGATGCCGTTTGCGCGCATTTTCGAATGCGTGTGGGGCGGCGCACGCCACGCGCTGACCATGCCGACGCAGATCGACCGTTACGGCCAGACCAATATCTCCTGCCTCGGCGGCGACTACCAGCGACCGAAGACACAGTTGCTTGGAGCGCGCGGTTATCCGGGCAACAGCATCAATCACATCAATTCCTACCTGATCACGTCGCACGGTTTGCGGAGTTTCGTGAAAGGCGAAGTGGACATGGTCGCCGGCGTCGGTTACAACCCCGCGCGCCGCGAACCCGGGATGCGCGGTGATTTCATCGACTTGCGCTTGGTGGTGACCGACCTGTGCGTACTCGACTTCCAGGGGCCGGACCATGCAATCCGGGTGCGTTCCCTGCATCCCGGCGTCACTTTCGACGAGGTGCAGGCGGCGACCGGATTCGAACTGCTCGGTGCGCCGGACATGGGCGTTACGCCGCTGCCAACCGAAGAGCAGCTGGAGATCATTCGCCGCCTCGACCCGCTCAACCAGCGTGCCGGCGCATTGCGCAATAACCCGCCCGCCGTGCGCGTGGCAGCGGCCCGGGAGGCAGTGGCATGAACACGAAAGCGAACAGTGCGAACGAGGACGACGTCGTCCTCTACAACGTTGCCGATGGCATCGCCAGCATCACGATGCACCGGCCCGAGTACCACAACGCACAGAACTCGAAGATGACCTATGCGCTGGACGCCGCATTTCGCCGCGCGGCGGACGACGACAGCGTGAAAGTCATTGTGCTGCGCGGATCGGGCAAGCATTTTTCGGCGGGCCATGACATCGGCACCCCGGGGCGCGATATCCATCAATCCTTCGAGCGGAATTCCCTCTGGTATGACCACGTCGACAAGCCCGGCGGCGAGTTCCTGTACGCGAGGGAACAGGAAGTCTATCTCGGCATGTGCAGACGCTGGCGCGAACTGCCGAAGCCGACCATTGCAATGGTGCAGGGCGCATGCATTGCCGGCGGCCTGATGTTGGCATGGGTATGCGACTTGATCGTTGCAGCGGAAGACGCGTTTTTCTCGGACCCCGTGGTGCGCATGGGGATCCCTGGCGTCGAGTATTTTGCGCATGCGTTTGAACTGCATCCGCGCGTGGCCAAGGAGTTTCTCTTCCTCGGCGAGCGCATGAGCGCGCAGCGCGCCTGCCAGATGGGGATGGTCAACCGTGTCGTGCCGGCCGAGTTCCTCGAAGAGGAAACCTATTGCATCGCGAAGCGGATCGCACAGATGCCGCGTCTCGGCCTCGCGCTGACCAAGCAGGCGGTCAATCACGTCGAAGAGCTGCGCGGCAAGCGTACCGCGATGGATGCCGCGTTCGCCTGGCATCACTTTGCCCATGCACATAACGAACTGGTCAGCGGCGACAAGCTCGGCGGCTACGACGCCCGGTCCATGGCCGATTCACAGCGTGGGCAGCGCGGACAATCCGCCCGCGAAGAAAAGGATGCAGCCGCATGAGTGCCGCGACCTCCCGATTGCATACCCGTCTTTGCGACCTGCTTGGTTGCCGCTACCCCATCGTGCAGACGGCGATGGGCTGGGTCGCGGATGCGCGCCTGGTCGCGGCTACCGGCAACGCCGGCGGCTTCGGATTCCTGGCCGGCGCTACGATTGAACCCGACAAACTCGAAGCGGAGATTCGCAAGGTCAAGTCCCTCAGCGACGCGCCTTTCGGACTGAACTTCCACATGTTCCAGCCGAATGCCAAGGAAGCAGTGGAACTGGCGATCAAGTACCGCCTGCGCGCGGTCAGCTACGGCCGCGGTCCGGATGCTGCGACCGTCCGCCGCCTGAAGGATGCCGGGGTGCTGTGCATGCCGACCGTCGGCGCGCTCAAGCACGCGCAGAAGGCGGTGCAAATGGGCGCCGACATCGTGACGGTGCAGGGCGGTGAAGGGGGCGGCCATACCGGTGCCGTACCGACAACCATCCTGCTGCCGCAGGTGCTGGACGCTGTCACGGTGCCGGTGGTTGCCGCCGGCGGCTTCTTCGACGGCCGCGGTTTGGCTGCTGCCTTGGCATGTGGAGCCGATGGCATCGCCATGGGTACCCGCTTCCTGATGAGCGCGGAGTCGCCGGTGCCACGCGCCACCCTGGACCGTTACGTCGCCGTGCGCGATCCGGCGGCGATCCGCGTGTCGCAGGCGATCGACGGGCTGCCGCAACGCATGATCGACAACCCCTTCCTCGTCCGCCTGGAGCAGGCCGGCTATCTGCGCCGCCTGTTGATTGCGCTCGGCGCCGCCTGGCAGTGGCGCAAGCACACCGGCATGACGACGGCGCAGATGCTCGGCGCCGCGATGCAGGCATTGCGCCAGAGTGGCATGACACCGGCGCAGACGCTGATGGCGGCCAACGCACCGGTTTTGATCCAGCGGGCAATGGTGGATGGCGCGCCCGACGAAGGTGTGTTGCCAAGCGGCCAGGTCGCAGCGGCGATCGGCCGGCTCGACACCGTGCAGGACCTGATTGAAGCCATCGTGGCGCAGGCGGAACAGCGCCTCGCCCATCTGGCAGGCGGCGCAGTCCACCCTGCTGCGGCGCCGATCTACGACAAGGTGAATGAATGAAAAAGCCGTTTTACACAGAAATCAATAATGGCATCGCCGAACTGGTGATCCACCATCCCCCGGTGAATGCGCTCGATTGCGCCGGGTGGCAGGCGCTGGCCGACGAAATCGACGCGCTCGGCCGCGATGCACGTGTGAACGTCATCGTATTGCGCGGTGACGGGCGCGGCTTCTGCGCCGGCGTCGACATCAAGGAACTCGCCGCGCATCCGGATCGCATCGTCGAGGTCAACGCCGGCAACTACGCGGCCTTCCGTGCCGTGCATCGCAATCCGAAGCCCGTCATTGCCGCCGTCCACGGCTTCGTGCTCGGCGGCGGCATCGGCCTGACCGGCGCGGCCGACATCGTGATCGCCTCCGAATGCGCGCGATTCGGCGTACCGGAAATCGACCGCGGCGCGATGGGCGGCGGCGCGCATCTGCAGAGGTTGTTTCCGGTGCAGAAGGTGCGCTGGATGTATTTCACCGGCCAGATGATTACCGCGGCGGAAGCCTACCGCTTCGGCGGCATCGAACGCGTCGTGCCTCCGGCCGAGCTGCGCGACGCGGCGATGCAGACCGCGCGGCAGATTGCATCCAAGAGCCTGGCCATGCTGTGTCTGGCGAAAGAGTCGCTCAACGGCGTGGAGGACGGCAATCTCGAAGACAAGTACCGCTGGGAGCAGGGCTTCACCCTGCAGGCGTACATGAGTGCTGATTCCACGGAAGCACGCGATGCATTCGTGCAGAAACGTGATGCAAAGTTCGCGGGAGACTGAGACATGGACTTGACTTATACGCCGGAACAGCAGGCATTCCGCGCCGAAATCCGACGCTGGCTCGCGGAGCATGTGCCCAAGGAGCCGCTGAAAAGTTTCGACACCGAAGAAGGTTTTGCGCAGCACCGCGAGTGGGAGCGCACGCTCCACACCGGCCGCTGGAGCATGGTGACCTGGCCGCAAGCCCTCGGCGGTCGCGGATGCGATCTGATCGAGTGGCTGATCTTCGAAGAGGAGTACTGGCGTGCCGGTGCTCCCTTGCGCGTCAACCAGAACGGCATCTTCCTGCTGGGCCCGACCCTGATGGATTACGGCACGCCCGAGCAGAAGGCGCGCTTCCTGCCGCGCATGGCGGCCGGTGACGAGATCTGGGCGCAGGGTTGGTCCGAACCTGGCGCCGGATCCGACATGGCGGCAATCCGCTGCACGGCCATCCTGGACGGCGACAGCTATGTGGTGAATGGACAAAAGATCTGGTCGACCCGTGCCGTATGGGCCGACTGGCTGTTCGGCCTGTTCCGGACCGATCCGGAATCCAGCCGGCATCACGGCTTGTCCTTCTTGCTGCTGCCGCTACGCTCGCCCGGCGTGACCGTGCGCCCGATCAGGCAACTGAACGGGCAGACCGGCTTCGCGGAAATCTTCTTCGACAACGTACGCGTGCCCGTCGAAAACCGGCTTGGCGCGGAAGGCGCCGGCTGGCAGGTGGCGATGGCGACGGCAGGCTTCGAACGCGGACTGATGCTGCGCTCGCCGGCCCGTTTCCAGGAAACCGCGCGCGCGCTCATTGCGCTGTACCGGAATCACGCCTCGTCGGCGCAAGGCGCCGATCCGGTCCTGGGCGAATCCGTTGCCCGCGCATGGATGGATGCGGAAGCCTATGCCCTTGCGACCTATGCAACGGCCTGCCGCCTGGAGAAGGGTGGCCATATCGGTGCGGAATCTAGCACTAACAAGGTGTTCTGGTCCGAGCTCGACATTCACATGCACGAGACGGCGCAGCGCCTTGCGGGATCGTTCGCGGAGCTGACGGGGGAATCGCCGCTGTCCGTGGAACACGGGCGCTGGCTGGAAGGCTACATGTTCGCCCAGTCGGGAACGATCTACGCGGGCACCAACGAGATTCAACGCAACATCATCGCTGAACGCATGCTCGGCATGCCGCGCTAGGAATTTGGCAATGGACTTTACTTTCAATGACGACCAGGTCTTGCTTGTCGACAGCGTGCGCAAGTTCCTGATGAACGAAGTATCCCCGGAGCTCATCCGCGAGCTCTGGACCCGCCCCGCAGGACGCTCGCGCGAGTTGTGGAGCCTGCTCGCCGCGCAGGGCCTGACCGGCCTGTCGGTGCCGCAGGAATTCGGCGGCATGGGGATGAACGATACCGACTGGGTGCTCATCGCCCAGGAATGCGGTTATCACGCAGTGCCGGAACCGCTCCTGGATACCGCCTGGGTGGGCGCCGGGCTTATCTCCGCTTTGCCGGAGAGCGCGTTCCGCAGCCAGTGGCTGGCCAAGATCGCCGATGGCACGGCCCGTATTGCGATTGCGCAGTCGCAGAGCGGGCTGGTGCCGGATGCGCATCTTGCCGGCGTAATCCTGATGCCGTACGACGGCGACCTCTACGCCGTATCGCCACAGCTGGCGCAACTGACGCTGCAGCATAGCGTCGACCCGTCGCGCCGGCTGTACAGCGTGGCCTGGAAGGCGGGAACGGCGGAGCGGATCGCAAACGACGCAAGCGCGGCCTGGCAGCTTGCCTGCGACCGCAGCGCCCTCGCCGCAGCCGCACAGCTGCTCGGGCTCACGCAACGCATGCTCGACCTGTCGATCGACTACACAGCGCAGCGCAAGCAGTTCGGCAGGCCGATCGGATCTTATCAGGCGGTCAAGCACTACCTCGCCGACGTCGCCATCAAGCTGGAATTCGCGCGCCCCGTGGTGTACCGCGCCGCCGATGCACTTGCCCACGGCAAGCCGCACGCGAGCGTCCACGTTTCCCATGCCAAGGTCGCGGCGGCGGAAGCGGCATTGCTCGCCGCGCGCAACGGTATCCAGGTGCACGGTGCGATGGGCTACACCTGGGAGATGGACTTGCACATCTTCATGAAGATGGCCTGGGCGCTCGATGGCGCCAGCGGCGACCGCAGTTTCCACCTTGCGCGCATTCGCGAGTTTGCGCTTGCCAAGGACAGCCCGATCGGACCGGGACACACTTTTGAGGAACAGCATTCATGAAAAAAGCGGAAGTCTATATCGTCGATGCGCTGCGCACGCCCACCGGTCGGCGCAACGGCAAACTGTCGGAAGTCCATCCGGCCGACCTCGGCGCATTCGTGCTGTCGCACCTTGTCGCGCGCAATGGCGTCCCCGCTGCCGAAGTGGACGACGTCGTGTTCGGCTGCGTGGACACGATCGGTCCGCTGGCCGGCAATATCGCGCGCTCTTGCTGGCTTACCGCCGGTCTCCCGATGACGGTGCCCGGCGTCACGGTCGACCGCCAGTGCGGCTCGTCGCAGCAGGCCGTCCACTTTGCGGCCCAGGCGATCATGAGCGGCACACAGGACGTCGTGATCGCGGGCGGGGTGCAAACCATGTCGAAGATCCCGATCTCCTCCGCGATGACCGCTGGCCAGGCATTCGGCTTCAAGGATCCGTTCTCGGGCAGCATCGGCTGGCGCAACCGTTTCGGCCCTGTACCCGTATCGCAGTTCTATGCCGCCCGCCGCATTGCCGAACACTGGGGCCTGTCGCGACGGACGATGGAAGCCTATGCGCTGGAAAGCCACCGCAGGGCGCTGGCGGCCATCGAGGCCGGGCGGTTTGCGCGCGAGATCGTGCCTTACATGGGGCTCGAACATGACGAAACACCACGCGTGACCTCGATGGAGAAGATGGCCGAACTCGAGCCGCTCGAGCCGGGCAGTCCGCTGACCGCCGCCGTGTCGAGCCAGACCGCCGATGCCGCCGCCGCATTGCTGCTGGTGTCCGAAGACGCGCTGAAACGCTACAACCTGAAACCGCGCGCGCGCATCCACCACCTCAGCGTGCTGGGCGACGACCCGATCTGGATGCTGACCGCGCCCATCCCCGCAACGCAGAAGGCAATCAAGAAATGCGGCCTGCGCTGGGAAGACATCGACCTGGTGGAAATCAACGAAGCCTTCGCTTCGGTGGCCCAGGCCTGGCTGATCGAAACCGGTTATCCGGCCGAGCGCACCAATGTCAATGGCGGCGCCATTGCGCTGGGACATCCGCTTGGTGCCACCGGCGCCCGCCTAATGACCTCGATGCTGCATGAACTGGAACGCAGCGGCGGCCGCTACGGGCTGCAAACGATGTGCGAGGGCGGCGGACTGGCCAATGTGACGATCATCGAAAGACTGTGAGGGCAACAATGGGAATCTGCAAGGACAGGACCGTCATCATCACCGGCGCCGGCGGCGGACTCGGCCGCGAATATGCGCTGGCATTCGCCACCGAAGGAGCGCGTGTCGTGGTGAACGATATCCGCAGGGATGCGGCAGAGGCGGTCTGCGAGGAAATACGCGCGGCGGGCGGCAGGGCGCTTGCCAACGACGGCGATATCACCAGTCTCGAAAGTGCTGAACGCATTGTTGCCGCTGCGGAGGACACATTCGGCGTCGTCGATGTGCTGGTCAACAACGCAGGCATCTGCCGCGACCGCATGTTCGTCAGCCTGACCGAGGCGGACTGGGACGACGTGATGCGCGTGCACCTGAAGGGCCATTTCTGCCTCGCCAACGTATTGGCACGGCGCTGGCGCGACGCGGCGAAGGCCGGCCGCCCGGTCGACGCACGCATCATCAACACGAGTTCCGGCGCAGGACTGCAGGGTTCGATCGGCCAGTCGAACTACGCCGCCGCCAAGGCGGGTATCACCGCACTGACTCTGGTACAGGCGGCCGAACTCGCGCGCTACGGTGTGACCGCGAATGGACTGGCGCCGGCGGCCCGCACCGGCATGACCGAAAGCGTGTTCGCCGACATGATGAAGGCCCCCGATGGCGAGGCGTTCGACTACTACCACCCGGCAAACGTGGCGCCGCTCGTCGTGTGGCTGGGCAGCGCCGCATCGCGCCATGTGACCGGCCGCATGTTCGAAGTTGCCGGCGGCATGATTGCTGTCGCTGACGGCTGGCACACTGGCGTGCAGCGCGACAAAGGCAAGCGCTGGCGGCCGGAGGAAGTCGGCAGCGCGGTCGACGCCATGCTGGCCGAGGCACGCCCGGCGCAAAAGGTCTACGGCACCTGACGGATACGCCATGGACTTTACGCTGAATGCCGACCAGAAGATGATCCTGGAGTCGGCCGAACAATTCCTCGCACAGGAAAGCGATTCCGCCGCGGTCCGCCGCGCGATGGAAAATGCGGGCGGCCATGATGCCGCGCTGTGGGAAGAGATTCGCACCGGCCTCGGCTGGTGCGGCGTCGCCGTGCCCGAAGCGTTCGGTGGCATGGGCCTGGGCCAGCTGGAGCGCGGTCTGCTGATGGAAGAAATGGGCCGCCGCCTTGCGTGCGTGTCTTACCTGTCCAGTGCATGCTTGGCGACCGATGCTCTGCTGCATGTCGCGCATCGCGAGGCGCAGGAGCGCTATCTGCTGCAACTCGCAAACGGCAGCCTGAGCGCGGCCCTGGTCCTGCCGGCGCCGCTCGTATGGGAGACCGGCGCCTGCAAGATCAGCGCGCATCGTGAAGGCAGCGCCTACGTGCTCAACGGAATCGCACCCCAAGTGCCGGGCGCCGCGCAGGCAGACCTGTTGCTGGTGCCGGCCCGATTGGTCGGCGAAGCCGATGCATATGGCCTGTTCGCCATCCCCGCAATGGCAGAAGGCGTGCAGGTCACCGCGCTGCCCGCGCTCGACGCCTCCCGTCCGGTGGCACGGGTGGAACTGCGCTGCGTGGCGGTGCCGGATGCATCGCGCATCGATCCGTCCGGCTGGAGCGAAGAGCTGCACGAAGGCTTGCGCCGCACCTGCGACCTCGCCGCGCTGGCATTGGCAGCGGAACAGGTGGGTGGCGCGCGGCAGTGCCTGGACCTCACCTTGTCTTATGTGAACGAGCGCCACCAATTCGGGCGCGCCGTTGCCTCTTTCCAAGCGGTCAAGCATCGTTGCGCGCAAATGATGATTGCGCTCGAGTCCGCGCGTTCCACCGTCTATGGCGCATTGCGTACCGCGCAGACATGCCGGAACGCGGACCGGCTGGCTCTCGACGTCGCGTGCGCGAAAGCCGCCGCCAACCATGCCGCGTTCTTTTGCGCACAGGAAGCGATCCAGCTGCATGGCGGCGTGGGCTTTACCTGGGAATACGATCCGCAGCTGTACTTCAAACGTGCGAACGCAACGCGGTCCTGGCTGAGCGAGGATGAGTGCTACGCCCGCATTGCGACGCATCTTTGCGACGCTGCCGAGGAGAGACGCGGCATCGAGAACGAGAGCGATGACAGCCAGGCAGGCTTCCGTGCGGAAGTCGCGTCCTGGATGCAATCCCACCTGCAGGGCGAATTTGCAGCCCTGCGCCACCGGGGCGGGCCGGGCGACGAGGAAGCCTATCCCGAACTGCGCAAGAAATGGGAGCAGGTGCTTGCGCAAGGCGGCTGGACTTGCGTCGGCTGGCCTGCAGAGCACGGCGGCCGTGCACTGTCCGTGGCGCAGCAGGTGATCTTCCACGAAGAGTATGTGCGCGCAGGCGGGCCGGGGCGCATGGGACATATCGGCGAAGGATTGATCGGCCCTACGCTGATTGCCTACGGTACCGAAGACCAGAAAGCGCGTTTCTTGCCCGGCATCCGCGACGGCAGCGTGTTCTGGTGCCAGGGCTACTCGGAGCCCGGGGCAGGGTCCGACCTCGCTAACGTGCAAACCCGCGCGGTGCGCGACGAAGCCACCGGCGACTGGATCGTGCACGGCCAGAAGGTATGGACATCGCTTGCCCATGAATCGGACTGGATTTTCGTACTGGCACGTTGCGATAGTGCATCGCGCGGCAATCGCGGCCTGATCTTTCTGCTCATGCCGCTCAACCAGCCGGGCATCGAGATCCGCCCGATTCGCCAGATCAGCGGCTCGGCGGAATTCAACGAAGTGTTCTTTGACGGCGCGCGTGCCAAGGCATGCGACGTGGTCGGCGCGCCGGGCGAAGGCTGGAAGATCGCGATGGCCTTGCTTGGCTTCGAACGCGGCCTGTCGACGCTGGGACAGCAGATGCATTTCCGCTACGAATTCGACATGGTGGTAGAGGCGGCACGCGCCAACGGCAGCCTGCGCAATCCTGCGATCCGGCGCCGCCTGGCTCAGGCATGGGCCGGCCTGCGGACCATGCGCTACAACGCCTTGCGCATGCTGTCCGATGGCGGCGACGGCCAGCTGCGCCGCGAGACATTGATCTACAAGCACTTCTGGTCGAACTGGCACCGGGCACTTGGTGAACTGGCGATGGAAGTGCTAGGCACGGAAGCCAACCTGCTCGGCGCGGACGACGGCCGGCGCGCCCGCCTGCAGGGGTTGTTTCTGTTCTCGCGCGCCGACACCATCTACGCCGGCACCAACGAAATCCAACTGAACATCATCGCCGAGCGCGGTCTCGGCATGCCAAAGGAAGCGAGAGTTGCAGCATGAGCGAAACCAAGAGCATCACCGTTCCCCCTTACGTCCCGGGCCACGGGCTTCTCAACGGGAAATCCGTGCTGATCACGGCGGCTGCCGGTGCCGGTATCGGCTTTGCCGCCGCGCGCCGCAGTATCGAGGAGGGATGCCGCGCACTGATGATTTCCGACGTCCATGCAGGGCGGCTTGAAGCTGCCGTCGAAACGCTGCGCGCAGAAACCGGCCATCGCGATATCCATGGCCAGCTCTGTGATGTGACGGACGAGGCGCAGGTGCAGGCGCTCGTCGAGCGCGCCGAGGCCAGCCTCGGGGGCGTCGATATTCTCATCAATAACGCAGGTCTGGGTGGCTCGCGCCGCGTGACCGAAATGCGCGACGAAGAATGGCACAAGGTCATCGACATCACGCTGACCGGCACGTTCCGCATGACACGCGCGATGCTGAACAAGATGCAACCGCGCGGCCGCGGCGTCATCGTCAACAACGCATCGGTGCTCGGCTGGCGCGCGCAGAAGGAGCAGGCGCATTACGCCGCCGCAAAGGCCGGGGTGATGGCATTCACCCGTTGCAGCGCGCTGGAAGCGGCCGAGTATGGCATCCGCATCAACGCAGTGGCACCGAGCATCGCGCTGCACGACTTCTTGCGCAAGAGTGCGCCGCAGTCGCTGCTGGAGCAACTGGCGTCGCGCGAAGCCTTCGGCCGTGCCGCCGAAGTATGGGAAGTCGCCAACGTGATGATGTTCCTTGCCAGCGACTACGCGTCCTACATGACCGGCGAGGTCGTGTCCGTCAGCAGCCAGCACGCATAAGGGGACGGGCATGCCGACGATTTTCCGTTCCATGGCCGACTTCCTCGACAGGCAAGGCCAGCCGCTCGGTGCGACCGACTGGCTCACCGTCGAGCAATCGCGCGTCAACCTGTTCGCCGAGGCGACCGGCGACCAACAATGGATCCATGTGAATCCCGAACGTGCCAAGGTCGGCCCATTCGGCGGCTGCATCGCCCACGGCTATCTGACGCTATCCCTGGTCAATTTCTTCCTGCCGCAACTGGTGCTGCTGGAGCAGCTCGCGATGGGCGTCAACTACGGCTGCGACAAGGTGCGCTTCCCCGCGCCTGTGCCTGTCGGAGCGCGCATCCGTGGCGTGGGCGAACTCCTGCGTGCCGAGGCATTGCCAGGGAACGGCGTGCAATCGGTGGTACGGGTGACCGTGGAAATCGAGGGGCAACCCAAACCCGGCTGTGTGGCAGACACCATCAGCCGCTATTTCTTTATCTGATTTTTTCAAGAGAGCGTGAACATGCAAGAAGCCGTGATTGTTTCCACCGCCCGTACGCCGATCGGGAAGGCATTTCGCGGGGCCTTCAACGATACCGAGGCACCCGTGCTGGGCGGGCATGCGATCCGGGCGGCGCTGGCCAAGGTGCCCGACATCGTGCCGCATGAGGTCGACGATGTGCTGATGGGCGCAGCGGCACAGCAGGGGACGCAGGGCTACAACATCGGGCGCCTGAGTGCACTGGCCGCAGGACTCCCCGAAAGCGTTCCCGGAATGGCGCTGGACCGCATGTGTTCCTCCGGCCTGATGGCGATTGCAAGCGTTGCCAAGTCGATCATGTGCGGCGAGGTGGATATCGCCGTGGCCGGCGGCGTCGAATCGATTTCGTTGACGCAAACCAAACACAAGAACAGCCATCGTGCGCAATCGCAAGCGGTGTTGACTCTTCATCCCGCCGCCTATATCCCGATGATCGAAACCGCCGAGATCGTTGCCGCGCGCTACGGCATTTCCCGCGCCGCCCAGGATGAATACGCACTGCAGAGCCAGCAGCGCACCGCGCGCGCGCAGCGCGACGGCCTGTTCGCCGATGAAATCGCGCCGCTGTCGGCCGACAAGCTGCTGTTCGACAAGGAGGGCAATCCGACCGGCTCGCAGCGCGTCGACCTCGCGCAGGACGAATGCAACCGGGCCGACACCAGTGCCGAAAGCCTGGCCGCGCTCAAGCCGGTCTGGAAGAACGGGCAATGGGTCAAGGAGGGCGGATTCATCACCGCCGGCAATGCCTCGCAACTGTCGGACGGCGCATCCGCATGTGTCCTGATGAGCCGTGCTGAAGCGCAGCGGCGGGGCATCGCGCCGCTCGGCATCTATCGCGGACTGGCGGTGGCCGGATGCGCGGCCGACGAGATGGGGATCGGGCCGGTGTCCGCGATACCGAAGCTGCTCAAGCGGCACGGCCTGACCGTGGCGGATATCGGTGTCTGGGAATTGAACGAGGCATTTGCCTGCCAGGTGATCTATTGCCGCGACCAGCTCGGCATCCCGGACGACCGGCTCAACGTGAACGGCGGAGCGATCGCCATCGGTCACCCGTTCGGCATGTCCGGCGCACGCATGGTCGGCCATGCCCTGCTCGAGGCGCGGCGTCGCGGCGCACGCTACGCCGTCGTGACCATGTGCATCGGTGGAGGTATGGGGGCAGCCGGCCTGTTTGAAGTGATCTGAAGCAAACACCCGGGTGCGCAACATACCAATCCAACGTGCCCCCGGTTGGAGAGAGAAGCGGCGATTTTCGCCAAGGAGAGAGGCATGATGAAATCAGCGCGACTGGCCAGCCTGGCCATGTCCATTGCCGTCACGGCCGCGGCCGCCTATGCGTTCGCGCCGCGCGAACTGCCGGCATTCGAGGCGAGCCTTGTGCGGGCGGACCGTCTCCATGTGAACAGCATTGCCCGTGCGGGCTCGCGCTTGGTCGCCGCCGGCGAAGCCGGGAACATCCTGGTCAGCGACGACGCCGGCGCAAGCTGGCACAGGGCATCGGTCGCGGGACAATCGGGATCGACCCTGAACAAGGTGCTGTTCACCGATGAGCGCCGCGGGATCGCGATCGGACATGACGGCGTTGTCCTGTTGACGGAAAACGCGGGCAGCACCTGGCGCCAGGTGCGTTTCGACGGCGACCGGTCGGAGCCATTGCTGAACGTTGTCGCAGTCGCCGGTTCCTCCGGCCAGGTGCTGTACGCAGTGGGCAGCTTCGGACGTTTCATCGTGTCGCGCGACGGCGGCGAACGCTGGGAGGACATGCCTGCCATGCCGGACGTCGGCGAGGCGCATCTGAATGCGCTGGTCGCCGGCCCGGGCAACCGCTTGATGCTGGCGGGAGAAAACGGCCTGCTGCTGCGTTCGCCGGACGGCGGGGCGCAATGGGAGCGCCTGAACCTGCCTTACAAGGGATCGATGTTCGGCGCCCTGGCGCTGACCGCGGATACCTGGCTGGTCTTCGGCATGCGCGGCAACGTATTGCGCAGCGAAGACTTCGGTACGACATGGGAGGCGGTGCAGACCGGCCTGCAAACCTCGTTCTTCGGCGCGACGCGCTTGCAGGATGGCCGCATCGTGCTGGCCGGACAGGGCGGGGCCATGCTCGTGTCGAACGATCTTGGCAAGTCCTTCCGCATCCACCGGGTGGGCGGGATGGCGAGCCTGACCAGCATCCTCGAGATCGCGCCGAACACGGCACTGGTCGGCGGCGAATCCGGCATCGCAGTCGAAAAACTGTGATGCGTCGCTGAACTTGCCATCTGTCATCTGCCGCCTGCCGTTGCAACTTCCAGACTGAGTACCACGCCATGAATATCACTCCCAATCAGCGTCTTTCGTCGTTCATCGACGCCTGCGCCGGCGCCATCATCCGTCATCGCCGCCGCCTGCTTTGGTTGTTCGTCTTGCTGACGGTCTTGCTGGCCGCATCCGCCTCCCGCATCCGGCTCGATCCCGGTTTTGCCAAGACGGTCCCGCTGCAGCATCCCTATATGCAGACCTTCACCGAGTACGCCCGCGCGTTCTCCGGCGCCAACCGGATCCTGGTCGACCTGCGGTGGAAAGGCGAAGGCGACATTTACAACCGGGAATTCCTCGATGCACTGCGCATGGTGACGGACGAGGTGTTCTTCCTGCCCGGTGTGGAGCGGGGCAGGGTGTTTTCGATCTTTACGCCGAACGTCCGCTATACCGAAGTGACGGAGGCGGGGTTCTACGGCGACGTCGTGGTGCCGGCACGCTTCTCCAGCCAGCCGGACGAACTCGATACGGTGCGGCGTAACGTCGCGCGCTCGGGGCAGATCGGTCAGCTCGTGGCCAATGACCTGAAAGGCGCAATGGTGCGCGCCGAATTGCAGGAGGTTGATCCGGCAACGGGCAAGAAGCTGGACTATGTCGAAGTCTCAAGGAAGCTGGAAGAAATCCGCAGCAAGATCGGCAACGACCGGATCGAAGTCCATATCACCGGCTTTGCCAAGCTGGTCGGCGACGTCATCGAAGGCATTGCCGGCGCCGTTGTCTTCTTCGGCATTGCGTTCCTGATCACCGCGGCAATGCTGTTCGTGTACACCCGCTCGTGGCGCATGACCGCGCTTGCGCTGTCGGTTGCGCTGCTGCCGGTCGTGTGGCTGCTCGGCATCCTGCCCGTGATCGGTTTCGGCATCGACCCGATGTCCATCCTGGTGCCTTTCCTGATCTTTTCGATCGGGGTATCGCACGCCGTCCAGATGACGAATGCGTGGCGGCAGGCAGCGGAAGCCGGCATGGATGCCGGCGAAGCAGCACGCGATGCGTTCCGCAAGCTGTTCGTGCCCGGTACGGTGGCCTTGCTGACCAATGCGCTCGGCTTCCTGGTCATCATGGTCATTGAAATCGACATCGTGCGCGAGCTGGGCATTACCGCCTGCCTTGGCGTGCTCCTGATGATCCTTACCAACAAGGTATTCCTCCCGGTACTGCTGTCTTACATGAACACGGCGAGTGTGCGCACGCGCGCGCCTGCCGGCGCCCTTGCCGGAAAGCAGATCGGCCTGTGGTGGTGGATGTCTGGCGCGGCGACGCCGCGCGGCATCCTGCTCGTCCTGACGGTGAGCACGGTACTGCTCATAGCCGGCGCGCTGGAAGCGCGTCACCTGAAGATCGGCGATATCGGCAACGGCGTGCCGGAATTGCGCGAAAGCGCCCGCTACAACCTGGACAACGCTGCGATCACCAGCCACTACAACATCGGCATCGACGTGCTGACGGTGGTGGTCGAGAGTTCGGTGCAGGGTGACGCCTGCCTGCAGTATCCGGTCATGAGTGCGATCGAGCGCTTTGAAATCTTCATGCGCGGGGTCGCCGGCGTGCGCTCTGTCGTCAGCGTCCCATCGCTAGCGAAGGTAACGATTGCGGCCTTCAACGAAGGCAATCCCCGCTGGCAGGCGCTGCCGCGCAGCAGCGAAGGCCTGGCGCAAGGCTCGCCCTCTTTCAATCCCGACTACGGCATGAATACGGAGGGATGCAAGGCGATCCAGGTGCTGGTCTATACCGACAACCACGAAGGCACAACGATTGCGCATATCGTCAACGAGATCAAGCGCTATGTCGCCGCGGAGAAGACCGAAAACGTGTCGTTCCGCCTGGCCGGCGGCAACGTCGGCGTGATGGTGGCAACTAACGAAGCGGTCGAGCACGCGGAGGTCACGATGCTGCTGGCCATCTTCGGCGCCATCACGGTGCTGTGCTTCCTCACCTTCCGTTCATGGCAGGCGGTGCTGTGCATCATCGTTCCGCTCGCCCTGGTCTCGATTCTTTGCAATGCCCTGATGGCCCTGCTTGGCATCGGCCTGAAGGTGTCGACCCTGCCGGTCATCGCCCTGGGCGTGGGTGTCGGTGTCGACTACGGCATCTACCTGTTCGAGCGCATCCAGCATGAAATGGACAACGGCAACGACTTCCGGAACGCCTTCTTCGAGGCCCTGCGCCAGCGCGGAACGGCGGCGCTGTTTACGGCATTCACGATGGCGATCGGCGTGGGCACCTGGGCATTTTCCGCATTGAAGTTCCAAGCCGACATGGGCGTGCTGCTGGCGTTCATGTTCCTGGTAAATGTGCTCGGGTCCGTGTTCCTGTTGCCGGCGCTCGGTTCGGGCTTGCTGCACCGGCCGCAGCCAAACCGTGAACGGACGCATTTCGCGGAAAAAACAGTCAAGGGATAAGGAGAGACGAGCGTGAACAAAAATCAGGAAACCGAATACGACGTGATCGTGGTCGGGTCGGGCGGGGGCGCGATGCTTGCCGCCTGCCGGGCAGCCGACCATGGCCTGTCGGTGCTGGTGGTCGAGAAGTGCGGGCAGTACGGCGGCACGACCGCGATCTCGGGCGGCGGGATCTGGATCCCCTGCAACCATCTCGCGAAAGAAGCCGGTGCGAAAGACAGCGTGGAGGAAGCCTATACCTATGTGCGGGCCTGTGTCGGCATCGGCTTTTCCGAGGAGAAGGTGCGTACCTATCTGGAGCACGGACCGCAGCTGGTCCGCTATCTGCATGAACGGACCCGCGTGCGTTTTACGACGCTTCCCGAGTATGCGGATTATTTCCAGCACAATCCGGGCGCCAAACCGGGCCACCGTTCGCTTGATCCATTGCCTTTCGACGCGCGCGCGCTCGGCGAGGAATTCGACAGGCAGCGTCCACCGCTGCCGGCAACGCTGATGGGCGGACGCGTTGCGATGACGCAGACCGAAGCGCGCGTGATGCTGGGCAAGCATCCCGGCTGGTTCCGGCTCGCCATGCGACTGATGCTCGGATACTGGTGTGATTTCCGGTGGCGCCTGCGGTCGAAGCGTGACCGGCGCCTGACGCTGGGGGCCGCGCTGGTGGCCGCATTGCGGCAATCGCTGCGGGACCGCGCGGTATCGCTCTGGCTCGACACGCCGCTTCACAGTTTGCAAGTCGAGCACGGCCGTGTGACCGGCGTTGTTGTGGAGCGTGATGGCAAGACAATGCATATCGCCGCGCGCCGTGGCGTGATCCTGGCTGCAGGCGGGTTCGAGTGGAACCAGGCGATGCGCGAGCAGTACCTGCCCAAGCCGACCCGCGCCGAGTGGAGCGTGACGCCGCCGCATGCCAACACCGGCGACGCCATCCGCGCCGGCGAGGAAGCGGGCGCCGCGCTCGACCTGATGCAATACCAGTGGGGCGTGCCGGCAATCCAGGTGCCGGGCCAACCGTATGCCCACCCCGTATTCGTCGAACGTGCCTTGCCCGGCTGCGTGGTCGTGGGGGCCGACGGCCGGCGCTTCCTCAATGAAAACCTGGCGTACACGGAGTTCGTCCAGACCATGTACCGGCAGCTCGAACAAGGCGGGAAGACCGTGCCGGCATGGATCGTGTTCGACGCGCGCTTCCGCAAGAACTATCCGTTCGGGCCGCTGCTGCCCGGCGCCTTCGTGCCGGATCATCGGTTGCCCGGCCCGCTGCGGTCCATCCTGCACAAGGCGAACACGCCGGAAGAGCTCGCACGGCAAATCGGCGTCGATCCGGCCGGGCTGGCCAAAACACTGGCGGACAACAACAAGGGGGCCAGCGTCGGTGTCGATGAGGCGTTCGGCAAGGGCGGCAACGTCTTCGATACTTATTACGGCGACGTCAACGTGAAGCCGAACCCCTGTCTCGCCCCGATCGACAGCGCGCCGTTTTATGCACTGGAACTGCTGCCGGGCGACATCGGCACCAAGGGCGGGCTCGTCACGGATCAACATGCGCGCGCGCTCGACCGGTCCGGAACCCCGATCGAGGGTTTGTACGCGATCGGCAATACGAGTGCCGCCGTCATGGGTACGAGCTATCCCGGTGCTGGCGCCACTATCGGACCCGCGATGGTATTCGGCATGCAAGCCGCGGATCACATTGCACAAATGGCGGATATCGAGGCCGCGGCATCTTATCAACCGCAATTCAGGATGAGCACAACATGAGCCAAACTCACACTCCCCCGGTCGCCGTGGTTACCGGCGCTTCGCGCGGCGCCGGCAAGGGCATTGCCCTCGCGCTGGCAGCCAAGGGCGCAACCGTCTACATCACCGGCCGTTCGCAGAAGGAAGGCGATGCCGACCTGCCGGGCACCATCCATGCAACGGCACGGGAAGTCGATGCGGCCGGCGGTAAGGGCATTGCCGTCGCCTGCGACCATGGCGACGATGAACAGGTGCGCGCACTGTTTGCACGCGTGCGTGAGGAGCAGGGCAAACTCGACATCCTCGTCAACAACGCCACCTATCTGCACGACCAGCTGATCGACCGCGGTGCATTCTGGGACAAGCCGCTGGACCTCGTCCGCATCCTCGACGTCGGCCTCCGTTCGGCCTATGTCGCAAGCTATTACGCCGCGCCGCTGATGGTGAAGCAGGGGAGAGGATTGATCGCCTTTACCTCGTCATTCGGCGCCAGCTGCTACATGCACGGTCCGGCCTATGGCGCCCAGAAGGTTGGGGTAGACAAGTTTGCCAAGGATATGGCGGTCGACCTGCGCCCGTACGGGGTGGCGGCCGTCTCGATCTGGATGGGGCCGCTGCGCACGGAACGCACGATGCGTGTATGGGAACGCGAGCCCGGCAAGTACGGCGAGTTCGCGCCCGTCGCCGAGTCGCCGCAGTTCACGGGCATGGTGATCGATGCGCTTTACCGTGATCCAAAGCTGATGGAGAAGTCCGGCCGCGTGCTGATCGGCGCGGAGGCGGCACAGGAGTACGGGATCCTTGACTTGGACGGCAAGCAGCCGCCGTCCTATCGCCAGTTCCTCGGCGAGCCGGCGCAGGCGCATCCGGCAATCGTCGAATAAGGCTTGGCCGGCCGCAGCGCGCGGCCGGGCAATATTTTTCCGCCTGCTACCCTCGGGCGGACTTCAGCCCGCCTTCCGTAGCGGGCTTTTTTTTGGTTCTTCACGGATTTCCGGGAAATGCGGCCTTGATCTTAAGGAAGAAGTAGCTGCTGTCCCGGTAGCCGTAAGCCATGCGTTTCATGACCTTGATGCGGTTATTGATACCTTCGAGCTGGCCGGTATGCAT
>DASPMC010000096.1:0-135409 GCA_035627275.1 Noviherbaspirillum sp.
ATCGTGTGCGTGATCAACTGCGGTGGTCATCTCAATCTCCTAATTCAATTACTTGCGCGCAGCCAGCACTTCAGCCGGTTGAACAATGTTTTCCTGGGCCTTGTTGGACCAGTTGTTGCGGGTGTAGGTGATCACGGCAGCGAGTTCGGTGTCGGACAGTTGCTTGAACGGGGGCATGCCCTTGCGGCCATTCAACACGACTTTGATCTGTTCAGCGCGCGGGCCGTTCACCAGAGCGGAGCCGTCCAGTGCCGGGAATGCGCCCGGGACGCCTTTACCGTTTGCCTGGTGGCAGGCCACGCAGTTAGCGGCGTAGACTTGCGCGCCGCGCTGCTTGAGTTCGTCGACGGTCCAGGTCTTGTTCGGGTCGTCTGCCTTGGCAGCCATTTCCTTTTTCTTGCCTTCGACCCACTTGGTGTATTCCTCGTCGGTCACGACATTGACGACGATCGGCATGAATGCGTGCTCTTTGCCGCACAGCTCGGCGCACTGGCCACGGTAGACGCCGGTCTTCTCTGCACGGAACCAGGTGTCGCGCACGAAGCCGGGGATTGCGTCCTGCTTCACTGCAAACGCGGGAATCATCCAGGCGTGGATAACGTCGTTGGCGGTCAGGACCAGACGAACCTTCTTGTTAACCGGCACGACGACCGGGTTGTCGACTTCGATCAGGTAGTTGTCGTTGTCGATCTTGGCCGGATTGACGACCGACTCGCGCGGAGTGGACAGCGCGGAGAGGAAGGAGATGCCTTCGCCCTCGCCCTTCAGGTAGTCGTAGCCCCACTTCCACTGCATGCCGGTGACCTTGATGGTCAGGTCGGCGTTGGAGGTGTCTTTCATGGCGACCACGGTCTTGGTGGCTGGCAGCGCCATGCCGATGACGATCAGGAACGGAACGACCGTCCAGGCGATTTCAACGGCGGTGCTTTCGTGGAAGGTTGCCGGCTTGTGGCCGACCGATTTGCGATGCTTGAAAATCGAATAGAACATCACGCCGAACACGACGACAAAGATCACCAGGCAGATGATCAGCATCAGGTTGTGCAGCGAATAGACTTCCTCGGCGATCTTGGTGACCGGCTCGTGGAAGTTCAATTGACGGTTTGCGGGACCGCCCGGGCTATCGTTGACCGCCCATGACGGCATGCCGGCCGCCAGGAGCGACGCACCGAGCATCAGGGATTGAAGGCGCTTCGCAAGTTTCATATTTTCCTCAAAAGCCAAAATTGGAATTCTGTTTATATCTTTGTAACGCCAGCGCGCCGCTCAACTCCCGCGCAAACTCGCGTCTTTTCCATTCTGTCAAAAACCGGCCGATTTCGACCCTGGTGCCGTTCGCCTCCAAACACACCAGCCCGCTGCCGCCCGACACTGGCGGTTCGACGCGCGTCAAGCGCGGATCCAGCCTGAATTGCCGGACATGTTCTACCTGGATGACCTCCACCAGCAGGCAGTTCTCTTCGAGTGCGATATGTTCCCTGTCCGTCGCATGACGAGCATACAACAAAAAGGCAGTTCCTACCGCAATCTGCTCGAGGAGCGCAAATCCTAGGATGTACCAAGCACCGGAAGCGGCAAAAAATATCGCGACAAGCAGCGAGGTCGAACACACCGCGAGGTAGGCAAGACCGAGCTGACGCGGTGTCATGGAGCAATTGCGCTTCAGCATCCATTCGCGGGTGGCCATGTCAGACTGCCTCAACACTGGCGCGAGGCGAAGCGCCCAGCGCGCAAAACCACGGAAGTATAAGTCGGAAATTGGATGGTTATCAAGGGGAAAAAGTCCTACAAATCCCTGTGATCGCCCCGCCGATGCGGGTCCGCAACGAGGGGCATTACACCAGCCCATTGTCTTTTCGACCAAAGTGCAAGCCCGTCTTGTCTGACAATACGGCGGATTTTGTCTGTCAGCGCAAAGGAACTTGCAAGCGTCTACCGACGCCTCCTTGGCAAGTCGAGCCGGATAATGGTTTCGCCCTCCGCCGTCTTCTTCGGCGCGGGACGAAAGGCATGACCGTAAACGACCTCGAAGGTCATGGGAATTTTGCCGTCGGCGCGGCGCAGGGATTCGAGATGTTGCTTCACCCTTGCCCAAGCACCGCGGCCCAACAAGCCGCGGCGACGGGTCAACAGGGGATTGCCGCCCCACGCGCGCACGTCCGCCAGCAGCTTGTCCATGGTCTCATAAGTCACCGTAATGGTTTCCATATCCATCACGGGCGTAGAGAAACCGGCGTTAACCAGCATGTCACCCAGATCGTGCATGTCGACAAAATTCAGTGTATGCGCGGCCTCATCCGCTTGCATGAATGCCGCACGTATTTCCCTGAAGGTATCCGGCCCGAAACAGGAGAACATGAGCAGTCCGTCGATACGCAGCACCCGCCGCCACTCCCCGAATACAAGGTCGGGCTGTGGATGCCAATGCAACGCGAGATTGGACCAGATCAGGTCGGCGCATGCCGTCTTCAACGGCAGGTGTGCATAATCGCCGCAGAGTTGATCGAAAGCCGGCTCGTGCCTGGCGCCAAGCTTTTTCGGCAACAATTTGCCGAGCAGGCTGCTCATCGATGTCCTCGCCGCAACTTGACTGCTGCGCGCGGCGGCCAGCATGGACAAGGACGCGTCGATGCCGAGAAGACGTGCTTCGGGATATTGTTCCTGCAATGCCCCGAAGTCCGCGCCCTCGCCGCATCCGAGGTCGAGCACGCGCTTCGGGCGAATCTTTACCAGTGCCAAACGCTCGTGCATGCGAGCGGCAATTTCCCTGCGCAGGAAGTTGGAATCGGCAATCCGACCGGCCTCGCCGAACAACTGCCGCACACGGTGCAGGTCAATGGGTGCGCTCAGGCGGGAATCAGACTGGGAAGACACAAGGCAATCCGGCGGTGCAATGAGATAATGCGTGCAGTTTACACGCTTGAGGATATGCCTGCTCCATGCTTGCACGAATGCGACCCCTGTTGCTTCAGTTCCTGGCAGACGTGCCACGCGCGCTGCCGTCTTCCTGCGCGCTGTGCGGCAAGGAACATGATGCAGCATTGTGCGACAGTTGCCATGCACAGTTCTTTACGATGGAGAAGCAGCGTTGCACGTGCTGCGGCATTCCGGTTTCCGGCGCTGCGCGCGACACAGTGTGCGGCGACTGCCTGAAACAGCCTCCAGCATTCGATGCGACAATTGTCGCAACGGATTACGCACCGCCGATTGACCAGCTGGTGCTCGGACTGAAGTTCGGGAGCCGGCTCGAAACCGCGCCCTTGCTCGCGCAATTGTTGCATCGCGCGACCAAGGGGATGCGACTGCCTCATCTGTTGACTGCAACGCCCCTCGGACCGCAGCGCCTCGTCGAACGGGGATTCAACCAAGCGCTGGAAATTGCAAAACCACTCTCGCGCAGCATGCGCTTGGCGCTCGACTCCCGGCTTATCGTTCGTTATCGCGAAACACATGCGCAAGCGATGTTGCATCCGGATGAACGCAGGGACAATATCCGCAACGCCTTTGTCGTTCCGCCATCGTCAATGGGACGGGTACGTGGACGCCATATCGGCGTTGTCGATGACGTCATGACAACCGGGGAGACGCTTAATGAAATTGCGGCAACGCTCAAGCGGTTCGGCGCAACGCGCGTAACAAACATCGTGTTCGCGCGTACGCCGCACCGATGACAACAGAAGGAGCTGGACTTGTTTCACGTAGTACTGGTCGAACCGGAAATTCCGCCGAATACTGGCAACGTCATCCGCTTGTGCGCGAACACCGGAGCGCAACTCCACTTGGTCGAGCCGCTCGGCTTTCCGCTGGATGATGCGAAGATGCGGCGTGCGGGACTCGACTATCACGATTATGCAACGATGAAAGTGCACCCGAACTGGGAAGCCTTCCTCACCAGCGAGCGCCCGGATCCGGCACGCATGTTCGCGTTGACCACGCATGGCTCGACGCCATTTGCGACCGTCGCTTTCCTGCCGGGCGACGTGTTCGTCTTCGGCTCGGAAACACGAGGATTGGCGCCGGCACTGCGCCAATCCTTCCCGCCGGCGCAACGCATCCGGCTGCCGATGCTCCCGGACAACAGGAGCCTCAACCTGTCGAACACCGTTGCCGTGGTCGTTTACGAAGCCTGGCGGCAGCACGGCTTCGCCGGCGGCATCTGATTTCTTTTTTTCCAGAACACTCGAGGACCATCATGACCTTACGTTCCATTTCAACGCTCGCGGCCGCGATCGCCTTCTGCCTCCCCGCCTTTGCACAGGAAACGAAGCTGAACGACCTGACGATCGAAAAGCCTTACGCGCGTGCGACCGCTCCCCACCAGCCCACCGGCGCAGCCTATCTGACAATTGAAAACAAGGGCAAGACGACGGACAAGCTGACGAACGCAAGCTCGCCGGTCGCCAAGAGCGTAGAAATCCACACGATGTCGATGGAAGGCAACGTGATGAAGATGCGCGAAGTCGGCCAGATCGAGCTCAAGCCATCGGCGAAGCTCGAAATGAAACCGGGGGATGGCTACCACCTGATGCTGATGGGCTTGCGGCAGCCGCTGAAGGCCGGCGAGACCTTTCCGCTGACTCTGACGTTCGAGAAGGCCGGCAAGGCCGAGGTGAAAGTGACGGTGCAGGAGAAGAAAGAAAGCAAGGGCAACTCACACAACATGCACCACATGCATTGACACCTTCCGGGTCCGAGCCAGTCCCGTCACGGGCAGGCTCGAACCGAAGAGGAATCAGGCGCCGTAGTGCTTGTACACCTTATGGCGCCCGTCTGCCTGGACCAGAACCACATCATACGAATCCTTGCGCGCCCCTTCCATGCCGGGAGACCCCATGGGCATGCCGGGCACCGCCAGTCCCTTCGCCTTCGGCCGCTCGGCCAGCAGGCGCTTGATCTCCGCCGCCGGCACATGGCCTTCAATTGCGTAGCCGGCGACGATGCCGGTATGGCATGAGCCGAGTTCATTCGGGATGCCGTATTTGGTGCGGTATTCGCCCGGGTTCTGCACATCGTGCGCGTTGACGGTGAAGCCGTTCGCGCGCAGGTGATCCACCCAGAGGTGGCAGCAGCCGCAGGTTGCGCTCTTGTACACCTCGATGACCGGCAGGGTGTTCTTCGCCGCGTGTGCGGCGACGGCGGGCAGGGCCAGCGCGGCCAGTGCGCCCTGCAGCAGGGTACGTCTTTGCATGATCATTTCCTTCATTTGCTTCGACTGCCGAAGGCAGTCATGTTGACTTCGTATCGTGCGCGGCACGCGTGCTTGTCATGGACAGGGCGCGCGTGCCGCTGGCCGCCTCAATCGCGGCTGGTATTTCCGTGCATCATGCCGTGACTATGACCGCCCTTGTGCATTTTGGTGCCGGTATAGCCGCGTATCCGGTCGTACGCCGCCACCTGCTCTTGGGACAGGACTTCGCGCGTCGACAAGTGCGCCTTCAAATGCGCAAGGCGGAATTCCGCCTGCAGCGCTGCAATCTCATTCACAAGCTGCCGGGTATTGTCCGGATTGGCCTCGCGAGCCGCAAACAGTGCCTCCAATTGCGACTCCTTCTGGACAATCCGCTCCCCCACGCCTGCAGCCTCACGCGCCATCTCGTCATGAATCCGCTGGATCCGCGCCTGCTGTTCGGCCGACAGTCCGAGGGCCGCTGCGTGATCGAGCACGTGGCGCGGTCCGGGATAGTGGTTCAGTTCGGCGACCTTCGAGCTACCCATGCCGCGACCGTTGCGATAGTCCGCAATGTCCTGTTCGGACAGGGCTTTGATGGTGCGTCTTTCCTGGCCTGCGTAGGGCTGCCCGTTGGCGTGCACGACGAACGGGAGCAGCGCAAGCGCGGCCAACATTGCTACCTGCTGCATATGTCATTCTCCTTAAAAACGTTGACATCACGTCGCTGCAATAAAGCGAACAGCGACGATCCGGAAGCTTCAAAGAGAATGGCCGCGCGGAGGGCGCTCGGGGCCGTCCGGCACAAAGGAAGGCAGATGGAAAGCCAAGTAAGAAACCGTGACCGGCAAGGGAGCTGCCGGCGACACAGTCATTTCTGCCGTATGAAGCCACGATGCTGATATATAGTGGGCAGCGCAATCAGCATTGTCTTCCTGCCCGTTGTCATCGGATCCATCGGGCCCATCGAGTGCATGGGACGAGGTGTCGATCCCGCCACAGGGGTGTGCATGGATGTCATCCATCGCCTGCGATGGAACCGGCGCCTGGTGCGCCGCCTTGCAGACCAGGACGGCATTTGCCGCGATACCTTGCAGTGGAATGAAGGACAACAGCAACCAGATGAAGAAGGTCTTCACGGCTTTCATGAAGGCCACATTATCACAAGGCATTGTCGTCCGCAGAGGCGCCAGATCAAACTTTTTCGAGCCGGACCGCTGCTCGCACTTCTCCCGTCCGAATCCCGCGCAAGTTGTGCAACGGCGTAGTCAACCAGGCGCCGAGCACACCTGCATCGTCGGGGAGAAGGCCGAGCTGCTGCAGGACCGAGACGGTGGCCGATTGCAGGCCGCGGGTGCTGCCGTCAGCGGCCTTCAGCGCAATGCCGATGCCCGCCGAACGTATCCCGATCACCTGCACGCCCTCGGCGCCGCCTTTCGCCACCCAGTCGCCCTGCCCGGCCTGCATCAATGCGAGGTCGATGCGTCCGGTGCCTGAGACGAGTTCCGGATGCGATGTCATCGCACCGAACAGGTCGCCGGCGAGTTGTCCGTAGACCGGCTCTCGATCGCCTTGCGCGAGGCGCGCATAGGCGAAGGCGAGGCGTGAAAGCGGCAACGCATAGTTGGGTGCGGAGCAGCCGTCGGTGCCGGCGGGCATGGCGGTCTCTCCTATGCCCGAAATGTCGGCAACTGAGCGACGCACTTCTTGTTGCAGCGGATGTCCCGGATCGAGGTAGCTCTCGACCGGCAGGCCGTGCTGCCTGCAATAGGCGAGGAAGCCGGCATGCTTGCCGCTGCAGTTGTTGTGCAACTGGTTGAAATGCTCTCCGGCCGCCGGTTGCCGGTTCATGGTGGCGTAGTGGATAGGGACATGGCAGCCGCACTGCAGGTGGTGCTCGTCGCAACCGGCTTTGGCGAGCATGGATTGCACGGTGTCGAGGTGCATCGCTTCTCCCGAATGGCTGGCACAGAGCAGCGCGATTTCCCGGCTACCGTAGCCGAAATATCCGGGCCCGTCGGCGCGCAGGAACGGCAATGCCTGGAAGGGCTTGATGGTCGAACGCGTGAAGGTGAGGAAATCGGGATCGCCGGTCCGGTAAAGCAGCTCGCCGCGCACATTGACGACCGCGACCGCGCCGAAATGCACGGATTCGACCTGCCCTCCGCGCGTGACTTCGGCGAGTGGAGCGACGTTCATGGATAAGTCAGCCCTTGCGTACTTTCGTCAGGAGCCGGGTGGTGGAACGGTCATGCTCGAAGTCGATCGCCACCGCCCGGCCGCCGTAGGCGAGCACCGCCTTTCCCTCCGGGATGGCGGTCATATCGTAGTCGCCGCCCTTCACATAAATGTCGGGCCGCGCTTCCTGCACCACCTCGAGCGCCGTGTCTTCGTCGAAAGGCACGACCATACTGACCGACTCCAATGCGGCGAGAATGGCCATGCGGTCCTCGCAGGTGTTGATCGGCCGGTCGTCGCCCTTGCCCAAGCGCTTGACGGAGGCGTCGGTATTGGCTGCGACCACCAGCGAGGCGCCGAGTTCGCGCGCCTGCGCCAGGTAGGTGACGTGGCCGCGATGCAGGATGTCGAACACGCCGTTGGTCAGCACCACCGGTTTGGGCAACTGCTTGATGCGCTCGCCGAGATCGGCGCGCGTGCAAATTTTTTTCTCGAAGGTCGGCATGATCAAAACGAAGTTTCAGTGAAGGCTGACTTGCATGGCAAGTCGAGCAGCGTGAGATGCGCCAGAAACAAAAAAGCCGCAAGCATTATTGCTTGCGGCTTGTAGCTTACCTCAGTACCGGCTTATGCAGCGGGCTTGAGTCCGCCCTGTCCCAGGCGGGCAGTAATTTCCTTGCGATAGCGGTTCAGGTCCTGGACCGATTCGAAGGTGCGCTCGAACAGCAGGGACATGTTGTGCAGGATGCGGTCGACGACCTTCTTTTCCCATTCGCTGTCGAACTTGATCTGGCCGTCGAGCCAGCGCTCCAGCCAGTTGGGATCCGGCAGGCGGCTCTGCACGGTGTCGTTGGGGAACAGCGCCTGGTTGACGTGCAGGTTGGTCGGGTGCAGCGGCTTGTCGGTGCGGCGCGCGGAAGCCATCAGGACGCCGATCTTGGCGAAGGCGGCGCGGGCGCTGTCGCCCACTTCGTTCAGCGCCTTTTTCATGTAGCGCAGGTAGGCGCCGCCGTGGCGGGCTTCATCCTGGCTGATGATCTTGTAGATGTGCTTGATCACCGGTTCGGTGTGCCAGTCGGAGGCGCAGCGGTACCAGTGGTTGAGACGGATTTCGCCACAGAAGTGCAGCATCAGGGTTTCCAGCGGCGGTGCCGGGTCGAACTCGAAGCGCACGTTGTGCAGCTCTTCCTCGGTCGGCACCAGGTCCGGACGGAAGCGGCGCAGGTACTCCATCAGCACCAGCGAGTGCTTCTGTTCTTCAAAGAACCACACGGACATGAATGCCGAGAAATCGCTGTCGCCACGGTTGTCACGCAGAAACATTTCAGTCGCCGGCAAGGCTGACCATTCGGTGATGGCGTTCATCCGGATGGTTTGTGCTTGTTCGTCTGTCAGCTTGGATGCATCGAACTTATCCCACGGAATGTCCTTTTCCATATTCCAGCGGACTTGTTCTAGCGATTTGAATAGTTCTGGGTACAGCATCACGCACCTTCAATGTTGATTAAGTCGTTGATTCTACCAAGAAAATCGCAAAATCCCGAATTTATGGGAAACCAGGCAGGCCGCCGTCGGGGGAGACTTTGGTAAATTGCTCAGGTCGCCATTGTCCATGTCTCCTGCTACAAGAATATGAACAACAACGCTCCGCCGCCGGCACCCACCCGAATTCCCGCAACTGTCTGGGTGTTGGGGTTTGTCAGCCTGTTGATGGATATCTCGTCGGAGATGATCCATAGCCTGCTGCCGGTGTTTATGACCGTTGTTCTTGGAACAAGTGCCACGACAGTCGGCATCATCGAGGGCGTTGCCGAAGCTACCGCCTTGATTACAAAGGTTTTTTCCGGTGTTATCAGCGATTGGGCCGGCAAGCGGAAATGGCTGGCCGTGCTCGGATACGGGATGGGCGCGGCCACCAAGCCGCTTTTTGCGATGGCGACCGGCGCCGGCTGGATATTCACCGCCCGCTTCCTTGACCGCATCGGCAAGGGAATCCGCGGTGCGCCGCGGGACGCGCTGATCGCCGATGTGACCGATCCGGCAGTACGCGGCGCGGCTTTCGGACTGCGGCAGGCGCTCGATACGGTCGGGGCCTTCGTCGGTCCGCTACTGGCGATCGGGCTGATGTTGTTGTGGGCTAATGATTTCCGGGCGGTATTCTGGGTAGCGTTCATCCCCGGTTTGCTTGCCGTCGTCCTGCTGCTGGTAGGCGTGCGCGAGCCGGAGAGAGCTTCCCAGCCCGGTCGCACGGCCTTTCCAATTTCCCGGGCCGCCCTTGCGCGTCTGCCGACGGCCTACTGGTGGGTCGTCGGCGCCGGTGCCATCCTGACCTTGGCGCGGTTTTCAGAGGCCTTCCTCGTGCTGCGCGCGCAACAAGGCGGGTTGGCGCTTGCGCTGGCGCCGCTGGTGCTGGTCATGATGAATATCGTGTACTCGGTGTGCGCCTACCCGTTCGGCAAACTGGCGGACCGAATGAGCCATCGCACGCTGCTCGTGGCCGGTATCGTGCCGCTGGTGATTGCGGACCTGCTGCTGGCGCATAGCGGCGAGTTTGCCTGGGTCGCGGCCGGGCTGGTGTTCTGGGGATTGCACATGGCGGCGACGCAAGGCTTGCTGTCGGCCATGATCGCCGACACCGCACCTGCCGAGCTGCGCGGTACGGCGTTCGGCCTGTTCAACCTGGGCAGCGGCGTGGCGATGCTGGCTGCCAGCGTGATTGCGGGGGTACTGTGGGACACGCTCGGCGCGGAAGCGACCTTCCTGGCGGGCGCCGTGTTTGCCGTGCTCGCGCTTGTGCTGCTGTCCCTGCGACGGAACTGATGCCCTACAAGAAGAAAAATGCCGCGGCCACCACCGTCGGCAAGGCTGCGCCCGCCAGCAGACCGGCAATGCTGATCGACTCGTCCTCAAAACCGTTCCTGAGCAAGGCCACGCCGGCGGGGTTCGGCGCATTCGCGATCACTGTCAGTCCACCGCCCGCCACCGCGCCGGCGACCAGCATGTACTTCGCCTCGTCGGAGATGCCTTCGATGAGCGAACCCAGATAGGTCAGCGCCGCGTTGTCCGTGACCGCCGTCAGGCCGAGGGCACCGAAAAACAGTGCCGTTGGCTCGAGGCCGGACACGATGGGCTGGAGCCACCACTGCTGCATGCCTCCCAGCACGACCAGTCCCGCGAGAAAGAAGCCGACCAGCAACCCCTCCTTGAGAATCAGCGGGCTCTGGTAATCGGCGTAAGCCTGTGTGAAGCCGAGGAAGAACAGGAAGATCCCGATAAAGACCACAGGATGGTGCGCAAAGACGATGACGCCGACAAGCAACAGCAGATGAATGGCGGTGACCAGCACCGGAATCCCCGTGGCCGCCTGCTCTCCCTTGGCGTCGTCGGCAATATGCTTCCCCAGCAGGAAAGTGATTGCGGTCGCATTGATCAGCACCGCGCATGCCGCTTTCCAGCCGAAATTGGCCGCCATGAAGGCACTGTCCCACTGCCACGCCGCGGCCACCATCAGGACGGGCGGCGCGGCAAACGAGGTGAGCGTTCCGCCCACGGATACGTTGACGAAGAGCACGCCGAGCGCACCGTACTTGAGCCGCTCCGGCATGCCGGGACGGAATACCAGCGGCGCGAGCATCAGCGCGGCAAGCGTCATGGCGGCAGGCTCGGTGACCAGCGATCCGACCAAGGGCACGACAGCGAAGCAGAGCCAGACGCGCGCCACGGCAGTGCGTGCCGGCGACCTCGCGGCGAGGAGGTCGATGAATGCCCTCACCGCTTCCAGCACGGGACGCGACGCGGCAACCACCATGATCACGAATACGAACAAAGGCTCGGTGTACTGGCGCGACTCCACGTAATCGAGCGCCTGCTTTCCTCCGGAGACAAGCGCCATCACGATGACCAGGACGAAGGCCCAGAAGCCGAACACGACCTCGACCTCGCCCAGCAGGTGGAACAGGCCGGCATGCCTCGGGTGGCGGTCGGCGAGGCGCCCGAAAGATTTGGTCGCGAATGTGTGGATCAGTGCAATCGCAAAGAGAACGGCGGCAATAGTGTTGATGTTATTCATTCTTCGACGGATAGGAAGGACGCTCCCATTATCGCCCAGCCGGTAAAACTGCATCCGTTTGGCGCCATCCGCCTTCTTCTGATTTCACGCAAGGCCGTGCAGGCACCGTGTCCGAGAATAAGCTTATCCGGTCAATGCACGGGAGCAATCCATGGTTTTCCGCACCCTCTTCCGTGCAGCATGCGCGCTGATGCTGGCGGCATTCGTGCTGCACGCCTCAGCTGTGGAATCCGTCATGCTGCTGACGATCGACGGTGCCATCGGCCCCGCCACCGCCGACTATGCGGTGCGCGGCATTGCGCGTGCAGCAAAGAATGGCAGCCAGCTCGTGATCCTGCAGATGGACACGCCGGGCGGACTCGATACCTCGATGCGCCTGATCATCAAGGCGATCCTGACCTCGCCGGTGCCGGTCGCTACCTACGTCGCTCCCAGCGGCGCGCGTGCCGCCAGCGCGGGGACCTACATCCTGTACGCCAGCCATGTCGCCGCCATGGCGCCGGGCACGAATCTCGGCGCGGCAACACCGGTCCAGGTCGGCGCCCCTGGCATGGAACCGGAACGCGACAAGCAGCAACCGAAAAAAAAGACGCCGGATGAGAAAGCCGGCGACAAGGATCCCGCCGGCGACGCCACCACGTCGCCAATGACGCAAAAACAGGTCAACGACGCCGCTGCCTATATCCGCGGCCTGGCGCAAATGCGCGGACGCAATGCCGACTGGGCTGAGCGCGCGGTACGCGAAGCAGTCAGCCTGCCGGCGGAAGAAGCGCTGAAGCAGCGCGTGGTCGACATCGTTGCCGCGGATATCCGCGACTTGACGAAGCGGCTCGATGGCAGGAAGGTGAGCGCCCTCGGCCAGGACAAGCTGCTGCGGACGAAAGACGCCCCGGTAGTCGACGCGCAACCCGACTGGCGCGCCCGGCTGCTTGCCGCCATCACCAATCCCAGCATTGCGCTACTCCTGCTGACGATCGGCATCTACGGCCTGTTCTTCGAGTTCATGAACCCTGGTGCCGTTGCGCCGGGCGTCATCGGCGCCATCAGCCTGCTGCTCGCGCTGTACGCCTTGCAACTGCTGCCGGTGAACTATGCCGGGCTGGGGCTGATCCTGCTCGGACTGTCCTTTATGGTGGCCGAAGCCTTCCTGCCGAGCTTCGGCGTGCTCGGGCTGGGCGGTATCGCCGCCTTCGTGGCCGGCGCGCTGATCCTGATCGATACCGAACTGCCCGGCTACGGCATCCCGGTCGCCTTGATCGCCGTTGTAGCGATCCTCAGCGCGCTGCTGTTCGCGGCAGTGGCCGGCGTTGCGCTGAAAAGCCGCCGCCGGGCCCTGGTCAGCGGCGATGCCGGCCTGGTCGGAAGCACCGCCGAAGTGATTGTGGCCGGCCGGGAAGAAACCTGGGTCCGGCTGCATGGCGAGACCTGGCGCGCAGTGAGCAGGACGCCGCTCCGGACCGCGCAGAAGGTCCGCGTTACTGCACGCAATGGCCTCGTGCTCGAGGTAGTGCCCGCGGACGATCACGAACAAGGAGAATAGATATGGTCTTCGATCTCGGATTCGGCTTGGGCAGCGTGCTCTTCATCCTGCTGATCATGCTGATCGCCTCTTCCCTGCGCATCCTGCGCGAGTACGAACGCGGCGTGGTATTCCAGCTCGGCCGCTTCTGGGGCGTCAAGGGGCCGGGCCTGATCATCATCATTCCGGTGCTGCAGCAGATGGTGCGGGTCGACCTGCGCACCGTCGTGCTCGACGTCCCGACGCAGGACGTGATCTCGCGCGATAACGTGTCGGTGAAGGTCAATGCGGTGATCTATTTCCGCGTGGTCGATCCCGAGAAGGCGATCATCCAGGTTGCCAATTTCTTCGAGGCCACCAGCCAGCTCGCGCAGACCACGCTACGCGCGGTGCTGGGCAAGCACGAGCTGGACGACATGCTGGCCGAACGCGAGCGGCTGAACGTGGATATCCAGCAGGTGCTGGACGCGCAAACCGATGCATGGGGCATCAAGGTCGCGAACGTCGAGATCAAGCACGTCGACCTTGACGAATCGATGATCCGCGCCATCGCTCGCCAGGCGGAAGCGGAGCGCGAAAGGCGTGCCAAGGTGATCCACGCGGAGGGCGAGCTGCAAGCATCCGAAAAGCTCATGCAGGCAGCGCAGGTGCTCGCGCAGCAGACAGGCGCGATGCAGCTGCGTTACATGCAGACGCTCGCCTCGATCGCCGGCGACAAGGCCTCGACGATCGTATTCCCGTTGCCCATCGACCTGCTGGTCAACCTGTCCGACGCTGCCCGGCAAAAGGCAGGTGCCGACGGGCCTGCGCCTTGACCGGTTCGCCGCCATGCTGCCGAGTGGCGCAAAAAGCCAGTTCCCGGCTACGCGCCCGGTCCGTGCTTCCGGAAAGATTCTTTCGACACTGCTAAGCTATCGCCTTGACCAATCCGAAGCTTCACGCCGATCGTTGACTTCCACACCTGATCTCCCCGCTCGAAAAGAGCGGCTGTTCCTGCTGGTCCTCGCCGGCATGCAATTCACGCACATCCTCGACTTCATGATCATGATGCCGCTCGGGCCGCAACTGATCCGGGTGCTGCATATCAATACGCACGAGTTCGGCCTGCTGCTGTCGTCCTATACCTTTACCGCGGCCGTGTCCGGCCTCCTGGCGGCAACCTATGTTGACCGCTTCGACCGCCGCAAGCTGATGCTGGTGCTGTATGTCCTGTTCATTGTCGCCACCCTGTTCTGCGGGCTCGCGCCGAACTTCATCGCCTTGCTGGTGGCACGTGCGCTGGCGGGCGCGTTCGGCGGCATCCTCGGCGGGATGACGCAGACCATGATCGCCGATGTCGTGCCATTCGAACGGCGCGGCCAGGCGATGGGCACCGTGATGGCGGCCTTTTCGCTGTCGACAGTGGCGGGCGTGCCGCTCGGACTGTTTCTTGCAGAACATATTCCGCAGCTTGGATGGCGCGCACCGTTCTTCTTCATCGTGGTGCTGGCCTGCCTCATCCTGGCCGTCGCGCATCGCACCCTCCCCAGCCTGACGGCCCATCTCGTGCGCGAGCGGACCGGCAATGTGTTCCGGCAGATCTACGAAGTGGCAAGGCACCCGGACCACCTGAAGGCTTACTTTTTCGTCGGGCTGCTGATGATGAACTTCAGCGTGATTCCCTATATCGCGCTGTACTACACGGCAAATGTGGGCATGACGGAGAGCTTCATCACCGTGGTCTACCTGGCCGGCGGCGCGGCCACGCTGCTGAGCTCCCGCCTGATCGGCAAGTTGGCGGACCGGCACGGGAAATTGCCCACCTTCCGCTGGGTCGCCGTCGCCTCATTCGTGCCCATCCTGGTGACCACGCACCTCGTTCCGGTGCCGTGGTGGATCGTGCTGACGAATTCGACCCTGTTCTTCGTCCTCGTTTCCGGGAGGATGATTCCCGGGATGGCGATGGTGACCGCCGTCGCGCCCGTCCAGGTGCGCGGCACCTTCATGAGCCTGGGATCGTCGGTGCAGATGCTGGCCTCCGGCCTGGCCTCGCTGGTCGCTGGCCTGATCATCACCCGCAATGCAGCGGGACAGATCGAGCACTACAACGTTGTGGGATATTTTGCGGTGGCTTGCAGCCTGGTTTCGCTGTGGATGGCGGGGAGGCTGAAGGTGTCGGGCGCAGGCGCGCCCGCACGAGAGGAAAAACACGAGGCCCGCGCCTGATCCTGGGGGCGCGGGCGCTAGCCGTAAAGGCCTTACTTGCTTGTCTTGCGCTTGCGCGTCGTGCCGGATGACGACGAGGCGGAAGCGGAGGAGGTTTTCGGCTTCGGGCTCGCCTTGGGCTTGGGTTTCTCGGTAACCGGACCTGCTGCCGCTGCCGCCACGGCCTGGGTTTCCGTCATCGCGGTGTTGACCGCCTGTTTGAACTGGTCCTGCAACATGTTCCACCACGCCGCCGCGTTGACCAGCGGCGCGGTAAGGCTTGCCGCGTCCTGTTCGTCCTTTGTGGTTGGTTCCGGCGCACCGGCGTGGGAGCGCTCGGCGGAATGGCTGCCATTAGCGCCGTTGCCTGGCTTGGGTGCACCGGCAGCGCCAGTTGTATGTTGGCCAAATGCCTCGCCGGGGGCATGCATCGACGCGGTGAAGCGCTCGCCCATCGTCTGCAGCGTGGAAATCGTTGCCGCCTGCACCTCCAGCGCCTGGATGGTACTGCGCAGCATGGCCATGTTCAGGCTGAGCCAGGATTCGACGGCCTTGAGATCAGAGATCTTCTTGTTGATCTCGTCGACGGAGAGCGTGGGCATCACCATGCCGGGTACATTCATCGCGGACATGCCGGGCATGTTCATCCCCGGCAGGCCCATGCTGCCCCACAGGTTCTTGACGAAATCAAGCGTATCCGTCATCGCTCCCATCCCGGGGATGTTCGGTATGTTCGGATTAATCATCACTACCCTCCGTAGGCAAATAAATGCAGCGTAACAGATTAGCTGAGTGAACAAAATGATAAAGGTTCCGATCCTGCTGCGACCTGCCGCTGCTCAAGGTCCGTCGCTCTATCCGCCGGTCGTCACATTACCACTGTGAAACTTTGTATCGCATCACGTCGCCCCGCGGCGAGGTTGTTAAACTAGCGGAATGGCCCGCAATTCCACGTCAGCACAATCCCCGCAGTCCGATGCGCGAAGATCCGTCCGCCGGATCATGCTGCCGGCTGCCCTGCTGGCGTCGCTGCTGTGGCATCTCTTCCTCTTCAACTGGGCCAACGGGCGTATCGTGCTTCCGGGGTTTCGCAGCGAACCGCCAGCGGTGATCACGACCGAGCTGCTTCCACCCCCGGTAGCCAAAGCCGAGCCGGCGCCGAAGCCGAAGAGCAAACCGGTACGCAAGCCGACACCGCGCCCGGCCGCACCGCCACCTCCGCAGGTGACAGAAACGGCCGCAATCTCCTCGCCGGACACGTCTGTTGCAGTGACCGAGCCGGCACAGGCGGTCGAGACGGAACCGGTTGCCGCCGCGCCGGAAGCAGGCGAGACAGCACCCCAGGTCGGCGACCCGGCGGGCAATCTCAAATTCGACCTCCCTCCTTCCGCCGAACTGAAGTACGAGGTGCAGGCGCTGCGGGACGGCAAGCAATGGTACGGCACGGGCGTGTTCCAATGGGACGCTGCCGACCGTGCCTACGTCATCAACGGGGAAGCAAGCATCAGTATCCTGTTCAAGATCACGGTGTTGAATTTCCGCAGCGAAGGCGCGGTCAACGAGTTCGGCATCGCGCCCGTCCTGTACAGCGAAAAGCCGTGGCGCAAGGCGATGACCAACACCCACTTCCAGCATGGGAAGATCAGCTTTTCCGCGTCACAGGCCGAGTATCCGTACAAGGGCGGCGAGCAGGACCGGGCCAGCATCATCTGGCAACTGGCCGGCATCGGGCGCGGCGATCCGGGGCAGTTCGTGGCGGGCACGGCATTCGACATCATGGTTGCGGGTGCGCGCAATGCCGATACCTGGCGCATCGATGTGGTCGGACAGGAAGAAATCGAAACGCCGCACGGAACAATGTCGGCCTGGCACGTCGTACGCTCGCCGAAACCCGGCTCCTACGACCAGAAAATCGACATCTGGCTGGCGCCGCTGCATGAGTGGTATCCGGCCAAGGTCCGCTACACATATGCAAACGGCGACTGGCTCGATATGGTGCTGGCGGAACTGACGCCGCGGTCGCCGGCTATTGCTTCATCAGGAAACGAATGAATCACTCGACAAAAACGCCCTCCGCAATAGTGCTCTGCGCGATGCTGGCACTGGCAACTACTGCTGCCGAAGCGGCACCGAAGTACAAGACCGACATGCCGCCGTCGGCCGAACTCGCCTACACGATCAAGGCAAGGCAGAAAGGCATCCCCCTCGAGGGCGAAGGGGTCATGCGCTGGTCCCTGGACGGCCGCCGGTTCAATGCCACCAACGAAGCGCGCGCGGTGCTCATCGGAAAAATCCTCGACGCGCGCAGCGAAGGCGACGTCGATGCCTTCGGCCTGGCCCCCGCAAGCTATACCGAAAAGCGCTTCCGCAAGGAAGCCGCAACGACCGCGTTCGACCGGGCCGCAGGCGCGATCCGCTTCACCAATGCGGAGCAGACCTATCCGATCAAGGGCGGCGAACAGGATCGCAACAGCGTGATCTGGGAACTGGTCGCGGTGGCGCGCGCCGCAAAGGCCAAGGTCAAGCCCGGCGCGAGCTGGGACTTTGTCGTGGCAGGCGTGCGCGATGCGGAGCCCTGGACCTTCCGCGTCGTCAAGCAGGAGAAGATCGGTACGCCGGTCGGCGAACTGAATACGCTGCACATTACGCGCGTACGCCCGGCGGAATCCACGGACCAGCATATCGATATCTGGCTGGCGCCCTCGATCGAGTGGTATCCGGCGCGCATCCGCTACAGCGAAGACGACGGGGACTATATCGAGCAAACCCTGCGCGGTATAAGCGGGAAGACGCCGTGATCGGTGCCGCCGGCGCTACAATGCCGGCATCGTAACTGACCTGATGGAACAAGCATGACTGTCAACAACGGCGCACTGGTCCTGTTCAGCGGCGGACAGGACTCGACCACCTGCCTCGCGTGGGCGCTGGCCCGCTATGCCAAGGTCGAAACCATCGGCTTCGACTATGGACAGCGGCACGCGATCGAGCTGAGCGTGCGCCCGGCACTGCTGCAAAAGATGCGCGCCCTGTCTCCCGAATGGAATGCCAGGCTGGGCGAAGACCACATGGTCGACCTGTCGCTGCTCGGCAAAATCTCGCACACCGCCCTGACCGCCGATGTCGAAATCGCGATGCAGGCGAACGGCCTGCCCAACACCTTCGTCCCCGGCCGCAACCTGCTGTTCATGATGGTCGCCGCGACCGTCGCTTATCGGCGCGGGCTGGATGTGCTGGTGGGTGGCATGTGCGAAACCGATTTCTCCGGCTATCCCGACTGCCGCGACGACACCATCAAGGCGCTGCAGGTAGCGCTCAACCTCGGCATGGCAACGCGCTACAAGCTCGAAACGCCGCTGATGTGGATCGACAAGGCGGCCACGTGGCGACTCGCGCAGAACATAGGCGGCACGCCTCTGGTCGACCTGATCCGCGCCGATACGCATACCTGCTATCTCGGCGAACGCGGCGAACTGCATGACTGGGGTTACGGCTGCGGAAAATGCCCGGCTTGCGAGTTGCGGGCGAAGGGATATCGGCAATTTGTTGCCGGTGCGGCATAGACAGGCGCAGGAATCCGCTCTACCCTTGCCTCAGGCCAACCCTGAAAGGCAGTCATGTCCGTCCATTGCGAGCCTGAGACCTACCAGTTGCTGCTTCGGCTCGACCTGTTCCGCGGCCTCGAACAGACCGAGCTGGCCCGGCTGCTGGCGGATGCCGAACTGGTTGAGTGCAAGGCGGGCGATTATCCGATCCGCGAAGGCGAACAGGATCACCATCTGTTCGTCATCCTCTCCGGCAAGACAGCCATCTACAAGCGCTCGCTCAGCGTCCAGAAACTGATCAAGGAGCTCGGCCCCGGCGAATGTTTCGGCGAGATGTCGCTGATCGAATGCCGCAGCCGCTCGGCCTCGGTCAAGGCGATCAACCACTGCCGCCTGCTCCGCCTCGACGGCGACCACATCGTCAGGTTCCCGGATATCTCGAGCAAGCTGTTCCGCAACATTGCACGGCTCCTGTCGCAACGGCTGCGGTATGCAAACGACCTGCTTACGCTCGGGTAAAAACCTTCCGGCACGGATGTAAGCAAAATCAAAGGTAGGGGGAGTAGGATGTAGGGAAAGACAAGCTGCTTGTCAAAACGATACTCTCCAACCGAAACACCCGTCCATGCTGATCGCCATCCTGACCGATATCCACGCCAACCGCGAGGCGATGACCGCCTGCCTTGCCCATGCCAAGGAACGCAATGCCCAGCGCTACGCCTTCCTGGGCGACCTGGTGGGCTACGGCGCCGACCCGGCTTGGGTAGTCGATACCGTGATGGACTACGTTGCGAAAGACGCGTTCGCCGTCCAGGGCAACCATGATGTCGCCGTCACCCAGACCGCATCCAGGCATATGAATCCGCAGGCGCGCGAAGTGGTCGACTGGACCCGCGCGCAGCTCAACGAGAACCAGCTCGCCTTTCTCGACAAGCTGCCGCTTACGCAGGAGCACAACAACCTGCTGTTCGTGCATGCGACCGCCGCCGATCCGAAGAGCTGGGAATACATCACCGGCACGCTGGAAGCGGTCAAGAGCATGCATGCGACCCGCGCCCGCATCACCTTCTGCGGCCATGTGCATGAGCCGGCGCTGTACAACCTGTCGCCTACCGGCAAGGTGTCCTCCTTCGTGCCCACCGGTGACAGCAGCATTCCGCTCGGCACGCAGCGCCGCTGGCTGGTGCTGCCCGGCTCGGTCGGCCAGCCGCGCGACGGCAATCCGGCCGCCTGCTACGCGCTGTTCGACGATGCGACGAACGAACTGATCTACTTCCGCGTGCCCTACGACTACGAAACTGCAGCGGCCAAGATCCGTGCCGCCGGCCTGCCGCAAAGTATCGGCAATCGCCTCGAGCACGGAAGATGAGCCGCCTCCAGCCGGGCATGGTGATCGACGGCTTTCGCGTCGAAGAAAAGTTGCACAAGGGCGGGATGGCGACGCTGTGGCATGTCACCCGTGTCGACGGCAAGGATGACGATCCCCGCCTGCTGATGAAGATCCCCATCCTGGGCGACAACACCGATCCCGCAGCCATCGTCGGCTTCGAGGTCGAGCAGATGATCATGCCCAAGCTAACCGGCATCCACGTCCCCCATTTCGTGGCATCGGGGGATTTCACCGGCCAGCCCTACATCGTGATGGAAGAGATTGCCGGCAAGTCCTTGCGCTTGCATTTCGACGAAGCGCCACTGCCGGTCGAGGAAGTCGTTTCCATCGGCATCCGCGTCGCCACCGCACTGCACGACCTGCACCGCCAGAACGTGATCCATCTCGACCTCAAGCCGAGCAACATCATGTTCCACGAAACCGGCGAGGCGATCCTGATCGACTATGGCCTGGCACGCCACGACAAGCTGCCGGACTTGCTGGCGGAGGAGTTCCGCCTGCCGATGGGTACAGGACCGTATATTTCGCCGGAACAGGTACTGCATATCCGCAATGATCCGCGCAGCGACCTGTTCGCGCTCGGCGTGCTGATGTACCACCTGGCAACCGGCGAACGTCCTTACGGTTTTCCGACTTCAGTGCCCGGCCTGCGCCGCCGCCTGTACCGCGATCCGGTACCGCCGTGCGCACTGAACCCGAAGATTCCGCCCTGGTTGCAGGAAATCATCCTGCGCTGCCTCGAAGTCAATCCCGCCAAGCGCCACGATACCGCTGCACAACTGGCGTTCGAACTGCAGAACCCGGACCAAGTGCAGCTCACTGCACGGGCGCAGAAGCGCGTGCGCGACGGCATGTTCAAGATGGCGCGCCGCTGGTTCCGCTCGATCGGGATGGAACCGAGCCCGCAGCAGTCGGCATCAACGCAGCTCGAACACGCGCCGATCATCGTGGTCGCGGTCGACCTGAATTATGGGTCGGAGGCATTGGCCGAATCCCTGCGCATTGCCGCACGGCGCGTGCTGCAGACGGAGCCGGGTGCTCGCCTGGCCTGTGTGACCGTGCAGAAAACCAATCGCATCGGAATGGACGAACTGGTAGACAAGGAGGGGCGAAACATTCACGTCAAGCACCTGGTCGGCCTGAAACATTGGGCCAGGCCGCTCGCCATTTCCCCGGACAAGATCACTTACCATGTGCTGGCCGCCCCTGATGTAGCGGCAGCGATCATCGACTATGCAAATGTCAATGCTGTGGACCATATCGTGATCGGCTCGCGCGGCAGCTCGGCCTTCCGGCGCTATCTCGGCAGCGTATCCTCGGAAGTCGTGGCACTGGCGGACTGCACCGTCACCGTGGTGAAAACCCCAGGCAGCAATGCCAGTGCGCCGGCGCTCACATCGCCACCTGCTCAGGCAAGCGAAGACGCGCAGACAGGGACAAGGCATTAGGTACCGCCGCGCCGCTGGCCGTATTGTCAAAGATGCACCAAACCTGACGCCCGGCATCGGCATGACACATGATGCGCTGCGCAATTTCGTCCAGGACGGTATCCGGATAGGCGGAATGGTAAATCACCGGCGAGCCGTGCAAGCGCAGGTAGGCAATGCGCGCAAGCGTGTCCTCGAAAGGTACGGGCGCTACGACAGGGTCAGCGTCCACGTACGCCACCCCAAGGCACGAAACGACGTCGCCCGCTGCCGCCGTGAACCAGCTCTTGTGCCGAGGCTCGACGACGACATCGACGGGAGTGAGCGCACGCAAGCGCCGGAAGAAGCGGCGCACAATCTTCGCATCGAAGGACAGGCTGGGCGGCAGCTGCACCAGGAGGCAACCGAGCTTGCGCTCGAGGTGGCTCACTTCCCCGATGAATTTTTCCAGCGCGTCGTCCACACCATGCAGCCGCGCCTCGTGCGTGATTGTCTTCGGAACCTTTGCCGAAAACCGGAAAGATTCCGGCACACTGTCGCGCCAGCGTGCGTAGGTCGCGGCGCGGTGCGGACGGTAAAACGATGTATTGATCTCGACCGCGTTGAAGACGGATGCGTAGCGCACCAAATGCGAGCCGTCGGCAGGAAAATGCTCCTGCACGGCACCGGGTACGCTCCATCCCGCGCAGCCGACCTGGACTGACGGCCGGTTGCCTGTTCCCGTCTCTCCGACACGCATTTCGTCACCTTCCATCCGCACGCCATGCTGCGCAATGCTGCATTGCGGCGAGCGTTGCGCAATGCATCAATTCTCGCTTGATATGTGCCTGTCAGACATTGTGCAGTGCGGATTGATCCGCGCCGTGAGCCGGCGCAAAATATGAGCGCAGCGTTTGCCATTCCGATGGGTGCGCTGTACTGCTGGAGACGGATGCAGCGCCCATGCGCATCCCGGACATGAAGGAACTTCGCTGTAGACGCATTACCTAATCCTGCTCTGACGAAGACCCGCTTCAGACGTTGTACCAACCTTGACCCGATGCTGCACCGTCAAGGCTTCATCAGAGCCGACCGATCGTACTTGTACAGGGTTCACAAAGAGGAGCCTCGAATGAACGTACAACGTGAGGAAATCCAGCAACGCCTCGGTTTTATCGACCGCACGATCTATCACGCGATCCGCGCATGCGACACGGACGTCACCATTCCGGATGAGATCAGGAACTTTGTGCAGCAGCTCGGACAGCGTTCCAGCCAGGCGCAACGCGCGCTTGAGTCCGAAGACGAACGCAGCGTGCGTGAAACCGTCGATGACCTGGCACGCATCAGCTACCAGGCACAGCGGCGCATCCACCCTTCCGACGGCATGAATTACGAGTTGAAGAGTGCCGTCATCCTCACGCACATCGAGTTGTCGGCATTGCGCTATCAGCTTGCCTGATCGCTCAAGCGTTGACGCGTAGCTCGGGCCATATCCACAACCAGTTCTTCCTTGCCAACCGCGCCGAGAATTCTGCGGCGCTGTTGCGCTTGCGGCTGTTCGGCGTAATCCTTCGGGCAAACAGGTTTTCCAGGCCAAAGGCCGTCACGATCTCGATGCGGTCGTTCTGGTCGAGGCGTACGCCGACGGCTGTCTCCTGCTCCACCCAGTAACTCATCGCGTCCACCGTCGAGCGATACGGTGCATCGCCGTTACGCTCGTGCATGCGCGCCTGGTTGTGGACCGACCAGGGTAGATCGGGTTCGATTGCATCCAGCTGTGCTTCGATGCGCCGGTCATGTTCACGCGACGTTTGCACCGGATCGAAATAGATGAGATCGACGTCGTCCAATGGCGTCGGCGTTTCGAAGTCGTGCAACTTGTCCCAGACCAGATTGCGCACGAACCCGGCGGCCAGGCACCAGTCCGGCAAATCCATGTCGCGGGCGATTTCGCGTGCAGCATGCAATGCCCGCATGCGCAATGCATCGCCGGACATCCACTCGCGAATTAAATCTTCCTGCATGTAACGCCACCAAATGAAAAACCGCCGATCCCGAACACCGGACCGGCGGCAGTAAGATCGACCGCCTCCTCAGGCGGCGTGTTGCGTGGACGGCGTCGACGGTGCGAGCGGTGCATCGAACTCCTTGAGCAGCGCGGCTTCCTTTTCCTTCGCTGCCTTCAGGTTCTTCTCCTTCACATGGCCGAAGCCGCGGATGTCTTCCGGAATGCTGGCGATGGCAGCGGCCTTCGGCAGGTTCTGCATCGTCAGCTTCGGCAGCAGGGTCTCGATGGTGGCACGGTACTGGCCGATCAGTGCGCGCTCGGTCTTGCGTTCCTCGGTATGACCGAAGATGTCGAAGGCCGAGCCGCGCAGGAACTTGAACTTCGCCAGCACGCCGAAGGCCTTCATCATCCACGGACCGAATTCCTGCTTGATCAAATGACCTTCCGCATCGCGCTTGGCGAACAGCGGCGGCGCGAGGTGGAACTTGACCTTGTAGTCGCCTTCGAACATGCCGTCGATCTTGGCCTGGAATGCGGTGTCCGCATGCAGGCGCGCGACTTCGTACTCGTCCTTGTAGGCCATCAGCTTGAACAGGTAGCGTGCGACGGCCTCGGTCAGCTTCAGTGCGCGGCCTTCGCCGACGACCTCGGCTTCGGATGCGCGCACCTTCTCCACGAACGCGCGGTACTGTTCGGCATAGGCAGCGTCCTGGTACTTGGTCAGGAACTCCACGCGGGTCTCGATGGTAGCTTCGAGCGAAGGCGTGCGCTTGAAATCGATCACCTGCGCCTGTACGTCGTTGAGCTTGGCAAGGCGCTCGACAGCAGCCCAGTCGTGCGCGGCATTGCGGCCCCACACGAATGCCTGCTTGTTGAACTCGATGGACACGCCATTGAGTTCGATCGCCTTGGTCAGCGCCGCCTCGGACAGGGGCACCCAGCCCTTCTGCCATGCATAGCCAAGCATGAACATGTTGGTCGCGATGCTGTCGCCCATCAGCGCGGTAGCCACCTTGCCTGCATTGATGAAGTCGACGCGGTCGGCGCCGCAGGCAGTGCGGATATCGTTCTCTGCCGTGGATACCGGGAACTGCCAGTTCGGGTTCTTCACGAAGGCGGCCGTCGGCGACGAGGTCGAGTTGACCGCAGCGTGCGTGCGCCCCTCGCCCATGCGGCTGAGCGCATCGCGGCTGGCGGTCACGATTTCGTCGCAACCGATGACGAGATCGGCCGCGCCGGTGCCAACGCGCGTCGAGTAGATATCTTCCTGCCGGTCGGCAATGCGCACGTGCGACATAACCGCGCCGCCCTTCTGCGCAAGGCCGGTCATGTCGAGCACCGACACGCCCTTGCCTTCCAGGTGCGCGGCCATCGCCAGGATCTGGCCGATGGTGATCACGCCCGTGCCGCCGATACCGGTGACAAGAACGCCGAACGGTTGCGCCGCGCTCGGCAGCACCGGCTGCGGCAGCTTGCTGCCTTGCAGGATCGGCAGCTTCTTCGCACCGGCATCGTCGCTGACGGCAGCCTTCTTCGGCTTCTTCAGCTGTCCGCCTTCGACAGTGACGAAGCTCGGGCAGAAGCCCTTCACGCAGGAGAAGTCCTTGTTGCACGAGGACTGGTTGATCTGGCGCTTGCGGCCGAATTCGGTTTCCAGCGGTTCGACCGACAGGCAGTTGGACTTGACGCTGCAGTCGCCGCAACCTTCGCACACCGCTTCATTGATCACGGCGCGCTTGGCCGGGTCCGGGTAGAGCGGCTTGCCGTCCGGGCCGGTCTTCTTGCGGCGGCGGCGCTTTTCGGACGCGCAGGTTTGGTCGTAGATGATGGCCGACACGCCCTTCACGCCGCGCAGTTCCTTCTGCACGGCATCCAGTTCGTCGCGATGACGGATGGTGACGCCCGGTGCCCAGTTGTAGCCGGCCGGATACTTGTCCGGTTCATCGGTGACTACGATGATTGGGTCCACACCCTCGGCCGCGATCTGGCGCGAGATCATCGCCGGATCGAGCGGACCGTCGACGTGCTGACCGCCGGTCATGGCCACCGCGTCGTTGTACAGGATCTTGTAGGTCATGTTGACCTTGCCCGCCACTGCCGCGCGGATCGCCAGGATGCCGGAGTGGAAGTAAGTGCCGTCACCGAGGTTGCAGAACACATGCTCCTCGTTGGTGAACGGCGCATGGCCGACCCAGGTCACGCCCTCCGCGCCCATGTGGGTGAAGGTCGAGGTCTTGCGGTCCATCCACAGCACCATGTAATGACAGCCGATACCGGCCAGCGCGCGGCTGCCTTCGGGCACATTGGTCGAGGTGTTGTGCGGGCAACCGGAGCAGAAGTGCGGAATGCGGTCCTTGGTCGGATCGGGCTTGGTGCTGCCGACCTTGAGCACGGCTTCCTTCGCTTCGAGATAGGCAATGCGCTCCTTGACGCGCTGCTCGACCGGATGGCCTGCGAAGTATTTGGAGATGCGGGCCGCGATCGCACGCGCGATCTGTGCCGGGTTCAGCTCGTAGGTCGCGGGCAGCAGCCAGTTGCCATGGCCTTCGCGGTGGTTGCCGCTCCATTCGCCGGTGTCGTCGAACTTGCCGACCACGCGCGGACGCTGGCCGTCGGGCAGGTTGTACAGCTCTTCCTTGAGCTGGTATTCGAGGATCTGGCGCTTTTCTTCGATGACGATGATCTCGTCAAGGCCGCGCGCGAACTGCTGCACGCCTTCCGCTTCGAGCGGCCAGGTCATGCCGATCTTGTACAGGCGGATGCCGATGTCGCGCGCGACGTTTTCGTCGATGCCGAGGTCGGCCAGCGCCTGGCGCGTGTCGAGGTAGGACTTGCCGGCGGTGATGATGCCAATGCGCGCATGCGGGCTGTCCCAGATGATCTGGTTGAGCTTGTTGGCGCGGACATAGGCCAGCGCGGCGTACCACTTGTAGTGGTTCATGCGCGCTTCCTGCTCCAGCACGGCGTCGGGATAGCGGATGTTGAGGCCGCCGGGGGGCAGTTCGAAATCGGTCGGGATGATGATCTGCTGGCGATGCGCATCGACTTCCACGGTCGCGCCGGATTCGACCAGGTCGGTCACGCATTTCATCGACACCCATAGGCCGGTGTAGCGCGACAGTGCCCAGCCGTGCAGGCCGTAATCGAGGTATTCCTGGATGGAGGACGGATACAGAACCGGGATGCCGCAAGCCTTGAGGATGTGTTCACTCTGGTGCGCCGTGGTCGAGGACTTCGCCGCATGGTCATCGCCCGCAAGCACCAGCACGCCGCCGTGCTTGTCGGTGCCGGCCATGTTGGCGTGCTTGAAGACGTCGCCGCAGCGGTCCACGCCCGGGCCCTTGCCGTACCACATGGAGAACACGCCGTCGTACTTGGCGCCGGGGAACAGGTTCACCTGCTGCGTGCCCCAGACGGCGGTGGCGGCGAGGTCTTCGTTCATGCCGGGGTGGAACTTGACCTGGTGCGCTTCGAGGTACTTGCGCGCCTTCATCGCGGTCATGTCGACGTTGCCGAGTGGTGAACCGCGGTAGCCGGTGACGTAGCCGGCGGTATTCAACCCTGCCTTCAGGTCGCGCTGGCGCTGCATCATCGGCAGGCGGATCAAGGCCTGTGTGCCGGTGAGGAAGGCACGGCCGCTTTCCAGCGTGAACTTGTCGTCGAGGGAGATGTTTTCCAGCAGCTGACGCTGACCGGCATCCAGGGGTGCGTTCATTGATTTGCCTCCAAGCTATCCATTCATGTTCAGAATGCGGATTTTTTTTGCCCGCCATGGTGTGGCAGGCAACTCGTTACGCCAGTCGACCATGTGACGGTCGCCGCGTTTTATATGCTTCGACAGTAACTATATGAACTTCGCTTCCCTGAGTAAAATATAATTTTGTCGAACCAGATATTCGGAAATCGAATGGCTATCCAGGACATCTCCACGCGCCAGCTTCGCTACTTTCTGGCGGCGGCCGAAACCGGCCAGTTTTCCCTCGCCGCGCATGCGGTCCACGTGTCTCAGACCGCGATCACTAACGCAATCGCCTCGCTGGAAAGCCTGCTGGGCGTCAAGCTCTTCGACCGCCATCCACACGGCGTCACCCTTACCGCCGAAGGCCATCACTTCGTGCAGCATGCACAGCATGTGCTCAACGCGTTGAACGACGCCGTCCGCGCCCCGGCATTCCGTACCTACGACGTGTCGGGCGAGATCCGGATTGCTGCGTCGTACACGGTGATGGGCTACTTCCTGCCGCAATATCTCGCACGCTTCCAGCGTACCCACCCCGGCGTCCGGCTCAAGCTGATGGAGTTGCACCGGCTGGAACTGGAAGATGCGGTGAAGAACGGCGATGTCGATGTCGCAATCGCAGTCACCTCCAATGTCGGTCCATCGAAGGGGCTGGTTGGCGAGCCCCTGGTCCGCTCGCGGCGGCAACTGTGGACTTCCAGCGACCACCCGCTGTGCTCTGCCAGCGAAGTGTCGTTGAAGGAGATTGCACAATATCCGCTGATCCAGATCATGGTCGATGACGCCGGCGAATCGGCGAAGCGCTACTGGCAAAAACGTGGCCTGACGCCAAACCTGCTGCTGGAAACCGAATCGATGGAAGCCGTGCGTACCTTCGTCGGGCTGGGTCTGGGCGTGGCGATTCTGTCCGACCTGGTATTCCGCCCATGGACGCTGGACGGCCGGAAGATTGAAGCCCGTCCCATCACGGACGTCGTGCCGCCGATGGAAATCGGCATTGTGCGCAAGACCTCGCGCGCGCAAGCGCCTGCCGCGGAGGCATTTGCGCGCTTCCTGAAACTCGCCTGCGGAGCCGCAGCACCTTGACGCGTTCATATCATTCCGGCAACGCCGCCCGCTATGGGCGCCGCTGACGTCAGAATTAACATTGTTTCAACCTGTAACAAGGCGTAAATGCCTTGGAGAAACTTTCCTGCCCTACGTACAGTAAAAGTGTGACAGATGCTGTACGGAGAAAGCCATGCAATACATCCTGCTATCCATGCTCATCGGTGCCCTGTTCGGCGGCGGTATGGCTATTGCGCAATCCTCCAGCGACACTAAGCAGCCGCGCCCGATCAGCAAGTTCAGCGAACAGTTCAAGGCCGCCGACAAGGACGGCGACGATGCTTTGACGCGCTCGGAAGCGCAAACGGCGAACCTGTCGCGCGTCGTCCAACACTTCGACCGCATCGACGCCAACCACGACGGCAAAGTGACCCGCGAGGAAATCCGGACGCTGGTCCGCGCCCGGGTTTCGATCTAATCAGGCATTGGGCGGAATATTCACCTCTACCGGCAGCAAGGTGTTAGCCGGCAAAGCTTCCTCCTTCTTCAGCCGCTCGTACATCGGCGTGAAGTCCGGCGCAGTCGCGTCGAACAACTGCTGGTAATCCCGAATCACGAAATACGTTTCCTGATACGAGTCGATCTTGTACAGCGTACGCATGATGCGTTCCGCATCGAGCGCGACACGGCGCGGCTTCGGGCTCGTCAGGCAGTGTTCGATCTCGCCGCCGGATGACAGGATGCCCGCCCCGTAAGCACGCAGGCCCTGCGGGCTTTCGATCAGGCCGAATTCCACGGTGTACCAGTACAGGCGCGCAAGGTACTTCAGCGCGTCGAGCTTCAGCGCCTTCAGGCCACCCTTGCCGAACTGCTGCAAATGGTCCGCAAAGACCGGATTGAACAGCAGCGGCACGTGCCCGAAGAAGTCGTGGAAGATGTCCGGCTCGACGATGTAATCGAACTCTTCCGGATCGCGCAGCCACACGGTGACCGGGAAGCGGCGCTCGGCAAGGTGCTCGAAGAAGGTCAGGTCGGGGATCAACCCCGGCACTGCGACCAGCTCCCATCCCGTAGCCTTGAACAATGCCTCTGTGGTGCGATCGAGCCGCGGGATTTCATTGGCCGCGTCGAGCTTGTCCAGGCTCTCGATGAACAGTTCGCATGCGCGGCCCGGGACCAGCTTCGCCTGGCGCTGGTAGAGCTTGCGCCACAATTCATGCTGCTCCGGCGTGTACGCTGCCCAGTCCTGGCGGACGACATAGCGCTCATCGCAACTGCTGTAATCGCCGCGCAGTTTGCCGCCGTCCGACTTCTCTTCCAGCGTCTTGAAAAAATCCGCCTGGTCGACAGTGGTGTTCATGATGCCGCTCCTTATGCGGAGACCTTCTCGTCCTTCAACACGCCGCGCCGGATCTGGTCCAGCTCGATCGACTCGAACAGCGCGCGGAAATTGCCCTCGCCGAAGCCCTGATCGCCTTTGCGCTGGATGATCTCGAAGAAGATCGGCCCGATCACCGTCTGCGTGAAGATCTGCAGCAGCAGTTCGCGTGTGGAGGAATTGCCGTTACCGTCGATCAGGATGCGCAGCCGGCGCAGCTCGTCCAGCTTCTCGCCGTGACCGGGCAGTCGCTTGTCGACCAGGTCGTAGTAGGTATCGATCGTGTCCTGGAACACGACTTCCTTCGCCTTCATCGAGGCGACCGTCGAGTAGATGTCATCGGTGCCGAGCGCGATGTGCTGGATGCCCTCGCCATGGTAGAGGTCGAGGTATTCCGCGATCTGCGACTTGTCGTCGGAGGACTCGTTGATCGGAATGCGGATCTTGCCGCAGGGCGAAGTCATCGCCTTCGACTTCAAGCCGGTCAGCTTGCCTTCGATGTCGAAGTAGCGGATCTCGCGGAAGTTGAACAGACGCTCGTAGAACTCCGCCCATTCCTTCATGCGGCCGCGGTGCACGTTGTGAGTCAGGTGGTCGATGTAGGTCAGGCCATGGCCCTTCGGGTTCGCTTCTGCGCCGGGGATGGCGACGAAGTCGACGTCATAGATGCTGATGTCACCGATCGCGCCCGCAGTGACGCCGTTCTGCCCTTCCTTGCCGCGCCAGCGGTCGACGAAGTAGATCAGCGAATCGCCGATACCCTTGATCGCCGGGATGTTCAGCTCCATCGGGCCGGTCTTGTTATCGAAGCCCCAGGCGCCCAGTTCCAGCGCGCGCTTGTAGGCATAGGCCGCATCCTTCACGCGGAAGGCGATCGCGCAGATCGACGGGCCGTGCTGGCGCGCGAAGCGCTGCGCGAACGAATCCTTTTCGGCGTTGATGATGAAGTTGACGCCACCCTGGCGATACAGCGTCACGTCCTTGTGGCGGTGGCGGGCAATCGCGGTAAAGCCCATCTGTTCGAACAGCGCGCCGAGCGCCTTGGGATCGGGTGCCGCATACTCGATGAACTCGAAGCCGTCGGTGCCCATCGGGTTGTTCCAGGGTTGGAAATCCATGCCTGTCTCCGCTGTAAATATTGGAAAAAGTCTAAAAACAGTATAGTCAAGGGGAGGAGGCAGAAGATTGCAAAATCAGCCCACAAGGTCGGAATTTTGGCAATAATATTGCTAAACATTTTTTGAATTTGGTGATCCATGTCAAAAATCAACCTGGACAAAACCGACCTCAAGATTCTCTCGATCCTGCAGGCGAACGGACGCCTGACGAACCAGGAAGTCGCGGAGAAGGTGAACCTGTCCCCCTCCCCCTGCCTGCGCCGCATCCGTAACCTGGAGGAATCGGGTGTGATCCGCCAGTACGTGGCGCTGCTCGATCCGGACAAGATCGGGCTGGGCCTGCTGGCCTATGTCAATGTGCGGCTGGAGAAACACAGCGATTCGCCGGCCGGCGGCTCACGCTCGCCGCGCGCCGATTTCGCCGCTTCGGTCGAAAACTGGCCGGAGGTAGTCGCCTGCTATGCGATGACGGGGGAAATGGATTACCTGCTGCGGGTGCACGTGGAAGACATGGAGCATTTCTCGCAGTTCATGATGGAGACCCTGCTCAAGCATCCGGCGGTGCTGGATGTGAAATCGAGTTTTGCGTTGCAGCGCATCAAGGATACGACGGCGCTGCCGCTGGTCTGAGCGATAAAACAGGCCTGACTGCCGGCAAACGGCACCGGCAGTCAGGAGCGGGCGAGAGGGTGTTCTGAGCTAGGGAAGGGGGCGCGTTCGGTCGAGAAGGGATGCAGTGTGGTGGTGCGGTGCGCCCCTTCTCGATCGAACCCTGCGGGCAGCCCCGATAACGGGCCGCTTGCCGTGTTGCAGCTCCTTGCCGTGGAACCACCACGGACGCGTCGCTGCGCCTTGCATTCGGCCGGTTCTCGAGGCTGCGCGCCCCCTTCCCTAGCTCAGAACACCCTCTACTTCCCCTTTACGCCCGGCAGCTTGCGCCACCACTTCATCGCGGCTTTGGTATTCGCCTTGAGCGTGTAGTCCAGGCTGGCGAACTGTTCCTCGACGGCCTCGGCCAGCATGCTGCCCGGATTGGCTGGCGTGAGCTTGAGATAGGCGTCGGCCTCGCCGTAATCCCGGTGGATTTCCATCCCCGCCTTCTTCGCGATGTGGATCATGGTCTGGTTCGAGGACAGGCAGTGCATGTACAGCGTGTCCACATCCTCGTTGCGACAATGGATCGCCGCGCGCTCGAAGAGCTTGGAACCGACTCCCCTGCCGCGTGCGGATGCCGAGACGGACACCCCAAATTCTGCGATCTGCGCCTTCAGCGTCGCGTCGCTCAGCACCGGGTTCGTCTCTCTCGGCGAGAACGCGAGATGGCCGACGCCGACCAACGCCAAGTTGTCGTCGTAGACGCCGAATACCGTGTCGCGCGAAAAATCCAGTGTCTGCACGTAACGCGTGATCAGGTCGTCCGGCAACACCATGCCGAAACGCAGCAGCCGGTCGCTGTCGTCCAGTTCCAGGAAATGGTCCAGCAAGCGGCGGCGGTCGCGTTCGGACAATTCCTTGACGCGCACGCTCGGCTTCTCGCCGGCAGGCTGCCCGGCGTTTTCAGTGTTTGTATCGGTAGGAGACGTAAGGCCCCCGAGTTCATTTGATTTCATAGCGCACTCCTCTCCGCATTCTTCTCGATAGCGAGTTTTTGTGCGACGCACAATGCCATTTTATGCGATCTCCTGACCTTGCAAGCCAGCGCGTTCAAGATATTCGACGCCGTTGATGCACATCAATGCAACTTCGCGAGATGTTCGCCTTGCCTGTTACGTAAAACCCACAATTGCTGCCCCATGGGCAACGCACAACAATGGCCTTCCCCCTCCTATTACAAGGACGACAAGATGGGCGCGACTTCCAAATTCCTTACCGCATTATTGCTCAGTGGCACAGCATTTTCAGCATCTGCGGAAGATGGCGTGACGGACAGCACGATCCTTATCGGCCAGACCGTCGGCGTGACCGGCACCGTTGCCGGGCCGGTCAAGGAAATGAACGAAGGCGCGCTGGCCTATATCAACCAGGTCAACAAGAACGGCGGTGTACACGGACGCAAGATCGTTTTGCGTGTCCTCGACGACAAGTTCGATCCCACCCTGACGCTGGCCAATGCGGAAACCTTGATCAAGAAGGAGCGTGTATTTGCGCTGTTCCAGGGTCGAGGTACGCCGCACACGCAAGGCATCCTCCCGCTTCTGGAAATGCACAATGTTCCCCTGCTTGCGCCCAGTACTGGTGCGAAGGGGTTCCATGCTCCGGTGAACCGCCTGCTGTTCAACATCCGCGCGAAGTACCAGGACGAAGTCGCCAAGGCGATCGAACACTTCACCACAATCGGCATCAACCGCATCAGCATCCTGCATGTCGACGATGCCTTCGGTCAGGACGGCCTCGAGGGCTTCATGAAGGCGATGGAGGCGCGCAAGCTCAAGCCGGTGTCCGTCACCGCCTTCGCCCGGGTGAACCCCGATTACAAAGCGACAGCAGACGAGATCATCAAGGCCGATCCGACGGCACTAGTGATCGTCAGCTCCGCCAAGAACACGGCGGAAGTGATCAAGGCGATTCGCGCGCAAGGCGGGAAGATGCAGATCATGACCATGTCGAACAACTCTTCCCAGGCCTTTGTGCAAGACCTCGGCGCCGCCGGCTTCGGCGTCATCGTGTCGCAGATCACGCCGGCGCCGCATCTCCTGTCGACGCCCTTGGGTCAGGAATTTGCAGGCGTCGCAAAGGAGTCGAAGGTGACCGTCTCTTATGCGGCAATGGAAGGCTTCGTGAATGCCAAGGTGCTGGTAGAGGCGCTGCGCCGCGCCGGGCCAAAGCTGACGCGTGCCGGTTTCATCCGCGCGCTGGAGTCGATGCAGCGCGTCGACTTCGGCGGCCTGATGGTGACCTACGGCCCGAATGACCACACGGGCAGCGATTTCGTCGAGCTGACCATGATCGGCAAGAACGGCAAGTTCGTGCGCTGACTTTCAGAATTGCATCCTGTCGCCGCATCATGCCAGGCGACAGGATTGCTCCCCGCCCGCGTCAGCCGAGTCCCGGCAGGGTCTTCATCCTTCCTTCCCAGCGCGGATTAGCCTTCGACAGGATGTCGCGCGCAAACTGCTCCGCAGGCACCGGCGGACTCAGGAAATATCCCTGTAACAGGTCGCAGGACTGCTCGCCAAGGAAACGCAATTGCGATTCCGTTTCCACGCCCTCTGCCACGACATCGAGGCGCAGGCTGTGCGCCAGCGCGATGATGCCGGTAACGATCGAGGCATCGTCGGCGTCGTGCGGCACGTCGCGCACGAAGGAGCGGTCGATCTTGATGATATCGACCGGGAAGCGCTTCAGGTAGGACAACGACGAATAACCCGTTCCGAAATCATCGATGGACAGGCGTAGACCGAGGCCGCGCAAGCGGTGCAGCGCCTCCAGCGTATCCTGCGCGTTCTCCATCAAGGTGCTTTCGGTGATCTCCAGCTCCAGCAGGCTGGGCGCGAGACCGGTATCCGCCAGCGCCTGTTCGACGGTCGCGGCGAAATCCTTCTTAAGCAATTGCTTGACCGACAGGTTGACTGCGATACGGATGGTCGGCAGGCCGGCCTTGATCCAGTTCTGCACTTGGGCGCATGCCGTGCGCAGCACCCATTCGCCGACCGGGTTGATCAGGCCGGTCTCTTCCGCCAGCGGAATGAACTCGGCGGGCGACACCATGCCGCGCGTCGGATGGCGCCAGCGCACCAGCGCTTCGGCACCAACCACCTTGCCATCGTTGACACGTGCCTGCGGCTGGAAGTAGACCTCGAGCTCGTTGCGCTCAAGCGCGCGGCGCAGGTCGTTCTCCATGCGCACGTGCTCGGAGATCGAATGCTCCATCGATGCTTCGAAGAACTGGAAGCCGGTGTTGGTCTTCTTGGCACGGTACATCGCAGTATCGGCATGCTTGAGCAGCGTGCCGACGTCGGTCGCGTCGTGCGGGTACATCGAGATGCCCACGCTGGTCGTGACGAAGATGTCGTGGCCGTCGATCTGGAATGGCGTTGCCAGCGCGCGGCAGATATTCTGTGCGGCGGTGACTGCGGCGTTCGGTCCGGCCACTTCCGCCAGCACGACGGTGAATTCGTCGCCGCCCAAGCGGGCCACGCAGTCTGCGTTGCGCACGCTGCGGCGGATGCGCTGCGCCACCGCAACCAGCAGGCGGTCGCCCACGTCGTGGCCGAGCGTGTCGTTGACGTTCTTGAAGCGGTCCAGGTCGAGGAACAGCACCGCAACCGCCTCACCGGCCACTCGTGCCTGTTCGATCCGGCGGCCGAGCTGGTCCATGAACAGCGCCCGGTTGGGAAGTCCGGTCAGCAAGTCGTTGTATGCCAGATGGCGGATGCGTTTTTCCGCCTGATTCGCTTCGATGATGCGCCGCACGCGCTGCGACAGCACCGCGAAGTGGATCGGCTTGGGAATGTAATCGCTGGCGCCGGCGGCGAACGCGCGCTCGACCGAGGTATTGTCTTCCAGCGCGGTAATCATCAGCACCGGGATCGAGCGTCCATTGGGCAGCTCCTGTACCCGGGCACAGGCAGTGAATCCGTCCATCACCGGCATTACCGCATCCATCAGGATCACGTCCGGCTGCATGCGCTTGAGCATCTGCAAGGCCTGCGCTCCGTCGGCCGCCTCTTCCACGCGGAAGCCGTCGCGCTGCAGGGTATGGCGCAGGGAACTGCGCGTGCTGCGGTCGTCGTCCACGACCAGCACCTGCGCGATTTCCTCGCCTTGGCGGATGCTCAGCCGGTCTTCGATGAAGACCTCGCTGCCCAGCACCACTGCCACCGATTCGAAGGCTTGGCGCAAGCGGCCGAGCATCGGCTGGATCTCGGCGACGCGGTGTTCGATCGCCAGTTCTTCCGCTTCCTTGGCCAATTGCGCCAGCGTGGCAGCCCCTAAGTTGCCGCTGCTGCCCTTGATCGAGTGCGCCATCGCACGTGCCGTGTCGGCATCGCCGTCCTGGATCGCCTGCTCAAGCTGGTTCAGGTAACCCGGAGTGTCTTCCAGGAAGGGAGCCACGGTCTGTTGCAGCGCCGGGCCGAGGATCTCGCGCAGCTTGTCGAACGCATCGTGGTCGAGCGGGCTGCCGTCCACCTCGTGCGCGCTGACGTCCGGCAGCAGCGCCCGGCCAGTCGGCTCCGCACGCGCGAGCCAGCGCTCGAGCTTGTGCCGCAGTTCCACCAGGGTGATCGGCTTGGCGAGGTAGTCGTCCATGCCGGCGGCAAGGCATTTCTCGGCATCGCCCTGCTGGGTATTGGCAGTCATCGCGACGATCGGCGTGCGGCGGCCAAGGGGCTCCTCGAAGTTGCGGATGTGCGCAGTCGCTTCGTAGCCGTCCATTTCGGGCATGCTGCAGTCCATGAGGATCAGGTCGAAGCGACTGCGGCGGGCGATCTCGACCGCCTCGCGCCCATTGGCTGCGAACTCGCATTCACAGCCGTTCATCGCCAGCATGCCGGCAGCGACCATCTGGTTGGTGCGGTTGTCTTCCGCCACCAGCACACGGTATTCCTTGGCAACATGCTGGATGCCCACCGGCGGCGCAGCTGCAAATGCAGCCGCGGCGGTGACCTGCTCGCCGGGCATCAGCCGGCGCACGGCTTCCATCAGACGATCCAGCCGAAGCGGCTTGCCCAGGTAAAGGTCGGCGCCGAGCGAGCTGCTGCCCATCGGCGTCGCGTAGCGATCCAGCACGAGAATGCGCGGCGTTGACGCGGCGAGATCGATGCGGATGCGGCGCACGAGGTCGCTGCCACGCTCATCCACGGTATCCACGTCCATGATGACCAGGTCGAAGGGCGCGCGCGATTCGTCCGCACGCGCCAGTTCCACCAGCGCCGTGGCACCGGTATGGACAGCACGGCAGTAGGCGCCGGCACGGAACAGGTTCTCGACGATGAAGGAACGGATGATCTCGCTGTCGTCAACCACCAGCACACGCAATCCATTCAGCGCCCGGCCGTCGATGGACGCCTGTGTCTGCTCGGCCGCCTTGCAACGGACCGAGAACCAGAAATTGCTGCCCTTGCCCAACTCGCTGGAGACGCCAATCTCGCCCTTCATCAGCACCACCAGCTGCTTGCAGATGGCCAGGCCAAGGCCGGTGCCGCCATACTTGCGCGTAGTAGAACGGTCGGCTTGCGCGAAGGATTCGAATATGTGCTTGACGGCGTCCTGGCTCATGCCGATGCCGGTATCGGTGACATCGAAGCGCAGGCCGAACTCGGCACCGGAAGAATCCGTTGCCGAAATTCGGACGGTCACCTCGCCGTGCTCAGTGAACTTCACTGCGTTACCGATGAGGTTAAGCAATACCTGGCGCAGGCGCAGCGAATCGCCACGTATGCGTTCGGGCACCTCGGGCGCGATCAGGTAGCCGATCTCCAGCCCTTTTTGCTGCGCCTGCTTGGCGAGCAGCTCGATCACTTCCTCGACCAGCTTGCGCAGGTCGAACTCGAGCTCCTCCAGCTCCAGCTTGCCGGCTTCCATCTTGGAGAAATCGAGGATGTCATTGATCAGCTCGATCAGCGCACGCGACGAATTCCACGCCACGTCGACACACTCCTGCTGGCGCTTGGTCAGGCGCATTTCCTTGAGCATGTCCAGCATGCCGACCACCCCATTGAGCGGCGTACGGACTTCATGGCTGACGGTAGCGGCGAACTGGGTCTTCATCAGCGCGGTGTGCAGCGCCTCGTCGCGGGATTGCTTGAGTTCGGCCTCGCGCTCTTCCAGCACGTCCATCATCTTGTTGAACGCATGCGCCATCTCCACGATGTCTCGCGGGCCGGTTGGCACCGCACGCATGCCGGACTCGCCGGCTTCCGCGCGGCCCATCAGCTTGGACAGCGCATTCAGGGGCCGGATCATATGGCGCGCCAGCAAGCGCATGATGCCAAGCAGGACAGCCGCGAAGGACAGCGTGATCGCGAGGTTGCCAATCAGCAGGGATGCGACCAGGCGGTTGTGCGTACCCTTGCCGACAACGACATGCACATAGCCGAGCAGTTGCTGCTGACGCTCCTGAAATTCGAAGGGCGAGTTTTCACCCTGCCCGCCGAATACCGGCGCCTTGAAATGCCACTCGCCATTGGTCTCCTGCACGAGGGTCGCGCGCGTCACCTGCTCGGACGACGATGGCTTGCCCGGCGGCGCCTCGCTGCCCGGCTTGGCCTGGAACAGCAGAACCCGCTGCGCGGCGTCGGTGATCTGCACCTGCAGCACATCAGGAAAGGCCAGCGTCGTGTTGACGCCTTCGCGCACGTTGTCGGGCGAGTGGTACAGGAGCGCGAGCACACTTTGCAGCGCGAGGTTCTCGGTAATGCGCTGCCCCTGCTCGACCAGGTAGCCCTCCATGCGGCGGCTTGCTTCCCAGGAGTTCATCAGCGAAGAAAACAGCGCCAGGCCGAGAATGGCCGCGCTGACCACGACCGTCAGCTGGCGGCGGAAGCCTGTACGGCTCAAAAAATTACGAAACATCATGCCGATATCAAAATTCGAAAACCAGCGCGATCATTCGCTGCGGCGAACGCCGGAATGGGCTTCCGTACGCTGGATGTTGGTTGTTCTTCTTCTTCGTTGCTCTAAACATCAGGGCTCCGGGAATATGAAATCGAAACTCCGTTGTTGCTGATAGCCTATAGTCAGACCGATGTGGCTGGCAGTCCGCAGGTTCACCGCGGTCTGCACTTCACGCAGCGGTAGTACGCCGCGGCGGCGCGCATCGCCGGACATGACGGCGAGCGCAGAACTGGCCAGGGTACGGCCGAGTTCGAGATTGTTCGGATAGAGGGCGAACAGCGCACCCTTCTTCACATGCAGGAAGCTGCTGGAGAAAACCGGGACGTTGCGGTTCCAGGATTCCTTCAGCACCAGCGGCAGGATGGTGTTTTCATCCACTGTCGTCACATCCTGCGGCAGCCACACCGCATCCCGGCGTCCATCGCTGCCGGCGAACGCCGCTTCATAAGCACGCGCGGCGGTGCCAAGATCGCGCGCCTCGTAGGCCAGCAACTCCAGCCCGTGCGACTTCGCAGCGTCGCGTGCAATCTTGATCAGCCACTCATTGTGCTGGGGGTTGTAGACGACGATCACCCGCTTTACGCCAGGAAGCAGGCTCTTCAGGCGCGTGAACAGCAAGGCCGGATCCGGGGTCAGGCTGATGCCCATCAGGCTGCGGTTTTCCGACTCGGGAATCGCGAGCACACCACCGACCACGACCGGGATATCGCGGTCGAGTGCCGAAGTCGCTTTCAACCCCTGACGGCCGAGCGCAATGACGACCTTGGTGCCATTCTTTTTGAGCAAACCGTTGAGATCGGCTGGATCCTGGTTGGGGTTGATGGGGTAAGTGCGCACGGCGGTGCGAGCACCATCCTCGATGCCTTCGATGATCTTGGCAAACACGCTGCGATAGGGCTCGCCGATATCCGGATAGACGACGGCCATCGCGCCGGCTGCCTGCGCATCGAACTTTTTTGCCGGATCGCTCGCTTCCGCCAGGCTGATCGGGCTAAAGTCGTAGCGCACCGCGTTCAGGTCACTACGGAATTCGAACGGGTTGTACCTCAGGTTGCTCTGGAAGTGCGGATCGGTAAAGGCGATGATGGATTGCCGGACGGACGGCTCCGCCCACGCGGCTGTGGCGACGAATGCAAGCGAAAGGCCGAACGCGCGCCGCATGGTGCGGGCGCGCGGTCCAAGCCTGCCGCATATCGAGTTTTTTTCCGCCATCTAATTTGAAGGACAAACAGTTCAGCCAATTTAACAGAGGATATCTCAGAAAAACTGCCCGCGAGAAACGAAACGACTAATTTGCTGGCGAGATTGACAACAATTTTCCGCACTGTGTCATCGACGGAACACTCTTTGCCAATTAAGGCGTTCCTCTAATGGAAAAATCTTTATGGCAGGCCGTTGATATAACTGAACTGGGACTGCAGGAATCAGCAGCACCGATCTCGGATTTCGCTCAACTCATCATCAACGGACACATCTTGTAGGCAAACTGCCGCGAAAACACACACGGCGTCCGCAGCAGTCGTTCGGAATCGCGCCCGGAGCAAGGGATTGCTCGAGCGCTACAGGGTAAAAATACGGTTGCAGATCAACCCGCTGCCGCCGTTTCTGGGAACATGATCAGAGCCTGTGCTGAAACTGGATGTAGAACGCGCGCCCAGGCAAAGGCAAGTCGAATGGAATATTACCCGGCGCGAAAGTCGGCTCCCTGGCATCCCGATTAAAAAGGTTCAGCACGGTCGCCCTCAAGTCCCAGTTGCCTGCAAACTTTTCTCGATGCAGGGTCAAGTCGACGGTTGTGTAGTCTGCGATTGGCGGTCTCGCATCCCCTTGCTGCCGCTTGCGGTCCGCCACATGATTGACGGTTGCCCCCAATTGCCACAATGGTTCAAAACGCCAGTCAGCTCGCCCAAAGAACCTTTTTCGCGGAGCCAAACCAGCATCCTGGCCAGTTGCCCGGTCCGTAGAGCGCTGCAGCGATACACTGCCGACCAGCCGCAAGGTCCGGGTCGGGTCCCATGTCGTCTCCAATTCCAGCCCCCGCCCCTTCTGGCCGCCAGTGTTTTGCGCGGTTGCACCGGTTGTGGGATCCGCGTTCGGTACGAACCGGATGATGTCGTTCATGCTGTAACGAAACAGGCTCAGATTCGTCTGCAGGTTCGTCAACGGATGCCAGGAGAATGCGAGTTCGTTTGTGGCGATGGTTTCAGGCTGCAGGTTCGGATTGCCGATCGATACCGGGTTGTTGATGTTGTATTGCTCGGCGAAAGATGGCGCACGGAATGCGCGCCCGTGCATAGCCTTTACAACGACGTTATACGCCGCGTCCCATACCAACGCCAGACGTGGATTGGTCGTCCCGCCGAAATCGGAATAGCGGTCATGTCGAACACCCGCGGTAAGCGTCCAGTCTTTTCGCAGAGTCCATTCGTCTTGCACAAACGCGTACTTCAGATGCCGTTTGTGTGGCTGGATGAAGATGAGCGCCGGATCGTTGACCAGTCCCGGCAGCGGAACAAAAACCGGTCCGATTCCGGGGATCGCGACAAGATTGAAGTTCTTCAGCTCACTGGTGTCATACATGTCCTCGACGCGCGCCCCTGCGCCGAAGCGGAGGCGATGGTTATCGAAGCCGGTATAGAACGCCGAAATGCTCGCATGAGTATGGTTTTCCGAATGCCCCGGATTGCCGATTACCCCGGTCGGAAACGCCCCACCGAAAGCCCCCGGAGGGAAGAGCATAAATGCCGGATCACCGGGCTTGTCCTTGACATCGTAGTATCCGACGACAGCGGATACATCCCAATTGGGAGCCCAATTCGCCTTCTCGTATGTCAGGTCAAGATAAAGCCTGCTGGACGGTGCTCGCCCCGAGGGATCGAGACTATCGGCCAGCCCCGCGCCGATTCCCATTTCGCGCTGCTGATAAGCCGCCCGAAAACGCCACTCTTCATAGGACAGGTCGGTGCGGGCATCGAGCGTCCTGCGCACCGCGTTGATACGGCCAGGCGCAAGCGAAGCTCTTGTCCCGAACAATGAATCGAGGGTGGTCTGGAAATCCTGCTGAATAATCCCCTTGTGCCCGTCTGTCCTTCCAGCACCGAGATAAAAGGATGCTGCGATTGGGCCGAGATTACCTCCGTGCTGGATCCAGGCATCGCGGGAGTCGAAGCTGCCGATGCGTGCACCGTATTCGGTTCCATTGATGTCGGCGGCAGTTTTCGTGATTACGTTGATCACACCTGAAAACGCGTCGGCGCCATAAAGCGCGGAACCCGGTCCCCGGATCACTTCAACACGCGCGACATTTTCCAGCGGCATGCCTCCCCACATCCGGGATCGATCGCCAAGGAAGACATTCGTGATCGGAATCCCGTTCACCAACATCAGCACCTGCGGGTTGTAGCCCGTATGAATGCCGCGGAAGCTGTAAATGGGATTGAGCGGTGCAGACCAGTACGAGACATGAAGCCCGGGAACGCTTTCCAGAACCTGATCGAGGTCGGTAGCGCCCATGGCCTTGATGTCTTCAGCGGTAATAACCGACGCTACTGCAGGTGCCCGGGCCAACGATTGGCGACTACCTGTCGCGATGCTGATGGAGGACTTGTCGCCGTAGACCAGTGCAAGGTCATCTTCTTCAACCGATTGGGCATTGGCGAGTCCTGCGTACGCAAAGGCAACTGCGGATGCGAGCCTTTTTGCGCTTCTTATTGTCAGGTCCATTGGCCGCCTCTCCCAAGCTGAAGGTTTTATAGGACGAGGTCATCGTTATACCACGGATATTACCTATAAGGAACACAACAGTGGTTATCTGGAGACGTGCCGGATGCCTACTCCCAACGGCGCTGTTCCGGCCCCTCGTACTGCAGCCTATCGCAACGCAACACGAAGGTCGCACCGGGAGGTCTCTCCAACGCCTCCAGGTAGCAAGGAATCATGCCCGCGATGAAACATGGCTGCATGTACAGATAGCACTCCAGGGGCGAAAAGCCCATATCAAGCGGGATCGCGACAACCATTGCTGAATACGTCATCGGCAGTGCACGCCCGGCTACGGCAGACAGAACGCTTTCGACTTCGAACGCCAGTTTCAGGTGCGGACCAACTTCGATTCCTTGACGCTTCATCAGATCCAAGGTGACTGGAATTCGCTCATCAACGTCCAGCGTTGCTACCGGTCGACCGTACCCCAGCAAGCGCTTGTGCCGCTTCAATTCGTCACGAATGACGTCCTCCAGCTTGTCGCCCGCTTGCGTGCGCTTGAGCGCGCGCGTCAGGAAATCAGCAACCGATATTTCAGGCTGCCTGCCATAAATTGCCGCTTCAGACGCAGCAACCGCTGCCCCCAAAGCTTGAGCGCCAGTTCCCCGCGCTGCCCCCGCCATTGCGGCAACACGATTATTCCAAAGACGCGGATCGGGATAGCTCGTATAAACCCATACGCCTTGCAAGACGTCGAGTTGGGCAGGAGTCAGTCGGCGCCCCGTAATACTGAAAACGTACAAATCGATCCACTCCGCATCCCTGAACTCGTGATGCAGGTCATAGCCGCGAAAGACCGTGCGCTCACCGGGGAAACAAGCACCAACCTTGGTGCGCATCGGCCCTTCGTAGGCTTTCAGTGTATCTGGTCCGCTCATGCCTGCTCCTTTTGTGCTACTGGTCCCGGATCGTTCTCCAGCTCCAGCGAAAAGAACGGAAACTGCCTGAAACCGCGCTGCCATTGTTCCAGCGCGTGCGCCGCAGCCCCGGGAAGGCGCATGAGCAAGGTGAGCATTTCTGCCTCCTGCGGCGAAAACCCAAGATCAGCAAATGCGGCAGCAACTACCCCGGCCATCGCAAGCGGGTGTCCCGCGCTTGCCTCGAGTTCGGTGCGCGATTTCTCAAGCCACATGACCCTCCCGTCACCCAACACGCCGGCAAGTGCTGACAAGGTCTGACGTACGGGAGTAGCACAACTCGCACCATGAGGGTCAAAACCCGGCGCGTGGTCAATTTGCGGCCAGAATAGCGGCCGCGATGGCGGCTCCGGCAATGCCAGCCGCTCTTTCCATGCAACAAGATTCATCCCACATTCACGCCACAAATCCATTGCGAGCAAGACTTCGCGGGCTCCGCCGTGGGAACCGGCGCTTGCGGCGAGAGCCGACATTAATGCAGTCGCCGCAGGTGAGCCACCTACGCCGGCTGCCATTGCAGCATGAACCGATGGATCCCTGGGTCCGGGATTTGCCAGTGCGATCGCAATCATCTCTAACGCTGCTGCAGCCTCTTTCGATGGGCGATCGCCCTTGAATAAGAGGTACAGATACTGCACATAGCTTGCTTTGCCCATCACATCGCCATAGACGTCATACCCATGACAAAGACATTTGGAAGCAGCAAACGGATTATCTGTTTCAGGCTCTTCTTTCCATATGTGACTATGTATCACTTGGCTAAAGTCGTCGCTCATCGAACTTCCCTTGGATTTTGATGCATATGAATGACATGGTTTCGCTATTTGGTCCCGAAACGGTTACCCTGCCATCTCTCACAATGCGTTGGCCAACACCCGCATCCGCACATTCATCGGCGGCACCTCTTCCGGGTCGATATGCACATCCAGAACTGTCGGCCCCTTGCGCGCACACATCGCCTCGATATCCAGTTTCGCAATGTCTTCCGGCGAGTGGATCGTATAGGCATCCGCCCCCAATGCTCGTCCCAGCATCGCAAAATCCGTCGGTGGCAGTTCGCATCCGATCTGCTCCGCCTTGGCCAATCGCTGACCGTGCTTGACCATCCCCAGCGCCCGGTCGTTGAGCACGACGAAAATGATCGTCTGCCTCTCCGCCACCGCCACCGAGATTTCCTGTCCGTTCATCAGCAGGCTGCCGTCGCCGGTAATGCAGACCACCGGCACATCCGGATTCGCCGCAGCCGTCCCGATCGCGCCGCCGATCGCCCAGCCCATCGGCGCGAAATTCATCGTCACGCGCAGCCAGCCGCCGGGAGTGCGGCGGCGTCCGGCCGAGCGCTTGCGCTCGCCGCCGGTCAGCCGGCGCTCGCCGACGCGACGGTCACGTGGATGCAGGTAATGGGTAGACCAGGACACGCTGTTGCCGGTATCGGCGAGGAAGCGCGTGGTCGGCGGGAACAGCAGGCCAAGTTCGCGCATCAGGCGTTGCGGCTTGATCGGTGCCGCGTCGCTGAGGTACTTGTCCATGTCGGACAACATGCGGTCCGGGTCGGAGACGCGCGTCTTGATTTCGCCCGAGACGCGCGTGCGCTCGGCTTCGTAGGCGGCGTGTTTTTCTTCGTCATGCATGCGCTCGACCAGCCGGTTGAACACCGACAGGATGCGACCGCGCACATGCAGGCGTGCCATCGGCGTGCGCGAAAGGTTGTCTTCCGATTCGTCAATGTGCACCAGCCGCTCGTTGAGCAGGCTGTCGCTCCAGCCGCCGCTGTTCCATTCCCCCATGCTGGCGCCGACCGCGAGGATCAGGTCGACCGATTCGTCGCGCAGCGCGGCGTCGGCCGACACATGGCCGCCGAAGCCGAACACACCGCGGAACAAGGGATGATGCGGGCTGACCAGCCCCTTGCCGTCGGGCGTCGTCACAAAGGTCGCGCCCTTCAGCGCTGCGAACTGCAGGATCGATCCGACTGCTTCGCCGCACCAGCCGCCGATCAGGAGGACGACCTTCTTCGCCTCGCTGAGCATTTGATACAGCGTGTCGACTGCATCGTCGTCAATCATCGACGACGGCGCCAGCAACTGGCGCAGGTCGTACGACGGCGTGGCGAGCGCGCTCTTGCTGCGGAACACGTCGACAGGAACCGTCAGGTGCACAGGACCGCGCGGCGCGCGTGTGGCGCGCTGAAGCGCGGCGATGAGCTTGGGCTCCAGTTGCTTGGGATGCGAAATCAGCGAGTTATAGCGGGTGCAGTGCCGGAACATGCCGAGCACGTTGACGCCGGTGCAGGCCGATTCCTGCAGCGGATGCTTGCCGAATGCCGGCAGCGCGGGCTGGCCGGTAATGACGAGCATCGGGATATTGTTGTCGTAGGCGCCGGCAACGCCGGTAATCAGGTTGGTCGCACCGGGCCCGGAGGTGGAACAGCAGACGCCGATGTTGCCGGTTTCGCGCGCATAGCCGTCGGCCATGAAGGCAGCGCCGGCTTCGTGGCGCGCCAGGATGTGGCGGATGCCACCGCGGCGCTCGCTCCTGGCAAGGGCGTTATACAGCGGCTCGATCGCACCGCCAGGGACACCGAACACGTATTCGACACCAATCTGCTCCATGTAAGCGACCAGCAGGTCGGCTACGTCTACCGAATGCTCCGGCGAGGCCTGCGTCCCTTCATCTTCATGGACGGAATGCTGTACATGCAAAGCGTTGGTGCGCATATCGAGTTTTCCTCGGTGGAATTGATCGGCCCTAGAGCGATTTGCGGGTCAGTTTAGGGGGGCGCGCAGCCCCGAGAAGGGACGCATTGCGGTGTTGCGGCGCTTGCGCAGGCACCCAGCCTGAGCGGCGCGCCGCGCCTAGCACTGCATCCCTTCTCGACCGAACGCGCCCCCTAAACTGACCCGCAAATCGCTCATCGTTTGGTGTAATGAACGCGGGGGGCGCCCGGATACGAATCTCAAGCCCACCCCATTTCCAGTAGGCAATGGTACCGCAATTTCACTCGACCAACTAGTTGATTTTTAAAGACAAATTTCAAAAAGTGCAAATCGCCGGCACAATGCGGGACGAACGGTCGTGCGACAAGACTCCTCGGAGACGCCCGTCCGCACGACTACCCGACCGTTTCAGCCCGCCAGGCACTCTCGTCGTCGAAGCGGTAACAGTTCTTGCCCTGCTGCTTGGCGCGGTACATCGCATGATCTGCGCGGCTGAGCAGGGTTTCGGGTGAAGGCATGGCGCCGTTTTCGCCGCACACCGAGGCAATGCCGATGCTGGCGGAAAGCTGGATGGGGTGGCCATCGATCTCGCGCAGGCCACCCAGCTCCTCCAACACGATCTCGGCGACTCGGGTAGCGCCATGCGGCACGGCGACTTCGTTCATCAGAATGACGAACTCGTCACCGCCGAGGCGGGCGAATGCATCCTCCTTGCGCAGGTGCCGTTTCAGGCGGGTGGCGACTTCCAGCAGCGTGCGGTCGCCCGCAGCGTGGCCGAAATTGTCATTGATCGCCTTGAAGCCGTCGAGGTCGATGAACATCAGCACCACGACCCAGTGCCGCCGCTCGGCACGCAGCAGTGCCTGTTCGATCTGCGTCATCAGGTGGCGGCGGTTGATGAGGCCGGTGAGCATGTCGTGCGTGGCCAGCTCCTCCAGCTGCGCCGACTGGCGCGCGAGTTCGGCGGTGCGTTCGGCGACCCGCTGCTCCAGCGTTTCATTGGCCGCCTGCAGGCTCTTGTTGACCCGAGCGATCACCTTGTAGCTGTGCATCAGGCTCCACGCGGCGTAGGTCAGCAGCGCGAGCAGGATGCCGGAATACACCAGCAGGTACAGGCGATACGTCTGTTTTTCGTGGAGCTTGGACTGGAACTCCGCATCCAGTGCAGCGCTCAGCTCGTCGATCCTTCCCGCGGTTGGCGTGGCGACGATGCCGGCGATCAGCCCGTCTTCCACCCCCCGCTGGCGCAGGATCGCCTGTGCATGCCGCGTCACCAGCTCGAAGGATTCCTGCAGGGTGTCCGGATGGGCGCTCCGCAAGCCGTCCAAGCCGGCAATCGCGGTACTGATGCGCTCGCCGAGCTCCCTCTCCGGAATAAGGTTGAAGCGGAGGATATCGGTCAGCAGCCGGTCTGCCGCCGCCGCAGCAGCTTCCGTCCTGCCCGGCTGGAGCGCGTTCCCGGGCCGATACTCCTTCAGTAATGCCTTGAATTCTTCGACGGCGGTCGGGAAGTAGCGCAGCGAGTTCCGCAGCACCGCATTCTGCGACTTGAACTGCTCGACCAGTTCCTCCTTCTCGACGAAGGCCATTTCCATGCCGTACAGGGCTTCTTCCAGCGCGCCGCCATGCGCCATCTTCACGCCCCGGATCAGGCGCTCGCGCAGTTGGCGCACATGCGGCAGCGGCGTCGTGACCGGATCATAGTTGTTGAGCAGCCCCACGCGTGCCTTCAGGATGTTCGTGTTCCACTCGGCGTCGAGCTGCTTCAGCTCGCGCAAGGCGGGCACGAGCTGATTCTGAACGTCGACGTTGATCGCCTGGGTCTGGTAGTACAGGTAGCCCGAGATCGCCAGCAGCACTGCGAAGCCCAGGCCAAGCAGCGTCACGCGCGGCGGTTTCATTTCGCCGCTCCCTGTAACGCGTGCGCCGGCACGGTGCCTGTCAGGGTATGGAGAAACTTGACGATAAGGGCCTTGTCCTCCGGCGGCGCAGTGCGGCCGAGCTGGTACTTGATCATCACGTCGACCGCCTCCTCGAGCGTGCGCGCGGACCCGTTGTGGAAGTAGGGCGCGGTCAGCGCGACATTGCGCAGGCTGGGTACCTTGAACACGTACCTGTCACTCTCATTGCGCGTGACCAGGTAGCGCCCGAGGTCCATCTCCTGCTCCGCGATGTCCTTGCCGAAGTAAGGCCGCATGACGCCGAACATCTGGAACATGTTGCCGCCGACATTGACGCCCTGGTGGCAGGCGATGCAGCCGTAGCTCTTGAACCGGGCATAGCCGAGCTTCTCTTCGGCCGAGATCGCGCCGGCATCGCCGCGCAGGTAGGCATCGAAGCGCGACGGCGTCACCAGCGAGCGCTCGAAGGTCACTAGCGCATCGGTGACATTGCGGCGGGTCAGCCCGTCGGGATAGGCGCTCCTGAATTCGCGGGCCAGCGCGGCGTCCCGGCCGAGCTTGGCGAGGATGCCATCCCAGGTCGAATCAAAGACCTTGGGATTGGCAATCGCCATGTCGACCTGGTCTTCCAGCGATTCCGCCTTGCCGGTCCAGAGCTGGCGGAAATTGAAACCAGTGTTGAAGACAGTCGGGGAATTGATCGGGCTGGTGCGGCCATCCACCCCGGAGGAGCGGGCACGGCCGTCGGCCCCGCCCTTGGCGAAGTCGTGGCAGCTTGCACAGCTGACCTTGTTGTCGCGCGAGAAGCGTGTGTCGAAGAAGAGGCGTTTGCCCAGCGCGACCTTGGCCGGATCGGCATCGACGCGTTCAGGCAGGGGACGGATAGGCTCGTCGAGTCCCTGCTTGCGGCCGGCAACCGGCTGGGCCTTACTTTCGGCGGCAAGACAACAGGCCAGCGCAACAGCCAGCAAATGTGCCGTTGACGGTAGGGAACGCCACCAAATGCGGACGCGGAGGGAAGTAGGAGATGCCACCCTTAAAGGATAGCAAGATTCCTGCGAATAGAGTTTCAGTAAAGCAACACATCCTGACGGTTTACAACACTGCCAGAATGTTTATTCTCTCTCCCTTGCCCTATTAACAATATCGGTGACAGCTGCCACCCGGGCAGCGTGCACCGCTTCGGGGATGCGTTTCGGCTGGTCGGCGTGTTGCTTTGCCACTTCGCCGGCATTCACGGCGAGCGCAGCAGCCAGCGCCTCTTCCAGGTAAGGCCGCTGCGGAAACGGCTGGCCCTGGAAGCCGGCGCGTCCGCGATGGTCGCATTCGGACGCCTGCAGCATGTCGCGAAAGCGCTGCGGCTTGCGGAAGCCGTCGCAGCGTTCCAGCAGCTTGACGATGGTGTCGGGACGCAGCTCGAAGGCGCGAGCGACATTGCCATGCTCGCGCGCGGTCATCACGGCAAGGTCGCGGCAGTCGTTGGGAATCTTCAGGCGCTTGCACACCTGTTCCACCAGGCGAACGCTGTGCGCCTCGTGCCTGTGATGCTTCGGCCACGCCTCCGGCGGTGTGACGCCCTTACCGAGGTCGTGCATCAGCGCGGCGCAACGGATGGGCAAGTCGAATCCGCGGCCGGCGGCGTAATCGACGACCATCATCACATGTACGCCGGTGTCGATTTCCGGGTGATGCTTCTCCGGTTGCGGCACGCCCCACAGCGCATCGAGCTCCGGCAGGATGCGCGCCAGCGCCCCGCAGTTGCGCAAGACCTCGAACATGCGCGACGGCTTCGTTTCCATCAACCCGCGCGACAGCTCCTGCCAGACGCGCTCGGGAACGAGCGCATCGACCTCTCCCGCCTCGACCATCTTGCGCATCAATGCATTGGTTTCGGGTGCCACGCTGAATTCGGTGAAGCGTGCGGCGAAACGCGCAACGCGCAGGATGCGCACCGGATCTTCCGAGAAGGCCTCCGACACGTGCCGGAACACCCGCGCCTGCAGGTCGCGCTGTCCGCAGAAGGGATCGACAATGCTGCCATCCTCGGCCTGCGCCATCGCATTAATGGTCAGGTCCCGCCGGATAAGATCCTGCTCCAGAGTGACGTCGGACTCGGCATGGAAAACGAAGCCCTTGTAGCCGGGTGCGGTCTTCCGCTCGGTACGGGCCAGCGCGTATTCTTCATTGGTCTTCGGATGGAGGAAGACCGGGAAGTCCTTGCCCACCGGCCGGAAGCCACGCGCCAGCATCTCGTCCGGCGTGGCCCCGACCACCACATGGTCGTGGTCCTGCACCGGCAGGCCAAGCAAGGCGTCGCGGACCGCGCCGCCGACAACGTAGGTCTTCATGTCAGTCGGGATAGCTTTCGTACTTCTCCAGCTGTTCGGTTTCCTTGACGGCTTCATTGATCCACTGCGCAACAGCCGGGTGCGCGGCGACACGGTCGACATAGGCCTGTAAAACCGGCGGCAGCCACACGGCGTAGGTGCGGAAGCGCATCACGACCGGTGCGTAGAAGGCATCCGCAATCGAGAAATCGCCAAACAAGAACTGGTGCAGCCCGGAGCGCGCCAAGCAGTCTTCCCAGATCTCGCAGATGCGGGCGACGTCGGCCTGCGCTTCCGGCGTGCGTCCCTTGCCGGGGAAGCTGGCGCGGATGTTCATGAACATGGCCGTGCGCAGGCCGGTAAAGCCGGAGTGCATTTCGGCGCAGATCGAGCGCGCGATAGCGCGCGCCTCGACGTCGTGCGGCCACAGGCACTTGTCGGGGAACTGTTCGGCGAGGTACTCGCAAATCGCCAGCGAGTCCCAGACCGTGGTCTGGCCCGCAACCAGCACAGGCACCTTCCCGGCGGAAGAATGCTGCGCGATCATCGACGAGGTCTCCGGTTTGCCCAGCGACACGCGCACTTCCTCGAACGGGATCCCGAAAGCCATCATCGCCACCCACGGCCGCATGGACCAGGAGGAATAGTTTTTATTGCCGATGACGAGTTTCAGGCCGGCCTTTTCTGCGGCATTCAGGGTTTGCGAAAGGGTCGGGTCGAGTTCAGTGCTTTGCATGCTTGCAGTCCGTTGGTCGTTGTTTTTCCCGCAGAGGTTCCCCGGGCGCTTTCTGCCGCACAAGAAGATACGCGCGGCCCGCGCTGCTGCGCGGGATTCGAGGATAAAGCTTTTGGGCGACTTTGCCAAACCGGCAAAGCCACACGGCGCTTGGCGGTTGAAGCGAACGGCTCAGGCAGCCGCAGCCCCGTAATGCGTCCGGCCCCGCAGATAGTGCGGCGCGATGGCTTCGAGGGACGTCCAGCGTATGCCTAGTTCGTCCGCCAGCGCGCTATGCCGGATGTTGTCCATCTTCATCGAGTCGAGGTTATCCCGGGTCATCAAGGGGCCGCCGGGCAGATGCTCCATGAAGAAGGCCTGCACCCGGGCGAAGGCGTCGGGCACGCCGAACACCGGACGGCGATGGCCGGAATACTCGCCGGCGAGCTTGACCAGCTCGCGCAGGGTGTAGATCTTCGGCCCGGCCAGTTCATAGGTCTTGCCGGGCGCCCGCCTGTCCTGCAAGGCGATGACGAAAGCGCGGGCAACGTCCTCGACATAGACGGGCTGGAATTTCGCGTCGGCGCCCGCCAACAGCATGAACGGCAGCACCCGCTGCAGGGAAGCGAACAGGTTCAGGAATCGATCATTGTCGCCGAAGACGACCGACGGCCGGAAGATCGTGGTAGCCACTTCCGGACGGGACATTGCAGCGGCCTCGCCGTCCGCCTTGGAGCGCAGGTACATTGAAGGCGCATCCTGCGATGCACCGAGTGCACTCATGTGCAGGAGGCGCTTGATTCCGTTCCTGGCACATGCCTCGGCGATCCGCCTGGGCAATTCGACGTGCGCTTTGGAAAATTCCTTGCCGTAGCGGCTACCCGCCGGACCGGCCTTGCCATGCAGGATGCCGACGAGGTTGATCACCGCATCCTGGCCATGCATCAGGCTGTCCAGCGCGGTATCGTCATGCACGTTTGCCTCGACAACTTGTTCCACGTCCGGTAACAGTAGCAGATGGGTCGCGTGCGTCTCGCGGCGTGTCGGCACAGTCACCCGGCAGTCTGCATCCACCAGCTTGGCAATGATGTGGCTGCCGATGAATCCTGTCCCGCCGATGACCAAAACATTGCGGTATGCCATGTTGCCTCCTGGTCAGATGAATGATGGAGCATACTCCTCCAAGATTCTTTTTACTCCAGCAGCCAGTCATCTTCAACGCATCCCCTGGCCTCCCGCGTGAAATTTCCTGAAAGCAGGATTTCAGTCAATCGCAGCCGCTGAAAACAACAAAGCCACATCCGGGGATGTGGCTTTGCAATCAAGCGAGGGGGATTCGTACCGGTCAAGGCAGGTCGCTGGGCGCGAATCCTTTCGGTGCGACCGTTCCCAGGCGCGCCTTCAGCGATTGCGGCTTGTCCTCGAACAGGGCAGCGTAGTACGTTGCGTTGGACAACACTTTCTTCACATAGTCGCGCGTCTCGGAGAACGGGATCGACTCGGCAAAGATTGCGCCTTCGACCGCGCGCGTGAGCGTGGAGCGCCATGCGCGCGGGCGGCCCGGGCCGGCGTTGTAGGCTGCGGTCGCCAGCGCCTGCGATCCCTCGAGGTCATGCAGCACCATGTTCAGGTAATTGGTGCCGAGCGTGATGTTGGTGCCGATATCGTTGACCTGGCTCTGCGAGAAGTTGCCCATGCCGATCTTGCGCGCGACGAACTGCGCGGTGGCCGGCATCAGCTGCATCAGGCCGGATGCGCCGACGTGCGAGCGTGCATTCATGATGAAGCGAGACTCCTGCCGGATCAGCCCGTACACCCAGGCCATGTCAAGGCTGAGCCTTTCGGTCGCCGCCACCATCACATCCTTGAATGGCGTCGGGAAGCGCTGGGAGAAATCGAACTCCGACTTGGTGCGGTCGGAGGTGTTCACCATCCGGTCCAGCACATTCTTCTGGCGCGCGTATTCGGCGGCGGCGAGGTGCTGGCGCTCGTTCATCTTGCGCAGCTCCCAGTTCCACTCGCGATAGCCCTCGAAGCGCATGTTCAGGTCGAAGAATTTCAGCGCACGCTTGAAGCCGGCGTTCTCCACCATCGGTGCCAGCTCTTCCTGCGTGACTGGCTTCGCCTTTTGCGGAATGGTGACCTTGCGGTCCAATTCCTCCAAGGCAAGCTGGCCGTAGAAATGGGTCTGGTCGGCGATCGAGCTGAACAGCTTCGTTGCCGCTTCCTGGTTGCCTTCGGCACGCTGGGCACGGCCCATCCAGTAAATCCATGCCGGGTCGTTACGGAGCGATGCGGGCATGGCTTCGATGGTCGATTTCACCAGCTTCCACTCGCCCGCGCGCAGCGCGGCACGCGCCTTCCACTGGTAGCCGTCCGGCGACAACGGTGCGCCGTTGGTGCGATGCCAGTAGACGATCGCGTCGGGCGCGAGCTTCATGGAGGACTGTAGCGCAATCTGCGCCCAAGCCTGCTCACGCTCGCGTTCGCTCAACTGTTCCGCTGCCCTGACCAGAGCGCTGACGGCTCGGGTAGGGTCGCTCTTTGCGCTGCGGCCGAGCGCGACGATGAACAGTTCGTGCGAGGCGCGGTTGTTGCCCGGACCGCGCGCAAGTACCGCATCCGGCTTCTCGTAGGCCTGCACCAGCGCGGTCTCGCTCGCCTCGGTGACCGGTGCGATGCGCCTGAGCGTATGGGCAAAACCCGATTCCGCAATCATGCGGACATGGGCCCACACATCATCCGTCGTGAACTGGTTGGTCTGCACGAGGGTCGTGATCAGCGCCGCGCAGCCCTCGCCGTAATTCTGCGTGTTGACCAGCACGACGCGTGCATCGTCGGCCACGTTCTGGCCCTTGAGCGCCCTGGACATCAGCGCATAGCACTTGACCTGGTTGTCGTCGTTGAGCACGAACTGCGGATACTGCTCGTCGAACAGCGTCCAGTTACGCGCCTTGCCGAGTTCCAGCAGCCAGTCGTTGCGCAGGCGGTCGGCGATCGCGCTGCCGTCGTAACGGGCGAGGTAATCGCGGATTTCCTGCTCGCCCGCCATCTGGATGCGCGGCCGCAGGCGGAAGTAATCGACATAGGAGGGAATGGCATAATTGCCAAGGCGGGACGCCAGTTCTGCCGCGCGGGGCGCATCGCCGTTGCGCGATGCATCGCGCAGTGCCAGGAAGACTTCGTCATCGCTGGCAAAGGCAGCAGGCTTCTTTGCCAATGCTGCAGGTGCGAACAGCACCGTAGTGGCAGCAAGTGCAATAGCTGCAATCCGTTTTATTTGAAACATCTATAAGACCTTCATTACACTGAATCTACGTCTTGTAGCATAGCATGCGGAAACAAGAATTTCGTCTCGACACTATGCCGGAAAATACCGCACAAAAAGCCCTCCTGCGGCGCGAGCTGCTTGCGAACAGACAGGCGATTCCTCCTGAAGTTCGCCTGGCCAAGAATGCCGCCATCGCGCGGCATGTCCTCGCGTGGTGCGATGCGCATCCAGTCAGCGTACTGGGAGCGTATTGGCCGATCAGGAGCGAGCCGGATTTGCGAAACTGTTATGCAGATCTTTCCGCTCGCCGCGTACGGCTTGCGCTACCCGTCGTGGTGGACAAGAATGCACCGCTGCGCTTCATCGAATGGAAGCCGGGCGATGCGATGACAAAGGATTCATTCGGCGTAGCGATTCCCGCCTCCGGTATTGAAGTGCGGCCGGAAGCCTTGCTCATACCCTGCGTGGGATTCAATGAACAGCGCTTTCGCCTGGGGTATGGTGGCGGATTCTATGATCGTACCCTGGCATGCACCGGGCGGCCGGCAACGGTGGGAATCGCTTATGACTGCTCACGCGCACGCTTCGAGGCCGACGCGCATGACGTAGCACTGGATTTCGTTATCACGGAAACATTGCCTGCCTGAGAAGGCAAGAGGAACGCCGCTGCTGGAGCGGGCGTTCCTTGCCATTCCATCAGCCGGCGGAGAGGTTCAGCCGCTTCCAGAGAGCGGTCGTGGCTGCCGCCTGGTTCAGAGTGTAAAAATGCATGCCCGGCACGCCGCCGGCCAGCAGGCGCTCGCACAAGCCGGTCACCACATCCAGGCCAAATGCCTTGATTGACTCCGTGTCATCCCCGTAGCTCGCCAGTTTCAGGCGGATCCAGCGCGGAATCTCTGCGCCGCACATGTCGGAGAAGCGCATCAGCTGCGAGTAATTCGTAATCGGCATGATGCCGGCCACGATGGGCACATTGACGCCTGCCTTGCGGGCTTCATCGACAAAGCGAAAATAGGCATCCGCGTTGTAGAAGTACTGCGTGATCGCCGCATTGGCACCAGCCTTCACCTTGCGCACGAAGTTCTGCAGGTCGTCCTGAGGCGACTTCGCCTGCGGATGCATTTCCGGATAGGCGGCGACTTCGATATGGAACCAGTCGCCTGTTTCGGCGCGGATGAATTCCACCAGCTCGTTCGCATAACGGAACTCGCCCGACGCGCCATAGCCGCTCGGCAGGTCGCCGCGCAGTGCCACCACACGGCGGATGCCGTTCGATTTGTACTCGTCGAGGATATCGCCGATGCTCTCGCGCGTGCCGCCGATGCAGGACAGGTGCGGTGCTGCATCCAGTCCTTCACGCTTGATCTCGAGGACGGTCTCAAGCGTGCCCTTTTGCGTCGAGCCGCCGGCGCCGAAGGTCACCGAAAAATACTTCGGCTTGAGCTCGGCCAGTTTCGCGCGTGTCGCGCGCAGTTTTTCCACGCCCTCCGGTGTCTTCGGCGGGAAAAACTCGATACTGAAATTTTTCTGGGTCATGATTACTTGAGTATCAAGGCAGACAAGGCCCACGAAATCAGGCTGTAGAGGATCGCTGCAATCATCGCCGACCAGAAGCCCGCCACCTGGAAGCCGCCGACAAAATTGGCGACCAGCCAGAACAACAGTCCGTTGATGACGAAGATGAACAGCCCGAGCGTCAGCACCGTGACCGGCAAGGTCAGCAGCACCAGGACCGGGCGGATCAGCACATTGACCAGGCCCAACACCAGCGCCGCGATCAATGCTGTCCCGAAGCTCTCGACGCGGACGGACTGCATCAGGTATGGCAGTGCAAAGAGCGCAGCCGCGTTGATCAGCCAGGTAACAAGCAGGCGCATGGTTATCCTCCCTGGACAAACCTTCCTTGGCGCAGGACCGGAAGCCGGTCCTGCAAGCTTGCTTCGTGGGGACGCGGCCTCCGCATACGCGGAAGCCGTGCCGTCTTAGTAACGATAGTGGTCGGCCTTGTACGGGCCTTCCTTCTTCACGCCGATGTAGGCAGCCTGCTCGGCCGTCAATTCGGTGAGCTGCGCGTTCAGCTTCTTGAGTTGCAGGCGCGCGACCTTCTCGTCCAGATGCTTGGGCAGCGTGTACACGCCGACCGGATATGCGGCGGTGTTGGTGTACAGCTCGATCTGCGCAATGGTCTGGTTGGCGAAGGAGGAGCTCATTACATAGGACGGATGGCCGGTGCCGCAACCGAGGTTCACCAGGCGGCCTTCGGCCAGCAGGATGATGCGCTTGCCGTTCGGGAAAATGACGTGGTCGACCTGCGGCTTGATGTTCTCCCAAGTGTACTGGCGCAATGCGGCGACTTCGATTTCGTTGTCGAAGTGGCCGATGTTGCAGACGATCGCCTGGTCTTTCATCTTCTTCATGTGCTCATGCGTGATCACATGGTAGTTACCGGTTGCGGTAACGAAGATGTCGCCGTGCTCGGCAGCATATTCCATGGTGACGACACGATAGCCTTCCATTGCGGCCTGCAGCGCGCAGATCGGATCGATCTCGGTGACCCACACTTGCGCGGACAGGGCGCGCAGTGCCTGGGCCGAGCCTTTGCCCACGTCGCCGTAGCCGCACACGACTGCGATCTTGCCGGCGACCATGACGTCGGTCGCGCGCTTGATGCCGTCCACCAGCGATTCGCGACAGCCGTAGAGGTTGTCGAACTTGGACTTGGTGACAGAGTCGTTGACGTTGATTGCCGGGAAGGCCAGCTTGCCTTCCTTGTGCATCTGGTACAGGCGGTGTACGCCGGTGGTGGTCTCTTCAGTCACGCCCTTGATCTGCGCGAGGCGGGTCGAGTACCAGTTTGGCGACTCGGCCAGCTTCTTCTTGATCGAGTTGAACAGGCAGACGGCTTCATCGGAGTCCGGGTTGGCCAGCACGCTCGGATCCTTCTCGGCGCGGGTACCCAGATGCAGCAGCAGGGTCGCATCGCCGCCGTCGTCGAGGATCATGTTGGAATAACCGCCGTCCGTCCATTCGAAGATGCGGTGAGTGAAGTCCCAGTACTCATCCAGCGATTCGCCCTTGAATGCGAATACCGGGGTGCCGTTGGCGGCGATCGCGGCGGCCGCATGATCTTGCGTGGAGTAGATGTTGCAGGATGCCCAGCGGACCTTGGCGCCCAGCGCTTCCAGCGTCTGGATCAGCACCGCGGTCTGGATGGTCATGTGCAGGGAGCCGGTGATGCGCGCGCCCTTGAGCGGCTGGGAAGCGGCAAATTCCTCACGGATGGCCATCAGGCCGGGCATTTCCGTTTCGGCAATCTTGATCTCCTTGCGGCCCCAATCGGCCAGGCTGAGATCGGCGACGAAAAAGTCCTGTTGGGAATTGGTGTTCGAAATAACGGCGCTCATCACGCCCTCCTTTCTAAAAATAGAGAAAAAAGTAACGTGAGCGCCGTTGCGAAAAAGACATCCAAGCCTGACACGGTTATGGAAAAACCGTGCTGCAACGCTCCTTGGAGCCGGAAATTATAACCCAGGAAGATGCGAAAAATTCGACATAGCTCAATGATCGACCAGTGCCTTGCTGGACGTGCGCTGGATTGGCGAGGCCTTCCCGGCCGGGACGCTGCGTTCGATCCATGCCAGCATGTCCTTCCAGATGCGCTGAACCTCATCCTTGGGCGGCATGGAAAGCGCATTTGGCAGTTCGATGGTGATCACTGGGACATTCTTGTGCATACCGCCGTAGTTGCCGAGCGAGCCAGGATAGACGCCGACGCGGCTGTAATACAGACGTCCGAATCGACGCGGCGGCTTGGCAGGACCGTCGAAATCCAGCACGCCGAAAGGCGCATGTACTGAAATGATCACATGCGGCCTGAAACGCTCCATTTCCGCATTGAGCCAGCGGCTTTCCGGCTCGGATAGCGGGGACTGCCCGGGGAACCGGCGAGGGTCGCTACCGGTGGTCTTGGTCCAGTAGCTCTTTGCATCCTGCTCCCATCCAGGTGTCGGGAAATTGCGGTTCAGGTCAACGCCGTTGGCGTTCACACGCTGCGGCTTGGCCGCCAGCAGACCGTCAGGATTGACGACCGGCGCGACGCGCCAGTGAAAAGATTGTGCCGCCGGCGTCTGTAACCACTGCATCCATTGGAACACGATAGCCGCCGCGGTCAACTCATCGCCATGGATGCCTCCCAACAGGAGGACGCGCACAGGCTCACCCTGTTTACCCGTCTTCGCTGCTGGAATCGAACGCATCAGGATGGGAAAACCGTTGCGTGACGACGCGCCTGTGGGCTGCAGCCCGCTTTTCTGGCAGGTTGCGACATTCACGCCGGGGAGTCGCGGTGTCAGCCGCTTGCACCATTCGGTCTGCTGGGCAGCAGTTGCCGGAGCAGCAAGCGCAGGAGCGCATGCCGCCGCGGCAAGCAGTGCAGTGACGTTGCGGATCAATCGCACAATAACTTCATCCAATCTTTCGAGCCTGCCCGAGAACTTACTGCAATCAGGCTCTTTCCGCCACTGCACGTAGCAGTATTACTACAGTCACTACAGTCCGGCAGCGGCGCGCAGCGCTGCTGCCTTGTGGTCTACGTTCACATCCGCGGCGCGGATATGAACTCCGCCCCAAAATCCAGGGTTCGCTATCGCGAACGCCGGGCCTTACAGCCCAGCCGCAGCACGCAGCGCCTGAGCCTTGTCGGTGCGCTCCCACGAGAATTCCGGCTCTTCACGGCCGAAATGGCCGTAGGCGGCGGTCTTCGAGTAGATCGGGCGCAGCAGGTCGAGCATCTGCACGATGCCCTTCGGACGCAGGTCGAACAGCTCGTGCACCAGGATGGCCAGCTTTTCGTCGCTGATCTTGCCGGTACCGAAGGTGGTGACCATGATCGAGGTCGGTTTGGCAATACCGATTGCGTAGGAGACCTGGATCTGGCAACGCTTGGCCAGACCGGCCGCGACGATGTTCTTCGCGACGTAACGGCCTGCATAGGCCGCCGAACGGTCGACCTTGGACGGGTCCTTGCCGGAGAACGCGCCGCCGCCGTGCGGGGCTGCGCCGCCGTAGGTATCGACGATGATCTTGCGGCCGGTCAGGCCGCAGTCGCCCTGCGGGCCGCCGATGACGAAGCGGCCGGTCGGGTTGATCAGGTAACGGGTGTTTTTCAGCCACTCCTTCGGCACCACCGGCTTGATGATTTCCTCGATCGCGGCCTCTTCGATCGCCTTGTGCTCCATCTCCGGGCTGTGCTGGGTGGACAGCACCACGGTGTCGATCGCGACCGGCACGCCGTCGACGTACTTCAGCGTGACCTGCGACTTTGCATCCGGGCGCAGCCACGGCAGCCGGCCGTCCTTGCGCAGTTGCGACTGGCGCTCGACAATGCGGTGCGAGTAGTAGATTGCAGCCGGCATCAGTTCCGGCGTTTCGTCGCAGGCATAGCCGAACATCAGGCCCTGGTCGCCCGCGCCCTGGTCGAGGTCGAGGCCCTTGCCTTCGTCGACGCCCTGGGCGATGTCCGGGGACTGCTTGTCGTACGCGACCAGCACCGCGCAGCTCTTGTAGTCGATGCCGTAGTCGGCATTGTCGTAACCGATGCGCTTGATGGTATCGCGGGCGACGTGGATATAGTCGACGTTGGCGGTCGTGGTGATTTCGCCGGCCAGGACAACCAAGCCGGTGTTGCAGAGGGTTTCAGCCGCTACGCGCGCCTTCGGGTCCTGCGCCAGGATGGCATCCAGGATCGAATCGGAAATCTGATCGGCGACTTTGTCAGGGTGACCTTCGGAGACGGACTCCGAAGTAAAGAGATATTCATTTGCCATCGCAGGCTCCTAAATTGAAATTGACCATGTCGCGGCCAACATTGCGAGCCTGCGACGCTTTAGCGATATTTGTATTCCGCCTCGCAAGTTGTCTGTTAACTCGGCGGATTCAACGATATGTTATTTTACGCGTCTTCAAAAGTTTCTCAACATTTCCCTCCGCAAATTTGATGCTAGTCAGATTTTTCCGACTGCTGTCCGGCTTGCCGCTGTCGGTTCTCCACGGTTTGGGCACGATACTGGGCTGGATCGTCTATCTGGCATCGCCGTCCTATCGGCGTAGACTGAAAGACAATATCACGCTGGCCGGCTACGCAGACCGGCTTCCGGCAGCCATCGCAGAAGCGGGCAAGAACATCATGGAATTGCCCTTTGTCTGGTGTGCCCGTGAGGAACGAGTGTTGAAGACGGCGCATGTCGAGAGCTGGGACGCGGTGCAAGCTGCGCTCGACACGAAGCGCGGCATCATCTTCCTGACCCCCCACCTCGGATGCTTCGAGATCCTGGCGCAGACGGTTGCAACCCGCACGCCGCTGACCGTGATGTACCGCCCCCCAAAGAAGTCGGCGCTCAAGCCGCTGGTCGAAGATGCCCGTGCACGTAACTCGCTCGGACTGGCGCCCGCCAACCTATCTGGCGTGCGTACCCTTCTCAAGAAGCTCAAGCAGGGGGAACCTATCGGGATCCTGCCCGACCAGGTGCCGCAGGAGGGCGAAGGCGTTTGGGCAGAGTTTTTCGGCAAGCCGGCCTATACGATGACCTTGCCCGCCAAGCTGCAGCAAATGACCGGCGCTACGATCATCCTTTCCTACGCCGAACGCTTGCCCAAGGGCAAGGGTTATATGGTGCGCTTCATCCCCTTCGGCCGTGAACTGGCGGGATCGCCCGCCGAACAGGCGCGCGCCATCAATGCCGGCATGGAAGAATTGATCGCGCGATGCCCGGCGCAATACTTCTGGAGCTACAACCGCTACAAGGTGCCCGACGATGTCGACGGGCCTGACGCAACCACGTCCCGGGGAGAGGGCGAAAAATGAGACTGCCCAAATGAGAGTACTTCTTGGCGTAATGTGGCTGCTGCACTGGCTGCCCCTTCCCATGCTGGCGCGCATCGGGGAGGCGATCGGTTCACTGCTGTTTCATCTCGTGGGATCGCGGCGCCGCATCGCCCTGACCAACCTGCGACTCTGCCTGCCCCAGCTGTCTGAAGATGAGCGCAAGCGCATCGCAAAGGCGCATTTCCAGGCCTACGCCCGGAGCGTGCTGGAACGCGGCCTCCTGTGGTGGGCGCCGGAATCCCGCTTGCGCCGCCTGATCCGGGTCGAGCCTGCCATGCCGCTCGATACGATGAAGTCCAGCCCGACAATCCTGCTGTGCCCGCATTTCGTCTCGCTCGACGTAGCCGGCGTGGCGGTTGCGATGGAGACCTCCGCCTGCTCCATCTATACGCAGCAGCAGAACAAGGTCTTCGACGAAGCCCTGCGCAAGGGACGCTCCCGCTTCCGCCCGGTGCGGATCTTTTCGCGCGGCGAAGGCGTCAAGCCGATCATCCGCGCGATGCGCGAGGGGCTGCCTTTCTTCATGCTGCCGGATATGGATTTCGGCGAAAAGGATTCCGAGTTCGTCCCCTTTTTCGGCATCCCGGCGGCCACGCTCACGGCACCTGCGCGCATTGCCGCGGCAACGAAAGCAAAAGTGATCCCGGTGATCGCGACCTACCTGCCAGGGTACCAAGGCTGGAAGATCAGGTTCTACCCGTCGTGGGACGACTATCCCGGTGGCGACATCGTGGCTGCCACGCGCCGCATGAACGCCTTCATCGAGGAGCGCGTGCTGGAAGCTCCCGCCGAGTACTTCTGGGCGCACAAGCGCTTCAAGACCCGGCCGGCCGGCGAGCCCAACCTCTATACCAAAAACCCGGCCTGAAGCGGCCGGTCTATAATCGTCGGCATGAAACTCAAATTCACCAAAATGCATGGCGCTGGCAATGATTTCGTCGTGATCGACGCAATCAACCAGCAAGTCGATTTCACGCCCGAGCAATGGAAGCAGCTGGCCGACCGCCGCTTTGGCGTCGGAGCCGACCAGATGCTGGTCGTGGAGAAGCCGCGCGCGAACGGCGTCGACTTCCGATACCGCATCTATAACGCCGACGGCGGCGAAGTCGAACAGTGCGGCAACGGTGCCCGCGCCTTCGTCAAGTTCGTTACCGACAAGCACCTGACCGACAAGCGCGCGATCCGCGTCGAGACCATGGCCGGCATCATCGAGCCCAAACTGGAAGCCGACGGCCGCATCACGGTCGACATGGGTGCGCCCATCCTCGAACCGGAGCGCGTGCCGTTCGACGCTTCCGGTCTGACTGGAAAGAGCGAGGGCGTCGATACGCTTTGGCCGCTGGAGATCAATGGCAGGACCACCTGGGTCTCCCTGGTTTCGATGGGCAACCCGCATGCGGTGCAAGTCGTCGACGCGGTGCAGACCGCATCTGTCCACCTGGACGGCCCGGTGATCGAAAACCATGCGCGCTTTCCAAGACGCGTCAACGCAGGCTTCATGCAGATCGTCGATCGCCAGTCGATCAAGCTGCGCGTGTTCGAACGCGGCGCCGGCGAAACGCTGGCTTGCGGCACGGGCGCCTGCGCGGCGGTCGTGGCCGGCATCCGGCGCGGCCTGCTCGATTCGCCTGTCAAGGTGTCCACGCTCGGCGGCGAGTTGTCGATCGCGTGGGCCGGCAACGGCACGCCGGTGATGCTGACCGGGCCGGCCGTGAGCGTCTTCGAAGGCGAAATCGATATTTAATCCGGAGCAGCCAGCGTCTTCAGCCGATAGAGGCGCTGGCGATAATTCCCCTCCGGCCCCTCCGGCCCGCGGTCCAAGCGCTCGAACACCGCGCTGACGCGATCCAGCAACTTCCGTTCTTCAGCCGTCTGCACCAGCACCAGGCGGCGCTTGCTGTGCGGGTGCTGTGCACAGACATCCACAACAAGGCAGTGCTCGCAGTCCGCCTCCACCGGATCGATCAACAAGGCCTCGGCACGGGATAGCCCGAAGCGCGCCGCAAGTTCGAGGCGGGCAACGAGCAAGGGATACCGCGCAAGCGCATCGCGCGGCAAATGCGCCAGTACCGATGCAGCCCATTCCGCCGTTGTTGAGCGCGCGGTGATCTTATCCAGTAGGCATGAGGCCTCTGCAACGCCCTGAGACCGTGCCTTCAGCAGCCAGGCCGCGGCACGCACGTCGTTCGACTTGTCGTCGCGCCGCGCCCGCCAGAATGCCACGCCGATCTCCAGCTGCGCCATGCCATGACCGGCTTGCGCCGCCTTCTCGAGGCAACGCTGCCCTTCTGCGGGATTGCGATTCGCGTGTTCCGTTTTCAGGTAAATCCTCGACAGTGCGTACCAGGCTGCGGCCAGCCCCTGCTCTGCCGCCGATGTCAGCCAGCGCAGGGCACGCTTGTAGTTGGCCGGGCCGGGAATATGCGACAGCCGCTTGCCGTCGGCGTCCATGTGCGCCAGCCATAATCCGAGCGAATACTGGGCGTCGCAGCTCCCAGTTTCCGCGGCCCATTCAAGCATCCGGGCGACTTCGCCGGCATCGAATTTGTCACAAGCCGACAAGGCGTGCGCAGTGCGCAGCACCAGGCTGCTTTCCCTTGCGCTGGCGTCAGGGGGATGCATCCGGGCTTCCGTGATCCCACGCGCCAGAGGCAAGGCCCATTGCAGGAAACCCGTCAGGTCGTCCCTGGCCCATGCATGATCGGCCATGGCGAACTGGGCGTCGGTCACGCCGCTGCGGGCGGCGCGGGTCGCCCATTCGAGCATTGCCTCGTTGTCGGTCTGCTCCGCATCGGTCGTCCCGGGCCAGGGTGTGCGTGAATCCCCTTCGGAATGGCCGATGGATTGCGCAAGCATCCACTGCGCCTCGGCGATTCCCGCCTGGGCCGCCGCCTGCAACGCGCGCAGCGCCTTGCTGCGCATGGACTCGCTGACCGCGCCCGCCACCTGGCCAAGCACCAGCTTGGCCAGCACCAGGCCGGCCTGCGCGACGCCGGCTTCGAAAGCACGCTCATACCAGACGTACAATTTCCCGGGATGGACCGACTGCTGCACGGTTTCGAAGGGCACATGGCGGCCGATCAGCATCCATGCGTCCTGCTCGTCCTGCTGCGCTGCACGATCCAACCAATAGAGCGCCGTCGGCAAGCTTTTCGGCAGCCCTGCGCCGCCGAACAGATATCGTTTTCCCAGTTTCAACTGCGCCGTTGCCTCGCCTGCCCGGGCGGCGCGGATGATCAGCAGATCTTCGCGGTTTGCCATGGTGTCGTCCACCTGGTTTCAGTATTTTCCACACGGCGGCCCAAGTGACTGTGCAAGCGCAAACTACTGCACGGCAGACGCATGCCCGCGCCTCGGGGAATGTGGCAAAAACGTCATGTTGGCTGAAAAGCGACAGATTCCGGTTTCCGGTGTTGCAATGCCGCCTCAATTCCTCCCGTCCCGCCGTCCATCGCCTATGCTGAAAGCGTGGAGGGTCACTCGGAAACAGTTTCTGATTGGGAGCCAACATGAAACGGCCATCTCTTGTCATTGGGACAATCGGTGCGTTCCTCACCGTGCTCGGCAATGCTTCTGCCCAGACGTCGCTGACGATCTATGGCATCGTCGATGCCGGCCTGGTCTATGAGCGCGGCGGTGCAGCAGGCAATGTGACCAAGCTGACCAGCGGCGTCCAGTCGGGCTCGCGGCTCGGATTCAAGGGCGTGGAAGACTTGGGCGGCGGCCTGTCGGCGAAGTTTCTGCTGGAATCGGGCTTCAACACGGACACCGGAACCCTGGCCCAGGGCAACCGGCTGTTCGGCCGCCAGTCGTGGGTCGGCTTGAGCGGCCGCTGGGGCGACGTCATGCTTGGCCGGCAATACACGCCGCACTATCTCGCGCTCGACGAAATCGATCCGTTTGCCACCGGCCTGGCCGGCAGCTCGACCAACCTGATGTCCACCGTCGACCGATCCGACAACACGATCAAGTATGCAACGCCGCGGTGGCGCGGCCTCACTGGGGAACTCGCCTACGGGCTGGGTGAGGTTCCGGGTGACAGCGCGTCGAACCGGCAGCTCGGCGCCTCGGTCAACTATGCAAGAGGCCCGCTGATGCTGAAGGTCGCGCACCATAGGGTCGAAAACTCCATCGGAACGGATCATGCGCGCAACACCCTGCTGGGCGGCAAATTCGATTTTGGAGCGGCGGCCGCAAGCCTGGGCGTTGGTGTGAACCAGGGCACCGGGGCCGCCGAGAATCGCGATTACATGTTGGGTGTCACCGTTCCCGTCGGCCCGGGCGAGATCCTCGCCTCCTTCATCCGCAAGGATGACCGCACCGGGCTCAATGCAGATGCCGACCAGTGGGCGCTAGGCTACACCCACGCACTGTCGAAGCGGACAAATTTCTACACCTCCTTCGCGCACATCAGCAACGATCCCGGCGCAGCCTTCACGGTCGGCAACGCATCCGAAGCGGGAAGCGGCAACAAGGCATTCAACGTCGGCATACGGCATAAATTCTGAATCATGCGCAAGCTGCAACGCGGGCGGCTGAGCCTCGCCCGCGGGCGTTTTATTGCCGGATCCCTGCGGCAACTCCGTGCGGTTGTCGGTTAAAATCACGGCTTGGCCTGCCGACCCACTTCGATCCGAGTATATGACCTACCAACTGGACTCCAACGCCGTCGCCGATTTCCTTTCGGACAACCCTCACTTCTTCGAAGAGCACAGCGAACTGCTGGCCAAGGTGAAGCTGACCAGCCCCGTCGCCGGACGCGCGGTGTCGCTGCAGGAGCGCCAGATGGAAGTCCTGCGCGACAAGATCAAGACGCTTGAACTGCGCCTCGCCGACCTGCTGCGCATTGCGCAGGAAAACGATGCGATCACGCAGAAGTTCCTGATGTGGACCCGCTCGTTGCTGCTGGCGCGTAATGATGTCGACATGCCCTATACGCTGGTCACCGGGCTGCAGACGATTTTCTCGGTGCCGCATGCGACGGTGCGCATCTGGGGAGTGGCCGAAGAATACGCGCATACCTGGTTTGCGGCGGACGTGTCCGAAGACGCCAGGATTTTCTGCAACGGCCTGACATCGCCGTACTGCGGCCCGAACCAGGATTTCGAAGCGGCATCGTGGATCGACGACGCCGAGTCGATCCAGTCGATCGCCATGCTGCCGCTGCGTGTCGGTGCTGCGCCGGAAGCCTTCGGCCTGCTGGTGCTCGGTTCGCCCGATCCGCACCGCTTCACTGCCGACATGGCTACCGACTTCCTGTCGAAGATAGGTGAAACCGCCAGCGCGGCAATGACCTGCCTGCTCGACTAAGCTTCGTAGTGAGTACCGAGACCAACCGGACGCAAGTCGCCCGCTATCTCGAGCACCTGGAGAAGCAGCGCAAACTGTCGCTGCACACCGTCAGTAACTACGGACGCGACCTGCACGAACTCGTCGCGTTCGCCGACACCCTGCCCGGCAAGCCCGCGTTCAACGCAATCACGCATTTCCACATCCGCAAGCTTGCCGCCCAACTGCACGCGCAAGGCCTGAACGCGCGCTCCATCGCGCGCAAGCTGTCGGCCTGTCGCGGCTTCTTCGACTGGCTGGCCGAGAATGAAACCATCGCCGCTAACCCGGTCGAAGGCGTCAAGGCGCCCAAGCGCGACAAGCCCTTGCCCAAGGCCTTGTCGGCCGACGATGCTGTCCGTGTCGTGTCCGAGTCCAGTCCCGGACGCGATGCCCAATCCGCCAGCCAGCTGTGCAACCGCGCGATGTTCGAGCTGCTGTACTCGAGCGGGCTGCGCGTATCGGAACTCGCCGCGCTGGATGTGCATTACGTCCGCGAAGGCGATTACGAATCGGCTGGATGGCTGCATTTCGACGACCATGAAGTCGAAGTCACCGGCAAGGGCAACAAGCGGCGACGTGTGCCGGTCGGTGCTCCGGCGATGCAGGCAGTCGCCAACTGGATCGCGGTCCGGCACACGCTGGTCAAGCTCGATCCGCATCCGCTGTTCCTGACTGAACGCGGCACGCGCATGTCGCCGCGCGTCATCCAGCTCAGGCTCAAGACGCACGCACAGACGCTCGGCATTCCTGCCAATGTGCATCCGCATGTACTGCGGCATTCGTTCGCGTCGCATGTGCTGCAGTCGTCCGGCGACCTGCGCGCGGTACAGGAAATGCTGGGCCACGCGTCCATCTCGGCGACACAGATCTATACGGCCCTCGACTTCCAGCGGCTGGCGCAGGTGTACGACGCCACCCATCCGCGCGCGAAGAAATCAAAGTCAGACAAGTAAACGCCGCCTCGCGCGCACCATCGATTATCGGAAACGCCCATGCTTACCATTACGCTCAAACCCGGCAAGGAAAAAAGCCTCCTGCGTCGCCACCCCTGGATCTTCCCCACTGCAATCGACCGCATCGAAGGCAAGCCCGAAGAGAAGAACAAGCCGGGGGCAACGGCGCTTGTGCGTTCAGCCACCGGACAGTTTCTGGCCCGTGCCGCCTACAGCCCGAAATCCCAGATTCGCGCCCGCGTCTGGAGCTTCGACGAGAACGAGCCGGTCGACCACGCGATGATCAAGCGCCGCGTGAAGAAGGCGGTTGCCTACCGCATGGCGACAGTGCGCGATACCGACGCGATCCGCCTGATCTTCGGCGAAGCCGACGGTTTCCCCGGTCTCGTCGTCGACTGGTATGCCGGCAAGCAGGGCCACCTGGTTTGCCAGTTCCAGTCGGCCGGCGTCGAGGCATGGAAAGCGCCGATCGTCCAGGCGCTGATCGCCGAAACCGGCTGCCCCAATGTCTACGAGCGTTCCGACGCCAGCGTGCGCGAGCGCGAAGACCTGCCCCTGGTCACCGGCTCGCTGGCAGGCGACGAGCCGGGCAATGAAACGCTCGTCACCGAGAATGGCGTGCGTTACGCGGTAGACATCAAGACCGGGCACAAGACCGGCTTCTATATCGATCAGCGCGACAACCGCCACCTCGTGATGGAACATGCCGCCGGGCGCGATATGCTGAACTGCTTCTGCTACACCGGCGGCTTCTCGCTCGCGGCACTCAAGGGAGGCGCGAAGAGCGTGGTTTCGATCGATTCTTCAGGCGAAGCGCTGGCGATCGGCAAGCGCAATGTCGAACTGAACGGCTTCGATGCCTCGAAGGCAGAATGGTGGGATGCGGACGTATTCAAGACCCTGCGCGCGCTGCGCGAGCAAGGCAAGTCCTTCGACCTGATCGTGCTCGACCCGCCCAAGTTCGCCGCCTCGCCCGAACAGGTCGAGCGCGCGGCGCGTGCATATAAGGACATCAACCTGATCGGCCTGCAATTGCTGCGCGAGGGCGGTCTCCTGTACACGTACTCCTGTTCCGGCGCCATCAGCGCCGACCTGTTCCAGAAAATCGTGGCCGGCGCGGCCAACGACGCCAAGGTCGATGCGCGCATCCTGCGACGCCTGCATGCCGGCGCAGACCACCCGATGACCACCAGTTTCCCGGAAGGCGAATACCTGAAAGGCTTGATGCTGCACAAGCCGTAACGGGACAAAAAATTGCCATCAGATTAATTTTTGCAACTCGATTGCAAATTTGCGTCATAATTTTCCGTCACGTTTTTTCATCGCAATGCATCAATGAGCAGCAAAGCAAAGCCGGAAATACGAGCGAACCGGAAAGACTCAGACTCGGTGGCGCTCGCAGAAGCGCAGTTGCGCGGCGCGTCGGTGCGGATCACCGATGCACGCGTGAAGGTGCTGGCAGCCCTGCTGGATGCGGAACGGGCGTTTTCGCACCAGGATGTACAGGAGGCGTTTTCCGATATGGACCGCGTGACGCTGTACCGTGCGCTCGACTGCCTCACCGATGCCGGACTGGCGCACAAGATCGCTGGCGACGACCGCGTGTTCCGCTACAGCGCGGGCACGGAGCACAGCAGCGAACCGCATCACCAGCACGGCCATTTCAAATGCATGCGCTGCTCCAAGGTGTTCTGCCTGGACAGCATCGGCGATGCGGAAATGCTGCAGAACGCGCTGCAGCAGAGCCTAGGCAAAGGCTTCCGCAGCCACGACATTGAATTCACGATCAAAGGATGGTGCGCTGACTGCGCCAAATAGATTATGACGCTCGTACCCGCAACGATACTGACCGGCTTCCTCGGTGCCGGCAAGACCACTCTCCTCAACCGCATGCTGCGCGAGCCGCACGGCCACCGCATCGCGGTGATCGAGAACGAGTTCGGCGAGGAAAACATCGACAACGAGATCCTCGTCCAGGAAAGCAACGAGCAGATCGTCGAAATGAGCAACGGCTGCGTCTGCTGCACCGTGCGCGGCGACCTGATCCTCGCGCTCGGCACGCTGGCGCAAAAGCGCAACGCGGGCGAACTCAGCTTCGACCACATCGTGATCGAAACCACCGGCCTGGCCAATCCCGGACCGGTCGCCCAGACCTTCTTCATGGATGACGAAGTAGCATCGCATTTCATGCTCGACGCGGTGATTACCGTCGTCGATGCCCGCCACGCGATGCAGCAGCTCGACGAGCATGAGGAAGCGCAGCGCCAGGTCGGTTTTGCCGACCGCCTGCTGCTGTCCAAGACCGACCTCGTCGGCGCCGACGACGTGGAAGCGCTGACGGCGCGCCTCAAGCGCATCAACCCGCGCGCCCCGGTGAAAAAGGTCGACTTCGGCCAGCTCCCGATCAGCGACTTCCTGGACCTGCGCGGCTTCAACCTGAACGACAAGATCGAGATCGATCCCGACTTCCTCGCCGAAGAAGAACACGATCACGACCACCATGAATGCGGCGAACATTGTGGCCACGACCACGCGCATGAGCACCACCACGGGCACGCGCATTCGAACCATACCGACGACATTGCCGCCTTCGTATTCCGCAGCGACCGTCCCTTCAATACCGCCCGGCTGGACGAATTCCTGGGCAACATCGTCCAGGTCTTCGGGCCGCGCATGTTGCGTTACAAGGGGGTGCTATGGATGGAGGGCGCGGACCGCAAGGTGGTGTTCCAGGGAGTGCACCAGATGATGGGCACCGACATCGGCGCGAAATGGGCTGATGGCGAAGCGCGTGGCAGCAAAATGGTGTTTATCGGCAAGAATCTCCCTAAAGAAACATTTATTAGGGGTTTGGAACAGTGTTTGGTATAAACTATGACAAGACGTTGATGTAGATTCAAGCAGTGGAGGTAGTCGTTTGGCAAGATGCGTCGGCGCATGTGGACGCAACGCCCGATGGTATCCAAGCCTGCCTGAAAACGGTGGGAGACGGTTTCGGGCAAGGATCGACAGGGTCGGGTGGTTCATAATAATGAGGGGACTATGAACGCAACCGTGACAAGATCCGCCACCAAGAGCACCGCGGCAAAAAGCGTCAGCAAGTCATCGGCAAAGACCGCCACGCCGGTCAAAGGCAAGACATCCGCCAAGCCGGCAACGAAATCGGCGCCGAAGACAGTCGCAAATTCCCTGAAACCCGCCACGAAGACCTCAAGCACATCAACAAAAGCCATTGCCAAACAAGGTAAAACCACGGTAAAAAGCAGTGTTAAACCAGCGGCAAAAACCAGCGCCAAGGGGGCAACGACCACAAAAATAGTACCGGCCGCAACGCGGGCAGCAGGCTCAAAGGCCTCTGCGGCAGAACCGGCCAAGGGAGCAACAGGTCAGAAGCAAACCAAAGCGACGGCCTCGCGTTCCAAGGAGACATCCGGCGCATCCATGAGCAGCAGCAATGCAGACGCCGGGTTAACAGATAAAATGGCACAACCCGTAGTTTCGAAAGTAAGCGAAGTGGCTACCAAAACAACTAAACCGACCGCCGCCCCAGAGGGCCGACTGCTCACTGAGGAAGAAATCCTCAAGATGAGCGACAAGGACTACATGAACGAGGCGCAGCTTGCCTTCTTCAAGGCACGGCTGCAGCAGCTCGAACGCGACTTGCTGAAGAACGCCGGCGAAACCACCGAACACCTGCGTGAAACCGTGCTCGTTCCCGATCCGGCCGACCGCGCCACGATCGAGGAAGAGCATGCGCTGGAATTGCGCACCCGCGACCGCGAGCGCAAGCTGCTGAAGAAAGTGCAACAGGCGATCGTCAGCATCGACGCCGGCGAATACGGCTGGTGTGAAGAAACCGGCGAGCCGATCGGCATCCCGCGCCTGCTGGCACGCCCGACCGCAACCCTGTCGCTGGAAGCACAGCAACGCCGCGAACTGAAGCAGAAGCTGTACGGGGACTGATTCCCCGGTCGCTCGCAACCCGCACCATGGCAAGCGCACGATTCGTCGTGCGCTTGTTTGCTTTTGGGACGACGGTTTCCGCCCCCCTTCCCTGGCACTGGATGCGCCGGCATTGACCAAGATATAATGCAACTATGTTGCAAATATCCGGACTCACCTACCGCTATCCGAATTCGACGGCAGCCCAGTTGTCCGTCCCCGGATTCACGCTCGCCAAAGGAGCGCACGCCGTCATCCTCGGCCCGTCCGGCTGCGGAAAATCCACCCTTCTGCACCTGATCGCTGCGATCCTCAAGCCGCAGGAGGGCGAGCTTCGCGTCGCCGGTACGGACCTGCGCTCGCTGTCGCCGCGCGCCGCCGATGCCTGGCGCGGCAGCACGGTCGGCTTCCTGCCGCAGAAGCTTGCTCTCGTGCCCAGCCTGACCGTGCGCGAGAACGTGCTAATGGCCGCGTATGCCAACGGCCGCCATGGCGACACTGCCCGCGCCGACGACGTGCTGGATGCACTCGGCATTGCCGCAAAGGCGCAGGCGAAGCCGCATCAGCTGAGCCAGGGACAGCAGCAGCGCGTGGCGATTGCACGCGCGCTGTTCAACCACCCGGCGCTCCTGCTGGCCGACGAGCCGACGGCCAACCTCGACGATGATGCCTGCGCCGCTGCAATCGGGCTGCTGACTGCGCAGGCTGGCAGGAACGATGCATCGCTGGTGATTGCCACGCACGATGCGCGCGTGCTGGCTGCACTGCCGGACGCAAAGGTGCTGCGACTGGGCCGTACGACAGCGGAGGTGGCATGAGACATATCAATGCACTGACCCTCGCACTCAAGTCGCTGCGCCACAAGCCTCTGTCGACTGCGGTCAACCTCGTCCTGATGGCCGTTGGCGTCGCGATGATGTCCTTCGTCCTGTCGGCATCGCAACAACTTGAAGACAAGGCGCTGCGCGACGCAAAGGGCATCGACCTCGTGGTCGGCGCCAAGGGCTCGCCGCTGCAGCTGATCCTGTCCTCGATCTATCACATCGACATCCCGACCGGAAACATCCCACTGGCCGCCGAAGCGCAGCTGCGCAAGAACCGCATGGTCAAGAAGGTCATCCCGCTGGCCCTCGGCGACAGTTTCAAGGGCTTTCGCATCGTCGGCACTTCGCCCGACTATATTGCGCACTACAACGGTACGCTGGTGCAAGGAAAAATGTTCGATGCGCCAATGCAGGCAGTACTCGGCGCACAGGCGGCAGCCAGGACCGGGTTGACCGCAGGCGCACGCTTCACCGGTTCGCACGGCCTCGCCGGCAGCGGCGACAGCCATGGCGACGCGCCCTTCACCGTGGTCGGTGTTCTCAAGCCCACCGGCACCGTGCTCGACCGCCTGGTGCTCACACCGGTGGAATCGGTATGGCAGGTGCACGAGGTCGAGCATGGCATCGATCCGAGCGACAAGGAAGAAAAAGCGGTAATGGACGAGGAGCGCGAACTGACAGCCCTGCTGGTCCAGTACGCATCGCCGCTTGCGGCTGCAATGCTGCCGCGCGTCGTCAACAACCAGCCCGAACTGCAGGCTGCGCAGCCGGCCTTCGAATCCGCGAAGCTGTTCCGCATGCTGGGTGTCGGTGTCGATGCCCTGCGCGGCATTGCGGCAATCATGCTGCTGTCTGCCGCACTGTCGATGTTTGTCGCGTTATATAACGCGCTGGAAGAACGCAAGACCGACCTGGCCATCCTGCGCACGTTGGGCGCTCCGCCGAGCAAGCTGCTCGCACTGCTGCTGACGGAAGGCCTGCTGCTGGCGCTGGCCGGGGCCTTGCTGGGGTGGCTGATGGCACACGCCGCCCTGGAGGTGCTCGGACGTCTCGTATCCGATGAGCAGAACCTGTCCCTCACTGGATGGTTCGTCGCCCCCGCAGAGGTATGGCTGGTGCCTGTCGCCATCGTCATCGGCCTTGCCGCAGCATTGCTGCCAGCAATACGCGCGTATCGCACCGATATCGCAACGACACTGTCGCACTGAATTCCGCTGAACATCCAAGGAGAACGAATTGAAACTCTTGCTGTCCCTGTTACTGGCCGCGACTTCGTTCGCAGCTCAAGCCAAGGAAGATCCCGCCCACATGAAAGCGCTGATCGAACAGCACAAGGCCATCGCCGCGGCACATGAAGTGGCAGCCCAATGCCTCGCATCCGGCAAGGACGAAGAGGCCTGCCATGCCGAACTGGCAAAAGCATGCAAGGGTCTTGCGATCGGCAAGCTGTGCGGGATGAAGCACAAACATTAACGCGCCCGCGCAATCCGTACAATAACGGGTTTTAGCGTCGGCATTTTTTTGGAGGTGTCATGAAGACATCCTTGCAATTCCTGCTCATCGCCATGCTGGCCACCCCGGCCCTGGCATTTTCCGCGCCGCAGGTGCCGCCCGCCCAAGGCGCGCCGGTAGGCGGCCATGTACCGCCGCCCAACGCGCCACCGGTCCCCATGCAGCCTTTGCCTGAAATCAAGGGCGTGGTGTCCTGGAACACACTGGCAAAGGTCAAGCAGATCAAGACCAAGGACCGTATCCTGCCGGAGTTCTCCAAGGAGATCGCCGATCTCAACAACAAGGAAGTGAAGGTCCAGGGCTTCATGATGCCGCTGGAACCGGGCGAGAAGCAGACGCATTTCCTGATTTCGACGACGCCGCAATCCTGCTCGTTCTGCCTGCCAGCCGGCCCGGAAGGCGTGGTGGAAGTGAAGACCAAGACGCCGGTGAAGTACACCTTCGAGCCGGTCATCGTATCGGGCAAGATGAGCGTCTTGAAGGACGATCCGATGGGTCTGTATTACCGTCTGACCGACGCCGCGCCGGTATCGATGAAGTAAGCCGTGTCCGCAGCGCGAATCCAACAGCCACTCTGCTCCGCAATCGCACTTGTGCTGGCGGCGGTACTACTGTTCGCGCAGTGGTCAGGTCTCGCGCATCGCATCGACCATGCGCCGTTGGTCGACATGCATGCGCAAGCAGACGAAACAGAGCACAACGACACCGGTGCCAACCACTCCTGCGTCGCCTTCGATGCCGCTGCGGTGGCCGACGCCATCCATCTCCCCCCATTCATTGCACCGCTGCTGGCAAGCGCACGCGTGCTTGCACTGTGGGCGGCGTTCCGTTCCTGGGACGCACCGCTCGCCCGGCACTTCTCCCCCCGGGCCCCGCCGCTTTCCTGATGCGTTTCGACGCGTGATCGACTCTTAAAACCCCTTGCTTTCCTGCCCCGTTTCATTTCGCGGCTGGAGCAATGCTCGTTTCACATTTCATCGTTATCAGGAAGTTCCATGAACATGCAACGCACGCTGGTCGCGGGCGCAGTGCTGTCCGCGCTCGCCTCGCTCTCCTCTTCTACGCTGGCACAAGAAAAAGTGCTCCCTTCCGTGGTCGTGACCGCCACACCATTCGGCGCCGGCGAAAACGCACAGATACTGAGCCCCGCAAAAGTCCTCTCCGGAACCGAGTTGCGCAACAAGCTCGGCACGTCGCTCGGCGACACCTTGTCGCATGAACTCGGCGTATCCGCATCCGGCTTTGCCGCAGGCGCATCGCGGCCGATCATCCGTGGGCTGGAAGGGCCGCGCGTGAAGATACTGCAGAACGGTATGGCGGTCTCCGACCTGTCCGCGCTGTCGAACGACCACGCGGTCGCCGCCGATGCCGCCACCGCACGCCAGATCGAAATCCTGCGTGGCCCGGCCGCTTTGCTCTATGGATCCGGCGCCATCGGCGGACTGGTCAACGTGGTGAACGACCGCATACCGACCGAGCTCGTGCCAAGGCCTACAGGTACCGCAGAAGTACGCATCGGCAAGGGCAACAGCGAACGCAGCGCATCCTTCTCGGTCGATGGTGCCAGCGGCAGCATCGGCCTGCATGCAGATGGCAGCGCGCGCAATACCGGCGACTACCGCATTCCCGAATCGGCAGTCCGCGACGATCCGGCGTCGCCATCCGGACGCCTCCCCTCCTCCTTCACGCACCCGCGCAACCTCGGCTTCGGCGCCTCCCATGTCGCGGACTGGGGCCATGTCGGCGCATCAATCGACCACCGTACCGACCGCTACGGTATTCCGACCGAGGAGCGCGCATTCATCGACATGTCGCAGACGCGCCTGGATTTCGATGCGCTGGTGCGCAAGCCCTTCGCCCAGGCCGAGTCGGTACGCGTGCGGGTCGGCGCAACCGACTACGAGCACACCGAAAAGGAAACCGACGGCACACCTGCCGCGGACTTCAGCAACCGGGCAGTCGAGACCCGCTGGGAGCTCGCGCACCTGCCGATCGACGGCTGGCGCGGCATGCTCGGCCTGCATACGGAGCATAGCCGGTTCTCGGCGCTGTCCGCGGAAACCGGACGTCCGGATACCGTGCCGGTGACACGCTCGACCTCGCTTGCCGCCTATCTCGTCGAAGAACGCGATTTCGGCCCCGTGCGCGGCAGTGCCGGGGCGCGGCTGGAATCGGTCAAGCGCCGGCCCGACGATACGGTGGCACCGGACCGCAACTTCGACCTCCTGTCGTATTCGGTCGGGGCCGCTTGGACGTTCACCCCTGGCTACAGTTTTGGTCCCACTGTCTCGATTGCGCAACGTGCGCCAACGGCCGAGGAGCTGTATTCGAACGGCCCGCACGAGGCGACGGCGACCTTCGACATCGGCGATGCGGCGCTGCAAAAAGAACGCTCGCGCAATATCGAACTGACGCTGCAAAAAACGGCAGGCGTCGTGCGCTGGAAGCTCAACCTGTTCCACAACAAGGCGAAGAATTTCATCTTCGGGCGCCAGGACGGGACGACCGTGGATGAAGAAGGCAACGACGATCCGGCAGGCGAATTCTCGCGGCGACTCTGGGCGCAGGACCGCGCCACCATCCATGGCGCGGAAGCGGAATGGAGCTGGAACCTGCGCGGCGAGGGGCCGTCGCTGCGCGCCTTTGCCGACATGTCCCGAGGGAAGCTGGACAACGCCGGCAACCTGCCGCTGCAGCCGACGACGCGCTTCGGCGTCGATGCGGGATACCGGCGCGGGCCGCTGCAGGCAGGCTTCGCTGTATTGCATGCACGCTCGCAGGATCGCATTGCTGCATTCGAACCGGCAGCCGCGCCGGCCTACACGCAGGTGGACGCGAGCCTGTCCTATACGACGCAGGATGCCCAAGGCAGCTGGACCTGGTTCGTCCTGGCAAAAAACCTGCTGGACGAAGATATCCGCCTCGCCACATCGATCCTGCGTAATGTTGCACCGCAACCAGGGCGCACGCTTGTGCTTGGTGTTCGCACAAGATTCTGAGCGCGGCAGAGAATCCCCCTGGGTGTCTACTGTGCATTTTCGGCATTGACAAATAAACAATGAGCCGCTGTAATGGCAAGTCGGCATGCTATTTGTGTTACCTTAGGAAATTCAGAGGCTGCCCCCTCCGGAATCCATAATCCAAGGGGGTACGCAAAACAGCCATCTCAGGGAAAACGTGGGGATTTTTTCGCTTTTCGGTAAGAAGGACGGCCGCCAGGAAAAGCCGGCGGAGAAGGACTCTTCCCGTACGAAGAAACAATCGGGCTCATCTCAAGGCAACAGCGCCAGGAGCCCGAGTACCCGCGTGCCGACGGTGAAGCGTGATGCCAAGACGGCGCTCGCCACCGCATTGAAGATCGACGCCATCGAGTCCGAGATGTCCTCGGAGTTCGTCAATCTCACGACCACCCAACCCGGCACCACCATCCAGAAAAAAGCGGCCCAAATCACACAGTCAGCGCCGGCGAAACCGAAATCGGCGCTACCGGTACCGGACAAGCCGCGCACGGACTCGAAGAAGGCGGAAAAGGCGGTGAAGGCGGATACGCCGGCGACGACCGCATCGTCGTTGCAGCCGATGACGGCACACGGCACCACGACCGACTTCCTGCTGGACGGCCAGTCCGCCATTGTCGACATCGCCGCACCCGCCTCCGACGCGGCGGCGATGATCGAAGAAGCGGCAATCATGTATTCCAACGGACAAACCGACATGGTCGAGCATATGCTCAAGTCCGCAATCGAGGAAGACATGCTCGGCGAATACACGCGCAATGCGTGGTGGATGCTGTTCGACCTCTATCAGATCACCGGCAAGAAGCAGGAATTCGAAAATCTGTCCATCGATTACGCCAGCAAGTTCGAGACATCCCCGCCCGGCTGGAATGCTTCTTCGTGCAACGAGGTCGCATCTGCTACTGCGGCCGGCGGTGCCATACCGATGGTGCCGTTCTCCGGCAAACTCGACGAAGCCTGCATCAAGCAGGTCGAGCGTGCGCAGAAGCTGGCCGAAAACTACCGCGCCCTGCGGCTGGAGTTCGCCAAGGTCACCGAAACGACGGCCGAAGGCTGCCGCCTGCTACTCGGTCTGTTCAAGAAACTGCAGAAGTCCGAACATGACCTGATCCTGGTCGGCGCCCCCGAACTCGCGGACAAGATCCGCGCGATCATCGAAGTGGGCCGCCGCGACGACACCGAGGACTCCTGGCTGCTGCTGCTCGAAATCCTGCGCCTGCTGAACCACGAAAAGGAATTCGAGGAAGTCAGCATCGATTACTGCGTCACCTTCGAAGTATCGCCGCCTGCCTTCGTCGCGCCGAAGAGCAAGATCACGACCGCCAACGCCGAAGCACCTTCGGCCGTACAAGCAATGGAAGGGTTCACCATGCCGGCAGTGGTCGAAGGCCGGATCGACAACCTCATCCTGTCCATCGCCTCCTACTCCGACGAACACAATCCGGCCATCATCGACTGCTCGCGCCTTACCCGCGTCGACTTCAACGCCGCCGGCCGGCTGTTGACCGGACTGGCGCCCTTCTGTGGCGTCGGCAAGTCGATCGAATTCCACCACGTCAACCATCTGGTGGTGGAGTTGTTCAATGTTATCGGACTCAAGGATATCGTCCGCATCGTTCCCCGCAAGAACTGAGAGCCCGTTTGAAAATCGTAGCGAGCGGTCCGAGTTTGGTCCGAGGAGCGGACGCGTACGAATAGTGTGCACAGCACCGGAGGGCCAAAATCGGATCGCGCAGTAGATTTTCAAATGGGCTCCCCCTTCTGGCGGCGGTTTTGTCGCCTACACTACTTGTAATCCGGCACCCCGCCCTTATCTGCGGATGAATACCTTGACCGGCGGTTGACCATTTACCATGCGCCGGTCATTTCACCCAGAGGAAAGCATGGAACAATTTCACGGCACCACCATCCTGTCCGTCCGGCGCGGCAACATCGTTGCGCTCGGCGGCGACGGCCAGGTAACGCTCGGCAACGTTGTGATGAAAGGCAGCGCGCGCAAGGTGCGCAAGCTGTATCAGGGCAAGGTTCTTGCCGGGTTTGCGGGTGGCACGGCGGATGCGTTCACGCTGATCGAACGCTTCGAGGCCAAGCTCGAAAAGCACCAGGGCAACCTGATGCGCGCTTCGGTCGAACTGGCCAAGGACTGGCGCACCGACCGCATGCTGCGCCGCCTGGAAGCGATGCTGCTGGTGGCGGACCGTGAATCGACGCTGATCATCACCGGCAACGGCGACGTCCTGGAACCGGAAGCCGGCATCGGGGCCATCGGTTCCGGCGGCGTCTATGCCCAATCGGCGGCGAAGGCGCTGCAGGAGAACACCGACCTGCCGCCGGTCGAAATCGTGAAGAAAGCGCTCACTATCGCCGGCGAGCTCTGCATCTACACCAACCTGTCGCACACCATCGAAACGCTCGAGTAATGCGCGCCAACAGCGCACTCGCTTAACGTACTCAATTCACTCATTCGATCCACGCGACCCGAACCAGACACAACACCATGAACATGACCCCGCAAGAAATCGTTTCCGAACTCGACAAGCACGTGGTCGGACAGAGCCGCGCCAAGCGCGCCGTCGCCATCGCGCTGCGCAATCGCTGGCGTCGCCAGCAGGTGGCCGAACCGCTGCGCCATGAGATCACGCCGAAGAACATCCTGATGATCGGCCCGACCGGTGTAGGTAAAACGGAGATTGCGCGCCGCCTGGCCAAGCTCGCCGACGCGCCCTTCATCAAGATCGAAGCCACCAAATTCACCGAGGTCGGCTATGTCGGCCGCGATGTGGACACCATCATTCGCGACCTGGTCGACATCGGCATCAAGCAGACGCGCGAATCCGAAATGCGCAAGGTGCGCGCGCGCGCCGAGGACGCCGCGGAAGACCGCGTGCTCGATATCCTGCTACCGCCGCCGCGCGACTTTGGCTTCAGCGCGACGCCGAACGCCACCGAGAGCGACGCGCAGGCAGGCAACACCACTCGCCAGACCTTCCGCAAGCGCCTGCGCGAAGGCGCGCTCGACGATCGCGAGGTCGAAATCGAAGTCGCCGAGACCAGCCCACACATGGAAATCATGGCGCCGCCCGGCATGGAGGAAATGACCGAGCAGATCAAGTCGATGTTCTCGGGCCTCGGCGGCGGGCGCAAGAAGAAGCGCAAGCTGAAGATCAAGGAAGCGATGAAGCTGCTGGTCGACGAAGAAGCCGCCAAGCTGGTGAATGAAGACGAACTCAAGCAGAAAGCCATTGCCAATGTCGAGCAGAACGGCATCGTCTTCCTCGACGAGATCGACAAGATCGCCAGCCGCTCGGAAGTCGGCGGCGCGGATGTTTCGCGGGCCGGCGTGCAGCGTGACCTGCTGCCGCTGGTGGAAGGCACGACGGTGAACACCAAGTACGGCATGATCAAGACCGACCACATCCTGTTCATCGCAAGCGGCGCGTTCCACCTGGCCAAGCCGTCCGACCTGATCCCGGAACTGCAGGGCCGCTTCCCGATCCGCGTCGAACTGGAGTCGCTGTCGATCGCCGATTTCGAGCGCATCCTGACGAGCACCGATGCCTGCCTGACGCGGCAATACGAAGCCCTGCTCAACACGGAAGGCGTCAAGATCGAGTTCACCGAGGACGGCATCCGCCGCCTTGCCGAGATCGCGTTCTCCGTGAACGAAAAAACGGAAAACATCGGCGCGCGCCGCCTGTACACGGTCATGGAAAAGCTGCTGGAAGAAATCTCCTTCTCCGCAACCGATGCCGCGGACAAGGCGGTGTCCATCAATGCGGCCTACGTCGACGAGAAACTCGGCGCACTGGCCGTCAACGAAGACTTGTCGCGCTACGTGCTGTAACGAATGGAGCCCCGTTTAGCGGGGCGTAATCATGGCAAACAAGGAACTGGCCAAACGGCAGAAACTGATCACCCGGGTGGAGCCTTCCCAGAGGGCGCTGAAACCACGGAATCCGGTCGCTGTCGCGGCCAAGCAGCGTGTGGCGGGATCGCATCGCAAGAGCAATTCCGCACAGCGTCAGCTATATGAACGCCTGCTGAAGAAAGCGATCGGCGGTTCGGACAAAGACTGATTCGCGCGAAAACAAGGCCGAAGGCCGCAGTTTCGACGAACGGCCAGGCGGGGATCAGCGAGCGGGAGCCGTCGGGGCACCCGGCATCGGCTGCGTGCCCGGTACGGCGGTTGCGGGCGCAGTCGGCGGCATGACGGGCGCGCCCGCGGGGTTCACGACGGTGGTCGGCGGAGCGGTCGTGATGGTTGCCGGCGCAGGCATCTGGCCAGGCACCGGTTGCGCTTGGGTACCACCCTGGAGCGGCGGCGAAGGTGCGTTCTGTGGCGTCAAAGGTACGTTCGGCGTGCCGGGTGGCTGCATCTGCGGCACCGGTTGACCGGCCGGCAATCCCGGCACTGCCTGTGTCGCCTGTTGTTGCTGCGCGGCAGCCGCGGCTTGCGCCCGGGTGGGAATCGGCGGCGTCGGTGCGGTGGGTAGCGGAATCGGCGTCCTGGGCACGGGCGGCACGGCGGCAATGCCCTCCAGTCCCTTCGTACTCTCAGGCAAGTCGACACGCTTGGTGGCGCCGCCTTCCGACAGCAGGATGTAGTCGCGGTGTACTTCCTTTATCGTCACACCAGGTACGACTTCCGTATCGACCCTGATCGCCTGCGGCGGCTTGCCGTCGGCACTGATGATGGCGATGCTGTCGCGCGGATTGCCCGAGAAAATCACGCCGCGCAGCTGGTAGTTGCTTGCCGTCGCAGTTGCATCCTTGCGGCTGCCGAACAACGTGGCCGCTGCATACGGCCGTATTTCCGCCTGGACGACACGCGGGGGAGCGGCGACCGGACGCACCGGCGGCTTGAACAGTTGCATCGCCCAGTACGCCGCCGAGGCGCACAGCGCAATGAACAGCAGGAAACTCACGATTAGCGGCACGCGCCTCATTGCAGTCCTTTTCTTTTTTTCGTTGTTCTTTTCTCGTTGCTGTTACCGCACCATCTGGTTGATCTCGATGATCGGCATCAGCACCGCCAGCACGATCAGCAGCACCACGACGCCCATCACGAGGATCAGTGCCGGCTCAAGCAAGCCGGCGATGGTCATCGCGCGCCGCTCAAGGTCCTGCTCCTGGGCGCTGGATGCGCGTTCCAGCATGGCCGGCAGTTCACCCGTCACCTCCCCGGCGCGGATCATGTGAATCAGCATGGGCGGGAAATGCTTCTGTGCCGACAGGGCACGCGCCAGACCAACGCCCTCGCGCACGCTGGTCGTCGCTTCCTCCACCTGCTGGCGCATCGCGACGTTCGACAGCGTGTCGCGGCTGGTCTGCAGCGCACGCAGGATGGGCACACCTGAGCCCGTCGTGATCGCCAATGTGCTGGCGAAGCGCGCTGTGTTGAGACTGCGCTCGAACTTGCCGTACAGCGGCGCATTCAGCAGCCAGCGGTGCCAGCGGAATTTGATGTCCGGATTCTTGAGCGCCGTCCGCCACGCAAGGAAAGCACCGACCAGCATCACCGCCACCAGCCAGCCATACGCGCGCACGAAATCCGAAATCGCGAGCATGATCACCGTCAGCATCGGCAGCTTCTGCTTGGTATTGGCGAACACCGACACGATCTGCGGCACGACATAGGCCAGCAGGAAGATCACGATCGAGAAGGCGACCACCGTGACGATCGCCGGATAGGTAAACGCGAGACGGACTTTTTGCACCAGAGCATTACGGCGCTCGATGTAATCCGCCAGCCGCGACAGCACGCGCGACAGCTGGCCGATCTGTTCGCCGGAAGCAACCAGCGCGCGATAGATGTCGGCGAAATCGCGCGGATGACGCGACAGCGCATCCGACAGCGAAGCGCCGCCCATCACTTCCGAACGCACCGACGCAACAAGGTCGCGCACATACGGACGTTCCGCCTGCTCGAGCAGCGCAGTGAACGCCTGCTCCAGCGGCAGGCTGGCTTCGAGCAGGCTGGCGAGTTGCCGCGTGAACAGCGCCAGTTCGGTGGTCGACAGGCGGTCGCCGAACATGCTGCGGCGCGCCTGGCCGAATTCGTCGACCTGTGCAGCAATCGCATCGACGACGATGGGCACCAGTCCCTGCGCGCGCAAGTCGGACCGCGCCGCGCGAGCGCTGTCGGCATTCACCACACCCTTGCGGGTGGCGCCTGCTTCGTCGACGGCTTCGTAACGGAATGCCGGCATCTCTCAGTCTTCCTACTCTTTCGTCACACGCAGCAATTCGGCCTGCGTTGTGGTGCCGCTCTCCAACCAGCGCTCGCCATCCTCGCGCATGGTGCGCATGCCGTCCCGTTGTGCGGTGGCGCGGATCTCGGCTTCGGAGGCGCGGTCATGGATCTGCGAACGGATCTCGTCGGTCGTGATCAGCAATTCATAGACGCCGACGCGCCCCTGGTAACCCGTGTTGCCGCACTTGTCGCAACCGACCGCATGCCATTGATGGCCGTCATGCCTGCGGCACACCGGGCACAGCTTGCGCACGAGGCGCTGCGCGACCACGCCGAGCAGCGACGACGACAACAGGAAGGGTTCGATGCCCATGTCCAGCAGGCGCGTCACGGCCGAGGCGGAATCGTTGGTGTGCAGGGTCGCCAGCACAAGGTGGCCGGTGAGCGATGCCTGCACGGCAATCTGCGCGGTTTCAAGGTCGCGGATCTCGCCGATCATGATGATGTCCGGATCCTGGCGCAGGATCGCGCGCAGGGCCTTGGCGAAGGTCATGTCGATGCGGGCATTGACCTGCGTCTGGCCCACGCCGGGCAGCTCGTATTCGATCGGGTCTTCGACGGTGAGGATGTTGGTCGCCGGCGCGTTCAGCTTCGTCAGCGCGGCGTACAGCGTCGTGGTCTTGCCCGAACCGGTCGGTCCGGTGACCAGCACGATGCCGTGCGGCTGGCTGATCAAGTTGTCGAATTGCTTCTGCACTTCGGGACTCATGCCGAGATGGCTCAGGTCCATGCGGCCGCCTTCCTTGTCGAGCAGACGCAGCACGGCGCGTTCGCCGTGGCCGGTCGGCAGCGTCGAGACACGTACGTCGACCGCCTTGCCGCCGACGCGCAAGGCGATGCGACCATCCTGCGGCAGGCGTTTTTCGGCGATGTCGAGCTGCGCCATGATCTTGATACGGGAGATCAGCGAGGCATGGATGGCCTTCTTCGGCCGCACCACGTCGCGCAGTGCGCCGTCGACGCGGAAGCGCACGACCGACACCTGTTCGAAAGGCTCGATGTGGATATCCGATGCCTCTTCGCGCAAGGCTTGCGTCAGCAACGCGTTGATCATGCGGATCACCGGCGCGTCGTCCGCCGATTCCAGCAAGTCCTCGATAGCGGGCATGTCGAGCATCAGCTTGGTCAGGTCGAGGTCGGACTCGACCTCGTCGACCACCTGCGCGGCGTCGTCCCCGGAATTGGCATAGGTGCGCGCGATCGCTGCTTCCAGCTCTTCGCGCGGCAGGGATTTGAGCTTGACGCGGCCGAAGCGGCGGCTGACTTCCGCGATCGCGGAGGGTGCAGTGGCTTCGGATACCCATACCTCAACGGCATTGGTGGCTGCCTCGCTGCGCCGCGCGAGCACGGCGTGGTCGCGGGCAAAGGTGTAGGGCAGCAGGCGGGCGTCAGTCAATACGGTACTCATTACTATCTACTCTGGTTCTGGTTTGCCGGTGCCGGCGTAGGCTGTGGCGCAGGCTGCGGCGCGGACGCAGGCGGCACGCCTGCTCCTTCCGGCCTTGCCGCCGGCGAAAGGTTCAGCAGCGAACCGCCGACAGGGCGGCCGTCCTGCATGGGCGGCAATGCTGGCATCTGCATTTGCGGAAGGATCCAGCTGTCGGTGCGGGCGCCCGATTGGATGTTGCGGATGAATTCATAGCGGTCGCCGGCGACGCTGACGCTCTGTTCATTCGTGCGGATGACGGTCGGCCGCAGGAATACCATCAGGCTGGTCTTGGTCCCGCTGCGGTTCTGGAATTTGAACAGGTTGCCGAGCACGGGAATGTCGCCCAAGCCCGGAACCTTTTCCACGCCGTCCTCCAACCTATCCTCGATGAGGCCGCCAAGTACGAGAATCTGCCCGTCGTCCACCAGCACATTCGTTTCGATCGAACGCTTGGTGGTGGTGATGTCCGATGCCCCAGCCTGGCGTGGAAGAACGGCTGAGATTTCCTGGTAAATCTGCATCTTGACCGTGCCGCCTTCCGACACTTGCGGTCGCACGCGCAATGCCAGGCCCACATCGCGGCGTTCGATCGTCTGGAAAGGATTGACGCCGGCTGCGCCGCCCGAGGCCTGGGTGGTGAATTGTCCGGTCACGAACGGAACGTTCTGGCCGACGATGATGCGCGCCTCCTCGTTATCGAGCGTAATGAGATTAGGCATCGAAAGGATGTTTGCGTTCCCTCCCGTTTCCAGTGCGCGTGCAATCGCACCCAGCGTCAACCTGCCATTTTCCTGTCGGAAAATACCGAGATTGATGCCATTACCGGGAGGCAAAAAGCTTCCGTCTGCCGCATTCGCAATTGCCTGGTTGATCAGGTTGTTGCCGCCCTGACCGAAACCGGTCAAGGTGCCGACGCGGTAGCTGCTTCCATCGTTGCCGCTCAGGCCGGCCCACTGCACGCCCAGTTCCGCTGCCTTGTTGGACGAAATTTCGACGATCAGCGATTCGACATAGACCTGAGCGCGACGCGCATCGAGCTGGTCGATGACGAAACGCAGGTTGCGGTAGACCGCTTCGCTGGCAGTGATGATGAGCGCATTGGTTGCGGGATCGGCCTGGATGAAACCAGCCGGGCCACCGGTCGGGAGCGCGGCCGGCGTGGGCGTCGAAGTCTGCTGCAGCGATCCCTGGCCCAGCTGCGTCTGCTGCCCGGATGCCATGAGCGGCTGCTGTTGCTGCTGCTGCGCCGGCTGTTGCTGGGTACCCGGTTGCTGTGTGCTGGTATCGGAAGCCACCACCGCACGCAGGGTCTGCGCGAGGCGAACGGCATCGGCATTCTTCAAGTAGACGACATGGACGTTCCCGGGCTGCGTAGTCGGCTGGTCGAGCTTGGCGATCAGGGACTTGGCCAGGTTGGCCCGCGCGACCGACGGTGCGCGGATGATCAACGAATTGCTGCGCGCGTCGGCCAGCACTGTCACGCGCCCCGCGTCGCCGCCCGGCACTTGGGGAGCACCGCCCTGGTCCAGCAGGCGGTTGACGATCTGGGCCAGGTCGGTCGCGACGGCATGACGTACCGGGACGATATCCAGATCGCCCACGGCCGGCGAATCCAGCGCCGCAATGATCCTGCCGAGGCGCTTGAGGTTGTCCGCATAGTCGGTGATGACGATGCTGTTGTTGCCGGGGTTGACGTTGATGGTGTTGTTTGGCGAGATCAGCGGGCGTAACACCTGCACCAGGTTGTTTGCCGACTCGTAATTGAGGCGGAAGATCTGCGTTGCGATCTGGTCGCCGCGGACATCGCCCGCTTGCGTCGGACCGGCCTGAAGCTTGGCGTCGGCTTCGGGCACGACCTTCAGGAAACCGTCGGCCCTCACCACCGCGAAGCCCTGCAGGCGCAACGCCGATGTCAGCATCTGCAATGCCTGCGCCTTGGTCACCGGCTTTTCCGACACCAGGTTGATGTTGCCCTTGACGCGCGGGTCGATGACGAAGGTATTGCGGGTGTAGTGACCGATGGCCTTGATCACCGATTCGATATCGGCGCCGACGAAATTGAGCGTGGCCTCGTTGGAGGCGGGGTCCTGGGTCCAGGCGGTCGGCGTGCCTGCGATTGCACACAACAGCACTGCCGCCGCCCCTATCCGGCGCAATTTTGCCGGGCCCTGAAATGTTTCTGCGGATCGATTTTTTTTCATTTGAACTCTAGCGCGATAACATCCTTGTCGCCTTCACGTCGGCGTTGTCCCAGCAAATTCAAGAGATTTGCCAGCCTTTCTTCCTGTCCTTCTTCCGCTTGTGCCTTTCCTGAAAACTGCAATCTTCCGTTCGTCAGCGCGCCGTTGCCACTCAGCAGCATCGGCCCTTTGATCGTCGTCAATATCAGTTGCGCTTGCCGTCCGCGCCACTCCATTATCAATTGGTAAGCCCCCAGCGGCTTGATGGGTGACAGACGCGACGCAATGTCGTTCATTTGCAACGTCACTGTCCCCGCCATCTCCACCGCGTTGCCTTGACGCGCCACCTGCAGCGGCGACCAGGACAGGCGCATCTGGCCGGACGGCTGGATGGTGTTCAGCGGCGCCCCCAGACCGGCGAGACGTTCCGCGGGCAGCGTTACCGCTGCAGGGCTGACCTGCCACTGGTACCAGTCGCCGATGATCTTTACGGGTTGCGACAGGGCCTCAGGGTTCTGCAGGTCGACGTCCACTTGCCCAAGCAATACCATCGGCGACAAGCGCCACGCAAAACGGCCTGGCAACAGGGGCGTAACCGGATCGGCGCCACTCGGCGCACCGCCGATGAAAGCCGAGCCGCGCCACAACGTGCCCTGCGGATCCCCGAGCGTAAAGCGTCCGCCGGACTGCGATTCAACTACCCTGGCCATCCATGCCGCAGGACAGAACACAAGCAGTGTCAGCACAACGGCGAATATACCCGCCAGCAACCATATCACGAGTCGGCGCACCGGCTCTCCTTTACTGGTTGTCGCCCCGCTGCTGGCGCAGGGTCAGGTTGGCGTTCACTGTGTCGGCCTGCTGCTGGGCTTCGACCACGGCTTCCACGACCGACATGCGTGCCGTTTTCTGCATCTCCGCCAGCCACTCGACGGTCGCCGAAAAAGGCACACCGTTCAGCTGCAGCTTGGCAAGCTCGCCGCTGACGGTGACGCTTTGCGCCTTCAAGCCCTTGCGCGACAGGGACGTTTCGATGCTTTCGCGGGTCATCGCGGGCGGCGGGCCCGGCCTCGTCTTGCTTCCCTGTGCGGCGGCTTCCTTCGACAAGGCCTGCACTTCCGCGGCCTGCTGGCGCAGGGCGGGCAGTCTCTTTTCGAGGTCGGCGCGCCCGTTCACCGCGGGATCGATCAGCAAGGCGTATACCAGTCCAAGAACCACAACCGCTGCCGCGGCCATCAGCATGTTCTGCTCGCGCTTGTTGCGCTCGCTCCAGAACGTAGTCAGTGATTGTTTCACTCCTCCCACGCGTGCGTTCATTTGCCGCTCCTGATCTGCCAGACACCGGCGCTCGGTTGGGTGATCGACAAGTTGCGCGATGCAAGCGCGCTGGTCAACTGCTCCAGCTCCACCTCGCTGCCGGGTTTGAGTTTCACGGTCAGGGCGCGATCGCGATATTCGAGGCCGGCAATCGGCGCAGCGCCCTTGCCGGTACTTGCCCAGGCTTCGGAGAACGTCGCCGCCAATGCGACGAAATCGTCCGGTGCCAGCTGTCCGGAATCACGCTGCGCGCCGGCGAGTTTCTGGCGCAGCTGCGCGAGCGGATCAATCACGACCGGGTCCTTCGGGAACGCTGTCCGGTAGGTCTGGATCATGCCGTTGCTCAGCGCATTGGCCTCGCGCTTCAGGCGCAGCCAGTCCACATTCAAGCCGATGACATTGATGAGCAGGACTGCGGTGCCGAGGACAATCGGCCAGCGCCAGGCACGCCAGTCGATCTTCGGTCCGGCTGCCGCCCCCAGGCCCGTCATGAGGTCGACGCCGGCCTTGTCCGCTCCGCTAATCCAGCGCTGCCAATTGTCCGCATGCAGGGTAATGCGATCCTGCAGGGTCGGCGCGATGCGCAGGGAATCCTGGTAATCGTTGACGCGCGCCTGCGGCACGTACAACACGATCGCGCCCTGCGGCACGACGGCGCTCAGGGACTGCATGACTTCGAAAGCCAGGGACTCCGGCTGATCGGCAACGATGGACAGACCGATGCCATCCTGTTCAGCCAGACGGATCGCGATGTCGGCATCGACGCCGTGTTCGGATGCGGAGGCAGTAGCCATCTCGGCCTGATACGGAATGCACAGCTGCGACGGGATGGCGGACACGCTGCGCGCGCCGAGCGTCAGCAGGGTCCTGCTCAGCAGCTCGAGCCAGCTGCGGCTGACAACGGCAACGGTTCGCATGCCCCCGTGCATCTCGCCGGGAACGACCACGCACTCCTCCGGATCGCTCATCAGGCGGTCTTCGACAAGATTGGGCAGCGCGGCGCGCAGCTTGGCGCCGGACAGCGGCGGCATCTTCACCCGCAGCAGGGTCACGTCGCTGGCGGCGAGCAGCAATACGACACGTTGCGCGCGCTTGACCGGCTCGGACAGTTCGGACAGCGCGGCAACGCCTTCACGCTCGATCGCGCCGCCGGGTGTGGCAAGGGCGTAATGGCAGTACAGCGGCATGCCGGGCTGCAGCCCTTCCGCGGCAACGTGCGATGGCAGGCGAATGTAAAGTATGCTCAAGGGTTCTCTTTCTTGTTCTTAATATTCGCGTATCCAGAGGACGGTTTGCTTCGTGGCCGACTCTCTTTTGATCAGCGCCTGCATTTCCATACCAGCGCGGTTCAGGCGGACGTTACCGTTCACAAAGAAGTAGTCCGTTTTGACACCCACTCCGCCAAGGTTGTAACTCGTAGACGGAAAGGCATCCTCTTTACGCTGGAATGGCTGGCTTTGTCTGCGAGAAACGACTGCCGACGCCTCTGCAAGCGACAGTGTATCAATTTTGGCCGCAATCACTTCTGCAGGAGCCGTATTGACGTTGATCGTGGTCACGTCGGGTGGCAGTACCACAACGTAATCCTTTATCTTCTCAAGTATTTCCGGTGTGAATCCAGGCACTGCCAGCAAATCGTCGACATGCTGTATGTCCATTGGCAACGGTGCGGACGCATCGGTCGAGGTAGTACCAGTGCCAGTACCGGTGCCAGCTCCAGGTGTCTGCGTTTTTTGCTGCGCGGACTGCATGAGCACTGCCGTAGCGCGTGAAAGGCCTGGATTAACCCCGAGCAATGTCAACAGCTTTCCAAAGCGGGCGACTTCCTCGTTATTGATGGCGGCGTTGTTGCAGAGATTCTTGATGTTGTAGCGTGACTGCGCATCTGAAATCCCACCTGACAGAGTAGCGTCCGGCACCTCGCCCGCCTGTTCCTTTTCCACGTACTGGTCAAGCCGCGTTTCCGCAAGCGGCACTGCCCACGGCTCGCCGAGGTGGTCTATGCCTCCGTATCGATCGCCTATGCGCTTATCCTCGCCGAGGATCAGCCGCGCCCAGTCCAGCGCACCGCGCAGGACCCACTGCTTCTGCAGCTGCAAGCGCTGATTCTCGATCGAGCGTACCTGCACCTGTTGCTGCCAGAACAGACTGGCGACGATGGTGATCGCAAGTGTCGTCAGGAGCAGCGCAGTGATGACGGCGACTCCCTTCTGGCGGAAATACGAACGCAGCCTCATACCGGCTCCAACAGGAAAATCTTGATGAGCTTCTCTGCACCTTCCCGCCCGCTCAGAGTGACCTCCAGCCCAGTGGGATCCACTGCCGCTCCCGTCGTACGCACGTTTTCCATGCCGGCCGGGCGCCAATCCTTGTCAACCCAGGTCCGGACCGCCATTTCGCTCACGCCCTGATGCAACGTCACCGAGGGTACCGCCGCGGAATCGGACAGTGCGGCGGTCCATGCGGTATCCAATTCCTTGAGGTCACGAGTGGCGATGGATTCACGTCGCGTCAGGACGCCGCCTTCAATCCGGTATGCGACGACCTGCACTCGGGAGGGTTGGTTCTCCGTGAATACCCGGCGGATGAGGGTCAGACGTCCTGGCTGCACCGAAAGCACTACCCTGTTGCCGATATCATTCTTCTTCGCAATATGCCCGGTATCGCTCTGCATCTGCGCAAACGCCAGTTGCAAACCGCGTGTCTGCGCGAGGTCTTCGTTGAGGGCAACGCGCGAGCGGATGATGGTGTCCAGCCCGCGCCAGCCGAGCACGGCCACGATGGACATGATGGTGATCGCCACCAACAGCTCAATGAGTGTGAAGCCGCGCGCTTTCATCGGTTCGACACAATCTGCGCCAGCTTGATGATCTGCCGGCCGGGATCGTCCTCGTTGTACACGCTCACTTCGACGCGCCGGAAAAACGGGTTCGGCGTAGCGAATACCTCTTCGTCGCAATTCAGCCGCAACTCACCCTGCGGGCAGGCGAAGCTGCGCTTGCCGATGGCCGGGTACTCCTTCCGCAAGCGGATCTCCGTCAGACGATTTTCCGCCGACCAGGTCGCCATCATCGAGGCACGCAGGCTGCTGCTGTTTTGCGTGAGGCTGCCGACCGCGCGCAGGCTTGCCCCGAGCGCGGTACCGACGACTACGAGCGCCACCAGCACCTCCAGCAGGGTGAAGCCGGCTTGCGTGCGCAATGACTGGCGGATGCACATGTCACTCCACCTCGAAGTGTCCGACCCCGTCGGCACGGATCGCCACGCTGGCATCGCCGAGAGTGATAGTGAGCACGAAAGGTTTATCGACCGGCTCGCGTCCGAACACGATGCGCATCGGGTTGGATTCAGCCACGGTGGGCGGATTGATGGAGAGGTCGACCGGCGCGCGGCGGAATTCCCGCTCGCGCAGCAATTCATCCTGCGGGAACGGCTCCCACTTGTTGCCTTCGCGGATGAGGAAGCGGTAGCGCTCGGGTTCTGCTTCGAAGGCAACCGGGCGGTTACGCACGATCGCTTCGTCGCGCGCCAGTTGCAGCAGCAGGGCGATGCGCTGCGCTTCGCCCTGCAATACCTGGCGTTCGCCCTGCATTGCATTGAGCCCGACCATGCCGAGCAGGATGCCGGCGATAACCAGCACCACCAGCAGCTCGAGCAAAGTGAAGCCGCGCGCGAACGCGCCATGCGTTGCGCGCTTGAAAGGAAAGGATGACCGGACTATGACTATAGATCCCACGAACCGATGTCTGCGTCGTTGCCGGAACCGCCCGGCTGGCCGTCTGCGCCATAGGAGAACACGTCGACCTCGCCCTTGACACCCGGCGAGAGGTATTGGTACTGGCCGCCCCACGGATCCTTGGGCAGCTTTTCCACGTAGCCGCCGCTCTTCCAGCCATTGGCGGCGGGGCCGCTGGCCGGCTTGCTGACCAGCGCCTGCAGACCCTGTTCGGTCGTCGGGTAGCGCTGGTTGTCCAGCTTGTACAGCTTGAGCGCCTGCATCATGGTCGCGATGTCCTGCTTGGCGGCGGTAATGCGGGCGTCATCCGCGCGGCCCATCAGCTTGGGCACCACCAATGCAGCAAGGATACCCATGATGACGACCACCACCATGATTTCAATCAGGGTAAAACCGCGTTGAACGGCACGGCCGAGCGAGCGGCGGGAAGAAAGGACTTTGGTATGCATCGAGATGATTTTCAAAGGATGACAAACAAACCACTAGTATAAGGCCAACATGCGGCCGCGACTGACCGGATTGGCAAGTCGCGGTGACAGAGGCATTAACAGCGGGATACGACAGCGGACAGGAAATAAGTGCTGTGCGGCACTAGTTTCGGAGATGTGTGAGCCGCCTCGTTACAGACCGCCTTCCTTGAGTCAGGGTTCCCCGGTCGCAAGAGTTTCTCCATGCGCGTCCCGAGTATTGCTCCCGGGACGCGCACCGTCTTACGGACAGTTGCCGATGACGTAAAAGCCCGGGCTGGTCTGGGCCAACGTGGTGGTGTAGAAGGTATTGTTCAAGCCCATGTTCTGGTTCGAACCCTTGGCATAGGCATAACCTCCGCTGGCGTAGGCACGGCCCGCAGTAACGTGCGCATAGTTGCTGGACGTCGTCTGGGTACAGGCGGACAGCGTGGTGGCGCTGACGCTGGCAGACAGGGCGCTCTCCCGGCCGGAACTGACCGACGACACCGCATAGTTGTATGTGGTGTTGGACGCAAGGCCGGAGTCGGTATAGTTCGTTGCTGCGACCGGGCTTGCCGTCACCTTCGTGCCGTTACGGTACACGTTGTAGCCGGCGGCCCCGCTTGCCGCGCTCCAGGTCAGCGAGACGGAACTCGAGGTCCGGCCGCTCACAGCAAGATTGGCCGGCGTCGCGAGCGGCGGCGGATTGCCCGTCGTGCTGGTGGTGACACTTGCCGAATCCTGGCTCGTCGCTCCGCTCGAGGTTACGGCGCGCACCGTGTAGGTGTAGCTCGTGCCGGAAAGCAGTCCGGCGTCGGTGTAAGTGGTGCCCGTAACGGGGCTGCTGTTGACCTTGCTGCCCATGCGGTAGACGTTGTAACCGGCTGCGCCGGATACGCTGTTCCACGCGAGCGAGATCGAGGTATCGGTCGAACCGGTTGCGTGCAGGTTGGTCGGCGCCGGCAGGGCTACGTAGCCGCCGGTGATCTTGTCGACCATACCCTTGATCGCCACCATCTGGCGGCCGCTCTTCTTCGCGTAATTCGGATCATCGTAGCCCCACCAGTCCCAACAGCCGTTCGGGTTGCCGGTGCTGCTGGGCGCGGTCTGCGGATACAGCACGATGATGTTGTTGGTGTCGGCCCACTTGTTGTAGCCGGTGTTGCGGTAGTACTTGTCCTGGATCTTGGTCGGATCCTGCTGGCAGCCGTGCACCGCAACGTGCAGCTTGCACGCCTGGTTGCTGCCGCAGCTGGCCGGCACGTACAGCCATCCGGTATTCGCCATGCCGTGCGACGGCGGATTGGCGATGAAATCGGTCTGGTTGAACTCGACGAAGGTGCCGCTGAGGGTGCCAGTGTTCTTCGCATTCAGCGGGCCGTAGATCCACTTGAGCATTTCGCCCGCGAGATCGAAATTGCAGTTGTTGATGTAGGGGCTGGCCTTGACGCTGCAACTGCTGCCGAAGTAATCGGTGACCATCGCGTGTTCGGACGCGACGTTGTTCTTGTAGAAGATGTTGGCGGCGTTGACGTAGTTCTTGTAGTAGTTGTGCGCTTCGTTCATCACCAGCTGCTTGACAGTGCTGTCGATCGTGCCCGAGTACAGGTAGACCTTGCTATTCGCAAGGTTGCTGGTCGGGTCGATCAGTCCCTGGCTGGCCCAGCTGTTGGTGGTGGAGATGAGCGTGGACGTGGCTGGCTTGCTCGTACTGGTCGCGGCCATGCAGGGTCCGGTCGCGGTGCTTAGGTTGCCCTGCGCGCAGTAGAACGGACCGCCGGCAACGATGCCCGCGCCGGCCTTGAAGAGCGACGAATAGGCGACATGCAACTGCACCGCCATGAAGCCGCCCGAGGACAGGCCGGACACGGATGTTTGCGCGGGATCGACGTTATAGGCTGGCAGCGTTACCGCAGCCTGGGCATGAAGGATGACACTGGAAAGGCTTGCCGCAAGAATCGTGGGAATGCGTCCGCCCATGCGGCGGCCATACGGGATGGAACCGGTCATGAATTGTCTCCTCGTTGTCTTGTTCTTTGTTGTTTTCCCTGGCACAGGCCAAGGTCTCCAGCTACTATTCGGCCGGAAAATCCATCTTAGTTTTTAAATCACGGAGTTCAACCCACCCTCGTATTTCTACGGTATTGAGGTAACACAGGCTTGTTTACCGGCAGTCGAAAATCGCAGTGCAGCATGTAGTAACCGGCGATTACCCCGCCGGCGCCGACAAGGCGAACAATGATCGTCCCCATCCAAAGATCAAGGAGACAATCATGTCTGCGAAAACCATCCTCATGCCGGTCGGCGACTTCGGCGAAGACTATGAAATCATGGTGCCCTTCCAGGCCCTTCAGGCCGTTGGCCACGCGGTTCATGCGGTATGTCCCGGCAAGAAGGCCGGCGAGTACGTGACCACCGCCATCCATGACTTCGAGGGCCATCAGACCTACTCCGAAAAGCCGGGACACCGCTTCACTCTCACCCATGACTTCGACGCCATCCAGCCCGCCGATTACGACGCCCTGCTGATCCCCGGCGGCCGCGCCCCCGAATACCTGCGCCTCAACACCGCCCTGCTCGAAACCGTGCGCCATTTCGCCAAGACCAACAAGCCGATCGCGGCGATTTGCCATGGCGCGCAGTTGCTGGCCGCGGCGGGTGTCCTGGAAGGCAAGCGCTGCTCCGCCTATCCCGCGTGTCGGCCGGAGGTGGAACAGGCCGGCGGGCATTATGCGGAGATCGAGATCGCAGACGCCGTCACCGACGGCAACCTGGTGACCGCCCCTGCCTGGCCGGCGCATCCCGCATGGATCGCGCAGTTCCTCAAGCTGCTCGGCACGCAGGTTGTGCTATAACCAGAGAATCGGAGCGCACGCCGCTGCGCTCCTTTTCCCGGGAGGAACCATGTGTGAGATCTTCGTGAAAGCCGATCCTGCCCTCTATGAGTGCCGTGCCCGCTCGATGCGCCTGCACGGTGCGGTGACCTCGATCCGGCTCGAGAAACTGTTCTGGAATGTGCTCGAAGAAATTGCGCAGCGCGACGGCATGACCACCAGCCAGCTGATCACGAAGCTCTACGACGAGCTGGTGGAGTACCGCGGCGAGGTCGACAATTTCACGTCCTTCCTGCGCGTCTGCTGCCTGCGCTATCTGTCGCTGATGGTGGATGGCGCGATCCCGACGGACAAGAACCTGCCGCTGTCCGGCATGCGCGCGGCTGTGGGCTTCCTGCAAGGCAAGAGAGGAACAAACATGCTGCTGGCGCAGTCTCCATGACAACAAATAGCCGTACCCAAGCTGCGGAAAAACAAAGGAGAATGCCATGTCCCAGCACCATCCCGCTCCCGGGGAACTGATCGATATCCGCCCCTTGGAGGACCGCTTCGGCGATGCGGCGTCCATCGCCCTGGCAAGGACGGATGACCTCGAAGTGATGCGTGTGGTCATGCAGAAGGGCAAGACGATTCCAACCCATAGCGTACCCGGAGAACTCACCCTGCAATGCCTTGAGGGAACAGTCGAAGTCCAGGCACTCGGCCGGACGCAGCCGCTACTGGCGGGCCAGATGATCTACCTGCTTGGCAATACGCCGTATGCCTTGTCCGCGTCGGAGAATTCCTCGCTGCTGATGACGGTATTGCGCAAGGAAAACATGAAATATTGACGCATGCCGGCGCACCTGGCACCGGCATGCATCGTCACATCAAGCTGCTTCATCACGTGGATCGCGCGAAAGCAGCCGCTCGACCATCGCGCGAGGGGAATCACCGTCGAAGAGGACCGCCGCAACGGCATTTGCAATCGGCATTTCGACACCGACATCCTGGGCCAGCGCACGCACGGCCTGCGCGCAACGCACGCCTTCCGCGACATGTCCCAGTTCCGCCACAATCGTATCCAGCTTCTTGCCCTGGGCCAGTCCCAGCCCAACCTGACGGTTGCGCGACAGGTCGCCGGTGCAGGTCAGGATGAGATCGCCGACACCGGCCAGCCCCATGAAAGTTTCCGTACGCCCGCCGAGCGCCACGCCGAGGCGCGTGATCTCAGCCAGGCCGCGGGTGATCAATGCGGCACGGGCATTCAGGCCGAGACCCATACCATCGATGACGCCGGTCGCGATTGCCAGGATGTTCTTCACTGCCCCGCCGACTTCGACGCCGACGAGGTCGTCCGTCGAATAGACACGGACGGAGCGGCCATGCACGGCAGCGACCACGCATTCACGTAACGCGGCGGACGACGATGCCACGGTCAGTGCACAGGGCAGACCGGCAGCCACTTCCTGCGCAAACGAGGGGCCTGAAAGCGCGCCGTGCGGAATGTCGGCGCCAAGTTCTTCACGTACGACCTGGTGTGGCAGCAGACGGGTCTTCTCTTCGAATCCCTTGCACAGCCAGACCAGGTTGGGGATGCTCTTCCCTTGCAGCCGCTTGGACAGCGGCCGCAGGCCGGCAACCGAGGAAGCGATGATCAGCACGCTTTCACCGCTGCCGACATGGTTGACCGCCGTATCGAAGTCGGAGGTGACTTGCACGCCCGGCGGGAGTGTGATGCCCGGCAGGTAGGCGGCATTTTCCCGCTTCGCCGCCGCCTCGCGCATCGCCCCCTCTTCGCGTCCCCACAGCACGACCCTGTGCCGGTCCGCGAGCAGGATCGCCAGCGCTGTTCCCCAGGCGCCCGCGCCGAGTATCGAGACATTCATCGTCCTGCAGGTGGAAGCCGATGGCATGGCTTACTCGCCCCAGATTTCGGTGGCACGGACGAAACCGGTCTGTCCGTCGCGATGGCGCACCTTGGCCCAGCCGCCCGTTACGGGATCGACCAGCTCAAGGAGCACGCCCTTCTCCGCCGTGAATGTCACCGGTGCGGCCTCCTCTGCCGATGCACGCACCCGAGCACTGGCTACATTGACGATGACATTGCGGCGCGGAACCAGCGCACGCGACTGTATCCAGGCGAGATCGCCCGACATATCGCGCACCTTGGTCCATTCGCCATAGGTCAGGACGACCTCGACCGGCATGCCCCGCGGCGCGACGAACACCCGGCGTCCCTTGGGAGACGGGGCGTCATAGAGGACGGCCGGCGTGGCGCCGACCGATCTGAACTCGAGCGCATGCGCGGCGCCCACCACTCCAAACAATGCTGCCGACAACACGAACAGACGCGCAGATTTCATCCAACCTCCCTGCGAATGCACTGCCGATGTCTTAGTGCTTTGCCGGCGTGCCGTCGGGCATCACGAGGCCTGAACCGCCCTGTTGCGGTTGCTGTTGCGGTTGCTGCTGCTGTTCCTGCAACTGCTGCAGGCGCTGCTGGTAGAAGGCCTCGAAGTTGATCTCGGCCAGATGCACCGGCGGGAAGCCTGCGCGGGTGATCATGTCGGCGATATTGGCGCGCAGGTACGGATAGATGATGTTCGGGCAGCCGATGCCGAGCAGCGGATCGAGCTGTTCCGGCGGGATGTTGGCGGCCTCGAAAATGCCTGCCTGCTTGCCCTCAACCAAGAAAGCAACCTTGTCCTTGATCTTGGCGGTCACGGTGATGGTGACGGTCGATTCGAAGATCGTCTCTGCCAGCGCTTCCGCACCAACGTCCACGGCCACCTCGATGTTCGGGCCTTCCTGCTCGAGGAAAATCGCCGGGGAGTTCGGCTGCTCGAGGGACAGGTCTTTCAGGTACACGCGCTGGATCTGGAAGATGGGTTGGTTGTTTTGCTCGGACATGGAAGTCTTTCGTTGAAGGTAGGAAGGAAAAAGGACGGCAGCCTGCCGTCCTTCCAGTAGAAGATTGCTAAGTTTAAGCGCCTTGCAGCAGCCCGTCCAGCTTGCCTTCGTGCTCCAGCTTGCTCAGGTCGTCGAAACCGCCGACATGCGTGTCGCCGATGTAGATCTGCGGCACGGTGCGCCGGCCGGTTTTCTGCATCATCTCGGCGCGCTGTTCCGGCTGCAGATCGACGCGGATCTTTTCGATGTTCTGGACGCCCTTGGACACGAGCAGGCGCTCGGCCATCACGCAATAGGGACATACGCCGGTGCTGTACATTAAAACGCGTGCGGTCATGATTGCTGCTCCGTTACTTTGCCAGCGGCAAGCCTTGCGCCTGCCATGCGGCGATACCGCCATCCAGGCTGTATGCCTCGTTGAACCCGGCCTTCTTCAGCTGCGCCGCAGCCTTGGCAGAGCGCGCTCCGGACTGGCAGACGACGATGGCCGACTTGGACTTGAACTTGTCGAGCTCGCCGATCCGGTTCGACAACTCGCCCAGCGGGATGTTCTTGGCGTCACGCAAATGCCCTGCGGAGAACTCCGCCGGCTCGCGCACGTCCACCACAATGGCCTTGCCCTGGTTAATCAGCTGCGTTGCTTGCAGTGTAGAAACCCTGGCGCCGCGGCGTTGCAGGTTCGGCCAGAGCAGCGCCCCGCCAGACAGGATTGCGATGCCGATCAGCCAGATGTTATCAAGGAAGAATTTCACGTTACCCCAGTACTTTCAGTTGTTTCAATGGTTTTAAGCAATCCCGCCATTATAAAATAGATGCGGATGCAGCATTTCAAAGTCCCCAATCTCCTTATTTCTTTTCATTTCCTGACATGTACAAGATCGTATTCATGCGCCACGGCGAATCGACGTGGAACCTGGAAAACCGTTTCACCGGCTGGACTGACGTCGACCTGACCGAAAAAGGCGTCAATGAAGCCCGCCAGGCAGGCAAGATCCTCAAGGAAGCCGGTTTCGAGTTCGACCTCTGCTATACCTCCGTGCTCAAGCGCGCCATCCGCACCCTCTGGCTGACGCTGGAAGAAATGGACCTGATGTGGCTGCCGGTGAAGCACGACTGGCGCCTGAACGAACGTCACTATGGTGCGCTGCAAGGCCTGAACAAGGCGGAAACCGCTGCCCAGTACGGCGACGAGCAGGTGCTGGTCTGGCGCCGCAGCTACGATGTGCCGCCAAATCCGCTCGATGCGAACGACCCGCGCACCTCGTACAACGATCCCCGCTACAAGGGCCTGAAGCGCGAGCAGATTCCCCTGACCGAGTGCCTGAAGGACACCGTCGCCCGTGTCATGCCTGCGTGGGACGAGGAAATCGCTCCCGCCATCAAGGCCGGTCGCCAGATCCTGATCTCCGCCCACGGCAACAGCCTGCGCGCGCTGATCAAGAGCCTGGACGGCATCAGCGACAAGGACATCGTCGGCCTGAACATCCCCAACGGCCAGCCGCTGGTCTATGAGCTGGATGCCAACCTGAAGCCGATCAAGAGCTACTACCTGGGCGACCAGGAAGCGATCGAAGCCGCCATGAAGGCGGTCGCCAGCCAGGGGAAGGCGAAGTAATCCTTCTCCATGCAGTTCTTCCGCCGTCCCGGAAACCGACAGGAATCCCCCTCACTCACCCGGCATCTCCGCCATGCCGGCTGGTTAGCTCTCGCGGTTCTGGGACTGGCGATGGCATTGGGCAGCGTACCTGCCCATGCCAATAAAGTCACCGAACGCACCCGCCAGAAGCGGGCCGCCGAGGCGGAACGCGCCGAACTCCAGCAGAAGCTGGAAGCGCTCAAGCGCGACATCAACAAAACCGAAACCGCCAAGAGCCATGCCGCAGACGCACTGGCTGCCTCCGAGGCGGCGATTTCCGAAGCCAACCGCGCCCTGCACGAACTGGACCGCGAGCAGAAAGACGCGGAAGCGAAACTGGCCAAGCTGTCACAGCAGCAGGACCAGCTGGCGAAAACCATCGCCTCCCAGCAGAAGCGCCTGTCGCGGCTGCTGCGTGACCAATACGTGGCCGGCAACGAAGACCGGATCAAGCTGCTGCTCTCCGGCGACAACCCGAATCGCATCAACCGCGAGCTGCAGTACATGGGTTACGTGTCGCAGGCGCAGGCAAAGCTGATCGACTCGCTGCGCGCCAATATGAAGGCGGTCGAGGAAAACAAGGCGTCCGCCCAGGAAGCACGCGACGAACTCGAGGAAATCGTGCAGGAACAGCGCCAGCAAAAGGCCCAGCTGGAAAAGGAAAAGGCTCGCCGCGCCACCCTGCTGGCCCAGCTGTCGAGCAAGCTCGCGGCCCAGCGCAAGGAAGCCGGCAACATCGAACGCGACGAGCAGCGCCTGGCCGGCCTGGTCGACCGGCTTGCGAAGTTGATCGAAGAACAACGAAAGGCAGAAGCAGCTGCTCGCGAGAAGCGTCGCCAGGAACAACTCGCGCGCGCCAAGGACAAACCGGAGGCACCGGCCGACAAAAAAGTGAGTTCGGTCAAGACACCGGCGCACAATCCTGATGCAATTGACGATGACGAGCCGCCGCAGAAATTGACGGCCCGAAATGAACTCACGCCCGATGGCAACGTCCAAGACCGGGGCATGGATCAGGATTTTGCTTCGCTGCGCGGCCATCTGAAACTGCCGGTCAAGGGCGATCTTGTTGCCAAATTTGGAAGCAAACGCGGCGACGGACCGAACTGGAAGGGTCTGTTCATCCGGACGGCCGAGGGCACCGAGGTCAAAGCGGTCGCTGCCGGCCAGGTGGTCTTTGCGGAATGGTTGCGCGGATTCGGCAACCTGATCATTATTGATCATGGCGGCCAGTACATGACCATCTATGGCAACAATCAGGCCGTCCTGAAACGGGTGGGCGATGTGGTCAGGACGGGCGACGTGATTGCCAACGCCGGCAATAGCGGCGGCAACGAAAATTCGGGTTTATACTTTGAAATGCGGCATCAAGGCCGTGCAATCGATCCGATGGGGTGGGTCACAGTCAGATAACCACCTCCGGATAACTATGGGTGAGACATGAGCAGCAAACTGAAGAACTTCGGCCTTATCGGTTTAGGCGTCATCGCAGGCATCGCGGGATCGATGCAGTTTGAGGCAAGCGCCCAGAAGCACACGTCACCGCTGCCGTTGGAAGAGCTGCGCCAGCTGGCCGATGTGTTCGGCCTGATCAAGTCGGATTACGTCGAGGCGGTCGAAGACAAGAAGCTGCTGACCGAGGCGATCTCGGGCATGGTGTCCTCGCTCGACCCCCATTCCGCCTATCTCGACAAGAAGGCCTTCAAGGAGCTGCGTGAAGGCACGCAAGGCAAGTTCGTCGGGCTGGGTATCGAAGTCGGCATGGAAGACGGCTACGTCAAGGTCATTTCGCCGATCGAAGATTCCCCCGCATTCAAGGCCGGCCTGAAGGCAGGCGACCTGATCACCCGGCTGGACAACACCCCGGTCAAAGGCCTGACGCTCGATGAGGCGGTCAAGCGCATGCGCGGCGAGCCCAACACCAAGATCACCCTCACTATCGCCCGCAAGGAAGAAGATCGCCCGATCATCGTCACCATCGTGCGCCAGGAAATCCGCGTGCAGAGCGTGAAGTCGAAGATCGTCGAACCCGGCTATGCCTGGCTGCGCGTGTCGCAGTTCCAGGAGCCGACGGTCGAGGACATGGCCAAGAAGCTGCAGGCGATCTACCAGCAGGAACCCAACCTGAAGGGCCTTGTGCTCGATCTGCGCAACGACCCGGGCGGCGTGCTGCCGGGCGCGATCGGCGTATCCGCCGCCTTCCTGCCGAAGGATGTGCCGGTGGTGTCGACCAACGGCCAGCTGCCGGATTCCAAGCAGACCTTCTATGCCCGCCGCGAGTTCTATACCTCCTCGCGCGTGGCGACCAGTGATCCGCTGGCCAAACTGCCTGAAGCCGTGAAGAACGTGCCGATCGTGGTGCTGGTCAACACCGGTTCAGCCTCCGCCTCGGAAATCGTGGCCGGAGCACTGCAGGACTACAAGCGCGCCACCATCATGGGCACGCAGACCTTCGGCAAGGGCTCGGTGCAGACCATCCGCCAGTTGTCGGCCGACACCGCCGTCAAGCTGACCACTGCGCGCTACTACACCCCGAATGGCCGCTCGATTCAGGCCAAGGGCATCGTGCCCGACCTGCTGGTCGATGAAACTGCGGACGGCGACGGTCTGAACGGCCTGCGCCTGCGCGAAGCCGACCTGCAGAAGCACCTGTCCAACGACAAGGAAAAGGACGAGGTGGCCCGCAAGCTGGACGAACTGGAAGAAGAACAGCGTCTCGCCGCCCTCGAGAAGAAGCGCAAGCCGCTCGAGTTCGGCAGCAAGGAAGACTTCCAGCTGGCCCAGGCACTGAACCACCTGAAGGGCCTGCCGGTCCAGCTCTCCAAGTCCGCCAAGATCGAGAGCAAGAAGGAAAACACCATCAACGAGAAGAAGAATGGTGACAAGAATGGAAACGGGAACGGCGAGAAGAAGTAATTCTCCCGCCCGATGACTGAAAAGGCCGCAGCAATGCGGCCTTTTTCATTTCCGTTATAAGGAAAGCGCTCTGGCCGCGCCTCTCGCCCGGCGGGTACAATCGCCCTATCGACACCCTGCGACACCCATTCCTGCCTTATGAACGACGATCAACTGCTCCGCTATTCCCGCCACATCCTGCTCGATGAAATCGGCATCGAGGGCCAGGAAAAGATCCTCGCGGCGCACGCCCTGATCATCGGCGCTGGTGGATTGGGTTCGCCTGTCGCGTTTTACCTGGCCTCGGCCGGCATGGGCAAGATCACGCTGGTGGACAACGACACGGTGGACCTTACCAACCTGCAGCGCCAGATCCTGCATACGACCGAGCGTGTCGGCCAGCCGAAGGCAGAGTCCGGCAAGGAGACGCTCGCGCGCATCAATCCTGAAGTGGAAGTCGTGGCATTGAAGGAGCGCCTGGAGGGCGAGCGCCTGTCCGAACTCGTACAGCAGGCGACGGTCGTGCTCGACTGCAGCGACAACTTTGCGACCCGCCACGCAGTCAACCGCGCGTGCGTGCAGCACAAGGTGCCGCTGGTGTCCGGCGCGGCGATTCGCATGGATGGCCAGATTTCAGTGTTCGACCCGCGCCATGCGGAGGCCCCCTGCTACGCCTGCCTGTTCCCGCCGGAGCAGCAGTTCGAGGAAGTGCTGTGCTCGACCATGGGCGTGTTCGCACCACTGGTCGGCATCATCGGCACGATGCAGGCAGCCGAAGCGCTGAAGCTGGTTGCCGGCATCGGCGAGTCGCTGGCAGGCCGGCTGTTGCTGCTCGATGCGCGCAACATGGAGTGGACGAGCATCCGGGTCGCACGCAATGCAACTTGCTCTGTTTGCGGCGCCTAGTCTTGTACCAACAGCGCACGCATCGAACAGCCCTGCAGGCCGCCGAAATCGTCATCGCTCATTACCGCTTGCCGAAATCCCTCTCCATCGGCGTGTGACCGGAATACATCCGGAGAATCGTCGAACAGCACCCGGTAGGTGCTGTAGATCGCGAAATGTCGGCGCTCGACCTGGGTCGGCAAGCTCACCTCCGCCGGCTCGCCGGCCTCGGCTGCAAGCAGAACCGCATCGGACGGTTCCGTAATGCCGTGTTGACCGGCGACCGTCTTGGACGGCATTGCACCGGACTCCGGTACAGGTTCAACTCTTCCGCAAGATGCAAGTGAAATCGCGATGGCGATCGCTGATACGTGGACGAATTTGTTGTTGTCGAAACGCTTTGGCATGTCAATCTCCCCTGCCATGATTATTAATGCTTCGATAACGAGGCCTTTGGCTTGTATCAACTGCATTACAGCGTGCGACTTGTTTTGGTGCAGGGAATGGCTTCGATACAACAAGGCCGTAACGGCAAGCCGCATTCGGGTGTCAGCGGCGGAATAGGCACGGTGCTACAATCGATCGGCCGTTCTTTTTCCCCACCGCAACTCCCCGTCCCGATGTCCGCAGCCGATCTCGCCAAGCTGGTGTTCCTTTCCGCAATCTGGGGTGGCTCATTCATATTCCTGCGCGTTGCCGCGCCCGAAGCCGGGCCGCTGCTGACGGCTACCCTGCGCACCACGATCGCGGGTGCCTCCCTTGTTGCCTTCGCGACGATAACCAGGGTGAAGATGGACTGGCTGGCCAACCTCAAGACCTTCGCCGTCGTGGGGCTGTTCGCGGTGGTGATCCCGTTCTCCTGTTTCGCGTTCGCCGCGTTACACCTGCCCGCAGCGTACTCCGCGCTGCTGAACTCGACGGCACCACTGTTCGGCGCGATGTTCGCGATGATCTGGCTGGCCGAACGCCTGACGATGCAAAAGCTGGCGGGACTGCTGCTCGGGATCGCGGGCGTCGGCATCCTCGTCGGCGCCGGCACGATATCGATGGCCATGACGACGCTCGCTGCGGTCGGCGCCTGCCTGATGGCAGCGGCGGGCTACGCGCTGTCGAGCATCATCGTCAAGAAAACCGGCCATCCGGGTGGCATCCATCCGATCGCGATGGCAGCGGGTTCCATGGCGGTCGGAAGCGTCATCATGCTGCCCACCCTGCCGTTCTCGCTGCCTTCGGCCATGCCGTCGATGGCCGCGGTGGGCTGTATCGTGGCAATGGCCCTGCTCTCGTCAGGCCTGGCCCAAGCCTTGTTCATCCCGCTCATCGTCAAGATCGGACCGACGCGCGCGATGAGCACGTCTTTCCTGATCCCCTTGTTCAGCATGCTGTGGGCGTTCCTCTTCCTGCATGAGACGATCGGCATCTCGACGATCGTCGGTGGTGCCGTGGTCCTCGTTGCGATGGCGCTGGTGCTGACCGCGCCGCATGGCGACAGGATGGGCAAAAGCGCATGAGCGACATGCCAGCACACCGGTTTGCGATGCGTCATCCCTTGCTTACCGCGCTCGCGCTCTCGTTCGGCGCGGCGATCTCGCTGGGCATCTCGCGCTTTTCCTATGCGCTCCTGCTTCCGCCGATGCGCGCCGACCTCGACTGGTCGTACCTGCTCGCAGGCGCGATGAACACGGCGAATGCCTTCGGATACTTTGTCGGCGCGCTCGCGACGCCCGCCGTGATGCGCCTGCTCGGCGCACAGGCGGCGCTGATCGGCGGCGCACTCCTGACCGGCGTGTTCATGCTGCTGTCGGGGTTCGTCGTCGATGCCGGCATGCTCTTGCTGCAGCGGGTGCTGGCCGGTATCGCGAGCGCCTTCATTTTTATTTCGGGCGGCCTGCTGGCAGCACGCCTGGGCACCTTGCATATGAAACGCGCCGGATTCCTCATCGGCCTGTATTACGGTGGGACGGGGTTCGGGATCACGCTGTCAGCGCTGCTGGTGCCTGCCGCACTGGATGCGGCGCATGACGCCGCGCATGCGTGGCAATGGGCGTGGCTCGTGCTCGGCGGTCTCTGCCTGTTGATGACCTTGCTCATGGCCGTACCGGCACGCCAGATCGACGGGTCGATTGCCACAGCAGGTAACCATGCGCGCTTTCGCGTGCGTGCCTTCGGCTTTGGCCTGGCGGGCTATTTCATGTTTGGCGTCGGGTATATCGGTTACATGACCTTCATCATCGCGCTGTTGAAAGAGCAAGGCATGCAAGCCGCGTCGATCACGATGTTCTATGCGGCGCTCGGCATCGCGGTCGTCGCTTCTTCGCGCATCTGGGCGCGCATGCTGGACCGATTCAAGGGCGGCCAGTCGCTGGCGATCTTGAATACCCTGCTGGCGGCGGCCACGCTTCTGCCGGTGCTGACCGCCGCGCCGGTTGCGGTGTTTGCATCGGGCCTCCTGTTCGGCGCGGTATTCCTGTCAGTGGTCGCGTCGACCACGGCGCTGGTCCGGCACAACCTGCCTTCGGAAGCGTGGTCGGCGGGAATCAGCGGGTTCACCACGGTGTTCGCGTTCGGGCAGATCGTCGGTCCGACGATTGTTGGATGGATTTCGGACGGCGCGGGCGGCTTGCAGCGCGGCCTCGTCTTCTCTGCATGCGCACTGCTTGTCGGCGCGCTGCTCGCTTCACGGCAACGCGCGCTGCCGCATTGATCCCGTGTCCGAATGCGGCCAGCGCCGCGCCAGCATTCGCGCTAAGCTGTCGGTTCGTTCAATCCGGGAATATCCATGCGAAGCGCCGACCTGGTCCGTCTCCTGATCCTGGCCGCCATCTGGGGCGCGTCCTTTCTCTTCATGCGTATCGTCGCGCCGGTGTTGGGTGCATTGTGGACAGCGGAGGTGCGCGTGGCAATCGCGGGCATCGCCATGCTGGCGTTCATGCTGTTCACCCGGCGCAACATGAATTTCCGCGCCAACTGGAAACACTATCTTGCGCTCGGCACCCTGAACTCCGCCTTGCCTTTCGCGCTGTTCTCTTATGCGGCACTGACCTTGCCCGCCGGGTATTCCGCAATCCTGAATGCGACCAGTCCACTGTGGGGTGCGCTGGTAGGCGCAGCCGTCCTCGGCGAAGCACTGACGCCGCGCAAGATCGCCGGCCTGGTCACGGGCGTCGTCGGCGTCACCTTCCTCGTCCGACTGGGGCCGGCGGAGTTTTCCCCGGCGGTCATGGTGGCCGCGCTGGCCTGCGTGTGTGCAGCGCTTTGCTATGGCATTGCCGGGGCGTATTCAAAGAAGAAGTCGTCCGGCATTGCGCCGCCCCTGATGGCAACCGGTTCGCAACTCGGGGCCGCCCTGGTCCTGCTGCCCTTCCTTCCGCTGTCACCGGTACGAGGAGAAATCACGCCGTTCGTGATGCTGATTGCGTTGTTGCTTGCGTTGCTCTGCAGCGCGGTGGCCTATTTCATCTACTTCCGTCTGCTTGCCGACGTCGGGCCGACCAAGGCGCTCACGGTGACCTTCCTGATCCCGTTGTTTGCACTGGTGTGGGGAAGCGTATTCCTTGGTGAAGAGATCAACTTCAATACGCTGATCGGTTGTGCGCTGGTGGTGCTGGCAACCTGGCTGGTGGTGTTCCAGCCAAGTCAGGCCGTTGCCAAGTCTGCCTGATCCCAGGCAACAGTCGCCCGAATCGCGCCGCGCAGGGCGTTGCAGATCACGACTTCCTCGGCGCGGCGCAGCTCGTCCAGTGTGACAATGCGTTCGGTGGCATTCAATGCAGGATCGGCGAGCATGACGGCGCGCATTACGCCCGGCAATACGCCTGACGCGAGCGGCGGCGTGTACCAGCGTCCGCCGAGCTTGACAAACAGGTTGCTGCGTCCTCCCTCTGTCACTTCTCCGCGCTCATTGCAGAACAGCATGTCGAAGGCGCCCTGCGCTTCAGCGGTACGCCAGGCTGCATCGTACTGCGCCCGCACCGTGGTTTTGTGACGAAGGAAAAGATCGTTCGAAACCGTTCTTTGCGTAGCCAGAAGTACTTTCACCGGCGTGGCAATCGGCGTCATCGACGCGGTCTGAATCGAGAAGGTGCCGTCCTGCTTCAGTGCCAGCCGGAGCCGGCACGGCGTCTCATCGTCAAAGGCATTGCAGACGCGCTGCAAGTTCTCGCGTAGCGCCGCGTCATCGAAAGCGAAGCCAAAATACGCCGCCGATGACCGCAGGCGGCGTATGTGGAGATCAACATGTCGGCAGCCCGCCGCGCGCGTCGCATGCATTGTCTCCAGCAGGTCGAATTCATTGGGAAGCCCGGTCAGGAACCTGGCCTTCAGGTTGCATTCCGCAATCTCCTCAGCCGCGACGCTGTCGTACACGATGCCCGCGCCCACACCCAGTTCCCCTTTACGAATGCCGTCATCCTGAACCGGCTGCAATGTCAATGTGCGGATTGGCACGGATAGGCAGAAGTTGCCGACGCGATGAGCGCCACTCGGTGCATCGAACCAACCGATTGCGCCGGTATAGAGACCGCGCGGATCCGGCTCCAGTTCATGGATGATCTGCATCGTCCGCCGCTTGGGCGCTCCGGTGATCGAGCCGCATGGGTACAGCGCATCGAACACATCCGCGAGGCCGACATGGTCATGCAACTGCGCTTCGACAGTCGACGTCATCTGCAGCACGCTGCTGTAACGATCCACACTGAAAAGTTTAGGCACCTTGACCGTGCCGAACTTCGCCACGCGTCCGAGATCGTTGCGCAGCAGGTCGACGATCATCAGGTTCTCTGCGCGGTTCTTCGGATCCCCCGCAAGCGCGGAAGCGCGGAGCGCGTCGGTTGCATCGTCGCCACTCGCGGCCGCGGTACCCTTCATCGGCCGTGTCGTGACCACGCCGTGCTCGTGTCTGACGAACAGCTCGGGCGACAGGGACAGCACGGAACGGCCGTCCGGCATCATGATCAATGCGCCGTATGGAACCGGTTGACGCTCCCGCAGCCGGCGATACAAGTCGACCGGCGAGCCGAAAGCATCGAAGCGCAAGCGATAGGTGTAATTGATCTGGTAGGTGTCGCCGGCCTCGATATAGGCATGGATGCGTTCGATGGCTTGCTCGAACTGAACATCGGTGACACTTGCGTGGACGTTGGCGATGCCCGCCGGTGCAGACTGTGCATGACTGGATAGCCACTGCACGACCTGGGTCGACGACAGGCGCTCGCAGCGCTCGAACAGCAGCACTTGCGCCAAGGGCTGCGCGCCTTCGTGCGGCGCGATGCGATGCATCTGTGCTCCGAGTTCATAGCTGAACACACCGACCGCATGCATGCCTTGCCGAAGTGCATCTTCCATCTTCGCCAGCAAGTCCGGCAACTCGCCCGCATCGTGGCAGGCGAGCACGTCTGCAAGACCGGTCAGCAGGCGGGACCGGGGATCGGCCTCGCTTGCATCGGAGTCGTCGAGCAGCGCGAATACCTGGTCGGCGGGAACGGGTGAGGCACTCAAGGCAGTGTCAGGCGATGGAAACGGCAGGCCGTGCCATGCGAGGTGGATACGAAAAACGCTATTGTATCCCCGCCCTTAGGCGTCGCGCAGGTATAAGTTGCGCGATTATGGCGGTTGTAGCGGGATGCAGTGCAAGGCGTCTGGCGCGCCGCGGTACGAGTACCGCAAGCGTCAGACAACGCCGCAATGCGCCCGTTACGGCCGTCAGAATCGTGCAACTCATACCTGCACGATGCCTTAGCTACCGCGCTTCGAGAGATAGATCCCCCAGAGCAGCAACGCGCCGCCCGCCATCTGCACCGGACCGATGGCTTCGTGGAAAATCACCCACGCGGCCACCGCTGCGGTGAGCGGCTGGATCAGCAGGCTGACCGAAGAAAGGGAAGCCGGCAGGTGGGCCGAAGCGTAAGCGATCACGGTCTGACCGCCGATCTGCGCGACCAGCGCCAGCGCCAGCAGCGGCAACCAGCCGCTCGCCTGCGCCGGCCAGAACTCGCCGGGCGCGGTCAATGCGAACGGCAGCAGCGCCAAGCCGGTGACGGTGGTGCTCCAGGCCATCAGGCGCGCCGTGGAATATTCATTGCGTGCATCCTTGACCACCAGCTGGTAAGCGGCATAAAAAATCGCACTGGAGAGGCCAAGCGCGTCGCCGAACAGCTTGCCGTTGCCGCTGGTTTCTGCGCCGGATGCATTGGGGCCAACCAGCATGACGGCACCGACGAGCGCAATCACCATGCCGACGACGAAGATGCGGGCGAAGCGCACGCGATAGGCGATCCACATCCACAGCGCGATGAAGATCGGTGCGAAGTTCGACAGCAAGGTCGCGTTGGCCACCGTGGTGTAGTGCAGCGACAGGTGCCAGAGCGCCATGTCGCCGGCGAAGTAAATGCCGGCCAGGACCAGCGCTTTCGTGAAGCCGGTGCGCTTGCCTGCAGCCTCGTCCTGCTTGCGGACGGCGAACGCCCAGGCCCACAGGAGAGGCGCGGCCAACGCCATGCGCCAGAAGGCCGACGCAAGCGGGTTGACGTCGGACAGGCGCATGAAAATGCCCGCGAAACCGATTGCCATGCCACCAACCAGCAGGGCGGCGAATGCGAGTAGAGGAAATTCTTTTTCTAGCGTGGCGTCCATGCAATGCGCGGTGTGAATTGCGAAGACACAGAGTGTACTGATGTTTGAATGCGTGTGCAGGACGCAACCCGAAGGTTGCATTGCTCAGAGTGGATGAGAGAGGCGGCGCAGCTCCGGCGCCAAACAGGACCGCAGTTTCAGGGGCGCCGAACCCAATGAAGAAACGGAAACGGCGGGAAGAAGCCAATCAAATTCGGGGCAGCCCCGCAAAAAAACCGGATTCTTTCAGCGCTCACACCAGCAGCATGCCGAGTTGTACCTGCACGTTCTCGGACGGGCTGTGCTTGAAGCCGCTCTTGGCATAGCGGTGCCATTTACCGACCACGAGGCTGGTGATCATGCTGGCGCGGGCGGCCACCTCGTTCTCGCGCGCTTCGCCCTGCGTTACCGCGACCCGCAGCGCCTGCTTGATCGCCAGTTCAACACGTTCGACAAACTGGTTCATGCGCGACTGCAGGCGCTCGTCTTCGTTGACCAGCGCATCGCCGATCAGCACGCGGGTCATGCCGGGATTCCTTTCGGCGAAGCTGAGCAACATGGTGGTGATCGCCTGCACCTGCGACAGGCCGTTTTCCTGCTGCTCGTTGATCTGGTTGATCAGGCCGAAGACGCTGGTTTCGATGAACTCGATCAGGCCTTCGAACATCTGCGCCTTGCTGGCGAAATGCCGGTACAGCGCCGCCTCGGACACATCCAGCTTGGCCGCCAGGGCCGCTGTCGTGATCTTTTCCCCTTTTGGATGCTCCAGCATGGTGGCCAGAGTCTGCAGGATTTGAAGCTTGCGTTCGCCCGGTTTTGTGGTTGCCATGATCTTTTAGGTGTAAGCAAATCGGGGTGGGACTATCTCAGCTTATGCAACATCTCCGGAAGTTGCCTTACGGATTGTACTTTGACATCGACAAAAATGGGGCGCTTTGTGAATCTTGGTATCGGACGACCGCCGGCAAGTTGTCGCAGATTGGGGCTGGAGGCCAGGTACTGGGTTACCCAGGCAGTACGCATGCCCAGTGCTTTGGCCGCCTTCAGGTTGTCGGCAGTGTCCTCGACCAGGATGCAGCGGCGAGCCGAAACACCCTCTTTCGCCAGCAGTTTGCGCAGCAGTTGCCTGGACGGTTTGGGCCGCAACTGGCCGTGGACGCGCATGGATTCGATCGGGATGTGCTGGGCGAAATGACGATGCAGCCCGAGATGGCGCATCACGTCGTGGGAATAGCGGCGCGGTGCGTTAGTGAGAAGGATCTTGCGTCCCGGGAGACGGCGCAGCAGGCGTCCCAGGCCGCGTTCGGCGCGAATCATGGAGCGCAGGTCCTCAAAGATGTGCGCCTCGCGCAGGAAGTCATCCATGCGCACGTTGTGGTGTTTGACCATGCCCAGCAATGTCGCGCCATAGCGCTTCCAATACGCCAGGCGAGCCGCATTCACCGTTTCGGGGTCGGCCGGCGTATCGCCGTCGCCTAGCACCCTTGCCATAAATGCATTCATGTTCGCATTAATGGCGGGGAAAATCGCATGGGATGCGTTGTGCAGGGTGTTGTCGAGATCAAACAACCAAATGGGAGAAGGCATCTGATACAGTGAATTGAGCCATTGAAAAGAATGGCGTCCAGGGAGAACAATGAAGTCCGGCGTTATCGTTTTGCTAAGCGCATGGCTTGCATGTTGGCTCGGCCTCGCGCACGCAGACAATGATGCAGCACCGGCCCCGACTGCACAAGCTGCACCCAACCGCGGCACTCTGTATCGCGTGCGGCATCTGGGTAATATCACCTATTTGTTCGGCACCATCCACGTCGGCAAGCCATCCTTCTTCCCCCTCGAAGACAAGGTGACCCGCGCCCTGACGCTCGCGAACAGGCTGGTGCTTGAAATCGACATCCGCAAACCAGAACCTTTCGAGCAGGCGCTGCACAAGCATGGCCTATACCCCGCCGGAGAAACGGTCGAGCGTCACGTATCCGCCGCCACCCTCGCCCTGCTGAAGCAGGCGCTGCAGGTTTTCAGCATCGCGCTCGAGGATGTACGGCACATGAAACCCTGGCTGCTCGCCAACATGCTGGTCGGCCTCGACCTCGAACGCAACGGTTACCAGCGCAGCCACGGCATCGAATCCTTCCTGCTTTCGCTCGCCGACAGGCAGGCCAAGGACGTGCACGAACTCGAATCGGCGGACTACCAGATGTCGCTGTTCGACAGCATGCCGGATGCGATGCAAGACCAATACCTGCGCGAAAACCTGGCAGAGCTGGGCGATGGTAATGCGCTGAAAAAGGCGCAGGCATTGATCGACGCGTGGGCGAAGGCTGACGGCGAGGCGGTAGACGCCTTCATGCGCGAGTCGATGCGAGAAAAGACTGCCTCATCCGAGTTCACGCATCGCGTACTGCTCGAGAAACGCAATCCGGAAATGGCGAGCAAGATCGAAGCCATGCTGCAGGATGAAGGCACGACCTTTGTCGGTGTCGGCCTGCTGCATATGGTGGGTGAGACGAGTGTGCCGGCCTTGTTGCGACAGAGGGGATATGAGGTAGAGAAGCTGTACTGAAGATGCAGGAGCGCAAGCCCCTGCATCCCAGCAGTATCAATGCGAGCGGATCATCGTGCCGAACGCCTGCTCCGTCAGCACTTCCAGCAGCAGCGAATGCTCGATGCGGCCGTCGATGATGTGCACGGTGTTGACGCCCGACTTCGCCGCATCCAGCGCAGAGGAGATCTTCGGCAGCATGCCGCCGGAGATGGTGCCATCGGCGAACATCTCGTCGATCTGGCGCGCGGACAGGTCGGTCAGCAGGTTGCCCTTCTTGTCCATCACGCCCGGGATGTTGGTCATCATGATCAGCTTTTCAGCCTTCAGGATCTCCGCGATCTTGCCGGCCACGAGGTCGGCGTTGATGTTGTAAGCCTGGCCGTCTTCACCGAAACCGATCGGCGAAATGATGGGGATGAAGGCATCGTCCTGCAGCGCCTTCACGACCGCCGGATTGATCGCATCGATCTCGCCGACGAAGCCGATGTCGAGGAACTGGCCCGGGTTTTCCTTGTCCGGCATCTGCATCTTGCGCGCGCGGATCAGGCCGCCATCCTTGCCGGTCAGACCGACCGCCTGGCCACCGTAGTGGTTGATCAGCATGACGATGTCCTGCTGCACTTCGCCGCCCAGCACCCACTCGACCACTTCCATGGTCTCTTCATCGGTGATGCGCATGCCCTGCACGAAGGTGCCCTGCTTGCCGATCTTCTTGAGCGCGTTGTCGATCTGCGGACCGCCACCGTGCACCACGACCGGGTTCATGCCGACCAGCTTCAGCAGGATCACGTCGCGCGCGAAGCCGTGCTTGAGGCGCTCCTCGGTCATCGCATTGCCGCCGTACTTGACGACGATGGTCTTGCCGTGGAACTTGCGGATGTAGGGCAGTGCCTGGGCGAGGATTTCGGCCTTGATCTGCGGCGAGACGCCGGACAGGTCGGTATTGGGATCTGCTAGGTCGGTCATGGCGGGTCCAAAAAAACGATTTTCGCGATTTTACAGGGAAAGCTGCGTGTTTTCCCGGCAGATTTCTTGTCATTCGAGGATTGATCCTATAGGCTTTGCCCAATTGACAATGAGTGTTACATGACCGCCACCCTGCACGCCGATCTGAAAGCCTTGCGCCCCGCGCTGGTGCGTTTTGCCGTCTTGCAGCTTCGCAATGAGGCGCTCGCGGAGGACGTGGTGCAGGACACCCTGATCGCGGTACTGGAGAAGCCCGACCGCTTTGCCGGCCAGTCGTCGCTGCGGACCTATGTAACGGGCATTCTCAAGCACAAGATCGTCGACGTCATGCGCTCCTCCAAGCGCGAGGTCCAGATCGACGCCGGGGAAGACGGGAGCGATGCCGACGTGATCGACGCGCTGTTCAAGCCCGACGGGCATACGGTGGATATGCCGCGCCAGTGGGGCGATCCGGACGCGACGCTGGAGCAGAAGGATTTTTTCCGGGTTCTGGAGGTCTGCCTGGAGAAGCTGCCCGCCCGAACCGCCCGCATTTTCATGATGCGGGAATGGCTGGAACTGGACACCGATGAAATCTGTAAGGAATTGCGCATCAGTACGTCTAATGCCTGGGTCATGCTGTACCGTGCTCGCGTGCAGCTGCGCGAATGCCTCGATCTGAACTGGTTTGGAAAATAATGTCGCTCAAACCCACCTGCAAGGAAGTCCACCGGCTCACGTCCGAAGGCCTGGATCGCGAGCTGACCATGGTCGAGCGCGCCCGGGTGCAGATGCACCTGATGGTCTGCAATGCCTGCCGCAATTTCACTGACCAGATGAACCTGATCCGGAAAGCGATGCGCAAGCTGGGTCCTGACGGCGGCAAGGATGCGGAATGAAGCCCGGCGGCCTCGTCGCAGCGCAACACACCCGCCCGTGGTCCATGGGCTGATCGGCTGAAGAACCGCTTGGCTCGCTGGGCGCCGCCTTTTTGCGCCCGCAACAAATTTTCATCCAAAAATTCAGGAAAACACCTCGTAAATCGCTCACCCGCCGCAAAAACCGCCAAATGAAAATCTGCGCTAGCGGAAATATTCAAAATTTAATCCCAAGCCACCCCCTCTAATATCAGCCTCCACAATTCCAATAATGGGGAGGGGGCATGAAACATTTCGCACGCATTGCATGCGCACTGATCGCGTTGCTGCTGCTGGGCGCATGCAGCCGCGAGGTCACCGTGAAGATCGGCGTGGTCGCGCCGATGTCGGGACCGCTCGCGCAGTACGGCAAGGACATCGCCAACGGCGCACAGGTGGCGATCGACGAGCTCAACAGCGACCATTTTTCCATCAACCGCAAGCGCGCCCGCTTCGAACTGGTGATCGAGGACGACAAGGCCTCGCCGGATGAAGGCAAGGCGGCGGCCAAGCGCCTGATCGATGCCGGTGTGTCGGCGGTGTTCGGGCATTTCAATTCCGGCGTGTCGATTGCAGCCGCCCCCTTGTATGCTGAGGCCGGCATTCCGCAGCTGTCGGTATCGACCAATCCGAAGTACACCCGGATGGGCCTGAAAACCACCTTCCGCATCACTGCCGACGATATCCAGCAAGGCGCAACGCTGGCGCGGCTGATCGGCGAAAAACTGCGCACCAAGTCGCTTTACCTGGTCGACGACCGCACCACCTTCGGTGTGGGCATTGCGGACGAGGTCGAGCGCGGCGTCAAGGGGAAGAAGCTGCAGGCGACCAGGGAAAGCATCGACGGCAAGGCCACTGACTATGATGCGCTCGCGAAGAAGATCATGGACGCGAATGCCGATGTGGTCTTTTACGGCGGCGACGAGGCGGCCGGACTGCCGCTGCTGAAGGCGCTGCGCAAGACAGGCTCGACGGCAAAATTCGTCGTCGCCGATGCGATGTGCGATGGCTCCACGATCAAGGGCGCCGGAGGCAGTGCGAACGGCAATTATTTCTGCACGATTGCCGGTGTGCCGCCGTCCTGGCTGTCTGCGGGAATCGGGTTCGTGGACATGTACAAGGCCAAATTCGGCACGCCCGGGGCCTACTCCACGCTCTCGTATGACGGCGTTCACATCCTGGCGCAGGCGATGCAGGAAGCAGGCTCGGTCGATCCCCGCACCTACCTGCCGGTGCTGGCCAAGGGCTCATTCTCGGGCAAGATCCAGGGCGCGATCGAGTTCGACAGCAAGGGGGACATCAAGGATGGGACTGTCGTGATCTACCAGTCGATCGGCGGACAGTTGATCGAGCAGCGCAATCTGCTCTGACGGCGAAAAAAGCCCGGCAGTGCCGGGCTTTTTTATTTCCGCATTCGCGTTATTCGCACTTGCGTACATCCTGTTTCGGGAAGCCGGCCTTGATCTTGTCCAGCGCCGCCTTCGCGTCTTCATCGAGCTCACGAATCTGGAACGCCATCTGGTTCGAAGTCACCATGCGCTGGCCGATGCGCGCGCTGCGCACACCCTTCTGCCCCAGCACTGCCAAGTGTGTGCGCGCCGCCTCTTCATGCTTGAAGACACCGAGCGAAATTCCCCAGCGCATGCTGGAGTTGTCCTGGATGATGAAGAAATCATCGATGCCGAGCTTGCGCAATTCGCCTGCTTTCTTCTCCGCGCCCTCCTTGTCGGCCTGCGGCGGGATGTACACCATGTGGCTGGCCACTTCCTGCAGCGCGCGCTGCTTCACGCGCTCGCCCAGCGACAGGGAAGCGAGTTCTGCGCTGAAGCGCTTGGCGTCGTCGGGGCCGAAATTGCCGATCTCGGTGCATGCAAGCACGACCGGCTTCTTCGCCTCGGGAGCGGGGGCGGGTGTGGGAGCGGGCGCAGCAGCAGCCTGTGGCTCGGGTTCGGCAGGCGGCGCGGGCGGTTTCGATGCAGGCGGGGGAACCAGCCGTACCTTGTCGGCATTCAGTTGCTCCTTCATGCGCGCCGGCTCGCGTCCGCTCGACAGCAGCGCATCGAAATGTCCCTGCTGGTAGGCAAACAGGCCGGCATTCCCCAACAGCAGCAGCCAGAAGAAAATTTTCAGCATCATGTATTCATTGCGACCTTGTGCAGGCCGATCAGCACGAGATTGTCGACACGCGTGTGCGGCACGGACAGGTGCGGCGCGATCAGCGCGGCTGCCCCGCCCGACAGGATGCATTGCACCTTGCCGCCGTGGCGCGCATGGGCAGCGACGGCACGCTCGATCGCCCCGGTCTGCGCCGCAAGGCAACCGCTGACAATGGCCGCGTCGGTGTGGTCGGCAAACGGTTCCGAAATGTCGAGATGTTGCGCGACCTCCGGCAGCTGCGCCGTGTTCTTCGCCAGCGAGCTGGCCATCAGCCCGAGTCCGGGCAAGATCATACCACCCAGGAATGCCCCGTCCGCGGCGATGGCGTCGACGGTGGTCGCGGTACCGCAGGTGGCGACTACCAGCGGCCTTGCCGGAAACAGCGCATGCGCCCCGATGGCTGAAGCAAAACGGTCGCAGCCGAGTTGGGCAGGGTTGCGGTAATTGTTGCGCACGCCGGCCAGCGCCGGGACTGAGGCGAACCATTCGAGGGGAACCGGTTGCATGCCGAATGCGCCGAGCAGCACCTGCTCGAGAGTCTCGCGCATGGCCTGTCCAGCTACGTTCGAGGCGAGCACGCGCACGACCTTGTATTTGCGCCATGCCTCGCTCAGGCTGCGCACGTGCGCATGCTCGACCATGCCCCATTCGGTCCAACGGCCAAGGGCATCCAGGCTGCGCTCCCTGCTGGGAATGACAGCCCATTTCACGCGTGTATTGCCTGCATCGATCAGGAGCAGCATCGTTTATCCCCTCGGGCGCAACGACACGTCGCCCGCCATGATTGCCTGCCGTCCCGCCGCCGTGTCGATCAGGAACCTGCCGACGTCGTCGACGCCGATTGCCAGCCCCTCATGCTGAAGCTTGCCGTTATCGAGAATCATCACCGGCTGTCCGGTGTAAGCATGCAATGCATTCCACCGCTGCGTGAAAGCGCCCAGCCCTTCGTGTTCGAACTGCACCAGCGCCTCGGCCAAGCCGCTCGCCAGCGTCGCCATCAGCATGTCCTGGTCGAGCTCCGCCAGCCAGGGAATGCTGGCGACAGGCCGCCCGATTTCGGCCATCATGCTTTCACCCAGCGCCATGTTGATGCCGATGCCGGCCACTGCCCAGCTTGCGTCATGGGGAACGCTTCCCGCCCCGGCGGACTCAATCAGGATGCCGGCCAGTTTCCTGCCTTCGTGCAGCACGTCGTTCGGCCATTTCAGCTTTACCTGGACGTTGAACATCGCCAGCGATTCGGCGATCGACACACCGACCGCCAGCGGCAGGCCGACCAGGGCGTGCACCGGCAGGTTGAATTTCCAGGCCAGCGAAAAGGTCAGGGATTTGCCGGGCGCGGACAGCCAGCTCCGTCCTGCACGGCCCTTGCCGGCGGTCTGCGAACGGGCGATCAGCAGCATCGGCCCGCTCAGCGAAGGAAGAGCGGCCAGCAGGTCGGCATTGGTGGAACCGGTTTCCTCCACCACGCGGACGCTGATCGTCTGGGCGGCGGGCCGGCAGAGCGCGGCAATGCGCTCGGCAGTGAGAGGTGCAGTCATGCGCACATTGTAGCGGGATGCTTGCGTAAGGTTAATCGCGTTGACGAGCGTCATGTATCTGCGGATGACCCTTGCGGCAATCTCCCTTACACTATCCAGATGCCAAATGAACAAGCGCCAACACTGACGATCAGGAAGGGAACGCCACTTGCCGTCGCGGCTTCCGGCCGGTGGCAGGTGCATGCGCTGGCCCATCAGGCGACCATCAGGGACATCCAGTCGGTCCTCCGCTCGCTTCCGCAGGACGGCAGCGCGGTCTGGGACCTGTCGCAGGTTTCGGGGCTGGACCATATCGGCGCGCAATTGTTCTGGAATGCCTGGGGCAAGTCGCGTCCGCGTGAATTGGCACTGGCACCGGCACACGAAGAAGTCTTCAGCCGCATCGAACAGGCGGGCACACTCACCTTGCCGGCACAGCCGAAACAAGCCTGGTACTCCCCCGAGACAATCGGCCTGTTCCTGCATGAGCTGTCCGGCCACCTGCTCGGCTTCATCGGCCTGATCGGGCAGCTCACGCTCGATCTCCGCACTTTCCTGTTGCATCCGCTGCGCGGGCCGTGGCGGGAAATTTCGGCGCACGTGTTCCATATCGGCTACCAGGCGCTCGGCATCACCGCGCTGGTGGGTTTCCTGATCGGCGTCGTGCTGTCCTACCTGTCGGCGCAGCAGTTGCACACTTTCGGCGGCGATGTCTACCTGGTCAACATCCTCGGCATGAGCATCGTCCGCGAGCTGGGACCGCTGCTCGCCGCCATCCTCGTGGCCGGCCGCTCGGGCTCGGCCATCACCGCGCAGCTCGGCGTGATGCGGGTGACGGAAGAGCTGGATGCGATGCTGGTGATGGGCATGCCGCACGGCTTCCGGCTGATCCTGCCGCGCGTGCTGGCGCTGGCGGTTTCCATGCCCTTGCTGGTCGTCTGGACCGACGCGATTGCGCTGATCGGCGGCATGGCGGCAGCCAAAGTCGAGCTCGGGTTGTCGGCCACCTACTTCGTGCAGCAGCTGCCATCTGCAGTGCCGCTGGCGAACTACTGGATCGGACTGGGCAAGGGCATCGCCTTCGGCTGCCTGATCGCGTTGGTGGCGTGCCACTTCGGCCTGCGCATCAAGCCGGATACGGAAAGCCTCGGACACGGCACGACGCTGTCGGTTGTCACCGCGATCACCGTGGTCATCCTGGCCGATGCGGTGTTCGCGATCGTGTTCAAGGGGGTCGGGTTCTGATGGCAGCCCCTGCACCAGCATCGATCATCCGCATCCGCAACCTGCGGACGCAATTCGACAATTTCGTGATCCACCAGGACCTGAACCTTGAAGTGCAGCAAGGCGAAATCCTGTCCCTGGTCGGCGGATCGGGTTCGGGAAAAACGACCCTGCTGCGCCAGATGCTCGGCCTCGAACAACCGACGCGCGGCTGCGTGGAAGTGTTCGGCGAGGATATCCACAACGTCGGCGGAGCCCGCCTGCGCCAGCTGCGCAATCGCTGGGGCATGCTGTTCCAGCACGGCGCGCTGTTTTCCGCGCTCAGCGCATTCGACAATGTCGCGCAGCCGATGCGCGAGCTGCGCGCCCTGCCGGAAGACTTGATCCGCGATGCGGCGCTGCTGAAACTCAATATGGTCGGCATCACGCCCAAGGATGCGCAGAAGATGCCGGCCGACCTGTCGGGAGGCATGATCAAGCGGGTAGCGCTGGCGCGCGCGCTGGCGCTCGAACCGGAACTGCTGTTCCTCGACGAGCCCACCGCCGGTCTCGACCCCGACCTGTCCGACAGCTTCGTATCCCTGATTCAAAGCCTGCACCAGCAAATGCATCTGACGGTGGTGATGGTCACGCACGATCTCGACACGCTGTTCGAGCTGTCGACGAAGATCGCGGTGCTTGCCGAAAAGCGAGTCATTGCACTCGGCACGCCACAGGAAGTGATTACATTGCCGCATCCTTTCATTCAGCGTTTCTTCCTCGGCGAGCGCGGCCAGCGTGCGCTCGAAGTGCTGCGCGAGAAAGAAACAGGAAGGGAAAACGAGAAGGAGATGGAAACCAACCATGGAAAATAAGGCTCATGCGCTCATCGCCGGCCTGTTCACCATTGTGCTGCTGGCCGCTGCCATATTCGTCGGCCTCTGGCTCAATCGCGACCGGGTGGAGTGGGTGCCGTACCAGATCGCGACCAAGCTCTCGGTTCCCGGCCTCAATCCGCAGGCCGCGGTGCGCTATCGGGGGCTCGACGTGGGCAAGGTCGACGATATCACCTTCGATCCGCGCGAGGTCGGGCAGATCCTGGTGCATATCAGCGTCAAGCCGGACACGCCGATTACCCAGTCCACCTTTGCGACGCTCGGTTACCAGGGCGTGACCGGTATTGCCTATGTGCAGCTCGACGATGACGGCAGCAAGCCGGTGAAGCTGCACAGCACGCCGCAGGATGTTGCAAGGATCGAGATGCGCCCCAGCCTGTTCGACGAGTTGCAGTCGCGCGGGCTGGCCATCCTGCAGCAGACCGAGGAAGTGGCCAGGCGTGTCAACAACATGCTCAATGAGGACAATCAGAAGGCGATCCTGAGCGCCTTCAACAATGTCAGCCAGGCCGCGACGGAAGTCGAGAAGATCCCGCGCCAGCTGGCGCCGACGTTGTCAAAACTGCCGGCAGTCACGGAGCAGGCGCAACGCTCGCTTGCCTCGCTCGATGCATTGTCGAAAGATGCAAGCGCGCTCGCGACCAGCCTCAACAGCATTGCGAAAAAGATGGATGCGCCAGGCGGCACTCTAGCGACGATTACCGATACCGCGACCCGCCTCGGCGCCGTCGCGCAGCGAATCGAGCATGACACGCTGCCGCTCGCAAACGATGCACGTTCGTCCATGCGCGCGCTCAACCGCACACTCGACAACCTGAGCGAGCACCCGCAAAGCGTCCTGTTCGGCTCGCCGGAGATCACTCCGGGACCGGGCGAAGCGGGTTTTGCGGCACCGTCGAAATAAGGGAGGACAAGAATGGAACGGACGATCAAGTGGATGATTCCGCGTGCGGCAACAACGATTGCCTGTCTGGCACTTCTATCCGCATGCGCGGGTATCGGCAAGCCGGCATCGGCGGTCTTGTACGACCTCGGACCGTTGCGCACGCAACAGGACAAGGCAGCATTGCCGGCATTGCCACCAGTCAGCGTCGCAGGCGTCCAAGTGCCCGTTTGGCTGGACGACAGCATGATGTTCTATCGGCTCCACTATGCGAACAGCCAGCAGCCACGCCCGTATTCGCAGGCGCGATGGACAATGACGCCGGCGCAACTGCTGACGCAACACCTGAAAGCCGCCATCACGCATGCCGGTGGCGTTGCATTGTCCGCATCCGACGGTGCGGTCGACGTCCCGGTGTTGCGGGTGGAAGCGGACGACTTCACGCAGCATTTCGAGTCGCCGCAACAAAGCATCGGGCAGGTGGCGTTGCGCGCGTCGGTGTACCGCGGACGTTCGCTCGTCGCACAGCGCAGCTTCATCCGGCAGGCACCGGCACCGAGCGCGGATGCCGCAGGCGGCGTGTCTGCGCTGGCGACGGCGAGCGACGCGGCGATTGCCGATATCATCCTGTGGATGCACGGCCTGTCGCTGAAATAATTTCGCTTGCCGCAACAAGCGCATCTGCGGACAATACTTGATACCCTATCTCCGCTGAAACAACGAAGGCGCAAGCTTGTTCACCGAGGAAAACCCGCAGACAGCCACCAGCGAACCGGTCCAGACAGCGAGTGTGTCGACATTCGCGCGGGTCGGTCTGCTGATGTACACCTTCCTGATCGTCTACGCCAGCCTGTATCCATTTTCCAACTGGAGCGACATCGGCCTGCCGCTGTGGGCGTTCCTGATCATGCCGATGCCGCATTACTGGACCGGCTTCGATGTGGCGGCCAATGTCATTGGTTACCTGCCTTTCGGGGCGCTGGTGGTGTTTGCCCTGTATCCCACCCTGCGCGGGCTTCCCGCGGCCATCTGCGCGATATTTGCCGGCATGCTGCTGTCGGGCGGGCTTGAAGCAATCCAGACCTATCTGCCCAACCGCGTCTCGTCCAATCTTGATTTCCTGACCAATCTTGCGGGAACCTGCGCAGGAGCCTTCCTCGGTGCATTCCTGACGCGCGCATTCCTGGAGCAGAGCCGGCTGCTGCAATTGCGCCGCATGTGGTTCGTGCCCGAAGCGGGGCGCGGTCTGATCGTTGCAGGCCTGTGGCCACTGGCCCAGATTTACCCGCAAGGTTATCTGTTCGGCCATGGGCAACTGATGTCGGTCCTTTCCAACTGGATCTCCGACTGGATGGAAACCCCGGTCGACCTGGTCGCCCTGTTCACCCGCGACATGCAGCTATCGGTCCAGGAGTACTGGCTGGCGGAAACGCTGATCACGGCCTTCGGCATGATCGGCGCGGTGCTGACCCTGTCCATCCTGCTGCGCAAGCAGGCACCCAAGCCGATGCTGCTGCTCCTGTTCGTGATCGTTGCCATTGCCGTGAAAGTCATGGCGAACGCCCTGCTGTTCGCCCCCGCAAACGCCTTGGCGTGGCTGACGCCTGGCGCCAAGGGCGGTCTCCTGATCGGTTTGATGATGGTCGGCGGACTTGCCTATGCCCCGGCTGTCGCGCAGCGACGCTTGGCAGTGGCCGCGCTGGTACTGAGTTTCATTGCGATCAATCTGGTGCCCGCAAATCCCTACTTTGTGGCAACCCTGCAGGCATGGACCCAAGGCAAGTTCCTGAATTTCAACGGCGCAGCGCATTTCCTGTCGATCTTCTGGCCCATCTTCGCACTCTGGTTCCTGCTCCACCCGTCGCATCGCATGAAGCGCTCTTGAGCGAGGTGTATCATGGCGCTTTACTTCCCGATTGGCATTGACATGTCTGACAAGCCTTATTATCAACACCACGTCTTTTTCTGCCTGAACCAGCGCGAAGAAGGCCGTCCTTGCTGCCATGACAAGGGCGCACAGGCTGCCCAGGAACATGCAAAGGCACGCATCAAGCAGCTCGGCCTGAGCGGCCAGGGCAAGGTGCGCATCAACAAGGCTGGCTGCCTGGACCGGTGCGAGGAAGGACCGGTGCTGGTCGTATATCCGGAAGGCACGTGGTATACCTATGTGGACCAGCATGACATCGATGAAATCATCGATGAGCATATCGTCAAGGGCAAGGTCGTCGACCGTCTCAAGATCTAATAAGAAGAATGAATTCCCAGACCCAACGTTTCTCCCTGCAAGGCGTTGCAGGCAACATCGAATGCGCACTTGATCTTCCGCCGGAAGCGCCGCGCGGCGTTGCACTTGTCGCACATCCGCATCCGCTGTACGGCGGCACCATGGACAACAAAGTGGCACAGACGCTGGCGCGCGCTTTTGTCGCAATAGGCTACGCAACGGCGCGCATGAATTTCCGCGGCGTCGGGAAGTCCGAAGGCGAACACGATGCAGGACGCGGTGAAACCGACGACATGGAAGTGCTGCTGAAGCACATGCAGCAACAGTATCCGGGCTTGCCTGTCGCACTCGGCGGTTTCTCTTTCGGCACTTTCGTGCAGTCGCAGCTGCAACAGCGACTTGTCGCAAACGGTACACCGGCCGAACGCCTCGTGCTGGTCGGCACCGCTGCAGGCAAATGGGACGTCCCGCCCGTTCCCGCCAACACCATTCTCATCCATGGCGAACACGACGACACGATCCCGCTGTCCGACGTGCTCGACTGGGCCCGCCCGCAAGATCTCCCGGTGATCGTGATCCCCGGCGCGGATCATTTTTTTCACCGCAAGTTGCAACATATAAAGAGTTTCGTGGTCGAAATGTGGCACCGCTGAAAGCGTGAAGGAAAGCCGTGGAAAAATGCCCTCCCGGGCTCCACGGTTTCTCAACGCAAGCTTTCTGCGGGGCTATAATTCGGACCTTGTTTACTCTTGTATCCGCGCGACCTCCGTGCGGTTTCGATCTGCACAACCCATGAAAAAGCTCATCGCCGCCCTTGCGGCCACCCTACTCACGTTCTCCGTAGCATTTGCACAAGCACTGCCGCCGCCTACCATTGCCGCCAAGTCATGGCTCCTGCTCGACGCTACCAGCGGCCAAGTACTCGCCTCGCAGGATGCGACCATGCGCGTCGAGCCGGCATCGCTGGTGAAGATCATGACGGCTTACCTTGCCTTTTCCGCAGTCAAGGAAAAGCGCCTCGACCTGAACCAGATGGTGAACGTGTCGGTGCGCGCCTGGAAAGTCGATCCGAGCAGCTCGAAAATGTTTATCGATCCGGCCACCCCGGTGAAGATCAACGACCTGCTCTACGGTCTGATCGTGCAATCCGGCAATGACGCCGCGGTCACGCTCGCCGAAGCGGTGGCCGGCACTGAAGAAGCCTTCGTTACGCTGATGAATCGTGAAGCGGAGCGCATGGGCATGAAGAACACCCGCTATGCGAACGCGCATGGCCTGCCCCATCCGGACAACTACACCACCGCACAGGACCTGTCGATCCTCGCGACGCGGATAATCCTGGATCATCCCGAGCTGTACAAGATCTATTCGACCAAGGAATTTACCTACAACAAGATCAAGCAGCCGAACCGCAACCGCCTGCTATGGCTGGATCCGACCGTCGACGGCATGAAGACCGGTCACACTGCCGCTGCGGGCTACTGCCTGATCTCCACCGCCAAGCGCCCGAACGGCTCCGGCGACCGCCGCCTGGTCTCGGTAGTGCTGGGCACCATCTCCGACCAGGTGCGTGCGTCGGAAAGTCAGAAGCTGCTGAACTGGGGCTTCCAGAATTTCGACACCGTGAGGCTATATGCGAAGGGCCAACCGGTCGCAACGCCGGAAGTGTGGAAGGGCTCGCAGAACCAGGTGAAGATCGGCTTCACCAATGATGTATATGTCACCGTGCCCAAGGGCATTGCCGACAAGATGAAACCCGTCCTCGAGCGCAATGATCCGCTGGTGGCGCCGGTGGCGCAGAACAGCAAGGTCGGCACGCTGAAGATGATGGTCGACGGCAAGGCACTGACCGAGTTGCCGGTCGTTGCACTCGAACAAGTCAACCAGGCCAGCATTTTCGGCCGCGCCTGGGATTCCATGCGTCTCTGGATGAAGTGATTGAAGTAATGAAGGCGCTCTAGCCAGTTCGAGCGTCCATTCACTGCTTGCTGTAGGTCGTAGCAGGGCGCACATGCGCCCTGCTTCTCCATCTACCGGGAGAAACACCATGCCTGCATACATCATCGGCCACATCACCGTCAGGGACGCCGCCAAATGGGCAGAGTACCGCGACAGGGTTGGAACCACGATCACCGCCTGGGGCGGCGAGCTTGTCTTCCGCGGCAAGAAGCTCCAAGTCCTCAACGGCTCCCACGCACACACCGATACCGTCGTCGCCTGCTTTCCTGACAAGGAAACTTTGCTGGGATGGCACGAGTCTTCCGAGTACCAGGCCCTGATTCCGATACGCGACGCGGGTGCCGATGTCACACTTATCAGTTACGAAGCTTGATGCCCCCATGCAAGACCCGCTCGTCTACCTGAACGGCGAGTTCACTCCCCTGTCCGAAGCCAGGATCCCGGTGCTCGACCGCGGCTTCATTTTCGGCGACGGGGTCTACGAAGTGATCCCGGTCTACAACCGCAGGATGTTCCGTGCGAAGCAGCACATGGCGCGCCTGTTCCGCAGCCTCGACGCGATCCGTATTCCCAATCCACATTCGGGAGACGATTGGATGGCGCTGATCGGCAAGGTCGCTGCCGCGCATCCGGCGGACACGCAACTGGTCTACATGCAGGTCACGCGCGGCGTTGCCAAGCGAGCGCATGCCTTCCCTGCAGAGGCGAAGCCGACTGTCTTCATCATGACCAATCCGTTCGCACCGCCCGATGCTGACACCGTCGACAACGGTGTGGCGTGCGTGACGACGGAAGACGAGCGCTGGCTGCGCTGCGACATCAAGTCGATTTCATTGTTGGGCAATGTACTCGCCGCGCAGCACGCTGCCGAGAACGGCGCGCTAGAAGCCATTCAGTTCCGCGACGGCATTCTGACCGAGGGGGCATCGTCGAACGTGTGGATCGTTAGCAAGGGCAGAGTGTACGCACCGCCCAGGAGCACGCTCATCCTCGAAGGCATCCGTTACGGATTGATGGAGGAACTCTGCGCGGCGTGCAACATTCCCTTCCAGCCAAGGGATATTCCGCGCGAGGAGGTCTTTGCCGCCGATGAAGTTGTGCTGACATCGGCCGGACGCGAAGTCCTTGCAGTGACCCGCCTCGACGGCAAGCCCGTAGGCGGCGGCACGCCCGGGCCGGTTTTCCGGAAACTGTACGACGCTTATCAGGAAGCCAAGAGAGCGTAAAATACCGGCATTGAAGATCAGCCGTTCCTTTTCCCGGAACGGACCAGCGAGCAATGCCATGAGCCAGCCCACCAACATTCCGACCGACAGCCTCATCGAATACCCGAGCGACTTCCCGATCAAGATCATGGGTGTCATGCAGGAGAACTTCGCCCAGACCATGGTGGAAGTGGTGACGCTCCACGACCCGACCTTCCACGCCGGCAAGATGGAAATGCGCCCCTCGTCGAAAGGCACCTATCTCTCGCTCACGGTCACGGTCCGCGCGACCAGCCGCGAACAGCTCGACAACCTGTACCGGGCGCTGTCGTCGCACCCGATGGTGAAGGTCGTCCTGTAAACAGTTTATACGGTCGGTTGTGGCAGTTTTGCGACTTCGTCCAGGATCCACTTCCTGAACGCCTGCACCTGCGGCTTCTGCAAGGCTTCCGGCGGGCACACGAGGTAGTAGGACTGCGGGCACCTGATCGCCACGTCGAACAGACGCACCAGTTCGCCTGATTCGATATCAGATACTGCAATCGCATGACGCACCAGTGCGATGCCATGCCCCTCAACTGCGGCGCGCGTCAGCATCGATGAGTCCTGGAACACCAGCCCGCCGGTCGGCTCCAGGAAATCCAGCCCCGCCGCCCTGAACCAGGGTGTCCACGGCTCTCCCTCGCAGCGCAACAGCGGATGCTGCAGCAGCTTGTCCGGCGAACGCGGCAGCTTGCCGCGGTTGAAGCGCGGGCTGGCGACCGGGTAGTAATAATCGTCCGTGAGCTTTTCCACCGCCAGCCCCGGATAATTGCCGCGTCCGAAGCGAATGCCGATATCCACCGACTCGCGCACGAAATCGGTTAACTGGCCGCTCGACTGGAGCATCACTTCAATGTCCGGATGCTGCTCGATGAATCGTCCCAGCCGCGGCGACAGCAAGCGCGCAGCGAACGAAGGCAGGGACGTCACCGTCAGCCGCTTCTGCTTGCTGCCGGCCTGCAGCGCGGCGGCGGCGGTGGCGATATCCGACAAGGCTTTGCGCACGGTCGTCGCAAAGCGCTCGCCTTCCGCCGTGATCGCAATGCGTTTGCCGTGCCGCACGAACAGTTCCACGCCGAGTTCTTCCTCCAGCGCGCGTACCTGATGGCTGATGGCGCCGTGCGTAACATGGATTTCCTCTGCCGCCCGGGAGAAATTGCCGTGCCGCGCGGCAGCCTCGAAGGCGCGCAGGGCAGCCAGGTTGGGGAGTCGTCTGAAGTCGGCCATATGTGAGAAAAATTAGCAAGCGAATCAAAAATATATCGTTTAGACAAGTGAAAGACAAGGGCTAATATGCTTTCACGGCAAGGGAAAAAGCCAATTTGCAAACCTGCAGCGGCATCCCCCCCGTCATTCCAGGAGCAATATCATGAGAGGGCTATTCACAAACAAGACGCTGACCATTCTCGCCGGACAGGCTGTCTCCGGCACCGCATCCCGCGCCGAGACGCTGCGTATCCAGCGCGGCCGCGTGTGGATTACCGTCGAAGGCATCAACCACGATTATTTTCTGCACGCAGGCGACACCTTCACCGCTGTGCCCGGACGCCTGACCGTCTTGGAAGCCGACCAGGAAGCCGCCATCGAATTGCACCGCACGAATCCCGGTCTTATCCTGAAAGGGATCGGCCAGCGCTTCGCCACCTTCCTGCAAGGCATGTCGAGCCGCGCCGTGGTCCAGACATCGCTGAAGCGCCATCGCACCTGCGATGCGTGCTGAACAGGAAAGGCAGGCAAACCCGATGCGCGCAGCCACTTACACCCGTACCGGCCCCGCCAGGGAGGTCATCGCGATCGAAGAGATCGACACGCCGGAAGCCGGCCCGGGTGAAGTCCGCGTGAAGCTGGCCTGGTCCGGCGTCAATCCGTCCGACGTCAAGACCAGGGCAGGGTTGCGTAGCCCTATCCTACCCTTTCCGCGCATCGTGCCGCACAGCGACGGCGCGGGCGTGATCGACCAGGTCGGCGAAGGCATAGCCTCGGAGCGCATCGGCCAGCGCGTATGGACCTGGAACGCGGCATGGGGCCGCGCGGATGGCACGGCGGCGCAGTATGTCACGCTGCCTGCGCGCCAGGCTGTCCTGCTGCCGGAAGGCATTCCGGACGACGTCGGCGCCTGTCTCGGCATTCCCGCCCTGACCGCATGGCATGCCGTGCATATGGACGGCGGCGTCGCGAACAAGTCCGTGCTGGTCGCGGGCGGCGCCGGTGCCGTGGGAAATTACGCCGTGCAGATGGCCAGGCTGGCCGGTGCTGCGCAGGTGATCGCCACCGTGAGCAGGGATGAAAAAGCTGCGCTGGCGAAGGAAGCCGGCGCAGATATCGTGCTGAACTACAAGACAGGCAATCTCACCGAGTCTGTCATGGATGCGACCGGCGGCGCAGGCGTGGACCGCGTCATCGAAGTCGACTTCGCCGCCAACGTCGCAGCCGACATCGCCATGCTCAAGCCCGAAGGCGACATCGTGGTGTATGGAAGCGGGAAACCCGACATCGCTGTGCCCTTTGCGCCCTCCATCCTCAAGAACATCCGCCTGCGCTTCTTCATCGTCTATAACCTGTCCGCAGCCGACCGCGCTGCCGCCCTCGCGGGACTGACGTCCTTGCTGGAACATGGCGCGCTCAGGCACCACATCGCCACGCGCCTCCCCCTCGACCGGATCGCCGAGGCACATGAACTCGTCGAGAGCGGCAAGGCCGTCGGCAACGTCGTCCTCTCGATCGACTGAACCCCATATTCACCTGCCAGCCGGACACCGGCTCTTTACAGGAGCATGATTTACCATGGTCACCTGCCATCTCCGCTACGTCATCGATCCATACAAACTGAAAGAATTCGAGCACTACGGAAGGATCTGGATTCCGCTGGTCGAGAAATTCGGCGGCCAACATCACGGCTACTTCCTGCCGTCCGAGGGTGCCAACAACATCGCACTGGCGATGTTTACCTTCCCGTCGCTCGCGCTGTACGAGGAGTACCGCACAAAGTCGCTGGCCGACCCGGAGTGCATTGCCGCATTCAAGTATGCCGAAGAAACCCGGTGCATCCTCAGCTATGAACGCACCTTCTTCCGCCCGGTATTCGGGGATGATCGACAAAACCAATAAGAGGAGACGCCATGACACGTCCATGCCATCTTGCACAGGTCAATATCGCCCGAACCTTGGGCGCAATGGACGATCCGGTCATGGCCGGCTTCGTCGCGCGCCTCGATGAGATCAACGCGCTTGCCGAATCCAGCCCCGGCTTCGTCTGGCGGCTGAAGACCGACGAAGGCAATGCGACCTCGATCCAGCCTTACGACGACGAGCGCATCATCATCAACCTGTCGGTCTGGGAATCGCCCGAGCACCTGAAACAATTCGTCTATCGCAGCGCCCACGCACAAGTCATGCGCCAGCGGAAAGAGTGGTTCGAGCGTTTCAAGGATGCCACCCTCGCGCTGTGGTGGATCGCTCCCGGCCATGTTCCGACCATTGCCGAGGCGAAGGAGCGCCTGCACTATCTGCAGCTGAACGGCGAGAGCGAATTCGCGTTCTCGTTCGCCAACCTGTTTCCCGCTCCGGGAACGAGGGCCAACGTCGCGGCCGCCTGACTTCCTTCCGGCAGAAGAATCAGAAATCATCATTCACGAACAGAGAGAGCATCAGAACATGAAAGTCATCCGCAGCCGAGAGTTCACCGCCGAACGTGCATGGGGCGCGATCGGTATCGCCAACATGAACGGTGTCACCACCCGCCTGCACTGGACCGACGCCCCGTACAAATGGCATGTCAATGACGGCGAGGAAGTGTTCGCCGTCCTCGACGGCACCGTGGACATGCACTACCGGGAGAACGGGTCGGAGCAGGTCGCGGTACTGCAGGCAGGCGATGTATTCTTCGCCGGCATCGGCTGCGAGCACGTCGCCCATCCGCGCGGGGAAGCGCGCATCCTCGTGATCGAAAAGGAAGGCAGCGTATGAGCGGCACGATAGAGGTGCAGCTGCAGATCGTCAATGCATTTGTCGACGACGGCCAAGGCGGCAATCCCGCCGGCGTGGTGCTCGACGCAGAACGCTTCAGCCGCGAGCAGAAGCAGCGTATCGCGGCGCTTGCGGGACTCTCCGAAACCGCATTCATTTCACAGTCAGACTGCGCCGACTTCAAGCTCGAATTCTTCACCCCCAACCGCCAGATCGCGCATTGCGGCCATGCCACGATCGCGAGCTTTTCCTACCTGCGGCAGATCGGACGGATTTCCGGCGCACAGTCATCCAAGGAAACCATTGATGGCCGGCGCGAGATCTTCCTCGACGGCGAAATGGCATTCATGGAACAGCGTGCGCCGCGGTATACCGATATTGGAGAAGCATCGGAAGGCGTTGATGCCACGATGGTCCTTGCGTCGCTGGGCCTCGATCGAAGCGACCTGATGGACGGTCAAGTGCCGTCGGTCGTCAACACCGGCAACAACTTCCTGGTCATTCCGCTGAAGAGCGAATCCTCACTCGCGAAGATCCGCCCGGACTTCGACACGATCGAATCGATCAGCGAAAAGCTCGACCTGATCGGCTACTATCCCTTCTCCCTCGACACCCGTGTACCTGGCCGGCAGGCCGGGGCACGGATGTTTGCGCCGCGTTTCGGCATCCCGGAAGAATCGGCGACCGGGATGGCGGCGGGACCGTTGGCCTGCATCCTGTTCGACCGAATAAAAATCCGTACGGATGGTGATATCCTGATCGAACAAGGCCACCTGATGTCCCCGCCGTCGCCCAGCATCATCCATGCAAGACTGTCGCTGTCCAATGGACGGATCGACAAGCTGGCGGCGGGCGGCAAGGCCAGACTGGCCGGAACACGTCTGATCATCCTCCAGTAAAACATGCCACACCTGACACTCGAATACACGAACAATCTCGGCGCCATCAATCCGGACAGCATCCTCCTTGCGCTGAACCACGCACTGGTCGCGTCCGAACACTTCGAGGAAGCCGACATCAAGAGCCGTGCCGTCATGCACGATACTTGGCGCGTCGGCGTCTCGTCGACCGACCACGCATTTGTGCATGTCAAGCTGGCGATCCTCAGCGGGCGCTCGGCGCAAGTACGGAGCGAGCTTTCCAATGCGCTCCTGCGCGTCCTGCGCGTCTCCTGCAAGGGCCTGACCAATCACCCCTTGCAGTTGTGCGTCGAAGTCGTGGAAATCGAACGCGCCAGCTACGCCAAGGAAACCCTGAACGCCGTCGCATGACACCACCCTGCAATTGAATACCCGATGACTCCCGGCGTCCTGATCCTGCTGCTGGTGACCCTCGTATGGGGCACCACCTTTCCTCTGCTGAAATCCGCCGCGGCTGACCTCGGCGGCGTTGAAATTTCGGCCTTCCGCTTCCTGGTGGCCGCCGTCTGCATGGCGCCGTTCCTGCTGCGCGCGCCACGTCGGGCATGGATCGACGGCGCGCTGCTCGGCGTGCTTGCACTGACCTCCTATGTGACCCAGGCGTATGGCCTGCAATTCATCTCGTCCAATCGCAGCGCCTTCCTGACCAGCCTGAATGTTCTGATGGTGCCGTTGCTCGGGCTGGCCTTCGGCGGTCGGTTGACGTGGACGGTGATGGCTGCGGGCGCGATGGCCTGTCTCGGTATCGGGCTGATGTCGTGGGAAGGTGGCGGCAATCTCGCCGGCGACGCGGCGACCATCGTATGTGCGCTCGCCTATGCGCTGTACGTGATCGTTCTGTCACAGCGATCCGCACGGCACGAGGCGACACACCTCGCCGCTACGCAGATTGCCGTGATGGCCGCACTGGGAACGGCCTGGATGCTGCTGCAATCCTCCGATTCGCTGTCCACGCTGCCTGCACGCGTCGCGCCGCATACGGGTACGCTGATCTACCTCGGCGCCGTTGCCACGGCCGGCATGCTGTTCCTGCAAGCCGTCGGCCAGCGCCGCGTCGCTGCGGAAAAGGCCGCGCTGATCTTCGCGATGGAGCCCGTCTTTGCCGCCATGTTCGGCTGGGCCTGGCTAGGAGAACTGCTGGGATGGCGTGGAGTCGCCGGCGGCGCAATGGTGATCGGCGCGCTGGTTCTGAGTGAACTTCGCCCGGGTAAAAAGGCAAGTGCCTAGAGCACTCATTTTCCCTGCGGGGCAGCGCTCGTTGTCGGCTTGCCCGCATTCAGCGCCAACATCGCAATCACACCGGCAACCAGCCCCCAGAACGCCGCGCCAATACCGAACAGGGTAAGGCCGGAAGCCGTAACGAGAAAGGTCACCAGCGCAGGTTCGCGCTCGCGCTCGTTGCCCAGTGCCGCCGCCAGTCCATTGCCGATCGTCCCGAACAAGGCCAAGCCGGCAATCACCAGCACGAGTTCCTTGGGAAACGCAGCGAACACGGCCCCCACGGTGGCGCCGAACAAGCCGATCAATAGGTAGAAGATTCCTGCAGCAACCGCAGCGACGTAGCGCCGCGCCGGGTCGGAATGCGCTTCGCGCCCCATGCAGATGGCAGCAGTGATGGCCGCGAGATTGAGCGCATATGCACCGAAGGGCGCGAGCACGAAATTCGCAATGCCCGTCCAGCCGATGACTGGCGAAATCGGCACCGAATAACCGGACGCCCGGATCACGGCGACACCGGGAACGTTCTGCGAGGCCATCGTGACGACGAACAACGGCAGCGCGACGCCGATCAGCGACGGCAGCGAGAACTGCGGCATGACAAATTCGGGCCGGGCAAATTCAAGCCGCACGCCTTCCATGTGCAGCAGCCCCTGGCCGGCAGCGATCGCGATACCCGTGAACAGCGTCGCGATCACGGCATAGCGCGGGAACATGCGCCGGCCTGCGAGGTAGACGAGGAACATGACCAGCGCCAGCAGGAACTGCGTCTTCATCGCGACGAACACATCCATCCCGAAACGCAACAGCACACCCGCCAGCATGCCTGAGGCGATCGACACCGGAATCCGGTTGATCATGCGCTCGAACCAGCCGGAAAAGCCGCATACCGAGATCAACGCGGCAGAGAAGAGGAACGCACCGGTCGCTTCACCGATCGAGACGCCCGCCGCGCCGGTGATCAGCATGGCCGCTCCCGGCGTCGACCATGCGGTCACGACGGGGACACGGTAACGCAGCGACAACAGGATGCAGGTCGCCCCCATGCCTAGTCCGAGCGCCCACATCCACGAGGCGACCTGTCCCGGCGTGGCACCGACGGCATTCGCCGCCTGGAAAACGATGACCGCGGAACTGGTAAAGCCGACAAGTACGGTGACAAAACCTGCGATGACGGCAGGCAGGGAGATGTCCTTGAAGAAGTGCATTTGATTGAGCAGACGGGGCGAGTGGCGAAACCCGCCTAGCCTAACACGTTGACGTGTTCAGTTCACCGCTCAGGTTTCGTAGCAGCGCCTTGCGTACATCCTCCGCGGACATGCCGCCGGCAAGCAGATGGTGCAGCTTGGTGAAGACCGCTTCGAAGCTCATGTCGCGGGTGCCGACCACGCCCGCGGCCGTCATGCCTGCGCCTGCCGCATAGGTGCCGATTGCGACTTCCCCGTGCAGCGACTGACTGCATGCCGCGATGACCACCCCCTGTTCGCTCGCACGCGTAAGCATGTCGAGCAGCGCGGGGTCGCGATCCGGCGCATTGCCTGCGCCATAGCACTGCAGGATCAGCGCCTGCGGTTTCAGGTCGAGCATGGCCTGCACGACGCTGACCGGCATGCCCGGGACGAAGCGCACGGGCAGAACGATCTGCCGTCCGTACTCGGGGAGCTCGAAGCGCTCCTTGTCCGCGCGCGGCAGCAGGGCCGCCGTATTGAAGCGTGTATTGATGCCGACATCCGCAAGGCAGGGATGGTTCGGGCTATCGAACGCTTCCATCCTCTCGGTACTGACCTTGGTCGCACGATTACCGCGCAGGAGCTTCTGGTTGAAATAGATCGCGACTTCGCTGATGGCATCGGACGCAGCGAGCTGCAATGCCGTGACCAGATTTTGTGGAGCGTCCGAGCGTGCCGCGCCCAAGGGAATCTGCGATCCGGTCACGATAACCGGCTTGCGCAAGCCTTGCAGCATGAACGACAGCGCGGATGCTGTGTATGCCATGGTATCCGTGCCGTGCAGCACGACGAAACCGTCAAAGTCGTTGTAGCGTGCCGCGATATCGCGGCCGATGTTCTGCCAGTCCTGCGGCGTCGCATTGGTGCTGTCGATCGGCTCCGCATATTCGTGCAGCGTGTAGCGCGGCAGCGCGTCGCCGGCGGCGGCGAGCAGCCGGGACAACGCACCGGAAAAATCCTTCATCGGCGCGTAACCTTGCGCCGTCATCGTCATCCCGACCGTGCCGCCGGTGTAGATCAGTCCGATGTGTTTGCTGTTCATCGATGTGTGAATGTCATTAGTTACGGCTGCGTGCCATTGGCCAGCTGAGCAAGCCTGCGCGCCACTAGCTCGGTGACGTCGACTATTTGCTTCTGCCCCGGTTCGAGCGGAATCAGCGGCAGCTCGGTACAGGCGAGCAGCACGGTCTGCGATTCCAGTTCGTCAAGGATGGCGCGGAAGCGGCGGCGGATGTCTTCCACGTGGCCGCCGTGGGTCTTCACATCATAGATAAGGCGGTGCAGCTGCTCCGCCTGCGTCGCCTTCGGAAGTTCGACAGCGACGTGCTCGGCGAGTTGGCGGTAATGCGACCAGGGTCCGAGGTCGGTGACAGGGCGCGCGCCAAGCAGCGCTACACGTTCGATCCGTTGTTCCCTGACGAACTCGACCACGGCGTCGGCGAACGAGACAAACGTCGCCGGCAGGCGCAAAGCCTCAAGTTTCGTCTGGTAGTAATTCAGGGTATTGCAGGCAATCGCGTAGTAATCGACGCGTTGCGCGATCGCTTCCGCAGTTTGGCGCAGGCATTGCCAGACCGCCTCGTCGTTTTCCGCCAGTTCCATCGACAGCCCCAGCGTGGATTCGGACAGGATGGTCACGTCCGGTGCATCGAGGTCGCCGCGGAAGCGCTCGCCGTGAACTTTGCGGTTCGCAGCCAGCAGCTTGCTCCACAAGTCGATTCCCGCCTCCGGGCCAGAGCCGGCAATGATGCCGATTTTCTTGCGTGAGACTGGGTTTTCTTGCATGGATGGGCTCTTGATATGCGCTGGTAGAACGATGGATTGTGCCAGCGGATCGCCTGCCCGTCATCGCATGGGCGATGACGGGCAGGCGTTATTTCGCGTAGTGCGAAAATTGACCGGCGGCGGCCCCGCATTTCACACAGGCCGCCGCCGGAAACGAAGCGTGAATTACTTCGTCACAGCCAGTTGCTGGCGCTGACCACCCTTGTAGGTGTACAGGGTCAGCGTGCCTTCCTTGATGTCGCCCTTGGCATCGAACTCGATGTTGCCGGTCACGCCCTTGTACTTGATCTTTGCCAGTTCCGG
>DASPMC010000097.1:0-2787 GCA_035627275.1 Noviherbaspirillum sp.
CGGTAAATCTGCATGTCCGGTTCGATGAGGAGGGTGTGGAAACGGGGTGATGGTAGACGCTACTAGGGCACCGCCAAGCGAAAGCGGCGGCCAACGGACAAGCCAAGCCTAAGACTACCGCGCCACATCCTTACTCTACCGTTTGTGCTGTACGCCATTGGGCTCCTTGTCCTTGGTGCATTCAGCTACAAATTCTTCTGCCGCTACCTGTGTCCGCTCGGCGCGGGGCTCGCCGTTCTCGGGCGCGTGCGGCTGTGGTCCTGGCTGCCGCGGCGTGAGCAATGCGGCAAGCCCTGCCAGACCTGTCGTCACCGCTGCGACTACGGGGCCATAGCGCCGGGCGGAAGCATCCGCTACGACGAATGCTTCCAGTGCATGGACTGCGTCGTGATCTACCAGAGCGACGAAAAATGCGCACCGCTGATCCTGGAGAAGAAGCGCCGCGCAAGCATCCCGATCAAGGCGGCGTGAGCAGAAATCTTTCTGAAGGAGAGAATCTCATGCATCGCAGAAGGTTCATGTCGGCCGGCATCGGGGCACTCGCCCTTGCCTCAGGGGCTGTCCCTGCCCGCGCGTTCGAACGCACTCAGTCTCTGCGTGGCGGACAAGCCCTCTATCGCGGTGGCGATCTCGCCTTCGGCACCACGGTTACCATCCAGGTGCTGCACGACAGCGAGCATGATGCGCGCCTCGCGATGCGTGAGGCGTTCGAACAGGCACGCAGGATAGATCGCCTGATGAGCATCTATCGCGAAGGCAGCCAGGTGCATACACTGAACAGGACAGGCCGCATCGCGAATCCGGATCCGCATCTGCTCGCTGTCGTGAGGGAGGCACTGCGCCTTTCGGCTGCGACAGACGGCGCGTTCGATATCACGGTGCAACCGCTTTGGATCGCTACCTCGGCAGGGCGCGATACCAGCGCGGTGCGCGGCCGTGTCGGATGGCGCGGCCTTCATGTCGACAATGGCGAGTTGAGATTTCTCCGGCCCGACATGGAGATCACCCTGAACGGCATCGCCCAAGGCTATGCGACTGACCTCGCTCTCGATGCATTGCGCGCCCGCGGCATACGCAATGCGCTGGTTGACATCGGCGAACTGGGCGCGACCGGGCGCGGACCGGGTAGCGCAAGTTGGCAAGCAGGCATTGCGAACCCGCGCGATACAAACCGGGCGCTGCATGTCGCGCCTCTCGATGGCCGTTGCCTGGCATGCTCCGGCGACTATGCGAGCGCCTTCAGTGCGGATTATTCCCGACACCACATCTTCGATCCCGCGACGGGAGGATCACCGGTCGAACTGTCGGCCGTCGCCGTTGCTGCGCCGTCCGCCATGCTTGCGGACGGCCTGTCGACGGCATTGATGGTGATGGGCCAGGTTAAAGGCATGCAGTTCGTCCGCCGGCTGCGGGGCGTCGATGCGCTGTTCATCGACAAGGCAGGGCGCTCGACATGGACCGCAGGTTTTCCACTGACCTGAGCGGTGTTGATTGATCGAAATTTGCGCGATTGTTTCCGCTGTTGATTCAAATCTCAACACAGGAAGCGATCTGTTGACGCGCTTGAAGCCCGGTCGTGCACAAGCCACCCACCGCCTTCTGCAGGATCGAGCTGCGATCCTGCAGGCTGCCCATCCCGTGACGGCAGCACCCTTGTATTTACATTGGAAACAGGCACTTAGCGAAGACAGTTGACGTGCCCGCCACGTTGCCGGCGGAACGCTTTCCGGCGGTTGAATGCAATCGCCTCCGGCCTTCGAACGATGCCGATGCGGGCCTCGGCACAACTCTTGCCCTTGCTACGACTTCTGAGTAATCCGACGGTGGCGGTGCGGCCAGGGAGGCGGCGCACCACTTTTTTTATTTCATGGCGCAGAGAGAAAGTACGAGCATGTCCGAGATCCAGACTTTGAAACAAGAAAACCGCGTGTTTGCGCCGCCCGAGGCGTTGGCGAGGAAGGCCAGCATCGCGGGCATGGATGCCTACGAGGCGATGTGCGCGGCGGCCGAACGTAACGAGGAAATGTTCTGGGCGCAGCTCGCCCACGAAAACATCGTCTGGCACAAACGCTTCACCAGGACGCTCGACGAGTCCAATGCGCCATTCTACAAATGGTTCGACGACGGACTGCTCAACGTGTCCTGGAACTGCCTCGACCGCCATCTCTACAACGGCAACGCCGACAAGACCGCTATCATCTTCGAGGCAGACGACGGCGAGGTGAGCAGGGTCACCTACAGGGAATTGCATGAGCGCGTGTGCAAGATCGCCAACGGCTTGCGTGCACTCGGCGTGCGCAAGGGCGACCGGGTCGTGATCTACATGCCGATGTCGATCGAAGGCGTGGCTGCGATGCAGGCCTGCGCACGCATCGGCGCCACCCACTCGGTGGTGTTCGGCGGCTTCTCCGCCAAGTCACTGCAAGAGCGGATCAGCGACGTCGGCGCGGTCGCCGTCATTACCGCCGACGAGCAGGTCCGCGGCGGAAGACGTCTGCCGCTCAAGAATATCGTCGACGAGGCGCTCGATATGGGCGGCTGCGAAAGCGTGCGGCATGTGCTGGTCTACCGGCGCACCGGCGGCGAGATCATTCTCAAGCCGGCACGCGACCACTGGCTGCACGACTTGACCGCGCAACGTCCTGCCACCTGCGAACCGGAATGGGTCGACGCCGAACACCCGCTGTTCGTGCTCTATACCTCCGGCTCCACCGGCAAGCCGAAGGGCGTGCAGCACGCCTCCGGCGGCTACCTGCTGTGGGCCATGCTCACCATGAAGTGGACCTT
>DASPMC010000098.1:0-48365 GCA_035627275.1 Noviherbaspirillum sp.
AGGTGGGCATTCGATTGGGCATTGCCCAGGTCGTTGATGGCAACGATCTGGATGTCTTGCTTCTTGCCGCCTTCGTAAAACGCACGAAGGACGTTGCGGCCGATGCGGCCATAGCCGTTGATTGCGACGCGAATGGTCATGTCGTCTCTCTCTTCTTGTTTGGACTAGGGGTTGGGGGGAAAGTTGTTTAGCCGCTGTTGCGTAATCCTGCGGCAATACCGTTGATCGACAGGTGAATGCCGAGCCGGATCCTTTCCTCCTGCTGCCCTTCGCGGAAATGGCGCAGCAGTTCGACCTGCACGTGGTTCAGCGGATCAAGGTAGGGGAAACGGTTGCGGATCGAGCGCTTGAGCAGCGGATTGTTTTCCTGTAATTCCTTTTGGCCGGTGATCGCCTTCAGGGCTTCGATGGTTGCCTGGTGCTCGGCCTTGATGCGGGAAAAGATGGCGTCGCGCAGTGCGGTATCTTCCACCAGCGTGGCGTAGCGGCTGGCAATGGCGATGTCGCTCTTGGCAAGCACCATGTCCATGTTGGACAGCAGGGTGCTGAAGAATGGCCACTCCTTGTGCATGCGTTGCAGCAGGGCCATGCCGTCGGGATTCTTCGCCAGGAATGCCTGCACCGCGGAACCGAAGCCGAACCAGCCAGGCAGCATCAGCCGGCATTGCGCCCAGCTGAATACCCAGGGAATCGCGCGCAGATCCTCGATGGCACGGGTCTTCTTGCGGGACGCGGGGCGGCTGCCGATGTTGAGGCCGGCTATTTCCGAAATGACGGTCGATTCCCAGAAGTAGGTTTCGAAACCCTCTGTCTCGTACACGAGGTTGCGATAGGAACGGAAGGCTTCCGCTGACAGGCTTTCCATGGCGGCAAGAAATGCCTGGTCCGGCGCAGGCTCGCGCTGTGCGAGGAAGCTCGCTTCCAGGGTGGCGGCAGCCAGGACTTCCAGGTTGCGGCGGCCCACTTCGGGGTTGGCATACTTTGCCGTGATCACTTCGCCTTGTTCCGTCAGGCGCAACTGTCCTTGCACCGCGCCGGCCGGTTGCGCGAGGATCGCCTCGTAGCTCGGGCCGCCGCCGCGGCCGACGGAGCCGCCGCGGCCGTGAAACAGGCGCAGTCGCACGCCATGCCGCCGGTACACTTCGACCAGTTCGATCTCCGCCTTGTACAGCTCCCAGCCGGAAGTGAGGAAACCGCCGTCCTTGTTGCTGTCGGAATAACCGAGCATCACTTCCTGCGTGTCGTCGCGCGATTGCAGCAGGCGCTTGTAGGCGGGAAGGGCGAGCAGGCGCTCCATCACCTTCGCGCTGTTGCGCAGGTCGGCGATGGTTTCGAACAGCGGAACAATGTTGACGTCCATCCGTCCTTCGACCGGGCGCAGGATGCCGACTTCCTTCAGCAGCAAGGCAACCTCGAGGATGTCGGAGACGCTGTCGGCCTTGGAAATGATGCAGTTCTGGATGGCGTTGGTGCCGTATTGCAGGTGTGCGCGGCGGGCTGCAGTGAAGATCGCGAGCTCGGAGCGCGTCTCTTCCGAGTATCCCAGGTGGGGCGACAGGAGCGGGCGCGGCGATGCGAGTTCCTGCAGCAGCAGGCTGATGCGCGCGTCTTCGTCCAGCGTGCGATAGCCGGTGCCGGGGCAGGCGGTTTCCAGCAGTTCCGCCACGACGCGCTCATGTACATCGGAATTCTGACGCAGGTCGACGGGCGCCAGGCTGAAGCCGAACACGCCGACCGCGCGGCGCAGGCGACGCAGCTTGCCCCGGGTAAGCGCGCCGGAACCATTGGCGGCGAGTGAGCGGTGGATGATGTTGAGGTCGCGCAGCAGTTCATCGGGGCTGCGGTAGGGTTCGACTGCTCGTGCCTCCACGCCGCTCTCGGCGCCGGTCACGGCATGCAGGCTCGCGCCCAACCGCGCGTGAATGCCGGAGATGGCGCGGCGATAGGGCTCATCCGCGCGGTGCGGCGAATCGTCATGCGAGGCATCGGCCAGCGCCTGCAGCTCCGGCGAACAACTGGCAAGCCGGCTGGCCAGCGACAACTGGGATTCGAGGATGTGCAGCTCGGCGAGATAGAAGGATAGGGCGCGCTTGCATTGCATCCGCAGCGCCTGTTCGAGCACGTCGGCGGTGACGAAAGGATTGCCGTCGCGATCGCCGCCAATCCAGCTGCCGACTTTCATGAAGTTCGGCAGCTCCGCGGTTTCCTTCCTGCCGCCATATCCGGACAGCAGGTCTTCCAGGCCGGCGTACAGGTGCGGCAGTTCGCGCAGCATCGTGTAGTCGTAGTAGGACAGGCCGTTTTCGACTTCGTCGAGTACCGACAGCTTGGAACTGCGCAGCATGCGCGTCTGCCACAGTGTCAGGATCGCGCGGCGCAGCGCCTCGTCGTTCTCTTGCGCTTCCTCGGCGGTCAGCTGCATGCGGTCGCGCTCGTCGAGCAGGCGGGCGATCACCATCTGGCAGTTGAGCACGCTCTTGCGCTGCACTTCGGTCGGGTGCGCGGTCAGGACCGGACTGACGAGCGCATGCCTGAAAAACTCCGTGAGGTCATCCACCGTGACGCCGGCATCGAACAGGCTTTCGATCGCATGCGCCAGGCTGCCCTTGCGCGGCGGCGAGCCGGCGATCAGATGGGCGCGGGTGCGGCGGATGTGATGCTGGTCCTCTGCAATGTTTGCCAGCAGCGAAAAATAGCTGAATGCGCGGATGACCTGGGTTGTGCGTTCGGGGGAAAGGGACGACAGGGTTTCCTCCAGTTCGCGCCGCGCGTCCTTGTCCTGGTCGCGCCGGAAGCGGATGGAGCGCTGGCGGATGTTTTCGATCAGGTCGAACACCTCGTCGCCGTGCTGGGCGCGGATGGTGTCACCGAGGATGCGTCCCAGTTGCCGGATGTCTTCTTGCAGGAAAACGTCTTTGTCTTGATCGAGAAGTTGCATGTGCTTGCGGCGGATCCGTTGGAGAGGCGGCAGCCCTGGCAGCGCGGGGTTGCTGCGGACTGACCGGGGTTCTTGCAAATTTGTAGTAAATTTACGAAATATGATCATTAGATCATGGTGTTCTTGCAAATTCAAGGGCTATCCGTAGTTAATTTTCATATTTCGGCGCATATATTCCGTCCTGTCCGGACAGCCGAATGTTTGCGCAGTGTGGGGGACGCGGCCGTGAGAATTGCTATGATCGGGCTGTCCCGGCCCCCCGGTGGGGGTGTACGCGCCGGATAACCTTTGCCTCGCTGCACGCATGAAATGAAAAAACGCTACCTGCTTCTGCTCTCCCACGCAGCCGCTGCCATGGCCGGATTTGCAGCCGGCATCTACGTGCTGCCCATCCTGACTGCGCCGCCTGCGCCAGCCGCCGGTGACGTGCATGCAGCCGCCGGCAATGCGGAATACAAGGCCGAGTTCCGGCGCGACCTGAAGGATAGCGATGCGCTGCATTGGGGCGAGGGGAAGGTCTTCGTCGGCCGCAAGACCATTTCGCTTCAGGGAAAGGTTGCACCCGGGCCGGACTACAAGCTCTACCTGTCGCCGGAGTTCGTCGAAACCGAGGCGGATTTCCAGCGCCTCAAGCCGGCGATGGTCCGCGTGGGCGATGTGAAGACCTTCGACAATTTCATCGTTCCGGTGCCGGAACAGATTGACCCGGGCAAGTTCAATACCGTCATCGTCTGGTGCGAATCGTTTTCGCAATTCATTACCGCCGCCCGTTACCGGTAGCCGGTAACAGATGCCGGGCGAAGGCAGGCTGCATCGCCCCTTTCCCATAATCAGGAAAAAAGGTCTTCCCGCTTTCGGGAATTCCTGCAAGCGCTCGCCCGCAATGTCTGACAAATCAAATGCTTGCCCTATGGCATGCTAGTTGCTGCCCAAAGGAAGTCATCCTTGATATGGGTCAACTCTGATGAAGAAGATAACAGCCGCCGGACGAGTCCCGCCGGAAGAAGTGCTTGCCTTCATGCTGGGCAGCGAAGAGTACGGGATCGACATGCAGCGCGTCCAGGAGATACGCGGCTTTTCCGCATTCATGCAGGAAGCGAGCGGTCTCGACTTGGATGGCGGTGTCGCCAATCTTCGCGGCATCAAGGTACCCATCGTCGACATGCGCAAGCAATTCGCTCTTGGCGAGGCCGTCTACGACGATTCGACCAGCGTGATCATCCTGAATATCGAAGGCCGCGTGATGAGCATGGTGGTCGATGGCATCTCGGATGTGCATCGGATCGACGCCGGCCGGATTACGCCGGCGCCGCGCGCCAGGGGCGGACTGAGGCGCGACCATCTGATAGGGCTCGACACGTTCGGGCCGCACACGGTGACGCTGATCGCGATCGACGCACTGCTCGCAGCTGCATGAGGAGACGGCACATGTCTGTCAAACCCAACCTGGACCAACGATAACCGGACATCATCCATGCTGACCCAAACCTCCAATGACGCACCCGCGGCTGACGACCCCACTCGGGCGCAGCAGCGTCTCGAGGCACTGGTCAACAGCATCGACGGCATCGTCTGGGAAGCCGATCCGCAGACGTTCCGCTTCACGTTCGTCAGCCTGAAGGCGGAGCGCATCCTCGGCTACCCGGCCGAGGCCTGGCTGGAGGAGGGATTTTGGGCGGCACGCATCCATCCGGAGGATCGAGAGCGCACCATCGAGTTCTGTGTGGCACAGACGCAATGCGGCCTCGACCATAGTTTTGAGTACCGGATGATTGCCAGCGACGGCCGCACAGTCTGGCTGAAGGACCGGGTCTCAGTCGACGTGCGCGACGGCGCGCCGGTTGCACTGCGCGGCATCATGATCGACATCACCGAGCGCAGGCGGGCGACCGAAGAGTTGCGCCTGTCTGCCACCGTCTTCGAGCACAGCACGCAAGGCATCTCGATTACCGATGCGAACATGCGCATCCTCAAGGTCAACCGCGCATTCCGTACGATTACCGGGTATGAGGAGGCGGATGTGAACGGCACGACTCACGCGATACTGCATTCCGGCAGGCAGGACGCGGGGTTCTACCAGCAGATGTGGAAGAGCATCAACGAAGAGGGAAGCTGGACAGGGGAAATCTGGAACCGGCGCAAGTCGGGGGAAGTGTTCGCCACGCAACTGTCCGTCATCCGGGTACTCGATGACGGTGGCGCGGTCGCCAACTATATCGGTATCTCATGTGATCTTTCGCCTGCGAAGGCGGCGCAGAACGAGATCGAACGGCTCTCGATGTATGACGCAATGACCGGCCTTCCCAACCGCGCATTCCTGCATGAACGACTGAGCCACGCATTGCGGGCGGCCGATCGCGACGGGCGCCATGTCGCGGTGCTGGCCATCGACCTCGACCGCCTCGCGCACATCAATGAAGTGCTCGGTCATCATGTCGGAGACCGTCTCCTGGTCGCAGCCGCCGAACGCCTGAGCGGCATGATGCGCGGGGGTGACACCGTGACCCGCCATATCGGTGACGAATTCGTCGTCATCATGGAGGAACTGGCCGATCCGCGCGGCGCGGCTGTGCTGGCGGAGCGGGTACTGGCCAGGCTATCGCAACCCTTCACGCTGGACGGACATGAAGTGATCGTCAGTGCCTGCATTGGCATCGGGCTCTATCCGGGCGACGGCAGCAGCGTCCAGGAATTGCTCAAACACGCCGATGTCGCCTTGCACCATGCCAAGGAAAACGGGGAAAGCAACTTCCAGTTCTTCTGCGAGGAAATGAACAAGGCATCGATCGAGCGCCTGCAGATCGAAAGCAACCTGCGGCTTGCGCTGCAGCGTAACGAGTTCCACCTTGTGTACCAGCCGCAGGTCGACCTGGCGAACGGCCGCATCACGGGCATGGAAGTGCTGGTGCGGTGGCTTCATCCTGAAATGGGCACGGTTTCGCCCGCGCGCTTCATTCCGGTTGCGGAGGAAACGGGACACATTATCGAGATCGGCCTGTGGGTGCTGCGCGAGGCATGCCGGCAGACGCAGCGCTGGCACGCGCTCGGCTATGCCGGGCTGCAGGTTGCCGTCAATGTGTCGGCCAGACAGTTCAGGCAGGACGATTTCGCCCACCAGGTCCGGCGGGTGCTCGATGAAACCGGACTGTCGCCGAATTCCCTCGAACTGGAGCTGACCGAAAGCATGATCATGCAGCGCCCCGAGCGGGTGGTATCCGTGATGGGGGAATTGCGCGAACTGGGCGTGAAGTTTTCGATCGATGATTTCGGCACCGGCTATTCCAGCCTGTCGCAGTTGAAGCGCTTCCCGATCGACAAGCTGAAGATCGACCAGTCGTTCACACGCGACATCGGCTCTGATGCGAATGGAACGGCGATCACCTGCGCCATCATCGCACTGGGCAACAGCATGCGCCTGCGTGTGGTGGCGGAGGGGGTGGAGACGCATGACCAGCAGCGCTTCCTGATCGAGAACGGTTGCCACAGCATGCAGGGCTACCTGTTCAGCCGCCCGGTGACGGCAAATGATTTCCATGGCCTGCTTGAGCGGCATGTTCCGCTCATCGGCCAATAACCGCGTTCCCGCTCCGCGGCCGTGATCGGCCGCTTCGTGGAAACGGACGCATCAGCCTGTCAATCAGCCGGCTGGTGCGCCCGTTTCCACTTTTTTTTGACCGGTGATTCAACAGCCTGTTATTAATGCGCCCACATGCGCAGCTGCCCCTGCATGTTGACCGTGCCGTTCGTCGACCAGCGCCCGAGACTCTCGGTCACCGGTCCGGCGGGATCGGTCTGCACGCTGAATGATTCGATGCCGAAATCGGTGTACTTGGTATGCGCGGGCAGGCCGATCGCCAGGTAGTCGCTGCCGTCGGGTTTCTTTTCCACATCCAGCGAGATGCCGAAGATGTCGATCTTGCCGCGCGGGTTGCGCATCACGATATGCGTGTTCTTGCCGTCGACATTGAATCCCATCGTGATGCGGCTGTCCGTCACAGGGTTAGTGAGCGTGGGGTCGTTCAGGTTGAGGCTGATTGCAAAGGAGACGCCGTCCGCGCCGGAGACGTCGGACAGCTCCGCATCGTCCAGCGGCTGCTGCGCCATCGCATTCACGGCGATGCACAGCGATGTAAGGATAAGAGCGAGTGTTCTGCGCATGTCAGGGCTTGAACTTGATGTCCAGGTACTGGATCTGCATCGACCCGATCCTGCTCGAACCCAGGTCGAGATTGCCGGTCACGTCGCTGCGGAACGAGAGGTTGTCGATCTGCAGGCCGCCGAGCGCCGCGCCATTGGCATCCGGCCAGTCGATCCCGATGCGCAGGCGCGAGTTGCCGGCGTCATCCGTGACTGCATTGAAGACGCCCGGCTGCGAGGACACGTCGGCGATGCGCCAGGGAGAATTCAGGAAATTGCCGTTGCTGTCCACAGCGCCGATGCGCAGGCCGCGGAAATTCATTTGTTCGGCAACAGTGGCCGGTTCAGCCTGCGTGATGTCGTCGCGCCCGCGCGGCCGCAGCAGCAGGTTGCCGATATCGACCCGCAGGCCGAGGCCGAACGCGATGCCGTCGTTGACGCGTGGCGTCGTCCACTGCATGCCGCCGCCATAGAAGGTCATGTCCTTCAGCACAACGCTGCCGCCTTCGAATGCGATGCCGTCGGCATTCACGCCCCAGTCGAACGCGGTCTGCCACTTCTTCGCACCGTTGAGATTTTGAGGAAGGGAAAGCGTGATGACATCTGCCATGCCCGGGGCGCCCTTGACGATGTCGATGCGGTAGGGATCGCCGAAGGGATCGGCGGGGTCGTCCGAACGGGTGGCGTAGACGCTGCCGATATAGGCGCTTGCGGTCGACGGCGCCGGCGCGTAGTAGGTGAAGCGTGCGTCACCGGACATCGTGAAGTTCGCAAGGTCGAAACTCAGGCCGTCGCGCCCCTGCACCGATGACAAGGCGTCGTCGGAAAGCGGCTGCAGGCTTTGCGCAGCGGCGGGCGCGGCGGCGCATGCCAGCGCGAGCGCGCAGCAGACCAGGTTCATGGGCGCTTGCTTCATCATGTCAGCGTACCGGCGGCAGGTTGGGCGGCGGTGTGCCAGTGGTATTGATCGCGGTCAGGCGATCGCGCCAGTTCATCCACATGCCTGCTTGGGCGGCCACAGTCGGCTCCATACCTGCCGGCGGCTGGAACTGCACGGCGGACTTCAGTGCGGAAATCCAGAAGTCGCGGCTCGGGCCGTTTGCATCGCCGGCGCGCACGCCGCCCATTTGCGCAAAGTTCAGGCAGGGCGCGGTGCAGGAGCCGTCCCAACGCTTGCCGCCGCCAGGATCGGTATTCGAGTCGAGGATGCCGGCTGCGCCGCCGTCGACGCGCATCGAACCGCTCAGCGTGGACAGCGTCAGGCCGACGTCGCCGGAGATGCCTTCAAAGCCGAAGCGGATGCCGACCACTTCACGCGTCGCGGCATTGCCGACGTTCTTGTAAATGAATTCCAGATAGGGATTGGTAATCTGCACCAGGCGCTGTGCGTCGGTGCCGTCGCTGCGGCCGAACTGGAGCAGCGGCATGTCGATGTCGGCGCCTGTTCCGTTGCGCGTCGCGTAGTTATATTCGCCGAGCCGGATGTTGCGGAAGTTGGCATTCAGCGTCACATCGGCGCCGAGCGCGATGCGTGTGAAGTCGTAGCCGCCGTAGCTGCTGTTGTTCAGCACAAGGAAACCCTGGCCGTGTTGATCGGACAATTCCTGCTCGGACAACGCGCGCAATTGCGCCGACGCCGTTCCGGCATGTAATGCGGCTGCGGCACCGAGCGCCGCAAGGCAGACACGGATCATGCTTGTTCTCGAACGAAGGAACAGGAAAAAATACCCCCGGCATACGCCGGGGGCTGCCAGCTAAGCTCGAGCGATTTGCTGATCAAATCGCTCCAGGATCAGGTTCCAGCAACTTCCTGGATTAGTGAGCCCAGATCCAGACAGAGGTGCCGCGCAGGTCGATGTCGTTCATAGCGATCGAACCGAACGAAGCGGAGTTGCCGCCCATGCGGATGGACTGAACGGTCACGTCAACCAGAGCAGCCGTCGGAACGGTGATGGTTGCCGGAACGGCCATCTGAACGACGTCACCGCCGTTGTAGAAGGACGTCGGGAAGGTCACGCCGGAAGCGGTCAGGATGCCTTCGAACGTTGCCTGGTTGATGATGTCCAGGGTGCCAGCGATCAGGCCATGAACGCCGATGTTGTTGAAGCTGACCGAACCGCCGTTGGCGTCGGTATCGGTGTAGACGAAGGAACCGATGTTGATCTGCAGGTTGGCAGCGATCGACACGCCGTCCTGGCCGGCGACTTGGCTCAGGCCTTCGTCAGCGATCGGGGTCATTGCGGAAGCAGCCATGCTCAGGCCGGACAGAACTGCGGCGATTGCGGTCTTCTTGAACAGTTTCATATATAGTCTCCAATTAAGGTTACGTGGTGTGTGAAAAAATTTTTCTTCCCATGCCGCGAACGCCGGTTCGATGTTTCTTGTGGAAACACTTTGCACGGTTCGGCATGCGCTTTTCCTTGTGCCGAACGCTGGAACCAGTGTCGTACAGCTCTTAATATTTCAGCAATACTAAGAGCCTTCATAGTAGGTCAGCTCCCATTGACAACGGGGACCAGCGCTGTGACTGGACGAGCCAAATCGTTGGCCTCGAAAGCCACATCCGCGAATTGCATTGCCGGTCTGAAAGAAAGCGAGACGGCGAGGCTGGTTGCTTGACGTGCCTCGTGACAGAGATGAGATCCGGACTAGCCGGGTACCATGCCCAGCAGTTGTTCGCGCAACCAGGCATGCGCGGAGGTGCGGCCGTGCTTGATATGGCTGTAGACCTTCAGCGTGTAGCGTGGAATGGCGAACGGCGCGGAGTAGATGGAGATGGGAGCCGAGTCCTGCAGGGTTTGTGCCGCGTGACGCGGCACGGTCATGATCAGCGAGGAGCGGGCGATGATGAAGGGGGCCGCCAGTACCGAAGGCAACTGCACGGCCACATCGCGCTGAAGGCATTGTCGCTCCAGCACCTTGTCGATGTAGCCGCTGGCTTCGTTCCATGGCGTGACTACGACATGACGTGCCGCCAGGTACTGTTCCAGGCTCAGCGTGCCGCGAATCGCCGGATGGTCGCGGCTTGCAATCACCACGTACTCATCCACCAGCCAGTCGAAGCTCTCGATGCCCGGGATCGGCTCCATCGGGTCTTCCACATACCCTAGCGCAAAGTCGATGCGGCCGGCGGCAAGATCCTCTGCCGATTCGCGGCCGCGTGAATAGACGATCCTGAAACGAAGCGCGGGAGCGGCTTCCTGCATGCGGGCAATAAACCGCGGCAGTACTGCGAAGGCCGTGTAGTCGGTTGTCGCAAATACGAAAGTCCGGTCGCTGCTGGCCGGGTCGAAAGCGCTGGCTTGGGACAGTGCGCGCGACAAAGTCTCCAGGGCAGCGGAAACAGGTACTGCCATCTGTTCGGCATAGGCGGTGGGCTGCATGGTGTTGCCGATGCGGACGAACAGTTCGTCCGCCAGCGAAGCGCGCAGCCGGGCAAGCGCATGACTCAAGGCGGACGGACTGATCGCCAGTTCATCGGCGGCGGCGGTGACTGAGCGGTGCCGGAGCAAGGCATCGAATACAAGCAGCAGGTTCAAGTCCAGACGACGAAGGTGGTGATGCATGCGATTCATGATTGGCTGAAATAAATGCACTTCATGCACTTTACGTTGGACGTAGTATAGGCCCTTCAAGATTCGTCTTTGCACCAGACGTTTTCCAACAACCTTTATCAATGAGCAGTCCGGCAATGAGCAACAACATAAAGACCAACATCCGCATCCGTCCGGCACATGTCGACGATTCCGCCCTGATCCTGCGCTTCATCAACGAACTGGCCGTCTACGAGAAGGCCGGCGACAAGGTGGCTGCCACGGTCGATTCCATTGCCGCCAGCCTGTTCGGAGAAGGGACGCCTGCGCGTGCCCTCATCTGTGAAGTGGATGGTGTGGCAGCAGGCTATGCTGTCTATTTCTTCAACTACTCCACGTGGCAGGCAAGGAAAGGTTTGTACCTGGAGGACTTGTACGTTTCACCCGACATGCGTGGCTGTGGTGCCGGCAAGCGCATGTTGCAATATCTCGCCGCCATTGCGGTGGAGCACGGCTGCGGCCGGTTCGAGTGGAGTGTGCTGGACTGGAACCAGCCTGCCATCGACTTCTACCTGTCGATCGGCGCAAAACCGCAGGACGAATGGGTGCGCTACCGCATGGAAGAACCGGTGTTGCGGGAGTTTGCAGTCGGCTCGCCGGCCGAATAATCATCCGGAACATGAAGCCGCGGGCATTGTCCCGCGGCTTCGGATTCCGCATCCGTCATTCCGCCGCATTCTTCGCGAGCCGTTAAATGGAGGCTCGTCATTCACTCGATGCGCATGCGCATTGCTGCTTCGCACAACCTTCCGCCGGACGATTTTTTAGAGTGTGCACTCTATTGTTTCAATGACAATCTTATGTAACCTCATGGTTCCCTTGCGACACAGATCGCATTGAATCTATAACAGAGATAACTACTGCGGGTGACTTGATTGGCTGCTATTCCTTATCAGGTGCTGGAGCGCCCGATCGTGCTGCGTTCCCATCCGTCCAAGTTCCGGCCGCCGGCAACGGGGGAATCCTGCGTGGCGCGCGAACGGGTGATGGAGCGCATACGCCAGGCGTCGGGGGCGAAGCTGATCCTCGTCCACGCTCCGGCAGGATTCGGCATCACGACGCTGCTGCGCCGCATCCACGACGAGTGCGGGCAGGAGGGCGGGGCATCCGCTTGGCTGACGCTGGATGCCGGGGACAACGACCTCGATCGCTTCATGTCCTGCCTCGGGCAGGCATTCGCACAGATGAACCGCGGCACGTCCACGGTGCGCGGATTCTTCGACTGGCGTCTGCGCCAAGACAACAGCTTCGAACTGGCCGATGCGCTTGCCGCGACGCCGCTCCCGTTTACATTGATCCTCGACGAATTCGAGCATCTGCAGAATTCCGCGGTGCTGTCCGTGGTGCAGCAGCTCATCGACATGCTTGGCCCGCAGCAGCGGCTGGTGATCGGGTCGCGCGCGCAGCCCGCGCTGTCGGTCGGCCGCCTGCGCGCCCGCCAGCACCTGCTGGAAATCGACGCCGCACAACTGCGCTTCAGCCTGGACGAGACGGCGGCATTCCTGCGCGACAAGCGCGGACTGCAGCTTGATCCCAGGGATGTCGAAAAGCTGCATGAAATCACCGGCGGCTGGGCGGCCGCACTGTGGCTCGCCTCACTCGCGGTCGAAGGCAGCGACAACCCGCGCCGCATCATCCAGACCTTCTCCGGCTCTCACACGTCAATTGCGTCCTACCTCGCGGAAGACGTGCTGTCGACCAAGCCCAAGCACCTGCAGGACTTTATCCTCCAGACCAGTATCCTGCAAAAGTTTTGCGCCGACAGTTGCAATGCGGTGACCGGCCGCGAGGACGGCAAGGCGCTGCTGCAGGAGATCGAGCGCTCCAACATGTTCATGACGCCGCTCGACGAGCAGCGCACCTGGTTCAGCTACCATCCGCTTTTCGCCGATTTCCTGCGCGCGCAGCTCGATCGCGAGTATCCGGGACTGGCCGCCATCCTGCACCGCCGCGCAGCCGACTGGTATATCGGGCAGCAACGCCCGACGCATGCGATCGAGCATGCGATCGCGTCCGGCGACAAGGGATATGTGCTGGAACTGCTGGACCAGCACGCACAATCGCTTTTCCTGCAAGGGCGCGTGCGCCTTCTGGCGCGCTGGTTCGACACCCTGGATCGCCGCAATCTGGTCGCCTATCCGAAGCTGATCTCGGTCTACTGCTGGGCCCTGCTGCATATCAACAGGAGCGAAGAGGCGCTCAACCTGCTGGAGACCGTGACCGATGCCGACGGTACGTCGCCGGTTTCCAGCTCGACCTATCACGTGCTTCGGACCTTCAGCCTGATGATGCTCGACCGTGCCGAGGAAACCGCGCCGATGTGGGACGATCCGGGCATCCTCGGCAGCGCGGCGCGGGAGCCGGTGCTGCGCAGCATGCTGATGATCGGATGCGCTTATTACTATGCGACGACCAGCCGCTACCAGGAAGCGCGCGTCTTGCTCGACCATGCGACGCAAGAGCATCCGTCGGTGGGGCCGCTGTTCAGCATCGCAGTGGCCGGGTATGTGCGCGGCATGCTGGACCTGGTGCAGGGCAACCTGCGTGCCGCCTGTGCCCGCCTGGTGGCCCTGATCGGCGACGAGTCGCAGAAACGGCTGCGCTACACCACCGCGCGCATGGGCGCGCTGCTGGTGGGCATCGAGACCGACGAGCCGAAGGCGCGCGACGGCGCCGACAGCGGCTTCGCCAGCCTCTACCTGGCCGAGGTGCTGTATGAAATGGATTCGCTGGCCGAGGCGAGGCGCCTGCTCAAGCTTTATCTGCCGCTGATCAAGGATGCCGGCATCCCTGACCAGCTGATTGCCAGCCATGTGATCTATGCGCGCATCCTGCGCAGCGAAGGCAACCGCAACGACGCCCTGCAGGTGCTGCTGGAACTGGAACAGTCCGGCATGCAGCGCCGGCTGCCGCGCGTGGTCGACGCCGCACGCCTTGAACTGGCGCGCGCCGCGATGCTGGAGGGCGACCTCGATGCAGCCAGGGCCACGTTCGCCCTGGTCGGCGCGGCACCCGCCTGGCAGCGCCGCGACATGCAGATGATCGCCAACGATATCGAGAGCCCGACGCTGGCATCGGCACGCCTGCAGATCCACGGCGGCCAGGCGCTGGCGGTCCTGCCCGTGCTCAAGGAGCACCTGCAGGAAGCTTATTCGCGCGGGCGCATGCGTTACGCATTGCGCGTCAAAGTGCTCTATGTCCTGGCGCTGTCGCATGCCGGCCAGCGCAACCCGGCGCTCAGGACCATCCGCGAAACCTTGCAGGACGCGCAGGGCGAAGGATTCGTCCGCGTGTTCAAGGACGAAGGCCCGGCGTTGCTCGCACTCGTGAGGGAAATGCTGGAAAGCATGCAGGAGGCATCCGGACCGGAAAACAGCGCACTGCGCGCATTCGCCGAACGCGTACTGGCGCGCGGACGGACGCCTGCCGCGCGCCCCGTTATCGAGGCGATGCAAGCCACGGAAACTGCCATCAATGCCGGCAGCAGCGAATTGACCGACCGCGAGCTCGATGTCCTGCTGCTCCTGGCGCAGGGATGTGGCAACCAGGCGATCGCCGAAAAGCTCTTCGTGTCGGTCACCACCGTGAAGACCCATTTGCGCAATATCAATCTCAAGCTCGGCGCACATAATCGGACGGAAGCGATCTCGATTGCCCGCAGGATGGGGATTATCGACTGAGGCGGGTAGGGGGCGGATGGTGATGCTGCTCCGCTCTTCCAATGAGGCTAGTGGTCCGTCACGTTTCGATTTTCTGGTTGCGTCGTCTTGCGGGCTGATACGGTGGCAGGCCGAGTGGAACGACGGGGTACGAGATCTGAAAATTCAACCTACTCCCCCGCAAGCAAGCGCAATCCGAAAATCAAAACGTGACGGACTACTATTGGTAGTTAGTCACTCCTCGATTTGAGAGTTGTGCTTGCCTGCTGCCATATCAGACCGCAGGTAAGTGCAATTCGAAAATCAAAACGTGTCGCCCTGGAGGGCGGCGTCGTATGGCGGTGCTGTTGTTCGATTCTCCTCTTTTCTTCTCCCTTCACTCTGGCTTGCGCCCACTGGACTTGTCGTTCAGCGTGACGACATTCACTCGTCATAAATCACGTGTTTAATTGTCTTCGCATCATTCAAATCAACTTACGTCGATTTCATCGTCGCTTCACTTCGACCGCAACGCAGCAATTCCCCACGCCGCACCAGCTCTCGCCTGCAGGCAACTCGTTTGATGCTACGCAAACGATAGTGTGCAGAGGCAACGAAAAACACCCCATCCAAACTGCATCCCGCTTGACACCGCGCAATGGCGCCTCGTCCGTTCGGATGAGCTCTCATCCCCCCTTTCGCTCGTACATTTAAAGCCACTCGGCAAGCTGTCAAAAAATTAATTTTTTACAGGCGGCAGCGCCAAAAAAAGAAAGCGATCGCGAGGGACATCGTGACGCACACCAACAACCCAATCGAGGAGAAGACATGAAGGGGATGAACGTATGTTCATGATCTTGCTTGGCGCCATGGCGTTCGGCATTGCGCAAGCCGGAGCCTCCGCGCGCTTCGACGTCAAGGATCGTCCGGAAGGACAGTTCGAGCTGCCGCAGGCCGTCGTCGGCGGCGGGCCGATCACCGAGCCGGTCCGGATCGAACCGCACTCCAAACTCAAATTCAAGAATATCGTCAAGCAGGCCTATGACTACAGCTGCGGTTCTGCCGCGCTGGTGACGCTGCTGGTCAATTACCTCGGCCTCGACGTCAACGAGCAGCAGGCCATGGAAGGCATGCTCGAGCGAGGCGAGAAGGAAAAGATCATCGAGCGCCGTGGTTTTTCGCTGCTCGACATGAAGCGCTATGTCGCATCGCTCGGCATCGAAAGCGGCGGCTTCCGCGCCGAGGTCAAGGACCTGATGACGCTCGAGCATCCGGCCATCGTGCCGATCGATTATGCAGGTTTCAAGCATTTCGTTGTGTTTCGCGGTATCCGAGACGGGCTGGTTTACCTGGCCGACCCGTCCGTCGGAAACATCGTCATTGCGGTGGATGAATTCGCGACGCTGTGGGACCGCAACACCCTGTTTGTCCTTTACCCCCCGAAGAACCGGCCGGCGATTCCAAACCTCGCGCTGACCGACCAGGAGCTCGGCGTGTTCGACATGGACCGCGTCCGGGACCAGGCCAATCTTCAACCCCTGGGCAATGCGTACCTCATGGAGCGTGCGATCAACTCGGGATTCGGCGGCGTTCACCTGCGCAGAAATTAATCGACGCGGGATCACGCAGTCGTCATTACATCTAATTTAAGGGAGTAGTCATGAGAATTCGTCCATTGCTTGGTTTCATTGCTGCTGCGTTGATGCTGCCCGCGTATGCACAGCAGGGAGGCGCCGACAGCGCCGCAGCGCGCGACGCACTGAAAAAGCAGGAAGGGGATACCGACCAGACCACGCTGCTCAAGCAGACACTCACGGCTGTCGACAAGCAGTACTCGCTGATCAAGCGCGGCAAGATCGGCATGAATTATGATTTCAACTATTCCTACGTTGGCCAGGAGAGGATCAACGCCGACCTCAGCACAGGCCAGCTCACGCTGTTCGAGATCAACAACGACAGTGCGCACCAGATCACGAACACGCTGTCCGTCGACTATGGCGTGCGCGACAACCTGACGGCCAGCATCAGCCTGCCGCTGGTCACCAAGTATTCGGAGAACCAGCAGTTCGACGGTTTCTCTAATTCGCTCGGTGACATCGGCATCGGCGCACGCTTCCAACCGTTCGAGACCAAGCGCGGCCAGCCGTCGCTCACCTTCACCGGCACGCTGCGACTGCCGACCGGCAAGAGCCCGTTCAAGGTAGATGAGCGCCAAGACCTGGCGACCGGTTCCGGCCTGACGTCGCTCACCGCCGGCGTCAACGTCAACCATATCGTCGACCCTGTCGCGCTGTTCGGCTCGCTCAACATGACCTACAGCGCAGACGCGAAAGACCTCTCGCAATTGCGCGGCACGCGCATCCTGACCCGGGTCGAGCCGGGGATGAGCTTCGGCTTCGGCCTGGGCTTTGCGTATGCGCTGTCGTACGGCATCTCGACCTCCATCTCGATCCAGGAATCGGTTTCGCGCAGCACCAAGCTGAAATTCGCCGACGGCTCGAGCGCCAGGACCAAGACGCAGACTTCCGGCATGCTGAACCTCGGTCTCGGCTACCGCATCTCGCCCAAGACGACGATCAACCTCACCGCAGGTATCGGCCTGACCAACGACTCGCCGGATTTCACCATCGGCCTCAGCATGCCACTGTCGTTCTAACGGGGCGGAACAGCGATGATGACCTGCCCGAGCAAACACCGGCGCCGATACAGTCGATATCGTACGAAGCTGCTGCCGCTTGCCGGCCTGCTGCTGTCGAGCGCGCTGCCATCGGCCCACGCGGCGCTGACGGAAAACCTCTTGACGAGCCCGACCGCCATGTCGCTCGGCAATGCGGTGACCGCCGATCCGCCGGGTACCGACTCGATCCATTTCAATCCGGCAGGCCTGGCGCGCATTACGGGCGAGGTGCACTCCCATTCGTTCGCGGGCGTGTCGCTGCGCGCGCCGGCGACGTTCAACCAGGGCGCAAACTTCAGCATCGGCGGCTTCAAGGACGACCCGCTCAACGGCACGTCGACGGGGCCGATGAACCAGCGCATCTACATTCCCGGCGTTGGTTTGCCCGGCTGGCGCCTGCCCGCCGTGATTCTTCCCGGCCTGGGCCTGGCCTACAACAAACCGGGGTCGCCGTTCACCTTTGGCGTCGGCAACTACGTCAGCCAGGCGATGAGTACGGACCGCACGAAGGACCCGAACGACCCGGGCCGCTTCGACGGAAAGATCGTGCATCTGCAACGCCTGGTATTCGCGGCGCCGGCCGTCGGCTACAAGGTGTCGGACACGCTGAGCGTCGGCATGTCCATACCGCTCGCGCACCAGGCGTTCATCTTGAATACCGACATGCGCACGCCGAACGAGCTGTTGGGTATCGTAGGCAAGACGCAGCAAGGCTGGTGTCCGGAAAACGGCGGCAACATCATCGATACCTTCACTGTCGGCCTGTGCGGCGGCGGTGCGGAGGGACGGATCAACCCGTTCAAGAAGGCCGCCAACCTCGACCTGAACCTGACCGCCCACGTCGACCCGACCATCAACCTCGGTGTCCTGTGGGAGCCGCGCGACTGGTTCGCTCTCGGCGTGGTTTACCAGGGAGGTTCGAAGACCCGGGTGTCGGGCCAATACACGATCCAGACGGAGCCGATGCTGCGCCGCTTCGTTGAAGGGATGTACTCGAGCCTGCTCGGGCCGATTGCTGCCGGCGTGCTCGGCCTGCCGCAGAGCATCCCGCCGATACAGACCGGAAATGCGACGGCGACGATACCGTTCCCGCATCGCGTGCAGGTCGGCTTCAAGTTCAAGCCGACCGCCCGCTTCCAGTTCAACGTCGACGCCAACTATGCAAACTGGAAGAGCTGGGATGCGCTGACCGTCGAATTCGACCAGAGCATCAAGCTGCTGGAAATGTTGCGCATGTTCGGCGAGGCCGATTCGACCAAGCTGCGGATGCCGCGCGGGTACAAGAACCAGCTGCACTTCGGCTACGGCATGCAGGTGAAGGTCAATGAAAAGCTGGCGCTGCGCTTCGGCTACGAGCCGCGCAAGAGCTCCATCCCCGCCAACAAGATCGACCTCGTCGCGCCGCTGCCCGATACCAAGCTCTACAGCATCGGCGCGAACTACAAGATCAGCAACGACACGGACATCAGCATCGCCGCCAGCTACATGAAGGGCGACTACTTCGTCCCGGCGGGCGGCAGCTGCAACATGAACTGCGACAACTTTTTCAACGTCGTCTACAACCCGTATGCGGGCCTGGACGTGTCAGGTGGCATACGCGTGCGCTACTTTGGCCTGACCCTTACCAAACGATTTTAGAGGGTGTTATGAACTCAGGAATGGGACGCGTTCGGTCGAGAAGGGATGCAGTGTGGTGGTGCGGCGCGCCGCTCAGGCTGGGTGCCTGCGCAAGCGGCGCGGCGCCGCAATGCGTCCCTTCTCGATCGAACCCTCCGGGCAGCCCCGATAACCGGCCGCCTGCGGTGTTGCAACTCCTTACCGTGGAACCACCACGGCGCGTCGTTGCGCCTAGCATTCGGCCGGTTCTCGGGGCTGCGCGCCCCGTTCCTGAGTTCATAACACCCTCTACATTTTTCTGACAGGAGACACACCATGATCAAATCCGCGATTGCCATCACCCTGATCGTCGTAGCCGGCGCCGCCAGTGCGGCAGGCACTCCCCAACAGGTTTCGCCCGCCAAGAAGGAACTGGTCAAGCGCGTCCTGCAGCTCTGGCAGGTCGATGCCCTCGCGCAGAATATGCTGCAGGAGCCGGTGGCCGATGCCGTCGGTCAGGCACGCGCCGTGATCCAGGGCCGCGTGCCGTCCGAGCGCCGCGATGCCACCATGCGTGATGTGGCGACAGAGGCCAAGAAATTCCTTGACGATAATTCGCCGATCGTTCGCACCAATGCGCAGAAACTGATTCCCGTCACCGTCGAACCCATCCTTGCCGAGAAGTTTACCGAGGACGAGCTGCGCGAAATCATCAAGATCCTCGAATCCCCCGCCAAGAAGAAGTTCGAGGAAATGATGCCGGCGATGCAGAAGGCGCTGGGCGAGAAGCTCGCCGCTGACACCCGCGCCACCATCGATCCCAAGCTTGACGACTTCCGCCAGCGCATCAGCACCCGCTTGCGCACGGCCGTGACGCCTTGAGCCGTGAATGAACCGGTATTCAGAAAAACCTGGTGCGGCATCACGCGCGGCCGCGCCCGCAAGGTGAACGAACTATTTGCTAGGGGAGCAACATGACATATTCGTCGGCGATTGATCTGGTACGCGGTATCAAGGCACGCCTGGCTGCGCGTGGCCTTGATGTGGACGCATTCTTCCGGCAGGCCGGTCTCGAGGAGTCCGAATGCATGGCGGACGATGCGTTGACCTTGTCGGACAAGCTCAGCCACCTGTGGGAAATGGCGACCCAGGCATCGGGCGATCCCTTGCTCGGCGTGAAGGCCGCATTGCCGCAACCGCTGGACCGGTCCGGCCTGATGGGGCACATCATGCGTGCCTCCCCCGACGTCAAGACAGCGATCGAAAACCTGGTGCGCTACACGCCGCTGGTCTCGCCCACCGTGCACAGCACGATCGAGCAGGTGGACGGCAGCACGCGTGTCAGCCTGCACCTGCCGGGCGGACAGCGCCGCGTGCCGCAGCAGCACTATGACTTCGTCTGGTGTTTGGTGCTGCGCACGCTGCGTTCGGCCGCGGGCCGGGACGACATCACGCCGGTGCAGGTCAACTACGCATTTCCACAGCCCGCGGACGTGCAGCCCTACATCGATGCCTTCGGCTGCACGGTCCGCTTTGGGATGCCGTCCAACACGGTGCAGTTCGACGATGCGGACCTCGCTGTGCCGATCAGCACCGAGAATCCGATGGCGGCCGACTGGGCGCTTCGCATGCTGGCCGACCTTGCACAGGCACAGCGCAACTGGACCTTGCGCATGCTCGCCAAGCTGGAGAAGGCGCCGCAGCAGGAGAACAGCTTCAGCAAGCGGGTGCAGGGGCTGCTCACCGGCATGCTCGCCCACGGCGAACCGCTGCGCGAAGAAGTGGCGAAGCGGCTGATGATGAGCGAGCGCACGCTGCAGCGCAGGCTGGCGGAAGAGGGGACGAACTTTACCCAACTGGTGGACGACACGCGCCGCGAAATGGCCTATCAGTACCTCAGGAAGGGCGACCTGTCGCTGAAGAAGCTCAGCTTCCAACTGGGGTTCTCCGATCCGAGCGCGTTCTGCCGCGCCTGCAGGCGATGGTTCGGTCGCTCGCCAAAGGAGGTGCAGCAGAAGGCGATCGGCCCTGACCTCGGCTTGCCACGCACCGGTTCGCTCGGGCCGATCATGGCTTTCGGACAGGCCGAGAGCTTCGAGCAATTCGCGCAATTCAAACCGAACTGATTTTTTCCAGGCGTTGTTGGTAAGTGTTCCTCCGCGGCCGCAAGGCTGCGGAGGTTTTTTTATTTCACTGCGTATCAAAAGGATGCATACATGCAAAAGACGAGACCTACTGCAGAGATGAGTGATTCACCGCGACGATTGGCGATCGACCTGCTGAGACATTTACTGGGCGTAGCTTTCGTCGCCATCGTGATGAGTCCCCCTGCCCATGCGGATGGAAAGCAGAGGCCGACCCTGCAAGAAGTTTTGTTGCTCGGAAAATTCAACGGAAACTGCGGGATGCTTCGGCAGTTGGCCGACTTCCAGAAGACGGCCAACATTGCCGGCGCGGACGAACTGCTGTCCCGCTTTACCGTTGCGGAGGCCGAGCGCTTGGGTTGCACAACGGCTGACTACATCGAGAGGTGTCAACGAGCGGCGGCAGTATACAACTATATCTGGGACGAGAGCGGGAAAATGAATGACCCGACTGATCCCGGGAAAGGGGCGCAATAGGTCTTCGCACGTCTCTGTGAAAATTCCTTTTTGCCTGCAGGGTATGCCGATGCGCATCATCGCGCAGGACCGTCTGCGCGTCATTGTTTCAAACCGGATTAAGCAATGACAAATAACGGAAGCTGATTCGTTGTTATGGTACTGGCGGCAAGGCATGCGCGCTGCCGGCAATCTTTATTTCTACTAAAAAATTTTGTGATCCTGATGGCAGGAAAAGCGTTCGGCCGGCCATTGCCAAGGGGAACCTGCAGATGCTGTTGTCGGTTGTCATTCCGGTGATGAATGAAGAGGGCAATATTGGTCCCTTGATCGAAAGGATTGCCGCGGCGCTGTCGTCAATCGAGCATGAAGTCATCTTCATCGATGACGGCTCGCGCGACCGCACCGTAGCGGAAATCGAGCGGCATGCGCGTGCCAATACCCAGCTTATCGTGCTGAACCGCAACTACGGGCAAACGACAGCCATGGCCGCCGGGATCGATGCAGCCAACGGCGAGCTGATCGCGACGCTCGATGGCGACCTGCAGAACGATCCTTTCGATATCCCGCTGATGATGGAGCGCCTGAAGACCGGGGACTGGGATGTGGTGGCAGGTGTGCGTGCGAGAAGGCGCGACGGTCTTTTCCTGCGCAAGATCCCGAGCAAACTGGCCAACTGGCTCATACGCCAGGTGACGGGCGTGAAGCTCAGCGACTATGGCTGCACTCTCAAGCTGTTCAAACGGGACGTGGCGAAGAACCTCAGCCTGTATGGCGAGCTGCATCGCTACATCCCTGTTCTCGCCAGCATGTACGGCGCCCGGATGACGCAGATGGAAGTGCGCCACCATCCGAGGCATGCAGGCGTGTCCAAGTACGGCATCAGCCGCACGCTCAAGGTCATGAGCGATCTCCTCCTGATGGCCTTCTATCAGCGATACGGCAAGGCGCCGATGCATCTGTTTGGCGGCGTGGGGATCTTCCTGTTCTTTTCTGGGATGCTGACCAATATCTACCTCGCCGTGGACAAGCTGCGGGGAGAAAGCATAGGCGGCCGTCCGCTTCTCTTCCTTGGCCTGTTGCTGACCATTGGCGGGGTGCAGCTCATCACCACCGGCTTCATCGCCGACATGGTCATGCGAACCTACTATGAATCGCAAAACAAGAAGCCATACGCCATCAAGAAGCAGCTCCGTGTCTGATGCCGCGCGCAAGCGGATCAAGGCTGCCCTGCAGGCACTGGTTTCCGTATGCCTGATCATCTTCGTTTTCCGGCAGCTCGACCTGGAACAGGTGCGGTCGGTGCGCCTGGACATGCAACGCCTGCCCCTGCTGGCGGTGGCGCTGCTGCTGTTCAACCTGTCGAAAGCGGTGAGCGCGCGGCGGCTCAACCTCTACCAGCGGCACGCGGGCATCCTGTTGAGCGAGCGTGAAAACCTGCAGCTGTACTACGCCGGCATGTTCCTGAACCTGTTCCTGCCGGGAGGCATCGGGGGCGACGGTTACAAGATACTGGTCCTGCATCGCCGCGGTGCGGCATCGGTTCGCACGCTGCTTTGGGTCACGCTGCTCGACCGTGTCAGCGGGCTGCTGATCCTGGTGTTCCTCGCATGCATGATGACGCCGTTTCTCACGCTGCCATGGCCTGCGGAACCAGTGTATGCGCTTTCCGCCACCGGCGGCATGATCGTCGTCGTGATCATCCTGCTCACGCACCTCAGATGGCTCCATATGGGCATGCGGAGCATCGGGTCTGCCTGCGGTTATGGCTTTGCGGTGCAGCTGCTGCAGATCGCCTGCATGGCGGCGCTGTTGGCTTGCCTGCATGTGCCGCTCTTGCACTACTTGCAGTACTTGTGGGTATTCCTGGTCTCGTCCGTTGCCGCCGCACTGCCGGTGAGCGTCGGCGGCCTGGGTGTGCGTGAGGTGACCTTCCTCTACTGCATTCGGATGCTGCATCTCGAACCGACCATGGGCGTGGTGGCGTCCAGCGTATTTGCGCTCATTACGGTGCTGTCATCGCTGGCCGGGGCGCTGTTCCTGAAGCGCTTCCCGCTTGGGAATCCGAACATGGCGAGGGGAGGCAGCGATGCCTGATCGACCGGCAGTCCTCGTGACCGGCGCCGCAGGCTTCATCGGCAGCTTTGTCGCGGCCCGGCTCGCCGACAACGGCATGGCGGTGACCGGATGCGACAATTTCAACGGCTACTACCTGCCCCGATTGAAGCATGACCGCGTCGACAGCCTGCTGAAGCCGCGCAGGATCGCCTGCGAAAAAATCGAGCTCGCCGACCCGGCCCAGGTGAACGAACTGTTCGACAGGCTTAAACCGTCGTATGTGGTGCATCTGGCAGCCCAGGCCGGTGTCCGGTATTCGCTCGAGCATCCCGAGGCCTATGTCCAGTCCAATCTGGTCGGCTTTGCCAATATCCTTGAGGCGTGCCGTCGATGGCATCCGGTGCATCTGGTGTATGCGAGCAGCAGCAGCGTGTACGGGGAAAGCCGGCGTGTGCCCTTTCACGAAGACGACCGGACCGACGAGCCGGTTTCGCTCTACGCGGCGACCAAGAAAGCAAACGAGGTCATGGCGCACTCCTATAGCCATCTGTTCGGACTGAGAGCCACAGGACTGCGCTTCTTTACCGTCTACGGCCCGTGGGGGCGGCCCGACATGGCGTACTTCAGCTTCACGCAGAAGATATTGCGTGGCGAGGCGATCCCGGTATTTGCGGGAGGAAAGCTGGAGCGGGACTTTACCTACATCGACGATATTGTCGAGGCAGTGGCGCGCGTCCTGACCGCGCACGGCGCCGATGGCTCCCACATGATCCTGAACATCGGCAACCACCAGCCGGTCACGGTGGCCGATTTCATTGCGACACTGGAACGTGTCCTCGGCATGAAGGCCAGGCTCGAATTCCTGCCCATGCAGCCGGGCGACGTGCCCGCCACCTGTGCCGATACCAACCGGCTGCGGGAGCTGGTCGGATTTGCGCCAGCAACCGCGCTGGAGGACGGGCTGGCGCGTTTCAGGGATTGGTTCCTGGAGTGGAGAAAGGATTTGCCGTAAGACGGAAGGCAGATCAGTGATTTTCCGCGGCGATCCGGTAGCGGATTTCCAGCCGGTCCTGCACCTGCAACGCGCCGCCGAGAACGGAGAAGGGCGTGATGCCGAAATCGCTCTGGGCAATCGCGAGGCGGCCGCTGACGATCATCCTGCCGGCGTCGCCTTCGATGCGTGCCGGCGCTTCGACCATCCTGGTCTGCCCGTGCAGCGTGATGGCGGCCTTGAGCGTGCCGGCAGCGGCATCCTCCCGCGTGATCCGCACCAGTGCGAACGGGAAGCGATCCGCCTCCAGCACTTTTTCCAGCATGTTGCGGCGCGTTCCTTCGATCGCATCCTGGTTGGGCTTGGTGTCCATTCCCGCCTCTGCGCGCAGTCCTGCTTCGTCAACCGTGAGAAGAGATAGGGGAAGATACAGGTCCTCGCGTCCCTCCGAGGGCAGGACAAGGCCGCGCACGTCGCGGCTTGCTACCAAATGGTCGTGCCCCAGTCCCGCCAGCATGCCGCCGCGGCGCACTTCAACCGCGATCAGCGATTGCTCGGGTTTGACTTGCAGGACGGTCTTGCCGTTGGCGGCCGCCTGAAGGTAATAGGCCTGGGGGAAGTCTGCCGGAGCCTGCACATCGGCAGGCAGGGATGGCGGGGAGGGCAGCCGCGCCACGCAGGCCGCCAGGAGAGCGCATGACAATGCCAGGAAGGCCCTGCGCATGCGGTCTGGCGGCGTGGCGCGCATGACAGGTTACCCGGTCAATCCTTCTCTCTTGCAAGAGACAGGAACTCGGTCCGCAGGCCGAGGTTGGTGCGCATCTCGCCCAGCAGTGCCGAGGTCACGGTTTCCTCGCCGGGTGTGCGGATGCCGCGGCTTTCCATGCACATGTGGCGGCAGCGGATCACTACGCCGACCGACAGCGGCTGCAGGTGTTCCATCAGCGAATCGGCGATCTGCACCGTCAGACGCTCCTGCACCTGCAGGCGCTTGGAGAAGCAGTCGACCAGGCGCGTGAGCTTGGACAGCCCGACGATCCTACCGTTGGGCGTGTAGCCGACCGTGGCGGAGCCGAAGAAGGGCGCAAGGTGATGCTCGCAGTGGCTGTAGACGGGGATGCCGCGCACCACGATCAGTTCGTTGTACTTCTCCGCACCGTCCTCGAATACCTTGAGGATCTCCGCCGGATTCTGCTCGTAGCCCGAAGTCCAGTGCTTCCATGCCTTGTCTACGCGCGCGGGCGTGTCGTGCAGGCCCTGCCGTGTCGGGTCTTCACCGAGGTGGCTCAGCAGGCGGCGCCAGTCTTCGAGGGAAAAATCGTCTTTGCTCATGTTGTATTCCTCCTGTACGGCGCCGGGTGAAGATCCCGCGCCTCCGGGGCTCTGCGGCCCCGTCGATTAGTGGTGATGGTGGTGCGACCAGTTCAGGCCGTCGGATGCCAGGTAGGACTCGACCGCGTCCTTCTGCCCGATTGCATGGCGCATGACTTCGCCGCAGGAGCAGATGCCCTGGTAAGGCTGGATGTGCGAGCAAGCGGAGACCTTTTGCAGGTAGATCGTCACCGGTTTCGTGCATTTCTTGCACTTGAACGTCAGCGTGCGTGCTGGTTTGTTGGCCATTGTTACCTCTAAATTTTTCCGATGCGACATTATCCCTCGAAACGGCCGGTTTCGTCGTCACAGCCTTACAGGAGGGCGGGGTATGACCTGCAAGGTAATCGCAGTTCGCGCATAATGGGTTTAGATTGAAAAAATGCCATGACTTCCCGTCGCGGCAAAAGAAATGGAGACAACAGCATGCCCACCCAGTCCGCCGAACGAACCGCCCACCGCATCTGCCCCTTATGCGAAGCCTGTTGCGGTCTCGAGCTCAAGGTCAGCGGCAACAAGGTCATCAGCATCCGCGGCCATGACGAGGATGTATTTTCCCGCGGTTATATCTGCCCGAAGGGCGTATCGCTGAAGGATTTGCATGAAGACCCGGACCGCCTGCGCAAGCCGCTGGTCAAGCGCGACGGCAAGTTCGTCGAGACGAGCTGGGAAGAAGCGTTCGCCGAGATCGAACGCCGGCTGCCGCCCATCCTTGCGCAGCACGGCCCGGATGCCGTCGGCGCAGTCATCGGCAATCCCTCCGTGCACAAGATTGGCCTGATCATGTATTTCGCGCGGCTGGCGCGAGCGCTCGGCACCCGCAATATCTTTTCGGCATCCACGCTGGACCAGATGCCCAAGCAACTGTCGGTCGGCTTGATGTTTGGACACTGGTTGTCGTTCCCGGTGCCCGACATCGAGCGCAGCGATTTCTTGCTGATCATCGGCGCCAATCCCATGGTGTCCAACGGCAGCCTGTGGACGGTGCCCGATTTCCGCGGCAAGGCCAAGGCAATGCGGGCGCGCGGCGGGCGCATCGTGGTGGTCGACCCGCGTCGTACGGAAACGGCGGAGGTGGCCGACGCGCATCATTTCATCCGCCCCGGCGCCGACGTGTATTTCCTGCTTGGCATGGTGCACACGCTGTTCGACGAAAAGCTGGTGCGCCTGGGACGTCTTGCCGAGCATGTCGGCGGTGTGGCAGAAGTGGAAAGCGCGGTGAAGGAATTTTCGCCCGAGAAGGTCGCCGCCCGCTGCGGCATCGATGCCGGCACCATTCGCAACCTGGCGCGCGAACTGGCAAGGTCGGAACGCGCCGCCGTTTACGGCCGCATGGGTACCTGCGTCCAGGAATACGGCACCCTCTGCAGCTGGCTGATCGACGTGCTCAATGTGCTGACCGGCCATCTCGACCGCGAAGGCGGCGCAATGTTCGCCAAGGCGCCGGCCTTCGCGGCGAATACCGTCGGCAAGCCCGGCATCGGCAAGGGCGTCGGCATTGGCCGCCGCAAGAGCCGCGTATCGGGAGCGCCCGAAGTGATGGGCGAGTTCCCGATGGTATGCCTGGCGGAGGAAATCGAGACGCCGGGCGAAGGACAGGTGAGGGCATTGCTGACTGTCGCAGGCAATCCGGTGCTGTCCGCGCCCAACGGGCCGCGGCTGTCGGCAGCGCTGGACAAGCTCGACTTCATGGTCAGCGTCGACATCTACCTCAATGAAACGACGCGCCACGCGGATGTGATCCTTCCCGGCTCTTCTCCGCTGGAAGACCTGCATTACGACATCGCCTTCCCACAGTTCGCATGGCGCAACTATGCGCGCTTCAGCGAGCCGGTGTTTGACCGTACCGACGGCCAGCCGCCCGAGTGGCAGATCCTGCTGCGACTGGCAGCGATTGCGCAGGGCAAAGGCGCGAACATCGATGTGGAACAGATGGACGACGAGTTGTTTGCCGAGGACGTGCGCCGTGCCGTCGGCGAACATGCGGATGCAGTGATCGCCGCGCTGGCCCAGCCCAAGGGGCCAGAGCGCCAGATCGACTTCGCGCTGCGCATGGGACCGTACGGCGACATGTTCGGCCGCAAGCCGGACGGCATCAATCTCGCGAAGATCAAGGCGGCGCCGGGCGGCATCGACCTCGGCTCGCTACAGCCGCGCATTCCGGAAGTGCTGCGCACGCCTTCGGGCAAGATCGAACTCGCACCGGCCATGCTGCTCGAGGACCTGCAACGTCCTGCAGCCGAACTCGCGAAGCCCGCGCCGGAACTGGTCGTCATCGGCCGCCGACACGTACGCTCCTGCAACAGCTGGATGCATAACCTGCCGACCCTCGCAAAGGGGTCGTTCCGCTGCACTGCGCTGGTCAATCCATCCGACGCGCAACGCTACGGCTTGCAGGATGGCGGCCAAGCGCGCATCAGCAGCAAGGGCAGGGTCATCGTCGCACAGGTAGAGGTGAGCGATGAAATGATGCCGGGCGTAGTCAGCCTGCCGCATGGCTGGGGCCATGACTTGCCGGACACGCGCATGGCGCTCGCTGCGGAACGTCCGGGCGCGAACGTGAATGCGGTGCTCGACGAAAGCCGTCGCGATCCCTTGTCGGGGAACGCGGTGCTCAACGGCATCCCGATCGAAATGACGCCGGCCTGATGCCCGACATCGCCGCTATCGACGACGCGAGGCAGGCGTATGAAGCGCAAGGCTTCGCCGTCGTCCGGCAGTGGCTCGACCGGCATGCCATTGAAGCGCTGGAAGGCGAAGCCGACCGCATCCTTGCGCAATGGATGACGGCCAACCATGCGCACTATGTAGCGGAGCGGTTGGTCAACATGCATTCGCTGACCGATGTGCGTTACTTCAGCGACGCGGGGCAACGCATCCGCTTTTTCGAACTGGTGGCATCGGAAAGGCTTACGTCACTGGTCGACGGCATGTTCGGCGGCGGCATCTACTTCCACAACACGCAGCTGTTCTTCAATCCGCATGAAAACAGCCGCCTTCCGTACTGGCACAGGGATCTGCAGTACAGTCCTATCGAGGATGAAGCGCAGGCGCGCGAGCAGCGGAACATGCTGAGCCTGCATGTGCGCATTCCGCTCCTGCCGGAGCGCGGACTGGAAGTCATACCGGGAACCCATCGCCGCTGGGACAGCGAGCTGGAAGCGGACGTGCGCCGGGAACGCAACGGGCGCGCGAACAGCGACGCACTCCCGGGCGCCAAACTGATTTCCGCCGAGCCGGGAGATGTCATCATCTTCGATGCGCAGATGATCCACCGCGGGAATTACGCGCTGAACCCGGAGCGGAAAGCGCTCGACCTGTGCGTCGGCCGCGCGCATCCAATCATCCTGCGCTATCTCGATGCAAGCGTCCTGCCTGCCGACGACCACCTCGACCGCATCCGAAACAATGCGTGGTACCAGCGTGCCCTGCAGCTTGTGCCGGAAATAAGCGGCGAGAGATAGCCTCAATGTCTTGAAACAGGAAGAGGCAGGACAGGCCCGCCTCTTTCCCGGCACAAGGCGGAATTACTTCTTCGCTGCGTCGGCTTTCTCCTTCGCGGCTTCAGCCTTTTCCTTTTCTGCATCCTTCCTGGCTTCCGCTACTTTCTTGTCGGACTTGGCTTGTGCCTTGGCTGCCTTCTTGTCAGCCTTGGCATCGGACTTTGCCGTATCGGCCTTGGCCTCGGCGGTTGCCTTTTCCGCTTTTTCCTCGGCCTTGGCATCCGCCATCGCAGCCTTGGCTTCAGCCTTCGACGGTGTGGTGGCGGGAGCGGCCGTGCCGGTAGCGGAAGTCTGCGCAAATGCGGATGCTGCGAACAGGCCGGCGATCAGGGTGGCAATCAGAGTCTTCATCGATTTCCTCTTTACAGGTTGTGATTGATATGCGGTACCGCACTGAGGAAAACGCCGCCTCGCGCGAGGCAGTTGACGATGAAGTTGTAAGCGAATGTTATCGATGATGAAACAATTCAACCAGTGGCGGAATGGTGCGATTGAGCAATCTCAATCATCGGATGGTTTTGTTCCCCGCTTCGATTGCGGCACTGCAAAATCATGCAACCGTTTGACGAGAGGAGAGCCATGCGAAGGAATACAGCTATCGTTTACCGTGCCGGCTACACGCCGAACCATCTGCTCGATACCTTGATGGACAGGCTGCGCCTCAAAAGCGACGCAGCACTGGCGCGTGCACTTGGCATCCCTGCCTCGACCATCAGCAAGGTCAGGAACCGGCAGATGGCAGTCAACTCCACGTTGCTGCTGGCTGCGCATGAAGTAACCGAGATGAGCATTCGCGAACTGCGCACGCTGCTCGGCGATACCGAAACGAAGTACTGGCTCGGCGACCTCGATCTTGGCCGGATGAGCGAAAAGAAGACGCCCGCTTTCATCGAGCGTCCTCTCAAGACGCAGGCACCCGCGCAAATGCAGGCGCACTGATCCCTAGGGTCTGTTCACATTTAATTCGGGAGTGCGAAGGCGCCGTATGCGTTGCAGGGCAAGGCGCGAGGAGGCGTCGTAGCGGACTCGGCGTCCCCGTGCTACGGCAATGACGAGCAACACCGCCATGCGACGCATACGGCACCTTCCCGGAGGGTTCAAGCCAAAACGCGCGCTGACGGCGATGCATGGCTAGCAAAGGCGTCCAGCCTTTGCGTCGCCACGCACCGCCGCCAACACGCGTTTTGGCATGAACGCATCTCCCGAATTAAATGTGAACCGACCCTAGGGGCATTGCGATTCGCCCCGGGTGAAAAATTTTCAAGCAAACATCCTTCGCAGCGTTTCCCCTCTTCAATTACACTAGTTGTAATGAATGAGGAGGAGACGTCTGCATGCCCACCATCACCAACATTGAAGACCTGCGCGTCCTGGCGCAGAAGCGCGTTCCGCGCATGTTCTACGATTACGCGGACTCCGGTTCCTGGACCGAATCGACCTACCGCGCCAACAGCACCGACTTCGAGAAGATCAAGTTCCGCCAGCGTGTCGCGGTCAACATGGACAACCGCACGCTCAAGACCACCATGGTCGGGCAGGAGGTGCACATGCCGGTGGCGATCGCGCCCACTGGGCTGACCGGCATGCAGCATGCGGACGGCGAGATCCTTGCCGCGCGGGCGGCGGAAAAATTCGGCGTCCCGTTCACGTTGTCGACGATGAGCATCTGCTCCATCGAGGACATCGCCGCGCACACCAAGGCGCCGTTCTGGTTCCAGCTCTACGTGATGCGCGACCGCGATTTCATCAGTCGGCTGATTGACCGCGCGAAGGCAGCGAAGTGCTCGGCGCTGGTCCTCACGCTCGACCTGCAGGTGCTCGGACAGCGGCATAAGGACATCAAGAACGGCCTTTCCGCACCGCCCAAGCTCACCATCCCCAACATCCTCAACATGATGACCAAGCCGCGCTGGTGCCTCGGCATGCTGGGCACGCCGCGCCGCACCTTCGGCAACATCGTCGGCCATGCGAGCAACGTGTCCGACATGTCCTCGCTGTCGGCCTGGACGGCGCAGCAGTTCGACCCGACGCTGTCCTGGGATGATGTCGAATGGATCAAGAAGCAGTGGGGCGGCAAGCTGATCATCAAGGGCATCCTCGACGTGGAAGATGCGCGTCTTGCCGTGCAGAGCGGCGCCGATGCGCTCATCGTGTCCAATCATGGCGGACGCCAGCTCGACGGCGCGCCCTCGTCGATCGCGGCATTGCCGGCCATCGTGGATGCGGTAGGGGACAAGATCGAAGTGCACATCGACGGCGGTATCCGCACGGGCCAGGACGTGATCAAGTCACTCGCACTGGGAGCGAAAGGTGCATACATCGGCCGCGCCTTCCTCTATGGCCTGGGCGCGATGGGCGAAGCCGGCGTGACCAAGTGCCTGGAGATCATCTACAAGGAGCTCGATCTCACGATGGCCTTCTGCGGCGTCACCGATGTGAAGAAGGTCGACAAGGGCATTCTTCTTCCCGGTACGTACTGACTACGTACTGACACCGGTTCCGAACGCAGTGCGATACTTCCCGCACTGCAATTCGTTTGCGATTTATCAGAAGTTGCCACGTTCGCCAAGTCCTCTCTGCACTGCCTCGGTGCAAAAGTTTCTTTCTGTCTTGTAAAGCCAAGGGTTTGGCTTCGAGGATCATCGCGCGGTGCTGTTTCCGCAGTACATGTCAATTTAATATCGTTTCACGATTCAACTGACATTAACCCGTGGAAGATCATGCGCCAACATACCATTCCCCTTCTTACCGTCCTCCTGGTTTCCTTCTCGGCACATGCCGGTTATGTGGAAGGTCTCACGGCCTACAACAAGAACGACCACGCCGCGGCATTGAATGAATGGCGTCCGCTCGCCGAGCAGGGCGATGCACGCGCGCAGTACCAGCTGGGCTGGATGCTCGAGCGTGGCGAGGGCGTAAAGCAGGATTACGCGCAGGCAGTGACCTGGTACCGCAAGGCCGCGGAGCAAGGCTATCCGCTGGCGCAGATCAACCTCGGCAACATGTATACACTAGGCCACGGCGTGCCGCAGAACCACAGGCAGGCTGTACTGTGGTACCGCAAGGCGGCCGATCAGGGTTATACCAGCGCCCCGGTGAATGCAGGCATCCGTTTCGAGAACGGCGATATCGCGGAATCGGAATATGACCTGCCGAAGTACCGCAAGCCGGTCGAGTCCGATCGCGTGGTGGTGCAGTTCAACCTCGCCAACATCCTGTACAACAATGGCCAGGGTGTGGCGCAGGATTATGACCAGGCTGTCGCCTGGTATCGCCGCGCGGCCGAGCAGGGACACCCGCTGGCGCAGATCAACCTCGGCAACATGTACAACAACGGCCAGGGCGTGCCGCAGAACCACAAGATGGCGATGTACTGGTATCGCCGTGCCGCCGAGCAGGGCAATGCCTATGCGCTCAACAACATGGGCAACATGTACCGCAAGGGCTTGGGCGTCAAGCAGGACTATGCGCAGGCGCTGCAGTGGTACCGCAAGGCCGCCGACCTGGGCGACGCGGGCGCGCAGGTCAACCTCGGCCTGATGTACTACACGGGCGAAGGCGTGCGCCAGGACTTCAATGAAGCCTTCCAGTGGTACAGCCGCGCGGCGACGCAGGGCGATGCCGGCGCGCAGTACAACCTCGGCCTGATGTACTTCCACGGCGAAGGCGTCGCGCAGGATTATCTCGAAGCGTCCGAGTGGTACCGCAAGGCTTCCGAGCAGGGCCATGCGCTTGCACAGCACAACCTTGGCAACATGTACATGAAGGGCCTGGGCGTCGAGCAGGATTTCGGCATGGCCATCAGCTGGCATCGCAAGTCGGGCTTCCAGGGTGATGCGCATGCGCAGAACAAGCTGGGCGACATGCTGTTCGCCAACGGCCACGGCGCGCCGCAGGATTACGCGGAAGCCGCGCAGTGGTATCTCCGTGCGGCAGAACAGGGTTACGCGCCCGCACAGTTCAACCTCGCGAACATGTACCGCCGCGGTATCGGCGTCAAGCAGGACTTTGCGCAGGCCGCGCAGTGGTACCGCAAGGCGGCGGAGCAGGGTGACGTCAACTCGCAGTACCTGCTGGGCATCATCTACAGCAACGGCGAGGGCGTGAAGCAGGACATGGCGCAGGCCATCGACTGGTATCGCCGCGCCGCCGAGCAGGGCCACGCCGGCGCGCAGTACAACCTTGGCATCATGTATGCGAAAGGGCGCGGCACCTTGAGCATGCTGAGCCGGTAATCGGCTCGGATTACTAGAGCGGCTTTCACATTAGTGTAGGGGGCGCGTTCGATCCAGAAGGGCTCGGCGCCCCCGGATTCAGCGCAAGGCGCGGCGCGCCGCTCAGACCGGGCGTCTGAGCAAGCGTCGCAACGCCGCAATGCGCTCTTCTGGATCGAACCCTTCGGGCAGCCCCGATAACCGGTCGCCTGCGGTGTTGCGTCTCCTTGCCGTAGCACGGGGACGCCGAGTCCGCTACGTCGCGTCGCCGCGCCTAGCACTCGACCGGTTCTCGGGGCTGCGCGCCCCCTACACTAATGTGCAAGCCGCTCTATCTGTCAGCTGCATGCGTAACTTGCCGTGTCGAGGCAGGTTACGCGCATGCCCTGCCGGAATGCATCGCCGGCATGCCTGCACCAACTCACTCCGCACTTGATTCACGCTTCGCGGCGGCACTCGATCGTTTGTCGGATTCACGCCAGCGTTCCTGGGAATATGGCTTGCCGGCGAACGGCCTGGCCGGCATTCATCACGATAACAGCCCCATGAATATGGGATCAAGTGTCGACCTGCACGCTCCACCTGCACGCTCCTCGAAGAAGTCTCCCATTTTGTCGTATCGGCAAGCATGCATCGGGACGATGCGACAAAGGTGATACAAATCACGTTTGTCCCTGTTTTTAATCTTTACCTACGGAAATACGTATGCAAATATGTAGGTGTGCCACGCACACTTCTGTCGGCTGGTCGCCGCACTAGGAAAACCCGCCAATTTGACGCGGTCAGAAAGGTGTATATGACGGTCAAGTCTGAAGATATCGCAGCCGCCCTCGACCCCGGCGGCGCATCGATCAATGAGGCAGAAAATGTCTTTCAGCTTGTCGGCATGCCCGCCGACGCGATTGCGCCGATCCAGGGTAAGCGCGACGAGTTGACCGGCTTGCCGAACAGACAAGCCCTCTGGTCGCTGCTAGAGTATGCAATCGCGCGAACGCCGGTGGACGAGCATATATTTGCATTGCTCGTCGTCGACGTCGACCTTTTCAGGTTCATCAACAAGAGCATCGGTTACGACCGCGCCGACAAGCTGTTGCAGCAGCTTGCGCAACGCCTGGGCAACTGCGTCCGGAGCGCAGGCGTCGTGGCTCGCCACGGCGTCGACGAATTCGGGATCGTGCTGTCCGGGATTCGCAATGCGCGTGACGCAGCTGCGTTCGCCGAGAAGATCGCGCGGACGGTCGCTGGACCCTTCACGATCGATGGCGTTACCGCGCGCATTACCTGCAGCATCGGGATCTCGCTGTATCCGCAGGACGGCAACGACGCCTCGTCCCTGGTTCGCTACGCCAACCTGGCCCTGCACCGGGCCAAGGAAATCGGACGCAACAATTCGCAGTTCTTCGCACCGGATCTGAACCAACGTGTCGTTGAACGGGCAAGGCTGGAAATTGCATTGCGTGCGGCAGTCGAAAATGCGGAGCTGTCCCTGCACTACCAGCCGCTCGCTGATCTGCAGGCCGGGAAGCTGGCAGGCTTGGAAGCGCTGGCACGCTGGAACAGCCGGGAAATCGGTGAGGTGCCTCCGGCACGCTTCATTGCCGTCGCCGAGGAATGCGGCCTGATCGAGCAGCTAGGCGAATGGGCGATCCGCCGCGCTTGCATGGATATCCGCGGATGGATAGACAGCGGCCTTTCCGTGCCGAGGGTCGCGGTCAATGTGTCCCCCAGGCAGTTCCGCGATCCTTCGCTTGCCGTCAAGATCGCCGGCGCGATGAACGAATTCAGGATCGACCCCCAGCTGCTCTGCCTCGAAGTCACCGAAAACGTCCTCATGCAGGACACCCCGGCGAGCGAAGCGACGCTTGCGCGCCTGCAGGCGCTTGGTATCGATCTCGTGCTGGATGATTTCGGCACCGGCTATTCTTCCCTCGGTTACCTGAAACGGTATCCCTTCAGGAAGGTAAAGATCGATCGGTCTTTCATCGAACATGTCATCACGGACAGCGATGACGCGGCGATTGCCAAGACAGTCGTCTCCATGGCCCACTCGCTCGGCATACGGGTGGTTGCGGAGGGCGTGGAAACCGAGGAACAGTGCGATTTCCTGCGGAAGAACATGTGCGACGAAATCCAGGGATTTCTGTATGCGCCGCCGATGGATTCGCACGCCATGCACACTTTCCTTAGCGAAGGACGCAGCTTGCCCGGACACCTCTTGCGGCTGGCACGTCCGGTGCGCACCCTGCTCCTGGTCGACGACGAGGCAAACATCGTCTCCGCGCTCAAACGCCTGCTGAGGCCGGACAACTACGCGATCCTGACAGCCAACAGCGGCCGCGAGGGACTGGAGATCCTGGCCCGGCATCCTGTCGACGTGATCGTGTCCGACCAGCGCATGCCCGAGATGACCGGTGTCGAGTTTCTCCGCCAGGCCAAGGAGCTCTATCCGGACACCGTCCGCATCGTACTGTCCGGTTACTCCGAACTGCAGTCCGTGACCGACGCGGTGAACGAGGGCGCCATCTACAAATTCCTGATGAAGCCTTGGGACGACAGCCAACTGCGCGCGCATATCGAAGAGGCATTCAAGCGGAAGGAAATGGCTGACGAGAACCGGCGGCTCGATCTCGAAGTGCGGACGGCGAATTTCGAGCTGGCTGTCGCCAACCGCCGTCTTGAAGAAATCGCACAGCAACAGCAACAGCAGATCCGGCGCGACGAGGTCAGCCTGCATGTGGTGCGCGAGGTGCTTCAGCATGTTCCCCTGCCGGTCATCGGACTGGACGAGGACGATTACATTGCCTTCATCAACGTCGACGCCCAAGGGCTCCTGCGCGAAAGCGGATCGCTGCTTGGATGCGATGCCAGGGAGGTCATGCCGGAACTCGTCGCTGCGGTCGGCGCGATCGAGCATGGCAATGCCGGGCGCCTGCAATTGAAAGGGATGAACTATCGCGTGATTTGCCATCGCATGGGACAAGGGTCGGAATCGCGCGGCGTCCTCGTGACATTAGCCAGGGAACAGCCATGATCAATCGATGCAAGCAGGTGCAGCTGGACGATGCCGAACCGGGCATGGTCCTGTTCGAGGCTGTCATGGATGCGCAGCGGACGGTATTGCTGCCGGAGGCGACGGTCCTTACCGATTCCATGCTGCGATCACTGGAACGCCGAGGCGTAGAGTATGTATTTGTCGTGGACGATGACATTTCGCAGGAGGCATGGGAGGCAGAGTGCCGGCGCGTACAGGAGCGTCTCGACCGCCTGTTCCGGCAGTCCCGAGGAAAAGGGGCGTCCGACACGCTGATGCAAAGCATCTTCGAATACCGGACGGGGAGAGGAACATGACTGCGCTTTCACCCGACGACATCGCGAAAGGCATCCGAACCCTGCCTTCGCTTCCGCTCGTGGTTCTCGAAGTGCTCAAGAGTTTCGAACAGCCCGATGCGAGCGTCGGCATGCTTGCGGAAAAGGTGTCGAAGGACCAGGCGCTGGCGGCGAAAACGCTGCGCATCGCAAATTCCTCGTTCTATGGCCTTTCGCGGAAGGTAACGACCATCCCGCAGGCGATCACCATTCTCGGATTCGACAGCGTGCGCACGCTCATTGCAGCGGCCGCGGTAACGGATATCTTTTCCGGCAACACGACTAGCCCGTTCGATTTCAAGGGATTCTGGCGGCATGCTATCGGCACGGGCCTGTGCGCCAAGATGCTGGCACGGCAGATGAAACTCAATCAGGACTATGCCTTCGTGTGCGGTCTTCTGCACGACATAGGACGCCTGGTGCTGGTCACCCGGTTCCCGGAGCAGTACGCGATGGCGATGAAGTACCGCGGCGAAAAGGATTGCTATGTGATCGAGGCCGAACGCGCCGTCCTCGAAATGGACCATGCATCCGTCGGACGGGCGCTGGCGGATTACTGGAAGTTCCCCTTGATCATGCAGAAGGCGATCGCGCATCACCACAATCCCCAAGGCGACGACCTGGGCGACATTCCTGCGGTCGTGCATGTTGCGGAGGCAATCGCGCATGCACTCGACCTGACGCAGGACGATGACGACCTTGTTCCGGTTGTCTCTGATGATGCATGGAAGAGCCTTGGGCTGGAATCCTCGACCTTTCGCAAGATTTGCCGTGACACCGAAGCCGAATTCGAGGAAGCGTGCCAGATTCTTGTCGTGTGATTGCTCAAAACCATGAATAAATTGACCGATCCGATACCCAGGAGGCCTGATGCCATGGACCAGCGTGCCCCGTATCGGCCGGATACCGGACCCGGGCAGGAGCGCGAGACCCACGAATGGCGCCGAAAAGCGGATGTGCTGCCGATCTCCGAATTTTTCGACGGATCGCCGGTGCCTGCCTTTGCCATCGATGCCGACCATGTCGTCACGCAATGGAACAAGGCCTGTGAAAAGATCACCGGAATCCCTGCCGCCGCCATGGTCGGCACCAGCAACCATTCCCAGGCCTTCTACCGGCATAAACGTCCCTTGCTCGCGGACCTCATCGTTTCGGGGAATGCCGACGAGGCGGTCGCACACTATTACAATGACAAGGTCAAGCGCTCTATCCTGATTCCAGGCGCCTACGAAGTCGAAGATTTTTTTCCCCAGCTCGGCGAAAGCGGACGCTGGCTGTTTTTTTCGGCGGCTCCCCTGCACGACGAGAGCGGGCGGATTGCCGGCGCCATCGAAGTGCTGCAGGATGTCACGAAGAGGAAATTTGCGGAGACCGACCTGTATAACGTACAGGCCCGGCTGGAGGAGCTGGTCGTACGGCGCACGTCGCAGCTGGCCCAGGCCAACGAGAGCCTGGAAGAGGATATTCGCAAGCGGGAGGCGGCCGAAGCTGAACTGCTCCGGCGCAACAACGAACTTACGGAACTCAATAGAAAGCTTGGAAAGGCGCAGGAGAAGCTGCTGCAATCCGAGAAGATGGCCTCCATCGGCCAGCTCGCCGCCGGCGTGGCGCATGAAATCAATAACCCGATCGGCTACATTTTCTCGAACTTCGGCACCCTCGAGGGATACATCCTAAAGGTGTTCGAGATGCTCAAGATCTACGAGACGGCCGAATCCGCGATTGCATCACCCGACGTTCTGGCACAACTGAAAGATGCGCGGGAGCGGATCGAACTCGACTACCTGAAGGAGGATATTCCCGCATTGATGAGCGAATCCAGGGAGGGGATCGCGCGCGTGCGCAAGATCGTGCAGGACCTGAAGGACTTTTCACGCGCCGACGTGGACCAGAGCTGGCAGTGGGCGAACATCCACCGCGGCATCGACTCGACGCTGAACATCGTCAACAACGAGGTGAAGTACAAGGCCGACGTCATCAAGGAATATGGCGACATTCCGGATATCGAATGCCTGCCGTCGCAGCTCAACCAGGTCATCATGAACCTGGTAGTAAACGCCGCCCATGCCATCGAAGGCAAGCGGGGGACGATCACGATCAGCACCGGCGTCGACGGCGGCAGCATCTGGATCAAGGTGGCTGATACCGGTGCCGGCATCCCCAAGGATATCCTCCCGCGCATCTTCGATCCGTTCTATACGACCAAGCCGATCGGCAGCGGGACCGGCCTCGGGTTGTCGCTGTCCTATGGCATCGTCGAGAAGCATGGGGGAAAGATCGACGTGGAGACGGAAGTGGGGCGGGGGACGACATTCCGGATCACCCTGCCGATCCGCCATACAGAAGCTGCTAGCGAAAAGGAAGGTGAAACATGATGCAGACGCCGGTTCTGCGCGATGCGGATCTCAGTCTGGCGCCGCGTATCCTCTGCGTGGACGATGAGCCGAACATCCTGGCGTCACTGCGCCGGCTGTTTCGCTCGCAAGGTTACCACGTGATCACCGCCGAAAGTGGGAAGGAGGGGCTGGAGAAACTGGAAAACGAATCGGTGGACATCGTCATTTCCGACATGCGCATGCCGGAAATGGACGGCGCACGTTTCCTGGAGCGCGTGCGCGAGACCCGGCCGGATACGCTGCGCCTGCTGCTGACCGGCTATGCCGACATCCAGTCCATCCTGGATGCGATCAACCGCGGCGAGATCTATCGCTACATTACCAAGCCTTGGGACGACAACGACATCCTGCTGATTGTCCGTCATGCCCTGGAGCGCAAGGCGCTCGAACAGGAAAAGCTGCGGCTGGAAGCGCTGACCCAGCGCCAGAACGAAGAGCTGAAAGAACTCAACGCCGGTCTCGAGGCCACGGTGCAAAAGCGCACCGCCGAGCTGAAGCAGGCGCATGATTCTCTGCTGGTCACGAATGAAAAACTGAAAGCCAGCTTCCTCACCTCGATCAAGGTGTTCTCCGGCATGACGGAGATGCGCAGCAAGAATCTGGCCGGGCATTCGCGCCGCGTTGCCGACCTGGCGCGCCGCATCGCCGTGAAAATGAAACTGGAACCGCACGAAGTGCAGAACGTTTTCGTGGCCGGCCTGCTTCATAACATCGGCAAGATCGGGTTTTCAGACGATATGCTGTCCATGCCGGTGAGCATGATGAAAGGCGAAATGCTCGGGATGTATCGCAAGCATCCTCAACTGGGCGAACAACTGCTGACCGCGCTGGAGGATCTGCGCGGCGCGGCGAAGATACTGCGCTCGCAGATGGAGCGGTTCGACGGCGAGGGATTTCCCGATCATCTGTCGGGACTGGCAATTCCGATCGGTGCGCGCATCCTGGCGCTCGCCAGCGATTTCGACAGCCTGCAGATCGGGACGCTGACGCAGCGCCATCTTCGCCCTGATGAAGCGATCTCGCTGATCTTGCAGAACAGCGGCAAGCGCTACGATCCGCAGGTCGTCAAGGCGTTTGCGGAAATCATCAACGGCGGCCTGGAGGACGCGGCGAAGGAAGTCCTGCTGAGGGCAGGCGAATTGCAGTCGGGCATGATCTTGTCGCGCGACCTGTTCACCAACGACGGCCTGCTCCTGCTACCTGCGGACCATGTGCTCGACCATCGGTTGATCCAGCAGATCCTGGCATACGACGTGGCCGATGAAGGGCGGTTGAAGATATATGTGCGTACGGACAGGAGAGGTACATGAGGCATCTTTTGTTGCTCGATGACGAAGCTCACGTCTTGCAGGCGCTGCAACGCGAGCTGCGCCAGAGCTTTGCCGCGGAAGGCCTGAAAATCGAGACATTCACCGATCCGGAACAGGCGCTGCTGCGTAGCAGCGAGACCGAGTTCGACGTCGTGGTTTCCGACTTCCGGATGCCGGGCATCAACGGAATCGATTTCCTGAAAATGATCAAGGGTACCCAGCCGGACGCAATCCGGCTGGTGCTCAGTGCATCGACGGAGTTCGAGACAGTCATGCGGGCAATCAATCAGGCTGAGGTGTTCCGGTACATTCCCAAACCCTGGCAAAGCGAGGAGCTCATCGCGACGCTGGCGGCGGCATTCTCGCGTCATGACCAGATCCTGGAAGACCGTAAACTGGCGGATCTTCTGCGTCCGGAGCATGGGGAGCTGACACCCCAGGAACTGGAAGCCAGGCGGCTCGAAGCGGAAGAGCCGGGCATCACCAAGGTCAACTGGGGCGAAGACGGGTCGGTGCAGCTTGATTGAAGTCGTCGAGGCGCGGTGAATCGCCGGGATGGCGCAATAGTTCTCAACCGGACATGGCAATCCTGCAGCCGCATGCCGCTGCAGGACTGCGTTCAGGCCGCACGCTGCCTCCTATTCCGCGGCCTTCGGTTCTACCGGCAAGCGTATGATGAAGCGCGTTCCCTTTCCGATCTCGCTCTCCACATCGATGCGTCCGCCGTGATTCTTGACGATGTTATAGGACAGCGACAGGCCCAAGCCCGTCCCCTGACCGACCGGCTTGGTGGTGAAGAAGGGTTCGAAGATTCGGGACAGGTTTTCCGGCGGGATGCCGACACCCGTGTCGGCCACCTCGACCCAGACCCAGTCATCCTCCGTGCCCGTACGGACGGTGATGACGCCTGACTCCTTGATCGCATGCGAGGCATTGACGATCAGGTTCATGAAGACCTGGTTGATCTGGGACGCCATGCACTTCACCAGTGGCAGCTGGCCGTACCGCTTGTCGATGGTCGCCTTGTACTTGAATTCGTTGTTCGCGATGTTCAGGGTGCTTTCCAGGCCTTGATGCAGGTCGGCCATCTGCCATTCAGTTTCGCCCACGTGCGAGAAGTCCTTGAGCGACTGCACGATGTCCTTTACGCGCTTGAGGCCGTCCATGGATTCCTTGACTAGCGCGGTCACGTCTTCCTTCAGGAACTCCAGGTCGGCTTGCTGCTTGAGCTGTGCGACTGCGCTTGTCATTTCGGGGCTGCCGTTTGCGCGCGCCAGTATGGCATCGTACCCGTCGACGAGTTTGAACAGCGTTTCCACGTAGTTCCGCAGGCTGCCCATGTTGGAATTGACGAAGCCGACCGGATTGTTGATTTCGTGAGCGACCCCGGCGGCGAGCTGGCCGATCGATGCCATCTTTTCCGATTGCAGGAGCTGGGCTTGCGCCTGCTGCAGTTTTTCGATCAGAAGTTTCTGTTCTTCCCCGGTCTTCTTCAGTGCCTCTTCCATCAGGCGGCGATCCGTGATGTCGGTGAGCGATCCGATCACCTCCAGAGGATTGCCTTCCGCGTCGCGGATCAGGCGCAAGGTATCGTGCATCCACAGGTACCTGCCGTCGCTGGCCCGGAAACGGTATTCGTAGGTGCGCTGGCCTTCCACGAACACCATCGCCAGGCTCGAGAAAATGACCGGGATGTCGTCGGGATGGATGTGGTTGAACCAGAAATTCGGATCGGCGACCATTTCTTCCGGGTCGTATCCCAACACACGGGACGCGTTCGCGCTGACGAAGGTCATCTTGAAGTCGCCGCTGGGAACGCTGCTGTAGATGATCGCGGGCGTGTTGTCAATCAGGTACTCAAGCCTCGCGTTGGTCTGGTGATGCCGGTCCGGGGCGGCATTACTGCCTTCTTTCCCCTTGCGCAGCTGACCGAACAGCGTCTGCAGGTTCCTGGCCAGCACCGTCAGCTGGTCATTGCCTTCCAGGGGGAGGGGCACATCGAAGTTGCCCTTCATGGCCGCGTCGACGGCCGAAGCCAGGGCGCGGAACCGGACTGCGGGTGACAGCGGGGCGGCGGCCTGACGTTCCGGAGCGTTGACTTGGGCCGTTCCGAACTCTTCGAACTTCATTCCCATTGATATGGCAGCATTGAGATGGTTTTTCCGTCCAGCCCCGAGCGGTGCACGACCTGGGCGCTGTCCCGGGCTTCATCGTTCGATGGTTCAATCCGAACAATGTGCGTGCCGGGACAACTGCTAACCCATTATTGCCAATAAAGAAGACGACCGCAAACCGGAAATGCAACACTGTGCTTTGTATGAATCCGTTTCGCGCGCAGGGCGAGTGCGTACTTGAATGACCGGCGCCGCTGCCTTGATTTTGCGCAACGGCAAAATTTCCATATAGATCATGGACATGCGGAAGCTTGTACATGGTTATCCACAGAATTAGTCACAACATTTGTGGGCAAGTCATCCACGGATTTGATCAGGGACAGGCGAGGTTTCTCACGCTATAGCAATTTAACCGTCAGCAAGCATGAGCAAGGTTTTCTTGGGGGAGGGGGCAGGCAGGAGGAAAGCGAGCCCGAAAAGCAAAAAGCCCAGTTCATTGAACTGGGCTTTCTTGTATCCGGTGGGGTGGCTGATGGGACTCGAACCCACGACGACAGGAATCACAATCCTGGACTCTACCAACTGAGCTACAGCCACCATTGTCTTGCCGGACTGAAGGTCAGGCAAGCCCGTCATTATACAAACTTAACGGCAAAGTGGCAAATTCTGTGTTTCTCAGCCGGCATGCCGTTGCGGGCAGAGGCTCAGGCGGCCGTCGCCACTGGCATGACAGGCGGCTCAAGGCAGAGAAGCCGGGAAAATGCGGTCTTCAACGACGATTCGCTGCCGGTGGTGAATCCAGCGATCTTCCCGGGCCCTTCCTGGCGCAGCAGCTCGCGTTCCGTCAGCAGCCGCACGAGCTGGCGGGCGATCGGCTCGCCGGTGTCGACGATGGCTACTGGCTTCGAGCTGACGTGCGCGACGGTTTCCTGGATCAGGGGCAGCACGAAGGGATAGTGGGTGCACCCAAGGACGAGCGTATCGGCGTCTTGTTCGATCAGCGGCTCGATGTAGCGGCGCAGCAGCACGGCGGTTTCCGTCGACTGCAGCTCGCCTTTTTCCACCTGGTCGGCAAGGCCGATGCAGGCTTGGGGCAGGAATTGCACATTGGTCGCAGCGCTGATTTGTTCGCGCAGCAGCCGGAACTTCTCGCTGGCCAAGGTGCCCTTGGTGGCCAGCACGCCGACGGTGCCGGTCCTGGTCAGTGTAGCCGCAGGCTTCAGCCCGGGTTCGACGCCGACCAGCGGCATGCCCGGATAGCGCGCCCGCAGCGCCTTGATCGCGGCGGCGGTTGCCGTGTTGCATGCAACCACCAGTGCCTTGGCCTCGTACTGCATCAGGAATTCCGCGATCGCGAGCGAGCGCGCGACGATCTCATCCTCCGTCCGGCCGCCATAGGGCGCATACCCGGAATCGGCGAAGTACAGCAGCTGCTCGTTCGGCAGGCTGGCATGGATGTACTTCAGCACCGACAGGCCGCCGATGCCCGAGTCGAAGATGCCGATGGGCTTGTCTGACATGGGAGGGGATCTATCCCGGCGAAGGGAATGGCATTGCGAAGACGAGCAATTTTACACCGGGCAATCCGCCTGCATCCGGCGAGGTTGAACCGTATATGTCCCTGGCAATCCTAAGCTCAGGTCACATGACCTTTTGTCATTAATGTTCGGCAACCCAAGGAGAAGCCAGATGATCAGACTCGCAATCATCGTCGGAAGCACCCGCCCCGGACGCAAGGCCGAGGATGTCGCGCGCTGGGTGTACGACATCGCCAAGCTGCGCAACGACGCCCAGGTGGAACTGGTGGATATCCAGGATTACAACCTGCCGCTGCTCGACGAGCCGGTGCCGCCGGCCATGGGGCAGTACAGCAAGGAGCATACGCGGGTGTGGGCGGCGAAGATTGCGTCGTTCGATGCCTTCGTGTTCGTCACGCCGGAGTACAACCACGGCACATCCGGCGCGCTCAAGAATGCAATCGACTACCTATACGCGGAGTGGAACAACAAGGCGGCTGCCTTCGTCGGATATGGCAGCGCGGGCGGTGTGCGCGCAGTGGAGCACCTGCGGTTGGTGATGGGCGAGCTGCAGGTGGCGGATGTGCGGCAGCAGGTGATGTTGTCGCTGTATACCGACTTCGAGAACTTTGCGACATTCAAGCCGGCGGCGCATCATGAGAAGTCGGTGACGACGATGCTGGATCAGGTGATTGCGTGGGGAATGGCGTTGAGGAATGTCAGGAAGTAAGAGTGCGCATGGTTTGGTGTCTGCGGATGACTGCGGGTGGCTCGCGTTTTCCCATTGACCTCTCTACCCCCCGTCATTTCCGCGAAGGCGGGAATCCATGCTGAGGTCGCACTTCCCATGTCACTATGGATTCCCGCTTTCGCGGGAATGACGGGGTTGGAGGGGCGCGTTGAGTCAATCGCATTAGCTCGCACGCAAACTGCATTTATCGAGCACAAAAAACGGGCCGCATCAGCGGCCCGTCCATCCTTCCGGAAAACTGCAAGCGCAGTCTTACTTCACCGCCACCGGAATCCCACCGATGCTGCCCGAAGCAATGCGCTCCGCCCATTCTTTCGGCCCGGTGTTATGCACCGAGATACCATTGGAATCGACCGCCACCGTTACCGGCATGTCTTTCACTTCGAACTCGTAGATCGCTTCCATGCCGAGGTCTTCGAAGCCGAGTACCTTAGCCGACTTGATCGCCTTCGATACGAGGTAAGCGGAACCGCCGACCGCCATCAGGTAAGCCGACTTGTGCTTCTTGATCGACTCGATCGCGATCGGGCCGCGCTCGGCCTTGCCGATCATGGAGATCAGGCCGGTCTTCTCGAGCATCATGTCGGTGAACTTGTCCATGCGGGTAGCGGTTGTCGGACCTGCCGGACCGACAACCTCGTCGCGCACCGGATCGACCGGGCCGACGTAGTAGATCACGCGGTTGGTGAAGTCCACCGGCAGCTTCTCGCCCTTGGCCAGCATGTCCTGGATGCGTTTGTGCGCAGCATCGCGGCCGGTCAGCATCTTGCCGTTCAGGAGCAGGGTCTGGCCCGGCTTCCAGGAAGCGACTTCTTCCTTGGTCAGGGTGTTCAGGTCGACGCGCTTGGACTTCTCTGTGTCGGGCGTCCAGCTCACGTCCGGCCACTCGGACAGTGACGGCGGCTCCATGTAGGCCGGGCCGGATCCGTCGAGAACGAAGTGCGCATGGCGGGTCGCCGCGCAGTTCGGGATCATCGCGACCGGCTTGGAGGCGGCGTGCGTCGGGTACATCTTGATCTTGACGTCGAGCACGGTGGTCAGGCCGCCGAGACCCTGCGCGCCGATGCCCAGCGCGTTGATCTTCTCGCACAGCTCAAGACGCAGTTCCTCGGTCTTGTTCTGCGGGCCGCGCTTCTTCAGCTCGTACATGTCGATGTCTTCCATCAACGATTCCTTCGCCATCAGCATCGCCTTCTCGGCGGTGCCGCCGATGCCGATGCCGAGCATGCCCGGCGGGCACCAGCCGGCGCCCATCAGGGGCACGGTCTTCAGCACCCAGTCGACCAGCGAGTCGGACGGGTTGAGCATGACGAACTTGGACTTGTTCTCCGAGCCGCCGCCCTTGGCCGCGACCTGTACGTCCACGGTGTTGCCCGGCACCAGTTCCATGTGCACGACGGCCGGGGTGTTGTCCTTGGTGTTCTTGCGATCGAACTGCGGATCGGCCACGACGGATGCGCGCAGCACGTTGTCCGGGTTCAGGTAGCCGCGGCGTACGCCTTCATTGACCGCGTCGGTGATCGAGCCCTTGAAGCCTTCGAAACGCACATCCATGCCGATCTTCAGGAACACGTTGACGATGCCGGTATCCTGGCAGATCGGGCGGCGGCCCTCGGCGCACATGCGCGAGTTGGTCAGGATCTGCGCGATCGCATCCTTCGCTGCCGGGCTCTGCTCAATCTCGTACGCACGTGCCAGGTGCTGGATGTAATCCACCGGGTGGTAGTAACTGATGTACTGCAGCGCGGCGGCGACCGATTCGATGAGGTCTTCTTGCTTGATGATAGTCGTCATGATGATGTCAACTGAGGGTCAATGGGAGTTGTTGGCGTGGGATGCGGGTGCGCTCATCAGGCGGTCGCAGTAGGCGATGGCCATGGCGGATATCAGGAACGTGATATGGATGGCCGTCTGTGCGATCAGCGTCTTGGGGTCATAAGCACTGGCATTGATGAAGGTCTTCAGCAGGTGGATCGACGAGATGCCGATGATCGCGGTCGCGAGTTTCACCTTGAGCACGGAGGCGTTCACGTGTGACAGCCATTCCGGCTGGTCGGGATGGTGCTCCAGGTGCATGCGCGACACAAAGGTTTCGTAGCCGCCGACGATGACCATGATAAGCAGGTTGGAAATCATCACCACGTCGATCAGGCCGAGGACGACCAGCATGATGATGGTCTCGGTCAGTTTGGTCGGGCGGGGCGCGCCATCGATGGCGACGGCGCTGATGATGTGATCCAGCGCAGCCTGGTTGCCCATGGCGGCGCCGACCAGGTCGACCAGTTCGACCCAGAAATGATAGACATACACGCCTTGCGCCAGGATCAGGCCGATGTACAGCGGAAGCTGCAGCCAGCGGCTCATGAAGATCAGGTTGGGCAGGGGACGGATCGGACGTTCGGCAGTGGTGATCTTGTCTTTTGAACTCATGAATTCTTGGAAAAACAGGCAGGAATGAAACCCCAGCATTTTACACGGGCTGACAGTTTCTCTCCGGCGTTTCATGCACCGCAGCAGGACGGCTTGGCACTGAGCTAACGCAATATCAAAATGACAATGTGAGGTGTAAGCTGTGCGGTCCGAATCCCCTGCAGCACCGCCGTTCGCACAACCGATGCCCAAATGGCATGTAAGGCTTGAGTAAGAGTAGGGGCTTAACTTCGCATCAATCCAACACACCATCGAGCGGGAGAGACAAAATGTCCGATATCGAAACCCTGAAGCAGGAAAATCGCATCTTCAATCCGCCGGCTGATTTCGTGAAAAACGCGAACATTTCCGGCATGGAAGCCTACCAGGCGATGTGCGCGGCGGCGGAACGCGACTACGAGGGTTTCTGGGCGCAACTTGCGCGGGAAAATATTGCATGGCACAAGCCGTTCACCAAGACCCTGAACGAGTCCGAAGCCCCGTTCTACCGCTGGTTCGAAGACGGCCAGCTCAACGTTTCCTATAACTGCCTGGACCGCAACCTGCAAAACGGCAACGCCGGCAAGACCGCGATCGTTTTCGAGGCCGACGGCGGTCAGGTCACCAAAGTCACTTACAAGGAGCTGCACGACAAGGTCTGCCAGTTCGCCAACGGCCTGAAATCCCTCGGCATCAAGAAGGGCGACCGCGTGGTCGTCTACATGCCGATGTCGGTCGAAGGCGTCGCTGCGATGCAGGCCTGCGCCCGTATCGGCGCGACCCACTCGGTGGTGTTCGGCGGCTTCTCCGCCAAGTCCCTGCAGGAACGCATCATCGACGCCGGCGCAGTCGCCGTCATCACCGCCGACGAACAGGTCCGCGGCGGCAAGCACCTGCCGCTCAAATCCATCGTCGACGAAGCCCTCGCCATGGGCGGCTGCGACACGATCAAGAACGTCATCGTCTACAAGCGCACCGGCGCCAACGTCAACTTCGTGCAAGGCCGCGACAAGTGGCTCGACGATGTGCTCGCCGGCCAGGCCAGCACCTGCGAACCGGAATGGGTCGACGCCGAACACCCGCTGTTCGTGCTCTATACCTCCGGCTCCACCGGCAAGCCGAAGGGCGTGCAGCACGCCTCCGGCGGCTACCTGCTGTGGGCCATGCTCACCATGAAGTGGACCTT
>DASPMC010000099.1:0-26699 GCA_035627275.1 Noviherbaspirillum sp.
CATAATCTCGAGACCGTGCCGCGCCTGTACAAGCAGGCACGCCCGGGTGCCGATTACGACTTCTCGCTGGACCTGCTCGAGCAGTTCAAACAGCGCCATCCATCCGTGCCGACCAAGTCGGGTCTTATGCTCGGCCTGGGCGAAACAATCGAGGAAGTGGAAGCAGTGATGCGTGACATGCGCAGTCACGGCATCAACATGTTGACGCTTGGACAATATCTCCAGCCGAGCGTGCATCATCTTCCGGTCCAGCGCTATGTCACGCCGGAAGAGTTCGACGCGCTGCGCGTGACGGGGGAAAAGATGGGCTTTTCGCATGTGGCATCGGGGCCGATGGTGCGTTCTTCCTATCACGCTGACTTGCAGGCAAAAGGTGAGTTTGCCATTCAGAAAACGACGTGATCGGCATTGTCAAAATTGCCAATTGCCTATTCGAATGACCCCAATGTTTTTCTCTTTGAAATCAACACGGTGTCCCAGTATTAACAAGCTTATCAACAGAGTTGCCAACAGTTGGCGTGGATAACTATTGAGACTGGTCAACAGCGGTACAGGCGGGGGCAAATTCATTGTGTAAACGCAAATCGAATCGCAATGAAAATTTCTATGATGACCTTGGTCCCTTAAGCCTCCCAGGAAGTATTTGCCCGCCATGTGCGGGCATCTTTTTTTTCTACACGGATTCTTTTTCAAAGACGTTGTATCCGAGTGGAATCGCTTTCTTGTTGTAATTCTTGCCCCGGTTACATGTTCTTACATGGCGGTTGAGAATTCTCAATTATTGCCGTAGGTGCAGTCGGCATACTTCCCCTCAGCAAATTCCATCACCACATGACGAAGCGCGAGGCTATGAAAAAGAAGCTTGATTCCGACGATGTCATCGAGAACTTGATTACCGCGACTCTTGGCGAATGTGCATCTGCACGACAGCGGCATGTATTTCGCGAAAGTCTGCGTGGCTTGGTTCGACTGGCAAAAGCAGAACAGATTGTTGAAATAAAGGCAAGTGTTCGTCGGTTGACTGGTGCGCTCGAATCGCACTCGGCACGTCGGCGAGCAAAGGCCTTGCTGCTTGCACAGCGCCTGCCGGGAATTCTCGACCATGGGCAACAGCAGTTCGAATTCAAGCCCTGACCTTCCAGACATCGCCACCTCTTGCAGGTGGCGATGTCGTTTTCGGGGTTGGCGAGCCTTGTCGTCAGGATGCCGAGCGGATAGAGACGGAAGGAAGTAGAATGTATTCAATCGTTTGCCCGCATTGTTCGGGCATCGAAGGAACAGCTTTCCCTCCATTGGCTTCACCACATGAAAGTCTACAACCTCACTTGCGAGCACGACCACCGCTTCGAAGGGTGGTTTTCCTCTGAAGAGGACTTCAAGACGCAGTCCAATACGCAGAAGATCGTTTGCCCGCTCTGTGACAGTCATGTGATCCGGAAACTACCGAGTGCGCCGCGTCTTAGCCTTTCCGGTGCGCAGGAACCAAAGGCCGACGTCGCTGACGTCGAACAGATCCAGAAGCAGGTTGTCGAGATGATCCGCAAGATCGTCGCCAATACCGAGGACGTCGGCGAACGCTTTGCCGAAGAGGCCCGGCGCATTCACTATAACGAGGTTCCCGAGCGCGCTATTCGCGGCGTGGCGACCGTCAAGGAATTCGAAGCGCTTGCCGACGAAGGGATCGATGTGATGCCCTTGCCACTCCCCGGTTCCCTCAAGCAGCCGCTGCAGTAACGCATTCCTGTTGCCGGTTGCAAGGCCGGCGCCCCCTCATTCTCGCCAACACCAGTTCCGTTGTTCCTTGACAGGACGATAACGGTTGTCGATCAATATTTTTTATTCGACACGCATTGCAAAAATCCGCGCTATAATCATTTTCGAACGGTCGTGCTTTTAAGCCGGGACAACTAGGAGACAGCATGGATTTGAACTACACGGCGGAGGATCTGGCCTTCCGCGACACGGTTCGCGCCTTCCTGGCGGCGAACCTTCCCAAGGATCTGCAGCAGAAGGTCCTCAACCACAAGCGTTTGTCGAAGGAAGACTACGTCCGCTGGCACAAGATCGTCGCCAAGCAGGGCTGGGTCGGCATCGGCTGGCCGGTCGAATACGGCGGCACGGGCTGGACCGCGGTGCAGCGCCATATCTGGGAAGAGGAGTGCGCACATGCCGGCACACCGGCGATCCTGCCCTTCGGTGTCAACATGGTCGCCCCGGTGATCATGGCCTTCGGCAATGAAGCACAGAAGCGCCACTATTTGCCGCGCATCCTCAATTGCGACGATTGGTGGTGCCAGGGGTATTCCGAGCCGGGCTCCGGCTCCGACCTGGCGTCCCTGAAGACACGCGCGGAGCGCCAGGGCGATCACTACATCGTCAACGGCCAGAAGACCTGGACCACGCTGGCCCAGCACGCAGACATGATCTTCTGCCTGGTGCGCACCGACCCCAACGCACGCAAGCAGGAAGGCATCTCCTTCCTGCTGATCGACATGCATACCCCAGGCATCACGGTGCGCCCGATCATCATGCTCGATGAAGAGCACGAAGTGAATGAAGTGTTCTTCGACAACGTGAAGGTGCCTGTCCAAAACCTGATCGGCGAAGAAAACAAGGGCTGGACCTATGCGAAGTACCTGCTTGGCCACGAGCGCACCAATATCGCCGCAGTGGGCCGTGCCAAGCGCGAACTGGAGTTCCTGAAGCGCGTCGCCAACAAGCAGATGAAGGGCGGCCGACCGTTGCTGGAAGACCCGGTGTTTGGATCCAAGGTCGCCAGCCTCGAAATCGAAATCATGGCGCTCGAAATGACCGTGCTGCGCGTGCTATCGCAGGAGAGCGCGAAGCGCGGCCCGGGCCCGGAGGCCTCGATGCTGAAGGTCAAGGGTACTGAAGTGCAGCAATGGCTGACCGAACTGATGGTGGAAGCCGTCGGCCCCTATGCGATGCCTTTCGACCCGGCCTACCTGGAAGGCGAGCACGAGCACAGCGTGACGCAGGACGACGACGCCGCACCGCTCGCGCCGTACTACTTCAACTTCCGCAAGACATCGATCTACGGCGGTTCGAACGAAATTCAGAAAAACATCATCTCCCAGATGATCCTGGGACTGTGAGGCGACAATGGACTTCAATTACACACCAGAGCAGCAACAATTCCGCGATGCGCTGCGCCGCTTCATCGACAAGGATTACACCTTCGAGCATCGCAACAAGATCGTCCATTCCGAGAAGGGCGTTTCCGACGACGCATGGGCCACGCTGACCGAACTCGGGATGACGGCACTGCCGGTTCCCGAAGAGCAGGGCGGCTTCAACGGCTCCGCCGTGGACATGATGGTGGTCATGCAGGAGCTGGGACGCGGCATAGTCGTCGAGCCGTACTTTGCCACCGTGCTCGGCGCGCAATTCCTGAAGCTCGCGGGTGGCCATGACGATCTGCTTGAGCAGGTCGCCGGCGGCAGTCTGAAGCTTGCTGCGGCCCTCGGCGAGAAACAGTCCCGCCATGAATTGTTCGATGTCGCGACGACTGCGAAAAAAGACAGTGACGGTTACGTGATCAACGGTACTAAGACCGTTGTCATCCACGGCGCGCAAGCCGACAGCATCATCGTGTCGGCCCGTACATCCGGCGAGCAGCGCGGTACCGAAGGCATTTCGCTGTTCGTCGTCCCGGCCGGTACAGCAGGCGTTACCCGTCGCGACTACCGGACCATCGATTGCCAGCATGCCGCCGACATCACTTTCTCGAATGTGCGCGTGCCGGCCTCTGCACTGCTGGGCAAGGAAGGCGCCGGCTGGGAAATCCTGGACGCCGCGGTGGATTACGGCACGGCCCTGTTGTGCGCGGAAGCGGTCGGTGCGATGGACGCGTTGAACGGCGCCACACTGGAATACCTGAAGACGCGCCAGCAGTTCGGCGTGCCGATCGGTAAGTTCCAGGCGCTGCAGCATCGCATGGCGGAAATGTTCATGCAGGCCGAGCAGGCCCGCTCGATGGCTACTTTGGCTGCAGTCAAGGTGTCGTCGGAGGATGCGAACGAGCGCCGCCGTAATGTGTCTGCCGCAAAGGCGCGCGTCGGCCAGGCGCTGAAGTATGTGGGCCAGCAGGCAGTGCAGTTGCACGGCGGTATGGGCGTGACGAACGAACTGCCGGCGGCACATCACTTCAAGCGCCTGACGATGATCGAAGTGACTCTGGGCGACACCGACTATCACCTCGCGCGTTTCACATCCCTGCCGGACTTCCGTAAGGCAGCATAAAACCCAAGGGGGGCAACCATGTCGCAACTGAAGTGGTACTTTGAAGATTTCGAAGTTGGCAAGACCGTTGAAGTGGGCTCGCGAACCGTTTCCGAAGAAGAGATCATCGATTTCGCGACGAAGTATGACCCCCAGCCTTTTCATGTCGACAAGGCCGCCGCCGAGAAGTCGATCTACGGCGGCATCATCGCCAGCGGCTGGCATACCTGCGGGATGATCATGCGGATGATGGTGGATGGCTTTCTCAACGAAGCGGCCAGCATGGGATCTCCCGGCGTTGACGAGATCCGCTGGATCAAACCGGTCCGGGGAGGCGACACACTGCACGTTACGACAACTGCTCTTGACGCAAAGCCATCAGCGAGCAAGCCGGATCGCGGCGTAGTCGTCACGATGTGGGAGGCCAGGAACCAGCATGGCGAAGTGGTCGCGACGATCAAGGGCATGGGCATGTTCAAGCGCCGTCCGCATCATTAACATGACCTGCCAAAAAATGGAGACGACATGCGACATATCGCATCGGTAGAAGAACTCAAAACCTTGATCGGCCAGGAAGTCGCAGCGACGGACTGGTTCACGATTTCTCAGGAACGAGTCAACCTGTTTGCAGAGGCGACAGGGGACCACCAGTGGATTCATCTCGATGTAGAGCGCAGCAAGAAAGAGTCACCCTACGGCACAACGATTGCCCACGGGTTCCTCACGCTTTCATTGCTGCCGATGATCATGCAAAGCGCGGTGTCGATGCCGGAAGCAAAGCTGAGCGTGAACTACGGACTCAACAAGGTACGTTTTCCGGGTCCTGTGCCGGTGGGCAGCCGGGTTCGTGGTCGCATGGCCCTCAAGGATGTTGAGGATATCGAAGGCGGCGTGCAGGTCACCTGGACGGTGACGATCGAGCGCGAGGGTGGCGACAAGCCGGTCTGCGTGGCGGAGTCGATTGCCCGGCGGTACGAGTAACTTGTGTGAATGAAAAACCTCCACGAGAGCTGCGGAGGTTTTTCGTCAGGTTGCGAGCGCGACTATGGACGGTTAGTGCCTCTGATATTGAGTCGCGCCGAACAGAACTTCCATCGCTTTCGCATCGGTGATCGGCTTGGTGTCCGCCGCCAGAATTTCGACGCCGCGTTTTACCGCCGGGCGCTGTTCGATCTCGTCGAACCAGCGTTTCGCATGCGGATAATCGTTCCAGTCTATTCCTTGATTCTTCCATGAGCGTAGCCAAGGGTAGGTTGCGATATCGGCGATCGTGTATTCCTCGCCCGCCAGGTAAGCGTGTGCCGACAGCTGCTTGTCGATCACACCGTAGAGGCGCTTTGCTTCGTTTGTGTAGCGGTTGATCGCGTACTCGATCTTTTCTGGCGCATAGTTGCGGAAGTGGTGGGCCTGCCCGAGCATCGGCCCGACACCGCCCATCTGGAACATCAGCCACTGCAGCGTGACGAACTTGTCGCGGTCGGTCTTGCCGAGGAATTTACCTGCCTTGCTCGCCAGGTACACCAGGATCGCGCCGGATTCGAAGAGCGAAATCGGCTTGCCATCCGGGCCGTCGGCATCGACGATCGCGGGAATCTTGTTATTGGGGGAGATCGCCAGGAAGTCGGGCTTGAACTGATCGCCTTCCCGGATATTGATGTGATGAACGCGATACGGCAGACCGCATTCCTCGAGCATGATGTGGATCTTGTGGCCGTTTGGCGTGGCGGCCGAATAAACGTCGATCATTCTTTTTCTCCTGGGCTGGAATCAAAACCGCTGCATGAATTATGCAGCGGTTCGGATTTCCTTGCTTTGCCCAAGGCAGTCGTTCAGGAACGCGTGATCGGCAGTTCCAGGTCTTTCGATGGGATGGGAATGTGCTTGGCCAGCTCCAGCTTGGCGATCGCATTGCGATGCACTTCATCCGGGCCATCGGCAATGCGCAATGTACGGTTACCCGCCCACTGTCCCGCCAGCGGGAAGTCGTCGCACACGCCACCGGCGCCATAGGCCTGGATTGCCCAGTCGAGCACCTTCTGCGTGACGTTCGGTGCCAGCACCTTGATCATTGCGATTTCGGCTTTCGCATGCTTGTTACCGACCGTGTCCATCATGTACGCGGCCTTGAGTGTCAGCAGGCGTGCGGTGTCGATCATGATGCGCGATTCCGCGATGCGCTCATGCCAGATACTTTGCTCGGAAATGCGCTTGCCGAATGCAACACGGCTGTTCAAGCGTTTGCACATCAGTTCGAGCGCACGTTCCGCGACGCCGATGGCGCGCATGCAGTGGTGAATGCGGCCAGGGCCGAGGCGACCCTGAGCGATCTCGAATCCGCGGCCTTCGCCGAGCAGGATATTCGATGCCGGCACGCGCACGTTCTCGAACAGGATTTCGCAATGACCGTGCGGCGCGTCGTCATAGCCGAAGACGGGGAGGGGGCGCTTGATCGTCACGCCCTTTGCATCGGCCGGCACCAGGATCATCGATTGCTGCGAATGGCGCGGCGCATCGGGATCGGTCTTGCCCATCAGGATGAAAATCTTGCAGCGCGGATCGCCCGCACCCGAGATCCACCACTTGTGACCGTTGATCACGTACTCGTCGCCATCACGCTGGATGCGCGTTGCAATATTGGTCGCGTCGGAGGAGGCAACGGCCGGCTCCGTCATCGCGAATGCGGAGCGGATCTCGCCGCGCAGCAGGGGTTCCAGCCACTGGCGCTTTTGCTCTTCGGTGCCGTAGCGTTCGATCGTCTCCATGTTGCCGGTGTCCGGCGCGGAGCAGTTGAACACCTCGGGCGCCCAAGGCACGCGTCCCATGATTTCGCACAGGGGCGCATAGTCGAGGTTGGACAGGCCTTCGGGCGCACGGGCGGACTTGGGAAGGAACAGACTCCACAAACCCTGCGCGCGCGCCTTGGGCTTCAGGTCCTCGATGATCTGGGTGGGAATCCAGCGGTTGCCTTTTTCCCTGCCGTTGCGGTCGATCTCTTCGTTGAAGGCTTTCTCGTTCGGATAGATGTGCTCATCCATGAACTTGAGAAGCTTGTCCTGCAGCTGCTTGCAGCGGTCTGAGTATTCGAATTCCATGCTGTCTCCTCGAACTGTCGGCAATGCTTGTTAGTTATATTTGCCCTGCAATCGGTTCTATTTGCCCGACGCGTATTTCCAGCCCATCTCCGCCATCGGTCGCGCGGCTTGGCCGGCTTTGAGTGCCTGTTCGCTCGACGCGGTGCCGTCGACATAACGCTTCATGATGCCTTGCAGGATGCCTGCCATCCGGAACATGTTGTAAGCGAGATAGAACTTGAAGTCTTCCTTGCGGATGGTCTTGCCGGTGCGCTCGCAGTACTTCGCGATGTACTCTTCCTCGCTGGGTATGCCGAGCGCCTTCCAGTCGAGGCCGCCGATGCCGCGGAACTGGCCCGGGGGAATGTGCCAGCTCATGCAGTGGTAGGAGAAATCCGCCAGCGGGTGGCCCAGCGTCGACAGTTCCCAGTCCAGCACCGCGAGCACGCGCGGCTCGGTGGGGTGGAAGATCATGTTGTCAAGGCGGTAGTCACCATGGACGATACTTGTGTCGTCCCCCGGCGGGATATTGTTCGGCAGCCATTCGATCAGCTTGTCCATGGCTTCGATCTTTTCCGTTTCGGAAGCCTTGTACTGCTTGGTCCAGCGGTCAATCTGGCGGGCGAAGTAATTGCCGGACTTGCCGTAGTCGGACAGGCCGATGGCCGCATAGTCGATGGTGTGCAGTTGGGCGATGACGCGGTTCATTTCGTCGTAATGAGCCGCGCGTTCAGTCGGCGTCATGCCCGGCATGGACTGGTCCCACAGGACGCGGCCCTGTACGAACTCCATGATGTAGAAAGCGCGGCCGATGATCGACTCATCCAGGCACAGCGAATACTGTTTTGCTGCCGGGAAGCCGGCCTTGTTCAGCGCATCCATGACGCGAAATTCGCGATCGATCGCATGGGCGGACGCCAGCAGCTTCGCGGCCGGACCAGGCTTGGTGCGAAGCACATAGCTCGTACCGTTGGCCGTCAGCTTGAAGGTCGGATTCGACTGGCCCCCGTTGAATTGTTCGACGCTCAGGTCGCCGCTGAAGCCTTCGACATGCTCGCGCATGTACGCCTGCATTGCACCGACATCGAACTTCTGGCGCTCAGACACCGGCCGTGTACCCATGAACTCTTCGAACATCTTGTCTCCTTTGCGAAAACGTGCGGAATGGTTATCGGCACATTCTACAACAGAAAAACGTACGGTCGTGCTGTTTTTGGGTTTTGCGCATTTCTGCGCAGAGCGGTCAAAGGCCGCGGGACTTCTTGTATTGCTCGAGAAGGACTTCCATGGTGGTGTGGCGGGATTCGCCCTGGAGTTCCGAGATCGGTGAATAATTAACAATACGCACTACCCAGTCGGCATGGGCCTCGCCCACGTCGATGGCGTTGATGCAGCCCGCGGTCTGAGCGAGGTTGCCCAGGAACAGCCGCTGGTTGGTCAGCGCATAGGACAGGATCGCGCGGTTCACACCGCCATGCAGGACGAGGAGAACGGTGTCCCAGGACTTGTCTTCGCGCAGCCGGTCGATGCACGGATGGATGCGATCCATCAACTGTCCGATGGTTTCGCCGCCGAGGAACTGCCTGTCTTCCGGTACCAGGCCGTCGAAGGCGCCGACAAAGGCTTCCTTGAGGCTTTCGTCGGGGATTGCAGACAGCTTTCCGCCGCGCAGCTCTTCCAGCTCGCTCCAGCGTTCGAGTTCGATCTGCTGGCCGGTTTCCGCCAGCACACGGGTCGCTGTTTCGACCGTGCGCGGCAAGCCCGACACAATCACGCGATCGAACTGCAGTCCCGCCTGGGCGAAGACCTCTCCGGCAGCCGTCGCTTGCGCGCGGCCGAGTTCATTGAGGGGAACCTGCTCGGGAAGAAAGGGTTTGCCTTGCTCGTCGAAGTAAGTAACGCTGCCATGGCGCATCAGGTAGATGCGCCGTCTCTTGTGTTCTGTCATTTGTATTGTGGTTTTCTTTTTTCAAGGAATGCCGTGATGCCTTCAAGGGCATCGCGGTGATGCAGGCTTTCCACGAAGTGGCGTTTTTCCGCTTCGAAGTGCTGCGAGAGGGAATTGGCCTGCGCTTCATTGGTAAGTGACTTGATTCGCTCGATTGTGTTCGGCGAAAGCGCCGCCAGTTCGTCCGCCCAGGCAAGTGCTGTCGCCAGGGCAGTACCGTCAGCAACGACGCGATTGACGATGCCGAGATCGTGCAGGCGCGGTGCGAGGATGGGCTTGCCTTCGAGCAGCAGTTCGGCCGCAAGCTGGCGCGGCAGGGTACGTGTGAGGAACCAGGAGGCACCGCCGTCCGGCGTGAGTCCGACCTTTACGTAGGACATGATGAACTTTGCCGATGCGCCGGCAACAATCATGTCGCAGGCCAAGGCCAGCGAAAACCCGGCCCCTGCAGCGGTGTCCTCGACGGCGGCGATGACCGGCTTCGGACAGTCGCGGATCGCTTCGATCCAGCCATGAAGGTTGTCGATCGATTCCGCCTGCACGGACGGTGTCTTGCTGTGGTTCTCGAGCAGGCGATTGAGGTTGCCGCCCGAGCAGAAGACCTGATCGGCACCCGTCAGCACGACAGCGCGAACGGTGTCGTCGCGTTCCGCGGTCGAAAGCGTCTCGATCGCCGCCGCATACATATCCGGATGGAGGGCATTCCTCGCACCGGGGTTGGACATCGTGAGGATCAGCGTGTTGTCTTCACGGGATGCTTGAAGTTCGGCGGACATGGCAGTGATGTGTAATGGATGTAATCAGCCAATATTATTGCCGAAATGAGTTGCACGGGTTGGATATTGCGCAGGACGTCACATCCTGCGGTAAGCTTGACCTCCGCCACCATTCAAAAATATAAGGAGACAGCATGCTGAAACTGTGCGGATTCGCCGGAAGCAACTACTACAACAAGGTCAAGTTTGCTCTGCTGGAGAAGGGGATAGCCTTCGAGGAAGAATTGGTGTGGACCGACCGCTCACCCGAACTGCTGGCGCGTTCGCCACTGGGCAAGGTGCCGTTTCTCGAAACCGAGCATGGCCGCATCGTCGAGTCGCAGGTCATCATGGAGTACATCGAGTCGGCTTGTCCGGAAAAACCCCTGTTGCCCAAGGAGCCGTTTGCGGCTGCCAAGGTGCGCGAGCTGATCACCTTCATGGAACTCCATCTCGAACTGGTCGCACGCGAAGTGTATGCCGAAGCGTATTTCGGCGGGAAAGTCTCAGAAGAGATCAAGACGCGAACGCAGAAGCTTCTGACCCGGAATGCGAAGGCATTCGGCAAGCTGGTGAAATTTTCGCCCTATATCGCTGGTTCGGAATTCACCATGGCGGACTGCGCCGCACTCGTCCATCTGCCGATAGTCGGCATGACATCGAAAATCGTCTATGGCGAGGATGTCCTGGCAGACTTGCCGGTACGGGATTACCTCAAGATGCTCGGCGAGCGGCCGGCGGCGCAGCGGGTCAATGCGGACCGCAAGGCGAACCAGGAAGCGATGATGCAGCGTATTAAGTCCAAATAAACACCTACAACGCCGCTTCCTCCCCCCAAAGCTGCTGCATGCTGAAACGCAGCACAGCCTGCTCGCTCAAGAGCACATCGCGAATGGCGTACAGCTCCTTGCCAGTGTCGCGCTGGATGGGAAAGGAGAGCGGTGCGCCGCGCGGCCCGATGAAGGCGTGCACGACCGGTGTCGATGCGTTGGTGCCGCGGCGCGTGACCACCCCGATCTCCCCATTCTGGAGGCGTACGAAGCTTCCCGGAGGGGTTGGGCCAAGCGCCTTGATGAAATAAGCGGCGAGCATTGGGTCGCTGGGCTTGCCGCCGGCGACCAGCACGTCACGCAAGGCTGCGCTCGGCAGCAAGGTTTTGCGGTACTTTCGGACGGAGACCGAGGCGCAGTAGCGGTCGGAATAAGCCAGGATCTTGGCATTCTGCGGGATTTCCTTGACTTCTTTCCCGAGGGGATAGCCGCTGCCATCCTCGTTTTCATGATGCATCAGGACGTAGGAAAGCCAGTCGGAACGGGTGATGCCGGATTGCTTCAGCAATTCGACGCCCTGTGTGGGATGGGCGCGGATGGTTTCCGTTTCGCGTTCCGTCAGTGGTTCCTGCTTGAGCATCAACTGGTCCTGGTGACGCAGCATCGCAACGTTCATGGTCAGGGCGGCTGCCATGATGATTTGCGTTTCTTCCGGCGCCTTGCCCATTGCACGCGAAATCATGAGGGCGATCAGGGCGGTGTCGATGCAATGCCGCACCGTGTAATTGCCGGCCGCGTGATTCAGGAAAATGCTGGCCAGCGCGACATCGGCATTGATGTCCATCGCATAGCTGAGCGCTTTGGCCACTTCGAGGATCTTGGCCTCGGCATCGGCTTCGTTATTGAGGTTGTACAGCAGGCGCTCGAGCCGCTTGTTGGCAAGATTGATGAAGCGCAGTGCGGAAGGAGTTTCGCGTTTGGCGGTCTGCTGGGCTTCCTTTTTCGCCTGCGCGGCGCGTTCTTCCTGGCCCGCATCGATAAACAGGCCTCGTTGCACGAGTTCCTCCGCCTGCTTCGTGGTCGCGACGACCTGGCCGCGGCGCAACAGCAGCTTGTTGCCAGCTGCATACACATCCCATGGCAGTGGCTCCCCGATCACGATATCCGCGAGGCTTAGGCGTCGCTGGTCAATCATGCTGCCCCTCCCTCAAGTGGCCTGCAATGATGAATGATTCGCTAATTATTTGGCGGACGTGTCATGCAGGCAGCGCGGGCCTGCATTGGATTGTTATTCCGGCGGGGCAGGCCGCCGGCGAACCTGATAGAAATATCGGCCGTTTTGGACGGCATCTTGAGTGGAGAATAAGCAACTTCTTAAAGGGTTGCAAGTCTTTCAAGTGCGGTGCGGAGGGTCTCGTCCTTTTTGGCAAAGCAGAACCGCGCGACGCCCGACTCCTTCGGCTGGTTGTAGAAGGCCGAAACCGGGATTGCGGCGACGCCGATCTCGGCGGTCAGCCACTTCGCGAATTCTGCCTCGGGCAGCGAGGAAATCGAAGAGTAGTCGACGCACTGGAAATAGGTGCCGTCGGAAGGCAGGAGCCTGAACTTCGTTGTCTTCAGCCCTTCGCGGAACAGGTCTCGCTTGCGCTGGTAGAAGGCCGGCAGTTCGAGGTAGGGCGCCGGATTGGCCATGTAGCGGGCAATGCCGTGCTGTACCGGGGTGTTGACGGTGAATACGTTGAACTGGTGTACCTTGCGGAATTCGGCGCTAAGCGGAGCCGGGGCGGCGACGTAACCGATCTTCCAGCCGGTCACGTGGTAGGTTTTGCCGAAGCTCGAGATGACGAAGGCGCGCGCAGCCAATTCCGGATGGCGGCAAACCGACTCGTGCCGTGCTCCGTCATAGACCATGTGCTCGTAGACTTCGTCGGAAATGATCAGGATATTCGTTCCACGCACGATGTCGGTCAAGGCCCGGATGTCGGCCTCCCGCAGGATCGAGCCGGTCGGGTTGTGCGGGGAGTTGATCATGATCAGCCGGGTCTTCGGCGTCACGGCCGAGGCTACCTTCTGCCATGGCACGTAGTAACCCTTCGGCCCGATTTCCATCTGCACGAACACCGGCTTGCCGCCAGCCAGCTCAATGGACGGCACGTAGCTGTCGTAGACAGGCTCAATCACCACCACTTCGTCGCCTGGATGCACGCAGCACAGGATCGACGTCAGGATGGCTTGGGTTGCGCCTGCGGTTACTGTGATCTCGGTGTTGGGATCGTAGGCATGGCCGTAGATGCGTGCGATCTTTGCTGCAATGGCTTCGCGCAGGGCGGGTACCCCGGTCATAGGCGGATACTGGTTGAGCCCGGTGCTCATGGCCTGTGTGACGGCTTCCACCAGTGCCGGATCACAGTCGAAGTCGGGAAAGCCCTGACCCAGGTTGACCGCGCCTTTTTCCGCGGCCAGCGCCGACATCACCGTGAAAATCGTCGTGCCGACATTCGGCAGGCGGGACTGGGGAACGGCCTGTTGTGCGGCGGCGGAAAGGGCGGGGGATGTGGGCGTGTTCATGCTCGGTGAAATCTGGACAAAGAAACGATTTTAACCAAGCTCTACACCGGCCGCCCATTTGTCTGGCGGAATGATCGCGAACAGCCCGGCGCGGGCAGTCTTCCGCGCGAGTTTCAGCAGCGCCTTGTCCTTGGTGATCAGGATGTGGGCACGCGCGTCGCGCGCGACCTCAAGGAATTTCTGGTCGTCGGGATCCTTGCACACCGGGAGCGGGACATCGGCGCGCGCCTGCAGCTGGTCCCGCGGAATGCAGGCGATCAGCGCGTCGAATTCCTCGATCGCGCGTTGCCGCGAATCGGCGTCCAGCGGAAGGTGCGGATAGTCGAGAACCATCCGCCACTCGGTACGGCAGTCGTCGCGCGTAACCGCTTCCACGCTGCCGTCGCGCAGCGCCGCGAGCAATGCCGACCAGCGTGGATCGCGGAAAACGAAGAGGTCCAAGCAGACGTTCGTGTCGATTACAATGCTGCGCTTCGGTATCATTGCCGCCATTCTTCTTTCTGCCGCACCTGGTTCAACATGCTGATTGTTCTTTCGCCCGCAAAAACCCTCGACTATGACACACCGTCGACGACCGACGAACATACATTGCCGGATTTTATCGAACATGCGGCGGAGCTGATCGACGTGCTGAAAAAGTTGTCGCCGTCCGATGTGGCGGATCTGATGGATATTTCCGACACGTTATCGGTGCTGAACGTCACGCGGTACGCGACCTGGTCGCGCAAGTTCACGAAGAAGAACTCCAAACAGGCGATCCTCGCGTTCAACGGCGACGTGTACGAGGGGCTGGATGCCGGTAGCCTCACGGCGAAACAGCTCGTGTACGCACAATCGCACATCCGCATCCTGTCCGGCCTGTATGGCGCGCTTCGCCCGCTCGACCTCATGCAGCCCTACCGCCTGGAAATGGGCACACGCCTCGCCAATCCGCGCGGCAAGGACTTGTATGCGTTCTGGGGCGGCATTGTGACGGAAGCGTTGAACAAGGTTCTCGCCTCCCAAAGGCGCAAGGTCCTGGTCAATCTCGCATCGGAAGAATACTTCAAGATAGTCAAACCGAAGCTGCTCGATGCGGAAGTGATCACTCCGGTTTTCGAGGACTGGAAGGGCGGGAAGTACAAGGTGATCTCGTTCTATGCAAAGCGGGCACGCGGACTGATGGCGCGCTATGCGGCGGCAAAAGGCATCACCCAGGCCGACAAGCTCAAGTCGTTCGACGCTGAAGGGTATGCCTTCGATGAAGCCGAATCGACCGAACGCCAATGGGTGTTCCGCAGGCGGATCGAATCCTGATAAGAAAAAAGCCTCCGGTCAGGAGGCTTTTTTCCGGGGCGAAGAAACTTACCAGATCTTCCACCACGGTGTGCTGACTTGAGGCCCGCCAGAGAAATAAACGCTGTTGGGGAAAGTGGCTTTCATGACGCGCTCGGTATCGTTGCGCAAGTCGTGCAGTCCCATCGCTTCATAGGACTTCATCATCACGTACAGCGCTTCCTCGATCGCCGGCGCGTCACGATATTCGGTCACGGCTTGTTGCGCGCGATTTGCCGCCGCTACATAAGCGCCGCGGCGATAGTAGTAATTGGCGACATGTACATCGTGCTGCGCCAGAGCGTTCACCAGGTACTTCATGCGGGCAATCGCGTCCTTGGTGTAGATGCTGTCCGGGAAACGTTCAGCCAGCTGCTTGAATGCGTCGAACGCGTCACGGGCAGCTTTCGGGTCGCGCTCGCTGGGATCCTGCTTGGACAGGAAGTCGAGGAAGCCGGCCCTGTCATTGAAGTTGATGAGGCCGCGCAGGTAATACATGTAGTCCACGTGCGGGTGGTTCGGATGCAGCTTGATGAAGCGGTCCACGGCCGCCAGCGCCTGTGGCGCCTCGCCTTGGCGGTAGTAGGCATAGGCGATTTCCATCTGCGCCTGCTGCGCATAGGTGCCGAACGGATAGCGCGACTCCAGCTTCTCGAAGTACTGGATGGCCTTTTCATATCCGCCGGCCGCCATTTCATCGCGTGCCTCCGAGTATAATTTCGACGCTGACCAATCCTTGGTTTCGTCGACTTTCTCGGGGAACAGGCCGCACCCGGACAAGGACAAAGCTAGGGCGATGGCAGCGAATTTCAACGAACTTTTTTGCATGACGTTTGCGCGAGCACTTCGGGACAAGGCCACGATTATAGCCGATGGCGCATTGCTGCAGCGATACCAGACGAAGCCCCCATTTTGACGACCGACCTCCAAGAAACCGATATCGATGACGGCGATGAATACGAAGGCGCCGCGCCTGCGTCGTCCCCGATTACCCTCAAACTGACCGCGAAATTCTGCGGCGTGCGCCTGGACAAGGCCTTGTCGCAGCTCCTGCCGGAGTTTTCCCGCAGCCGTCTCCAGCAATGGATCGACGCCGGTCACGTGTCCGTGGACGGCCAGCCCGCAAAGGGCAAGACGCCGATGCTGGGCGACGAAACCATTGTGGTCGAACCGCAGGAAGCGCCAGAAGAGCAGGCGTTCAGCCCGGAACCGATGCCGCTCTCCATCATTCATGAAGACAAGGCAATCCTCGTGATCGACAAACCCGCCGGGCTGGTGGTACATCCGGCCGCCGGGAACTGGACCGGTACCTTGCTGAACGGCTTGCTGCACCATGCCCCGGCACTTGCCAGCGTGCCGCGGGCGGGCATCGTGCACCGCCTGGACAAGGAAACCAGCGGGCTTATGGTGGTGGCGAAAACGCTTCAGGCGCAGACCGACCTTGTTCGCCAGTTGCAGGCCAGGACGGTCAAACGCGAATATCTCGCCCTGGTCTGGGGGCAGCCGCAGTTGAGTGGCAGGGTCGAAGCATCCATTGGCCGCCATCCGCGCGACCGTATCAAGATGGCCGTGTCGCAGCACGAAAGTGCCAAGCCCGCGGTAACCCACTATCGCAGGATTGCATCCGGTACCCTGGATGGCCGCCAGGTAAGTCTTTTGAAATGCCAGCTCGAGACGGGGCGCACCCACCAGATTCGCGTGCACATGCAATCGATCGGATTCAGCCTGGTCGGCGACCCGTTGTACGGCAAGCCGCATCTCGCGGCCGTATTCCCGCGCCAGGCGCTGCACGCGTTCCGGCTTGGTTTGGTGCATCCTTCGTCCGGCACGAACATCGAGTGGGCGGCGGGATTGCCGGAGGATTTATCAGCACTGCTGGACCGGGCCGGTGTCGGCAAGGTGGACCTGGAGTAGGGGCGGCATGGAACTGATCATCCCAGAATGGGCGGGAGCGCCGGACAACGTCGGAGCCCTCTCTACGACGCGGCGCGGCGGCAGCAGCCTTGGTCCTTATGACGATGGCGCCGGCGGAGGCGGCATGAACCTGGGCGTCCATGTCGGCGACGAACCGGATACGGTGCGTCGAAACCGTGCCCGGCTGAGGTCTGTGCTCCCGTCGGAACCGGCCTGGTTGTCCCAGGTTCACGGCACGCGGGTGGTCGATGCGTCACAGGCGGGGATGGTGCCAGAGGCGGATGCCAGTATCTCCACCAGGCCCGGAACCGTATGTGCGATCCAGACCGCCGATTGCCTTCCCGTGCTCTTTTGCGACGCCGGCGGCAAGGTGGTCGGTGCGGCGCATGCCGGCTGGCGGGGGCTGGCCGGAGGTGTGCTTGAAAACACGGTGGCTTGTATGCGGGCCGAAGGCGCATCGGAGATTCTTGCCTGGCTCGGCCCGGCGATCGGGCCGCAAAGCTTTGAGGTGGGGCAGGATGTCCATGACGCATTTGCGGGGAAGGACGGCGGCATGGTGAACGCGTTCCAGCCAGTCGCAGACAACCCCGGGAAGTACCTGGCGGACATTTATGCGCTCGCGCGGCATACGCTGGAGTGGGTTGGCGTTAAGCGGATTTCAGGCGGCGGACTATGCACCGTTTCGGACCAAAGCCGCTTCTACTCCTATCGACGCGACAAGTTGACTGGGCGCATGGCCTCGTTGATATGGCTCAAGTGAGGAAGGGAGTTTATCGGCGATGATGCCGATCAACATCGTCCTCAGGTCGACTCACTGTCTTTTTCCGATGCAAGCGTCTCGTCTTTTGCCGCCTCGGCCCGCCTCAATTTTTCCGCCCGTTGCCGATCCCTTTTCCGTTGGGGCGTTCCCATCAAGTATAAAATGATCGTCAGAGGCAACACGCCATACAGCAGGAAGGTCATGACACCGGCTACAACAGAGTCCTCGGTGATCGACATCATGAGGACGACATAAATCCATGCAATGGCGACGATGTACATAGCAAACAAAGCTCGATTTCCGACATAACCCCGTAACCTTACGCGAAAACAGAGAAACAAGCATGAACATGTTCCCGCCTCCGACTGGCGCCGGTGCCGCCTGGATGAATCAATTCGTTGACCCGAACGCATGGCAGGCCTGGCTGATCAAGAAACCGCCCATCGATACCAAGCCCATTACCAACACCGTCAAGGAGTTCGGCGCCACGATCGACCCCTCGGTCGTAGCGCAACTGCAGAACGACTACATGCAACAGCTGACGGGACTCTGGCAGGAAATGCTCGCTTCGAAGACACCTGCGGTAGCGGACAAGCGGTTCGCTGCACCGGAGTGGCAGGCCAATCCACTTCACGCATTCAACGCAGCCGCCTATCTCCTGAACGCCAAGTTCCTGATGTCGATGGCCGATGCCGTCGAAGCGACGCCGCGCGCGAAGCAGAAAATCCGCTTTGCGATCCAGCAGATGGTGGACGCGATGTCGCCGGCAAACTTCCTGGTTTCCAATCCGGAGGCGCTGCAGAAGGTCATCGACACCAAGGGCGAAAGCCTGACGCGTGGCATCACCCATATGCTGGAGGACATGCACAAGGGGCATATTTCGCAGACAGACGAATCCGCATTCGAAGTCGGCCGGAATGTTGCCACCTCTGAAGGTGCGGTCGTATTCGAGAACGAACTCTTCCAGCTGATCCAGTACAAGCCGCTTACGTCCAAGGTCTACCAGCGCCCGCTGCTGCTGGTGCCGCCTTGCATCAACAAGTATTACATCCTCGACCTGCAGCCCGAAAACTCGCTGGTGCGCTATGCGGTCGAACAGGGGCACACCGTGTATCTGGTGTCCTGGTGTAATCCGGACGAATCGCTCGCCCACGCGACTTGGGACGATTACGTACTGAACGGCGCGGTGAAGGCGATCGAGGTTGCCAAGGAAATTTCCGGGCAAGACCAGATCAATGCGCTCGGCTTCTGCGTCGGCGGGACGATCATTTCCAGCGCGCTGGCTTTGCTGTACGGACGAGGTGAAAACCCGGTATCGAGCCTGACGCTGCTGACGACACTGCTGGATTTCTCGGATACCGGCGTCATCGACGTGTACATCGACGAAGCCCAGGTCGCGATGCGCGAGCAATCCATCGGCAAGGGCGGTTTGATGCCGGGACGCGATTTTGCGTCCGCTTTCTCCAGCCTGCGTCCGAATGACCTGGTCTGGAACTATGTGAAATCGAATTACCTGAAGGGCGAAGATCCGCCGCCTTTCGATTTGCTCTACTGGAATGCGGACAGCACCAATCTGCCCGGCCCGATGTTCTGCTACTACCTGCGCAACATGTACCTCGAGAACAACCTGCGGGTACCGGGCAAGGTGAAGGTCGGCAACGAGAAGATCGACCTGTCGAAGGTGGACACACCTGTCTTCATTTACGGCTCGCGCGAAGACCATATCGTTCCGTGGACGGCTGCCTTCGAGTCCATGTCGCTGCTCAACCCGAAGAAGCGCGCCCGTAACCGCTTCATCCTGGGCGCATCCGGCCATATTGCCGGCGTGATCAACCCGCCGACGAAGAAGAAGCGCAGCTACTGGACCAATGACAAGGCTGCATCCGGTGCGCAAGAGTGGCTGGACGGCGCGAAGGAGCATCCAGGCAGCTGGTGGACGGAATGGGCGGACTTCCTCGCGCAGAACGCCGGCAAGCAGGTCGCAGCGCCGCGCAAGTGCGGTAATGCGAAATACAAGGAAATCGAACCGGCTCCGGGCCGCTATGTAAAGGTCAAGGCGGAGTGACGGTGTCGAGGGAGCTGGTGCAGGGTGTCTTGCCGCTTCCTCGAAGTCGGTAATTGGATATTGGTAACTGGCGGTCATTTTTGCAAAAATCGGGACAACGAGCCATTGTTTTCCCGATTGCATCGCAAAACACCTATAAGAAACCTCGTAAAAGTTGCGTAAATCTTTGTTTTCACGCACTATAATGAGTGGAGGAGGGGGCGAACGCATGTTCGCTTTTTTTACGAATCGGCACAAATGCGTTGCGACGCAATAACTGGAATATTCGATGAATAGTGCAAAAAAGATTTCAGAGCGCTTGATCAAGAAGTATCCGAATCGCCGCCTTTACGATACCCAGACCAGCTCCTACATCACGCTGTCCGATGTGAAGCAACTGGTTCTCGACAACGAGGAGTTCACCGTCGTCGACGCAAAGACCGATGAAGACCTCACGCGCAGCATCCTGTTGCAGATCATCCTGGAAGAAGAAGCCAACGGCACCCCGATGTTCTCCAGCAGCGCACTGTCGCAGATCATTCGCTACTACGGCCATGCCATGCAGGGCATGATGGGTTCCTACCTGGAGAAGAACATCCAGGCGTTTATCGACATCCAGAACAAGCTGGCCGAAAGCTCCAAGGGCTTTTACGAGGGCAAACCCTTCAACCAGGAGATGTGGACTCAGTTCATGAATGTCCAGGGGCCGATGATGCAGGGCATGATGAGCAACTACATCGAGCAGAGCAAAAACCTGTTCATGCAGATGCAGGAGCAGATGCAGAACCAGACCAAGAGCATGTTCGGCACCTTCCCGTTTGCCCAGAACGACAAGAACAAGAAGTAAACAGTGTCATAACGACAATCCTTCCTCTCGGCGTGCCGGGCGGAAGGTCAATGAGAGGTACAATAGCGGATTCGCTTTTGTACCTCTTTTTGTTATGTCCAACGCTTCACAAAACCCCAAAGTCGGCTTCGTCAGCCTAGGATGTCCCAAGGCGCTCGTCGACTCGGAACAGATCCTTACCCAGCTGCGCGCCGAAGGTTATGACACCGCCAAATCTTACGACGGAGCCGATCTCGTCATCGTCAACACGTGCGGCTTCATCGACGCCGCCGTGCAGGAGTCCCTGGATGCGATCGGCGAAGCCTTGAAGGAAAACGGCAAGGTCATCGTGACCGGCTGCCTGGGTGCCAAGAAAGATGCCAACGGCAACGACCTGATCCAGGGCGTCCATCCGAAAGTACTCGAGGTCACCGGCCCGCACGCCGTCGGTGAAGTCATGTCCGCGGTGCACAAGTACCTGCCCAAGCCGCACGACCCGTTCATGGATCTGGTACCGGCACAGGGCGTGAAGCTGACACCTAAGCACTATGCCTACCTGAAGATTTCGGAAGGCTGCAACCACCGCTGCAGCTTCTGCATCATCCCGTCGATGCGCGGCGACCTCGTGTCCCGGCCGATTGCGGATGTGATGCTGGAAGCGGAAAACCTGTTCAAGGCTGGCGTCAAGGAACTGCTCGTGATTTCGCAGGACACGAGCGCCTATGGCGTCGACGTGAAATTCCGCACCGGCTTCTGGAATGGCAAGCCGATCAAGACCCACATGACGCAACTGGTGACGGCGCTCGGCGAGCTGGCTGCGCAGTATGGCGCATGGGTCCGCCTGCACTACGTGTATCCGTATCCGCATGTCGATGACGTGATTCCTCTGATGGCGGAAGGCCGCGTGTTGCCTTACCTTGATGTCCCGCTGCAGCATGCGCACCCTGACGTGCTCAAGCGCATGAAGCGTCCGGCAAACGGCGAGAAAAACATCGAGCGCATCCAGGCATGGCGCAAGGTCTGCCCGGACATCACCATTCGCTCGACCTTCATTTCCGGCTTCCCGGGCGAGACGGAGGCGGAGTTCCAGTATCTGCTCGACTTCCTCAAGGAAGCCGAGATCGACCGCCTCGGCTGCTTTGCGTATTCGCCGGTGGAAGGTGCGACTGCCAACGAACTGCCGAACCCGGTGCCGGAAGAAGTGCGCGAGGAACGCCGGGCGCGGGTGATGGAACTGCAGGAAGGAATCTCGAAGAAGCGGCTGCAAGCCAAGGTCGGCAAGACCATCCGTGTGCTGCTCGACGAGGTTGGCCCGAACGGCGGCGTGGGACGCTCGGGTTCGGATGCGCCGGAAATCGATGGCGTCGTCTACGTCAAGCCACCCTACGAACCGCATCGCAAGCTGAAGGTCGGCGAATTCATCGATGTCAAGGTCACCGCGGCGGATGCCCACGACTTGTGGGCGGAAGCGTAAATGAAGCGAATCGCCGCGCTGTTACTGATCGTATCGTCGTTTGTCGTACCGGCTTCATTTGCTGCCGCTCCTGTGGCTGAGGCAGGCAAACTGCTGTTTGTGAAGCCAGTCGCGTTGCGCGGCACCTTGGGCAACGAGCAGATCCAGCTGAACCTGCGCACCAAGGCTGAATTCGAAGACGGTATCGAAGGCGATTACTTCGTGTTCGGGACCTCGCAGAAGGTCCTGCTCGCAGGCGAGGTCGAGGGCGATGAATTGTTCCTGGAAGAGTCGGTCAACGGCACCGACGTATCGGGCCAATGGGAAGGCAAACTTTCCGGGGATGCGATTGCCGGCGAGTGGCAGTCCGCCGACGGCAAGGTGTCCAAGCCATTCCAGATCCGCTTTGTCCGTCCGGCAGCCAAGCAAGGTCAGGCGCGAGCGGGCAGCCAAACCAGCCGGTAATTCGTTCGGAGGCCGTGCGTGCCAGACAGCAAGTCGCTTCAAACATCGATCATCCATTCCGAGTACACGCCGCCGGAAGGCTTCGGCGCCTTCCCGGTGCCTGTCCATCGGGCGTCGACTGTGGTGTTCAAGGATGTAGCGGCACTGCGCTCCCGGGATTGGCGGGAAAAGAATGCCTACACCTATGGCCTGCATGGCACCCCGACCAGCTTCACGTTGGAGGCGCGCCTTGCGCAGATCGAAGGCGGCAATCACTGCCTTCTTGCGCCCAGCGGACTGGCGGCGATCTCCATGGTGAACTTCGGGCTGCTCAAGACTGGCGACGACCTCCTGATCCCCGACAATGCCTATAACCCGAACCGCGACCTGGGGCGATGGCTGGCGCAGGATTTCGGCATTTCGACACGTTTCTACGATCCGCTGATCGGCAGCGGAATCGCCGGCCTGATTCAGCCGAATACCCGGCTGGTGTGGACGGAGGCGCCCGGATCGGTATCAATGGAAGTGCCGGACATCCCGGCCATCTGCAAGGCTGTGCGAGACAGGCGTGCGGCGGGGCAGGATATCCACGTCGCTCTCGACAATACCTGGTCGGCGGGCATTGCATTCCGGGCATTCGACCATGGCGTCGACATCTCGATGCAGGCGTTGACCAAGTACCAGTCTGGTGGCTCCGACATCCTGATGGGGGCGGTGATCACGCGCGACAAGGAATTGAATCATCGTATCGGCATGTCGCACATGCGCATCGGGTTTGGCGTCAGCATGGACGATGCTTACCTCGTGCTGCGCGGTTTGCCGACCATGAAGCTGCGTTTCGAGACGCACGATGCCGGAGCGCGGAAGGTCGCCGCCTGGCTGAAGGCACGGCCGGAGATCGCTCGGATATTGCACCCCGCATTCGAGGACTGTCCTGGCCATGAAACCTGGAAGCGCGACTTCACCGGGGCGGGAGGCTTGTTCTCGGTCGTGTTTGACGAGCGTTACAGCGAAGCACAGACGGACCGTTTCATCGACAGCCTGAAACTGTTCAAGATCGGCTTTAGTTGGGGCGGGGCGCACAGCCTTTGCATTCCCTATCGTATCCAGACGATGCGCCGGCAGTGGAGCGGGGCAGGGCAGCTAGTGCGCTTCAATATCGGCCTGGAAGATCCGGCCGACCTGATTGCAGATATCGAGCAGGCGCTATCGGCCTTGGATGCCGGTTAAGACGGTTTCAAACCGGCATTGGTTTGTTGTCGTTCAGGTCCAGAAAACCCTTGAGAAGGCGGTAGGCCTTCCAGACCCATGCGGCCAGCCAGATCAGGTAGGCGAGAGGAATGCCGATCACGGTTATAAACAGGACGCCACCGATCACCATCCAGAACAGATACCACCAGAACGACCGTATTTGCCACCGGTGATGGCTGTACACAAACGTACCTGACGCCTCGTCGCGCTTGATGTAGTTGATGATCAGCGGAATCCAGGAAAACGCACCGAGCGAAAACAGGAAGCTGATGCCGTGTGCCATATAAAGCCACCAGGCAAGGTTCTTGGCGGATTGCAATCTCGGGTCTAGCACCAGTTCCTGAACCATTCGGCCTCCGTTCGTGATCAAGAGAACAACGGTAGGACTCCATCCAGCCCGACAAAATTCAATGCGACATCGGCTTGCGCCCGAACAACCGGTTTGGCGCGGAAGGCGACGGACATACCGGAGATGCTCATCATCTTCAGGTCATTGGCGCCGTCGCCCATGACAATGGCCTGTTTGGAGGAAATGCCGAGTTCTGCGCAGACGCGCTCCACCGTGTACTTCTTCTCGTCCGCATCCACGATGCCGCCGACGACTTTGCCGGTCAGCTTGCCGTCGACGATCTCAAGCACGTTCGAATGCGTGTAATCGAGGCCAAGGCGGGTCTTCATGCGATCAGTGAAGTAGGTGAAGCCGCCCGACACCAGCAGGGTTTTCAGGCCCGCGGCCTTGACGGCATCCAGCATCTTTTCCGCGCCGGGGGACAGCTTCAGGCGCTCGTCGTAGACACGCTGCAGGGCGGACGCATCCAGTCCCTTGAGGAGCGCCACGCGACGGGTAAGGCTTTCCCGGAACTCGATCTCGCCGCGCATGGCTGCCTCGGTGATTTCCGCGACCTGCGGCTTCAGCCCTTGCATGTCGGCAATTTCATCGATGCACTCGATGGTGATCAGCGTCGAGTCCATGTCCATCACGACCAGCTTGAAATCCGACAGCTTGCGCTCGCCGTTGACGAAGGTGCAATCGAGCCTGGCGGCGAGACATTCGTCATTGATCCGCTGCTTGAGATCTTCCGAAAATTCCACATCCTCGCAACGGAAGGCATTGGCGTTGATGGAAACGATGCGGGCGGCGCTCGCCATCGCGGCAATGCGTTCAATCGTGGGGCGGTCGGCGCTCAGGCCTTGCAGGATCAGGTTCATGTCGTGCTGCTACGGAGTAGGGATTGCTAAAAGTTTACGGTACGAGGGAGCGGATCGTCGCTTTCACTTGCGAGACGCGCGCTGCCAGGTCGGGCATGCTGGTCGTGATGCGCAGCTTGTCCTGCCCATGCAGCTTGATATGCCGGTTTTTCTGGATCAGTTCGATGATGCGCATCGCGTCGATTGGCGGGTTCGGCTGGAAATGCAGGACCGCCGATTCCGCATGGGCATCGATTTTAACAATGCCGACGGGAATTGCGGCAATTCTCAGGCGGTGGGTTTCGATCAGCGCTTTGGCGGGTTCCGGCATCTTGCCGAAACGGTCGATCAGCTCTTCCTGCAGATCGTCGATCGCGCTCTGCGTTTCGCAGTTGGCCAGGCGCTTGTACAGGGACAGGCGCTCGTGTACGTCGCCGCAATAATCCTGCGGAAGCAGGGCCGGGACGTGCAGGTTGATTTCGGTCGTGGTCGACAGCGGCGCGGCGAGGTCAGGTTCCTTGCCGTTCTTGAGCGAACGCACTGCTTCGTTGAGCATGTCGGTGTAGAGCTGGAAGCCGATCTCCTGCATCTCGCCCGACTGGCTTTCACCCAGCACTTCGCCAGCGCCGCGGATTTCCAGGTCGTGCATCGCAAGGTAGAAGCCGCTGCCCAGCTCTTCCATCTGCTGGATGGCTTCCAGCCGTCGTTGCGCCAGCTTGGTCAGGCCGTGCACATCATGCACGAGCAGGTAGGCGTAGGCCTGGTGGTGCGAACGGCCGACGCGGCCACGCAATTGGTGCAACTGCGCCAGGCCGAACTTGTCGGCGCGGTGCATGATGATTGTATTCGCGGTCGGCACGTCGATGCCGGTTTCGATGATGGTGGTGCACAGCAGGATGTTATGTCGCTGCGATACGAAGTCGCGCATCACCTTTTCCAGCTCGCGCTCATGCATCTGGCCGTGGGCGACTGCCACGCGTGCCTCGGGCAGAAGTTCTTCCAACATCGCCTTGCGATTGAGGATGGTCTCGACCTCGTTGTGCAGGAAGTACACCTGGCCGCCGCGCTTGAGTTCGCGCAGGCAGGCTTCGCGGATGACGGACGATTCTTCGGAGCGGACGAAGGTCTTGATCGCGAGGCGCTTCTGCGGCGCGGTGGCGATGACGGAGAATTCGCGCAGGCCCTCCAGCGCCATGCCCAGGGTACGCGGGATTGGCGTGGCTGTCAGGGTCAATACATCGACCTCGGCGCGCAAGGCCTTCAGGGCTTCCTTCTGGCGCACGCCGAAACGGTGTTCCTCGTCAATGATGACGAGTCCGAGCCGGGAGAACTTCACCTCGTTTGACAGCAGCTTGTGGGTGCCGATCACAATATCGATCGTACCTTCGGCCAGGCCCTTGATCGCCTGCGTCACTTCCTTGCCGGTGCGGAAGCGCGACAGTTCGGCAATCTTCACCGGCCAATCGGAAAAACGGTCGGCGAAGGTTTGTGCGTGCTGTTCCGCGAGCAGCGTGGTCGGCGCAAGGATGGCGACCTGCTTGCCGCCCATGACGGCGACAAAGGCCGCGCGCAATGCGACTTCGGTTTTGCCGAAGCCGACGTCGCCGCAGATCAGGCGGTCCATCGGTTTTCCGCTGGTCATGTCCCTGATCACCGCGTTGATGGCCGCGCTCTGGTCGGGCGTTTCCTCGAAGCCGAAGCTTTCGGCGAAGGTCTCGTAATCCCGTGCCGAGTACTGGAAGGCGTGGCCCTGGCGGGCGGCGCGGCGAGCGTAGAGGTTCAGCAGTTCGGCTGCGGTGTCGCGGATCTGCTGCGCGGCTTTCTTTTTGGCCTTTTCCCATTGACCGGAACCAAGCGTGTGCAGCGGCGCGTCTTCAGGCGAGGCGCCGGAGTAGCGCGAGATTACATGCAACTGTGAAACCGGCACGTACAGCTTGGTTTCCTTCGCATATTCGAGATGCAGGAATTCCGTCTCGCCTTCGCCGAGGTCCATGCTCAGCAGGCCCATGTAGCGGCCGATGCCATGGTTCACGTGCACGACCGGATCGCCGATCTTCAGTTCCGACAGGTCGCGCACCATTGACTCGACCTGGGTGACAGCTTCCTGCTTGCGGCGTCCGGCACGGCGGCCGGTGCCGGCGTACAGCTCTG
>DASPMC010000100.1:0-20869 GCA_035627275.1 Noviherbaspirillum sp.
CTCCATCGCCGACATCCCCGTATGTACCATCGATGTCGTTTGACGCAAGCGAACCAGGCTAAAATCCCGACCACACATGGCATGCAACGCAGCAAGATTTATAGGAAATCAGGTTCAGCAAACCAATGCCGGATCAATAACGGCCGTGTTCAGCTGCTGCAATGAGGCGAGCAGCATTGGACCTGCTGCCAGAAGCAACCGGATGGGATACCTTGTTCTCTTCTTTAGGCAAGCACAAACCTTCAAAAGCGGCGCCGCCAATGAAACGCACCAGCGATCCCAGCAAATGCCGTCCGGTCGCATGTTCGTTGAGTTCGCAGCGGAATGAATAGAACAGGTGATTCGTCTCCGGGTGCATGCTGAATACGCCTCGTGTGCCTGAGTCAAGTTCGAAGTTGATCTTCAACAGCGTGAGGTAAGCATCTTTCCGCTCGACGTCGAGCGGGCCCATGTCGACGTAGACAAACATGTCGTTCGGGTTAGCCTTCGGATCATGAATGAAGGTGACACGGCATTCACCGATGCGAAGTTTGTCGCCCTTCACCAGCGATTCCGGTTCTTTAAAACCGATAAGTTGCGACAGTTCTTCTATTACGCGCTTGAAAATGAGGCTTTTCATCCGTGTTGGCTCCGTGATGTTCACTATTGTTTGTCGATGTTCTGGTCGGCCATGGCGACCAGAACACTATGTCAGATCGATTTTTGCGCCAGGGGCTTACTCTTGATCTTCGTACAAATGCTTTTTGATTGCATCCAGTTTGGGGTTCGGTCTAGGGTCGAATGGAGCCGCGAAGGCAGCGTGCCCCTCGGTGGCGCCGCCTCGGATGTTGGACACCGCAAGGCTGAAAAACGCCTCCCCGCCTACATCGGACGTAACAAATATCGGATCGGTTGATGGCTTCCTCTTCGAGCGATCCACCTCTCCTTCTTTTGCTTTCAGTGCGCGGCGTACTTTCTCAGCCTGGTGAACCATTGGGTCTTTGAATTCGCAATTTCCTGGATGCCCCATAAGTTCCTCAAACACCTCTCTCATGTATTTGTTCACCAGTTTGACCAGATCCGGGTCTGCGTAATGCGTGCAACAGGAGAGCCAGTTAAGAATATCGTCAGGCCTCAAGTTCCTGGCTCGCATTTCCTTGACGGTCAAGGTGAGAGGGCCATGTTCGACAACGACGCCGTCTTCAATTCTGCCGACAATCATCTTTTTAACGTAAGCGATAACAGCTGGATCGCTGCTGCGAAGCTTGCCGCTGTCGACGAGTTCCGCCCATTCCGGACATCCGATCACGATTGGGTTTACCTCGCCATTTGATGCAGCCAGGATTCCTCTCTGATAACGGCCGGAACCGGCCATTCCCACTGTGGCATACATGACCGGGTTAGGACCGTAGTTCTTGACTTTGGCAACGGCTTCGGTAGTTGTTTCGACGAGGTCAATTTCGTCATCTTCCGGGCGCAAGGCAAGCCCCATGGTGTTGCATGCGCCGAACTTGACGTCAGCTCCGACATAGTCCACGGCTGCGGTCTTCCGGTGGACTGCGGCGTCAAGTTCCGCGGGGCTCTTGGGTCCGTAAGGTGCATCTGCCAGGTTGGAGAACGCCCCAAAACGTACTGGATGATCGCCATCCCAGTTAACGTCAAAGTACGCCTGCATGTTATTAACAAAATGGGCGCCTCCCAAGCCCGAATTCTCGCCGATGGCCAAAAGCGGGCGTCCATCGGTAGGTCTCTTATACTCAACGGTTTCCTGGGGCGGATTTTCACGGATTGTGTTGGATATCTTCGCCAAGGTGCTGATTCCTTTAGCCAATTTCATCTCTGCTTCTGCAATCTCTTCCGTCGCTTCCCGGTCCTCTAACCCCCCTCCTAATGCCTGCAGGTTCTCCCCCACGCCACGTAGCGCGTCGAACAGTACATAAGAAAGATCTCTCAAGTCCTCTGCCTTGAACATCTGTCTCTTATGGCCGGTTGCCTGCAGCAAGCGCTGGATGGTCGTAACCGCACCGAGATCGGCGCGTCGTCCTGTTACCGGATAATCCACTGCATCGGTCGCCTGCATTACGCTGCCATCCGAAGCACGGGGAATCTCTCCGTATTGCTGCAAGTTGCCCGCTCCAACCTGATTGACCTTTTGCAGATAAGCGTGGGTCGGCAGATCCATCTCGTTGGCCTCCCGAACAAGGCTATCGAGCGGCACGGTGCGGCGCGTTTTATCGTCGCCGCGGGTGCCTATAAATTTTTCGTTCTCGTTTCGGCCGGCGACCCCGACGGCGGCTACGGACTTGGGATCGAATTCTTCCAATAGCGCCCGCGCATCCGACTCCGCCTCCTGGAGCCGAGCGTCAAAGACTTCAATATGCGCGTATTTTCCCAAGTTCGGGTGCAAAGATTTCAGCAACTCTCTCAGCACATGGGCGTCGAGCTGGCTTCCGACCACAAACTTCGGAACTTTTCTTAGTATGTACAGACCCATACCCATTACTGCAGCGCCAATTGTTGCGGAAGTATGAACGGCATGCTCTGCCACCAGCCGACCCGCAACGATAGTTGTACTGCGCGTGTCTGGTTTTGCCAATGCGTATGCTGAGCGATCAACACCGCCAGGGACGATAGGAACGTAGAAGCGGCCGCGTTCTTCCAGGGTTCCTCCCTGCCTTGCCAGAATTTGATCGATCGGGTTCGTCAGATCTTCAAGTCTTTGAAGTCTTTCAGGAACGGCAGGTCCAGCCTGTTGCCTAACTGGGTTCGTACTGCCGGCACTGAATTGCCCACCGTTACCGCCAGGCCCTCTAACGCTGATTGTCATAAGATTTCACCCGTTTTTGAATGTTAGAAAAGAAGCCGATTCAGAATATCGCCGGCCTAACTATCGGCAGCTCAAAATAGGCTTTGCTTTGAGTGACGAAATGGCAATCGATGGTTCCATACAAAACAATAGGGGCACTTGATTCGCTCGTACGCTTCATTGCTGGAGCCGGAATCGAAGCGCTGGAACGGCCGAATGAGAAGCCTGGAAGTTCACTGGTTCATACACAGTGTTTTGGTCCCGCGCAGGCGGGGCCAATTAGTTTGGAGAAGCCGGTTCAGCAGGCTTGTTGTGCCAAGAGACGCAGGCCCTCTCTATTTGATGGACGCGCTAAAACAATGAGGTCCCGGATCTTTCCGATCCAGGACCTTCTCGGCTCGATGCCGCATCATCACTCTTGCCAAGTACATCCATGTGATAACGCGACAAGCAAGAACGACACTGCTGTCATACCCTGTCTTTACGCATACGCGCCGGCCGAAGCCAGTACTTGGCGCGCCTTGGCATAGGTCAACGTCGGTTGGCCGTAGGGCGATCCCGGCAGCGATGCCCACTCCTTGTTGCACTTGGCGATGGCGGCATCAAAACGACCAGCCATCACATCTCCCAATGCACCACGCTGCTTGATCAGAGCCAGCGCCGCGATGTCTTGCGAACGCGGTGAGAAGTCCTTCAGGCCGTATTGTTTGGACACGCTGTTCCAGGTCTTATCCAGGAACTGATATGCGCCAGCCGCAGTGCTGGTGATGCCGCTCGCGCTGATCGCACGGTATGGATGGCTCGAAAAATCGTTGAACTTGCTGCCGCCGAACATCGTGCGGTATCCGGCCTGCCCAAGCGTGCCCTCGCCCGTACGGATGAGCTTCAGGAATGCCTGTACGTTCCGATTCTTCAGTGCGCCTTCCAATTCCTTCCCCGACGCGTTAGGTGCCAACGCCTGCTTGCCGACATCGGACTTGGATGCGGAGAGCGATCCTTTGGACGAGGCGCCGGCTGTCCCGGAATCGTTGTATGGAGCAAAACCATTCCCCCGGCCTGGAAGCGGCATGGGGAGCGGCCGCGGCCGGTTGCCGCCGAATAACCCGGAAAACAGCGATCCAATGCTGCGGAACAGTTCGGCGATCGCTTCAAAAATCTGAGAAAGAAAGTTGTTTCTCTCAGTCGGGAACGTGTGGCGCGGATAACGAATATTTGCGTGCCACGGCATTGTCCTCACTGGCAATGCGCGGACATCGCCGATCTCGCAACCGGACGAAGAGATACCGTCCATCCAGTCCGACGCCTCATGGCCCGCCCGGTGAGCGCGATTTGGTGCAGAGGCGGGGGTGCAATTGGATACACACCCGTCCCCCCCAAAATTAATATTGATATTCATTTCAACCTCCCTTCAATAAGTGCGGTTCATAACGAAGACATAACGGGCTCCAGAGCGGACTGCGGACAGGTTCAAGGGGTGTGCGATCCGCCCTGGACAAACCATGCCGTGTCGATGGGTAGGCACGGCGACGGCAATGGTTCCATGCAGTCCGGGTGTACGTAGGCGATGGAACTGTCGGCAACCGTCCACTACACATTGACAACATTCCGTGGAGCGGGCGTTCCGCCATGCCGCTTCGCGCAATGGAAACCAGACGAGCCGCAACTTAACTTTGGGAGAAGTGCGATGTCATTGACCATGTTGCTGAACAGTCTTGGAACCGGCTCGATAACGAGTGGCCTGTTCCTCGACGCGCAAGACCCGTTTGAAGGGCTGCAGAACAAGAACCGGAAGCTCGGCCTCGACAAGGCCGACCTGCTGTCGGATGCCGACGGAAGCACTTCCAACGCCCTGTACATTCCACCGAAACAGCGCAAGACGAATGACCAGAAAATGGATGAAGACCTGCTTTCCATGCTTCTCAAAATGATCTCCGAACTTATGGGGTCGGCTGAGAGCGCCAGTGGTGGAGAAGGCGAAATTGGCGGAGGTGGTGGCGGCTACGGTGGAGGAGGTGGTGGTGGCTACGGCGGAGGCGGCGTTCGTTCCGCCTCATATGCGACAAACGGTGCGCGAACTTACGGTAGTTCCGGTACCACCATTGGCCCGGTTAAGCCTGGGGATGGCAATTGGATGAAAACTGCCCGCAGCCAGATGGGCGTCAGTGAAGGCGAGAACGATAGCCGTATCGCGGCCTACCACAACACGACCAATGCAGCAGGCTCCCGCGGCAATACGCCCTGGTGTTCCTCTTTCGTCAATTGGGCGCTGGAGCAGAACGGCATCAAGGGTACAGATAATGCGGGCGCGATCAGCTGGAAAAACTGGGGCAAGGGTGTGGACGGACTCAAGGATGCCCGCCAAGGCGACATCGTCGTACTGCAAACGGGCCCCGGCGCCACTGATCAGCACGTCGGTTTCCTGGTACGCAGCGGTAACGGAACGGTGACACTGCTTGGAGGTAATCAGAGCAACCAGGTCAAAGAATCGATCTACCCCATGAGTCAAGTCCTGGCGATACGGCGTCCTCCGGGCGGCGGAGCGCAGGCGTAAACAGTACGACGGGATCAAGTGGCCATATAAGAATTTTATCCTCGCCAGCTCGATTAGCAGTTAACTGTCGACATTACAGGCATGCAAGCCGACAGCTTGCATGCCTCTCTTTTTTGCTCTCACGTTCGCATCACACGCCACGAATTTCGTCGCAGGCGACTCGTATCAATTCCGCTCCAGCAGGGCCTGGCAACTTTCTCCATCGTCGGGATACACCGCACAGGCAATGCTCGCGGCAACGGGCATATCCTCGCCCGCGATGACGTAGGGCGCATCCAGGCTGGCCTTGAGCCTGTGGATGATGATTTCAAGCGTGTCGGTACCTTCGAGATCCGGCAACAGGATCACAAATTCTCCAGGGCCACTGAGGCTTGCAGTGTCGGCCGCCCGGGTGCATGACTTGAGACGCCCCGCGGCCAGCCGCAGCAGACGGTTCCCCGCCGCGGCTCCATACGTCTCGTTGACTTGTCTGTATCCGTCCATGTCGATCAAGAGCAATGCCACCGTTCTCTTGTAGCGCAATGCGCCGGCGATCGCTTGTTGGAGGCGGTCGTTCAGCAGGCGCCGGTTGGGCAGTCCGGTCAGTTCGTCGCGATAGGCATAGACGCGTGCGTCGGCTTCCTGCCGAATCTTCTCGTCGAGCTTGTGTCGCAGCGCCGCATTGGTCTCCTTGAGCAAGGCGATTTCGCGCCGCGCCTTGATCAGTTCTACTTGCAATTGCAACCACGCTTGCCGGGTGTTCCCGGTGCCGGCAACATCGCTGCCGTTTTCATCTTTACGGTTCCCGGTCGGCAGACCGGAGGAAGTGTCATTGCCAAAGTTGCCTGGCTTGGACGCATTGGTCATCGTGCTCGTCTCACTTCAATTTGGGACTAATTCGGGACTGCTACGGGGATGGTATTGGTCCGGTTGAAATAGGTGGGCCGGGAAGTTGCATGAGTTCCAACTTGGGTGGTTCTCGCAGATGGGGGAATATGCAAGACGACGGCACCCGTCGTCATCCTAGTTCGCGACGACGTCCGCAGTAGAGACCGCCACATCCGTTCTCATCCCATGGATCGCAATAGCCGTTCACGCCACATCGTCCTTTGTCGTCGGCACTCGAATGCCGCTTCACGGCTGTCGCAGTTCCCCTTCGGATGATGGAAGGTAGCGGAACAGCCTTTGGAGCTTTTGGCGGAAGCAAACCTGGTGTGGCGGCGCTGGAACCGAGCGCAAGATGATGCGCCCGGTCATCCCGTCCAATGATCCCTTTCCTGTCCCCGGATGCCGCCGTGCCATCGTCCGAGTCACCGATCTCGTCGTTTGTGCGCTGCCTGCTGACCACAGGCACACGCCGCTCCGTGACGACCACGACCGGAATCATGTCCGGATTTTCCGCCGCCGCGTCGTGCAGGGTTTCCCTGCCGGCGCCATCCTGCGCCGGCGCATCTTTGAGCGAGGCGCTCATCCCGCTCGAGTTTTTTGCCGTCAAGGTCCCGACTTCATGTCCTTTCATGTCTCCCTCCGCGCGTTCACGTCGACGCAGACGACGGTGGATTGCCGTCGCTCTCCAGCTCCGGCACCATATCCGTCATCCCGGACTCGACAAGTTCCTGCACGACCGCGTACACAAACGCAACGGCTTCGTAACTGGCTTTCGGCACCACCGTGTCGGCTTTGCCGGTCGCGTACAGCGTGCGTGCCAGCCATACATGACGGATCACCGGGATACCGCGCAGCTGTGCCCGCCGTATCATCGCCTGGGCCACCTCATCCTTACCTTTGGCCAGGACAACCGGCACCGGCGTTTCGGCACCGTCGTAGAACATGGCGACGGCGAAGTGAGTCGGATTGACAACGACGGCGTTGGCATCCTCGGTTCTCTCCACCGGATCGGAATCGGCCCACTCGCGCGCGAGTTGCCTGCGGGTCGCCTTGATGAGCGGGTCGCCCTCGGACTCGCGAAATTCACGCTTGATTTCTTCCATGTCCATCTTCAGGGATTCAGTATGGAAGTGGTGCTGGATGGCGAAGTCGGCTGCGCCTATGACGACGCACAACACGATGACGATGTGAAATATCGACCGAAGTATTGTGATGAATCCGGCGTAGATATCCTTCGGCGTTCCGCCGGATAGCTGAATGATGTTCGGCAGTTCATCCCGCGCGAGAACGTAGACGACGACGCCGATCACCACCGCCTTGACGATCGCAATCAGCAACTCGCCGATCTTCTTCTTGGAAAACAGCTGCTTGGCGCCATTGACAGGATCGATCTTCTCGAACTTGGGGGTGACAGCTTCCGGTGCAATCAATACGCCGAACTGGCCCCAGTACGATGCAACCGCCGTGACGCTGCACACGATGAACAGGACGCCAAATACCACCATCAGCAACGTGCCCGCAGCGCCGAACATGTTTCCGACCGCGGCCCCGAACGACTCGCCGGTCTGCTGTATGCCCAGGTCGAACAGGGACTGAATGGCTTCCCGCCACAGGCTTTCGGTCACGAACGCAAGCTCCCCCAAGCCTGCCAACATAGCGAGGCGGGCCAGGTCACGGCTGACGGCGACCTGGCCCTTCTTTCGCGCATCGTCGATTTTCTTGGGTGTGGGCTTTTCGGTCTTTTCTTCGCTCATGCCGCCCTCGCCTAACGTTTTGGCCCGGCCTGCAGAAGGCTGCTGGCAAGGTCAAGCAAATGCGAAAAATCTCCCGCGACGTAGTGCGAAAAAGTCGGCCAGTACACCAGCAGGATGAACAAGCCGGCCAGGCTCTTGATCGGCGACGAGGCAAAGGACACCTGGAGATTGGAGGCGAATACGCCGATCACCGCGAACGCGAAATCGATCAACAACAGTGGAATGATGATCGGCGCGCCGTACACAACGATGTGCCAGAAGAACTCGCCGAAGCGCTTCAGCAGGACATCGAGCTGGCCGGGGTCGAATGTCGGCGCGAAGCTGAAGGCCGGCCACAGTCCGTAACTCTCGATCAGGATGCGTGCCAATGCCACGAACAGACCGGCCTGGATCATCACCAGCACGACCGCCTGCACCAGCAACCCGCCGACCGCACTCGCATCGGGGTCGATCGATGCATTGTTGGACTGGATCTGGATCGGCGACCGCTGCGCGTCGAGGATTGACCCGATAGATTGCGCTACCCAGAAGGGAATCGACAGCATCACACCGAGCATCAGTCCGACCGTGGCTTCCTTGACCAGCAGCATGCCAGCCAGCAGGTAGTCCGGTGGTGTTTTCTGCACGAACAGGAAGGTCGGCAAGGCCGCCGGCAATGCGACCGCAAACGCAACGGCGTTGCGCACGATGCCCGTCAGGCTGCGCATGCTGAAGGCAGGCAGGATGGTCAGGCACACCAGCGTGCGGGGCACGATCAGTGCAAGCGTGACCAGCATGGCCTGCACGTCGATCAGCAGTGACTGCGGCATGGCGGCGGTCTCCCGTTACACGCTATGGTATCCACACATCTTTACACCAAGCGTTCGATGGCGGGCATCGATGGCTAATCCTAGCGTGCATCTCCCCCGTCGTCCTCGCGAAGGCGGGGACCCATAAGCCCGGGACTCGATCCGACTCACTATGGGTCCCCGCCTTCGCGAGGACGACGGGGTAAGGACATTGCCAGTCAATCGTCTGTCCCCGCATTCGAGCGCTCCGATGTGTTGCCAAAGTTTGTGCATACCATAGCCTCATAGCCTCATAGCCCCATAGCCCGTTAAGCGGTTTTACCGCCCGATATTCGGGATCATGTTGAACGCCAGATTAACAAGCAACATCAACTCGCTCCCAAACCAGCGCCCCAGCAAGGCCAATGTGATCGCCACCGACATCAGCTTGACCACGTAGGGCAGCGTCTGGTCCTGGATCTGCGTGATCGCCTGCACCAGCGACACCGCCACGCCGAACAGCGTGGCGATCAGGAGCGGCGGGGCAGACATGACGATCGCCAGCCACAGGCCTTGCTGGAAGTAATTGAGTGTATTCGCCATTTGCGTGACTCCGGGCAGGCTATGCGTACGACAGCGCGAGGGCATTCAGCAGCTTCCCCCATCCGTCGACCAGCGTGAACAGCAGCAGCTTCAAAGGAATCGTGATGGTCTGCGGGCTCACCTGCTGCATGCCGAGCGCCATCAGCAGGTTGGATACCAGCAGATCAATCACGACGAAAGGGATGTAGATCAGGAATCCGATCTCGAATCCGGTCTGCAATTCCGATACGACGAAGGCGGGAATCAATACCAGGGTATCGCTCGACTTCGCTTCCTTCGCGACCTCGGGCGGCCACAGCTTCTTTGCCGACGACAGGAAGAGTTCGCGTTGTTCCGGGCGGCTATGCTTGAGCATGAAGGCGCGCATCGGTTCGAACGCATCCTTCGCCTTCGCCAGCAGCGGCGTGGTACGGGCGTCGCTCATCCTGACGTCGACGCTGGTGACGCGCTTTCCGATCTCCTGCACGGTCGGAGCCATGACGAAGACGCTGAGCGCCAGTGCAATGCCGTAGATCGCGAGCGTGGGCGGCACCTGCTGCACACCGATCGCGTTGCGCAGCACCATCAGGACCAGCGAGAACTTGAGAAAAGATGTCGTCGTGACAACGATCAGGGGAACCAGCGACAGCAGGCCGAGCAGGATCGCAAACGATACGACATCGTACTGCCCGCTCATTCTCCTGCTCCCCACTCCACGATGCGGATGCCGAGCTGGCCGTTGACGTCGACGACTTCACCACGCCCGATCAGGCGGTCGGCGGAACGAATGGCGATCGACGATGGTGATCCGCCGCTCAATGATAGGATCGTCCCGGGGCCGAGCGCGCGCATTTCGCCTAGGCGCATTTTCACTTGGCCAAGACTAAAATCGAGCGTGACCGGGATTGCATCCAGCTCAGACGGAGCCGATGAGGTGTCGGCGGCGGCACCAATCTCGCCTGGCAGTACGTCCGATGTCGTGTATTCGGTATCCATGGTGTCGATGTTCCCTTCGGTGGCGATAATTTCCAATGAACATGGCGCGCGGTAGCGGACGCAGGTCTGCAAGCCTGCAAGCAGCACCCGCCCTTCCCCGTCGCATCCGAAGACCGGATTCGACGGCAGGATGATGTCGCCGGCTGCGATGGCGCGGAGCGCGCTTGCCGGCAGCTCATGCTGGGCAATGCGGATATCGGAGGCGTAGGACATGTCCAGGCAGGTGTGCACTGGGAGAAGGTCCTTCTCCCAGGCTGCGCTCGCCAGGACATGGCGCCAGAGCGCGATGCAGGCCCGGGCATGGGTGGTGATGGCGTGATGGGGTGTCTTGAGCGTCAGACGCAGCGTGCAGTCCGAGTCAGCGTCCTTGCCTGGCAACCGCTGGATACGGTCGGCGAAACCGAATGGCGTGCCGGCGAGCCTGCCGACAAGCGCCGCCTGCATCCAGGCCCAGCGCTCGTCGTTTGCCGACATGTCGTCGCCGGGATCGATGCCGGTCAGCGCCCGAAGCATCCGTGCTCCTTGCGCCAGCGCCAGGGTACCGGCCGGGCCGGACAGCATCATGGCGCCGAACCAGTCCTCTTGCGCATCTTCCTCAAGATGCAAGGCGAGCGTGACTCGGTCTCCGGCCAGCGACAGGGCAAGGTGCCGGCCGCGGCCGATCATGCGGCTCAGTTCTGCATACGACGGGGAGACGCTTTTACGGGCCAGTACCGCCGGAAGGACGAGTTCCGGATGGAGAGCGGCAATGGTTTCGGACTCGGGCATGGAAGCGCTTCTCCATTCGTTGTTATTTGACGCTCGCGCTTCCATCCTCGCTTGGGGGCAGGAAGGAAGCCTCTACAAGACGGTGAGCATCACGTGTCTTCCCATACGTCGTTCCAGCCGCCCTTCCAGTTCCATCCGTTGCCGCCGCAACTGGTTCGCGAGTCCGGAACCGGGCGTACTGATCAGGAAACGCACGGCCGAAGCCTGCTTTGAGACCGCCACGCCAAGGACGGCCCCCGAGGGCAAGATGACTTCAAAAATGCCGTCATTGCTGCCCAGCGGGGCGAGTTCATCGGCCAACGAGGCGGCATCGAAGGCTGCCTCGCATGCCGATGCGGCAGCGCCGCAAGCATCACTACCAGTCTGTTCATCCGAACTCTGGCTGTCGCCGCCATCGTTCTCCCGCCATCCCGGTCCTGCAGGAACACATACGGCGCGAGCATCGTCCTCGTGCCTGGTCTCCAACCGCTCGCGACTGGCCGTGTCACGTGAGGGTGTACGGTTTGACTCCCGCCGCTGGGCAGCATTTCCATTACCGCGGCTCGGAGAGTGATGCGATTCTTTCCTGGATGGGGCTGGCGTGAAGGCAGGCGGTTTGGCCGGAGGCGCCGCCTGCCGGCGGGAAGACGCCGGTTCCGTACGAACCGGCTGCGGGGCGGATGGACGCACTATCGACATGTCACCATTCCTCCTGCATCTGCGCCGAACGGATCTCGTCGCGCAGCATGACGAGTTTTTCCTGTTGCAGCATGGCTTCGCCCACCCTGCGGCGGGCCGCGAAGAAAAGCGCGCGTTTGTCCTTGGCGGCCTTCACCGCATCTCCGCACGCCAGATGCAGCCGAGCCGCGTCTTCCTTCATGCGTTCGTATACCGCCTTGGCCTTGCGAAACTGCCCGCTGGTGGTCGTCATCGACAGGAATCCGGCGCGTGCCTGTTGCCAGAATTCCTGCGCCTCCAGCAAGGCATCACGCCAGCGTTGCCGGGACACTCCGATTTCCTTGCGGGCTTCCCGCCAGGCCAGACGCGCATCCATGCACTCGCGCTCCAGGCGAGCCAGACGCTGTTTGCGCACGCCGATGACCTTGGCGAGGTCGTCGCGCTCGACACGCGCTTCCGGCACGTCCCTGGCTTCGCGCCGGGTGCGCGTATGACCAAACGTGCCGAAACCGCGTGCCGCCGTCATGACGCCAGGGCAGCAAGCTGCTTGAGGGTGCTATTGAAGTCGGCCGACACGCGGGTGTCCTGCCGCAGAAAAGCCATCTGTTGCGCGCGCAGGGATACGGCGCGGTCGGCCACCGAATCGGCGCCGGACTTGTATTCGCCCAGACGCATCAGGAGCTCGATCTCGTCATAGCGTGCCAGCAGTTCACGGAAATGCGCGGCCGCCTTCATTTGCTCGGGCGCGGCAACATTGGACATTGTCCGGCTGATGCTTGCCAGGACGTCGATAGCCGGGTAATGCCCTTGCTCGGCAAGCTTCCGCTTGAGCAGGATATGGCCATCCAGCAAGGATTTCGCTTCGTCGCCGATCGGGTCCGACGTGGATTCGCCATCCACAAGCACCGTGTACATGGCGGTGATCGAACCCTCAGGCGTATTGCCGGCACGCTCGATCAGTCGCGGCAGCATGGTATACACCGATGGGGTGAAACCGCCGCGTGCTGGCGGTTCGCCTGCGGCCAGGCCAATCTCGCGCTGGGCTCGGGCGAAACGAGTCAGCGAGTCGACCAGCAACAGTACCTTTTTGCCGCGCGCGCGGAACGCCTCCGCGATCGCCGTGGCGGTAAACGCGGCGCGCGCACGTTCCATCGATGTGCGGTCCGAGGTCGCGCAGACAATGATGGTTTTCCTGACAAGATCGGCGTCCAGCTCGTGCTGCAGGAATTCATTGAGCTCCCGCCCGCGCTCGCCGATCAGGCCGAAGACGATCACGTCGGCATCGCAGCCGCGTGCGATGGCAGCCATCAATGTCGTCTTGCCGCACCCCGGTCCGGCGAAGACGCCGATACGCTGGCCGCGCCCCATCGTCAGCAGGCCGTCGATGGCGCGCACGCCGGTCGGCAGAGCCGTCGCAATGCGGGGACGGTCGGTTGCCCTTGGCGCGTCGCGGATGACCGGCACCCATTCGCGCCAAGTGGAAACAGCATCGCGCGCAGCCGGCGCACGAAACATGACACGGCCGAAGCCGTCGAGGACCGAGCCGTACAGGTGGTCGCCCGCCTCGACCGAATGCACACGGCGCAACGGCTCGATCAGGGTGCGGTTCGACACGCCTTCCAGGGGGCTGAGGGCGGACAGGATCGCGGACTTGTCGGTGAACCCCACCACTTCCGCCAGCATGGGCTCGCCGGGTTGGGAAGGATTGATCAGGTGGCACAGCTCGCCGATCTTGACTTGCGGCACGTGCGCTTCTATCAGAGAACCGAGCACCTGCGACACTTTCCCATGGCAGGTGACGCCGGGGCTTGCCGGCATGCCGGTCAGCCATGCCGGCACCTGCTCGCGCATCCTTGCCAGCACGGCGTCGAGCGCAGCATCGGTGGCCTGGGCATGCATTACCAGATCACCTCGATCTTCCGCTTGCCAGCGAAGGTCAGGTGATTGCCCTGGATAGCGACCACACGGATGCCGAGGTACTCGTCGCCGACGTAGAGGCGTTCGCCATCCTGCGTGACGATGCTGGCATGGCTGCCGGACACCACCTGGCGGATCTTGAAGGGCAGCATCAGTTCGCCCTTCCCCACTTTGGCATGCACCGGGAACGCGATGTCGTGCGTGCTCATGAAGGCGGCGAGGATGCGCTCGAAGCGCCGCGTCTCTTCATCGTCGAGGGCGGCCTGCATGGTCCAGCTGTCGTCCTTCAGGTTCAGGTCGAAATGCTTCAGCAGGTCGGCATCGGCGAGGCGCTTGCGGAATGCGTCGCGCAGTTCCGCCGGTGTCAGGCGTTCGGCTTGCGCGGACGGCTTCTTCGCGCGCGCCTCGGTTTCCTGTTTGGCTCCGGCTGGAGGCGCATCGAGGCGGCCTTTCGATCCCTGGCGCATATCCGAACGGATATCGAGGTTTGCCGCCGGCTGATCCGGGCGCGAGGTAATCGCATATGCTGCGGCGGACAGGACTGCCGCCAGCGCCAGCGGGATATACATTACGCGCCGGCGGCTGCGGCGTGCCGGGCGGGCAGCTTGCACCGTGGCGCTGCCTGCCTCGGCGTGAACGGCTGACGGGGAGTCGGCCTCGTCTTCATCGCCGGCCGCATCGAAAAGCGGCGTGTCCACCGGCTCCGGCGGCGGGTTCTCCCATGGGGCATCCTGTGCCGCGACACACATCCAAACCTTGTCCAGGCGGGCGAATTCGCCGGGTTTCAGGTCGACCAGCGTCATCGGCTGATTGCTGTCCGCGCCGCAAATCACGCCATTTCCGGCGGAAAGCAGCCAACCGCTGCCGTTTCGGGACAACGTAGCATGTCCGGCCTCAATGCCCGGGTCGACCAGGACCACGTCGTCCGCGTCGCTGGCCCCGATTACATGGGGTTGATCATCCAGTGGCAGGGTCGCGCCACGATGCAATCCACTGACAATTCTGAGTTCATGCATGATGGTAGCCTCGGTCTCACGAAAACGTTCTTATCCGTGAGTCGTACCTGCCCTTGGGATGGTTCCATTTTTATAACTCGATCATGGCTACCGGCTGGACACGCGCATGCTGGGTCAGCTCGGAGAACGCGAAGACAGGAACGGCAAAGAATTCGTCTTCAATCAGCTTGCGCACGCAGCGCCGCAGATCAGCGGCGGTGACCAGGACCGGCGGCGTCGCCGGGGTGCCGTTCGTCCCTGCGAGGTCGCCGAGGCGGTCAAGCAAGGTCTGCTCGGTCTCCGGATCAAGGTCGAGGAAACTTCCCTGGCTTGTCTGCCGTATTGCACTGCGCAACTTGTCTTCCAGCTCGGGCGCCAGCAGGACGACTTCGATCAGCCCGTCGCGAGCCACTTCGTAACAAAGCTGCCGTTTCATCGCGAGGCGAACGTGATCGGCGACCACGTCGGGATCGCGCTCCTTCTGTGCCCATTCGAGGATCGTTTCCAGCAGGAGCCGTGCATTGCGCAGCGAAACTCCCTCTCGCGCCAGGCGCTGTATCACTTCGGCAAGCTTTGGCAAGGGAACGGCTTTGGCCAGTTCCTTGCCCAGTTCCGGATAGCGCCGGTCGGCCCAGCGGGTAAACCGCTGCACCTCGTGCACCCCGACAAACATCTGGCAGTTGCGCAGCATCTCCATCTGGATGTCGGCGGCGACCACCGCTTCCCACATCTGATAGCGGACGCCGGCCGCGTCCAACGCCGCGGTATCGTCAGCCTGCACCCAGACACGGCGGCGGCGCGTGCCCGCCATTGCGTCCTCGATCGCATTGAAGCCGAGTTCCATGAGACGGCTGACTGTCTCGGTGGTTGCCGCCCATCCGAAGCGGATCTCGCAGTCGATCAGGGGCACTTCCGACATCAAAAAATGCACCCTGCCCGCCGGGATCGAGGCATGGAACTCGAAGTCGATGGGCTGCAGGTCCGGTATGCCCTTGTGTTCCAGCACGCCGTTGCGCATGATCCGGACAGTCACCGTCAGCGCTTCCGCCTCCGGTGTGCCGCGCAATTCTTCGGGCATGCGCACGATGAACGGCCTCGTCGGCATGAAGGTGGTCAGGTCGACAATCTTCGCATTGGCCTGGTCGCTTTCTTCCGACTGACGCTTCATCTCCGCTTCCGCCGCCGGCCTGAGCAATCCGATCACGCCTCCCGTGACCAACGCACCCGCGAGCAGGAGAAAGACGGACATCGGCATGCCCGGAATGAGGCCGAAGAGCAGCATGATGGCGCCGGCAGTCAGCAGGGCTTTCGGTTCGTTGAACAGTTCGCTGGCGATGTCCTGGCCGATATTGGTGTGCTCTTCTTCGCCGTGCGTGTCGTCGGTGACGCGCGTGGTGATCATGCCGGCGGACAGCGAGATGAGCAGCGCGGGAATCTGCGCAATCAAGGCGTCGCCGATCGAGAGCACCGAATACACCTGCATGGCTTCGGACGCCGTCATGCCGCGTTGCAGGATGCCGATGGAGATGCCGCCGACGAGGTTGACGATCACGATGAAGATGCCGGCGATGGCGTCGCCTTTCACGAACTTCATCGCGCCGTCCATAGCGCCGTGCAGCTGGTTTTCCTTGCCGAGGGCCGCGCGCTTGGCTTTCGCCTCCTCCGCGGTCAGGATGCCGGCCCGCAGGTCGCTGTCGATCGACATCTGCTTACCCGGCATCGCATCCAGCGAAAAGCGTGCTGCGACTTCCGACACGCGTTCGGAACCCTTGGTGATGACGATGAACTGCACCACGGTCAGGATCAGGAAGACCACCAGGCCGACCACCAGGTTGCCGCCCACCACAAAGTTGCCGAAGGTCTCGACGATATGACCCGCATCGGCTTCCAGCAGGATCTGGCGTGTGGTCGCCACTTCGAGCGCCAGCCGGTACAAGGTGGTCAGCAGAAGCACCGCCGGGAAGGTGGAGAACGCCGTCGGCCCGGGCATGTACATCGCGACGACGACCATGAGCCCGGCGGCGCACAGGTTGGTGGCGATCAGGATGTCCAGCAGCCAGATCGGCATCGGCAGCACCAGCATCAGGACGATCGCGACCACAACCGCCGCCGCGAAGATCTCGGCGCGCTTGGCCGCCTTTGCCGCCAGGCGATTCAGCACCATCACGATCTGGTTCACCATTGCGCCTTCCTTCCAGGTTGAATGCTCTTCATCGGCGATCCGCTACCGGGTTCGTTCTTCCGCGCGGCGAATGACGAGCCGCGCCCATTCCTCGCAGCCGGCTTCGTTCAGGAGCGACACGGTCTGTGCGTCCAGCGGCTCGCCCAGTTCGACAGCGGCGTAGGCGGCCATGACTGCCAGCCGCTTTTCCTGCGGCCATATGCCGAGGCAGCCCCGCGCCAGTTGCGCCGCATCTTCCATCTGTCCTGCGTTCAAATGCCCCCAGACCAGGGCAATGGCGATAGCAAGCTCATCCGGCATCGTCTCGCGACTTGTCGTCTTTCTCATGGCTCCATTCCGTTTTCAGACCCGAGGGCCATCTCGACTTCGCTCATGTGCATCTGCTGGTACCGCAAGCGCAGCTGCACGGCCTTTTCCACCGTCTGGATCGCCGCGAGGGGTGGCCCCCGTTCGTCTTCCGGCCGGGACAGGGCATGATCCAACAGTAGCTTTTGCAGGTTGCGAAACCGCGGCACGGCATTCTCCCCCCATGCCGGGCTGGCAACAGTCCGCTCCAGACCGAGAAACCGGGTCAGTGGCGCAATGGGACTGGGCACGGTCGCATTGAATGGCCGCAGCGACGCAGCCTCCTCGGCGGGTGCCAATTGCGCACGTGCGATCTGCACGACAGGTTCCACATAAGGCGCGCTGACAATCTCGCCGACATCGCCGCTATAACCGCGCGCGCGGTCGACGCCGGAAGGATGCACTTTGCTCATGTCATCAGCTCCTGTACGGATGCCAGCTCATCGCTGGACGGAAGGGGCAGCCGGCCGAACGTATCCCGCGTCGCGCGCCGCACCATGTACCAGCTGCCGTCGGCGAACGCCGCAGGCAACCACACGCCGAAGCGCCCGGGCTGCTCGGTTCGCCTGCGAAGCACGCGCTCAACGGGAACATTACGGACGCGCTCCGGCCCGAAGCCGACGGCGACCAGCACGCCGTTGTCGATCGGGTACGCGAGTAATTGCATGCCTTGGGTGAAACTGCTGCTCACCACGGCCTTCTCCCGGCATGCCCTGTCTGCGAGGTGCGTCAACAGTCCGTCCATCATTCGTCCTTCCTGTCGTCGCTCTCGCCGTCGTTCTCGTCGCCCTGCTCCTGCCGCTTCTTGGGATGGCCGTCGCCGTCCTCGCCGTCACGCGGCGGGCGCAGCCTCGTGCGTAATGTGGACTCCAGTTGCCCTTCCGCAGACCAAGACGCCGGAACGCTGCCGCCGGCGCCGTGCGCAAGCGCCCGCAGTTCATCCAGCAAATGCATGCGGTGCGTGAGGTGATCCTCGCTCCAGGCAGTGAACGCCAGGCGCTCGAGGGCATGCCGGACGAGCATGTAGGCCTGCATCAACTGCAAGGCGGCGAGCCCCTTACGCTCGACGATCTGGTCGATCAGCGCGTCACCCGTCGTCATCGCGGACTCCGCGGCTTCCAGCAATGCGAGTGCGGTTGCGACCTGCCCTGTCTTTGGAAGAACCTGCGCACGCTCGAACAGCCCGCGGCGCAGATCGTCCGCAAGGACAAAGCTGGTCTGTACCGTGTTAAAGCAGGCGGCATCGGAAAGGGAAAGCCACAGGCGCGGCCCGGTTGCCGTCGTCGACCGCAGGTCGCCGGACAGGCTCGAGCGCAGGCTGGCCATCGCATCGCGCACATGGTTGGCACCGAATTTTTCCTGAAGCGATTTCACCAGCGCCAGGGGCGTGAGCGGAGCTTCAACCTTGCCGGCCCCCTTGGCGCCGTACAACTGGCGCAGTTCAAGCGCACCTGCGGCATCGGGCAGCCGGTCTCCTGCCGACAGCGCAACCATCTTGCCGAGCGCAGTCTCGAACGCCTGCGAGTGCTGAAAGCCAGACCGGATGACATCGCCGAACCCGTCCATCAGGTCGGTCATCATCTGGTTCAGCTGATCCTTGAGATGGCTCTTCCCTGCTGCCGGCAGCGCCCCTTCATCGAGCAACTCACGCGCGCGCCGCAGCAGCGTATGCCGCTCCAACGGATCGTATTCCGTCGCCAGCCTTTCCTCCAGGTCCGGTCGTTCGCTGTGCTGCAATGCGTCAACCAGCGCCGACGCGGCCGCTGAAAGCTGGGGATGTTCACTCCGTTGCGCAGAACGCGAAGCCTGTCCCGGCCGGCGCTGAGGCCGGGTCTGCGTGGCAAGGAAGCGGTCCTGCAACGAGCGCGGCTTGTGATGGATGAGAGGTGCCTTTGCGACGCCCGCCCGCTGGTTGAACTCGGACACGCTGGTCATGACCTCGCGTGACTGCCCCGCCGCGATGGTTTCTTCACCATGCCGGAGGGCGGCAATGCGACGGGCGGATGTAATCGCAAGATCGTTCATGGCCGATATGTGGCGAATCGGCCTTGCATGGTTCCCTCCGCACTGCCCGGGCGGTTGCCTGAGACCCTGGGGGATGGTCGAATGCCTGCGTGATGGCGTCTGCCAAAGCAGGTGCGCACAAGCTGCACGCCGAGATCAATTTCAATCCTCAGGAAATGATCGGACGGTCCGGTATCAAGGCCGACGTCGGGATTTATCGGCAGAACGATTTTCCGTCCATGTGAGTTGGGCCAGCACATGGCCTGTCATCGCGGAGCGGGATATTGGAGAATACGTGGTCAGACTATTACTCAGGAGTCGCGAATATTGGCAACGAAGAGGGGAAGGAGCGTGCACTTACAATCTTCGCCTATTTTCGCGACTCCCGAGTAATTTTTAGCGGCCCATCGCATCAAAGAGAGGCATGTCAAAGCATCATGCCTTGGCATGCCGGCAGGATCATCCCGGTTCCGTTACGCAGCGGTGGTCATCTTATCCTGCGTCATCTGGGCGTGACTTGCCGTCCCGCCTTGAATTTTCGCGAGCTCTTGATCGGCATTCGCTACGGCAGTCCGCCACGAAGCCAGTTTTTCAGAACTCACGATCCCGGTCTCATCGAGACTATTGATCGTATTTTCGGTGATATCGAGCGCGGATCGAACTTTGTCGACCACATTCGGAAACGCCTGAAGCATCTTGATGCCGATTCTGGCCCCCTTCACAAGGTTTCGGCAAACCCCTGCCTGGGCTGGATTCAAGAAGCCCGTAGCCGCGGCCGCATCGATTGCGGAATCGATGCCCTTGAGCGACTTGCGAATTGTAGCCGCAGTTGCCTCATTGTTCAGCCTCACGCCGGCCGCATATGTGGTGTGCAGCGCTCGGGCGAGACGCCCGCCACCCTGCTGGCGATAAGCATCGTCCCTGGAGGAGCGTGGCCCGCCAGTGTGCTCGTAGGTTGGGCTGGACGGCGCGCTTGCAGCCTCGGTCGTTCCAGCAGGCAGAGCCGGCAGCGCGGCAGGACGGATATCTACACGCATCGTTTCAATTCCTTAGGAAATTATTTTTCGCGATCCCATGTCGTAGTGACGTTCCTCCATGGGTAACGGAAAGAACGCGGCAGTTCCGTTATCAGAAAGATCAGGAAGGCATTCGCATCAGGATGAACGGTAGCGGCACGCGCTTGCATTGTTTACAAACAAAGTCCTTCCGTCATCTTGAAAACTTCGGCTCCCGTGAAGCAGTCATTTCGAGGTTCTATCGCACGTTCTGCCTACTCGCTGTCTACGCTTCGCAACGCCGGTTACCCGCACATCACGCAAGATTCGCTTCCATTGTGGCGCACCAAGATCTCACCCCGATCGTGTTTTCTGCTCGCGCGTAAAAATTACAAATAAGTTAACAGCATCCTTTTGAGCCTGTTGACAGAGGTTGATGCAGCGTCCGCCAACTCAAGAAACGCCGCTGCCCGCACCGAATATTTCTCAATTTTCTTCAATGTCTCACGAATGGTCAGCGCGCCAACTTGTGTCTCTTTCCTGTTCGCTATCTTTCAAAGCATGCAACAACGCATTCGCTGAGGTGATTCATCAAGGAGAAGCGCGGTTGCGGATCGAAATGCGTCGTTCCCATTGTCTAGCGAGGATCAACATGATGCCGAATGCGATAACCGGAAGTGAAACCGCCGTCGAAGAAACTGCAG
>DASPMC010000101.1:0-15137 GCA_035627275.1 Noviherbaspirillum sp.
CAAGGGCCTGATCGGCCCGGGCGCACTGGTCCGCCGCGGCCAGGGCGACAAGGCCAAGGAAATCGCGATCAAGGACTTCCACGAAGCGATGAACTGGCTGCGCGACGAAGCCGAGCGCGGCGTCTCCAAGCAGCGCTACAAAGGTCTGAGTGGGATGAATCCGGAGCAGCTGTGGGAGACCACGATGGATCCGAGCGTGCGCCGGCTGTTGAAGGTGCAGATTGAGGATGCGATCGCGGCGGATCAGATTTTCACGACGCTGATGGGGGATGATGTGGAGCCGCGTCGTGCCTTCATCGAGACTAATGCGCTGCAAGCTGGGAACATCGACGTGTAATTTGCCTGTCATCCGTACTTTAAAATGGGGCTCAGTTTCGAGCCCTATTTTTTTGCTCATCGATCCGTATTCATAATGAAGACAACCCCTGATCAGTTGCAGGCATACATCGAGGCACCAGAGGGGCCGCAGATTGAGTTCAAAGAGGCGAAGCATAACTACCAATTTGAAAAGCTGGTGGACTATTGCGTTGCGCTGGCCAATGAAGGCGGAGGCAAGATAATTTTCGGTGTGACCGACCGTCGTCCACGTCAAATAGTGGGAACTGCTGCTTTTTCAGAACCTGGTCGAACCGAGGGCGGTTTGTTTGATCGCTTGCGTCATCGCGTTCCAGTCGAAGAACTTTTCACCCCTGATGGAAAGCGAGTGGTGATAGTTCATGTGCCTGCTCGTTTGCCGGGGACAGCATGGCATCACAACGGGCGTTATCTCAAGCGGGCCGGGGAAGACTTGGTGCCATTAGGCGATGCGGAGTTGAAAGCGATGTTCGCCGAGGCTGGCCTCGACTTTTCGGCCGAGACATGTCCTGGCGCCACGCTTGCAGATTTGTCGCAAACAGCTATCACTGATTTCCGTGCGCGCTGGGCAAAGAAGGCTGCAGATCCGCGCCGTTTGCAATGAACGGATGAGGAAACGCTGATCAATGCCGAGTTACTGGTAGACGGACGGCTCAATTACGCAGCGTTGATTTTATTTGGTACGCGTCCTGCACTCGGGCGGCATCTGGCGCAGGCGGAAATCGTATTCGAATATCGGTCATCGGAAGCATCCGGGCCTGCTGCAGACCGCCAGGAATATCGCGAAGGATTTTTCCTGATCCATGACGCGTTGTGGCAGCGGATCAATTTGCGCAACGACAGGCAGAGCTACCAGGAAGACTTGTTCCGGGTGGAGATTCCCACCTTCGACGAGATAGCTATTCGAGAAGGATTGCTCAACGCAGTTGCTCATCGGGATTACCGTTTGGGTGGCTCTGTGTTTGTACGTCAATTCAATCGACGACTTGAGATCGTGAGCCCGGGGGGATTCCCTCCGGGGATAACTGCCGAGAACATCCTTGATCAGCAAAACCCGCGCAATCGGCGCTTGGCCGAAGCGTTGGCCAAGTGCGGTCTCATCGAACGTTCCGGACAAGGCATGAACCTGATGGTGGAATGCGCGATTCGGCAAAGTAAGCCGTTGCCGAGCTTTGCCGGCACATCGGCGCATGAAGTCAGACTGACGCTTGAAGGGATGGTCGATAACCCTGCTTTCGTGCGTTATCTGGAGCGATTGGGAGATGCTCGCTTGCGATCATTCTCGACCTACGATTTTCTGGCACTCGACTATTTGCGGCGAGACGCTGATTTGCCAGAGGTGTTGAAAGATCGATTGCCCGGTTTGATAGAGGTCGGAGCAGTCGAGTCGGTAGGCAGAGGGCGGGGCAGGCGGTATATGTTGTCTCACAGCTTATATGCTGCGATTGGCGCGAAAGGAACATATACCAGAGTGCGTGGCCTTGATCATGAGACCAACAAATCGCTGTTGGAACAGCATTTGCGCCGGCAAGGTGAGAACGGCGCGCCTTTGGCGGAACTCCTACAGGTATTGCCCGCGTTGTCGGAAAGTGCTGTGCACCGATTGTTAAAAGAATTGCAGGATCAAGGCAGAGTCGAGCTCAAAGGACAGAGGCGTTGGGCACGCTGGTTTCTTTCTATAAAGAAAGATGAAAGTTAAGCAAACTTGACGACGTGAGTTTAGCGCTCTTAATGCTCTAAAAATGTCATTAAAAATCAATGGCTTATAAACCTCAAAAGCTGCAGATAAAACCAGGTTTTGAAGTTTAAGAAAGCTTAAGACATTAGTGGACGAGCCTCCCTGTCAGTTATTCTCACCGGCGTCACGCTCAACCTCGAGAACGCCGATCGTCTCAAGAAATACCCTGACAAAGTTCGGATTGCCATGGGATGGTTTGCAACAGTTGACCTGATTTAATATCGCGATTTGCCGTGTGCGCGGCACCGATCACGATTTGCAGAATCCCAACTATGATTCCCTCCGACGTTCGCGAAGAGATCCTGCGACGGCTTGCCGTCGTCGAAAAAAACGAAAGCGTTCGCATCCTGCTCGCGGTCGAATCGGGCAGTCGCGCTTGGGGATTTGCCTCACCCAACAGCGACTATGACGTGCGCTTCATCTATGCACGTAAGCAAGACTGGTATCTGGCTGTCGACTTGGAAGACAAGCGGGATGTAATCGAATATCCCATCGTCGACGATATCGACTTGAACGGCTGGGATATCCGCAAGGCGTTGCGGCTGTTCCTGCGCTCCAATCCTGCCTTCGTTGAATGGATCCAGTCGCCGATCCAGTACATGGTATCGGGAAATTTCGTGGAAGCGGTATGCAAGCTCTTGCCATCGGTGTACTCCTGCGAACGCGGCATCTACCACTATCGCAGCATGGCCAAGACGAACTACCGTGGTTACCTGCGGGCCGACATGGTGCCGCTGAAGAAGTACTTCTACGCCTTGCGACCGTTGCTCGCCGTTCGGTGGATCGAGACCTACCAAGCCGCGCCGCCGATCGAATTCCAACGCCTGTTACCACTTCTCGCCGGGCAGGATGAACTCTTGGCTGACATCCATAACTTGCTCGAAAAGAAAAAGCAGAGTGCCGAACGCGAATTAGCGCCGCCGGTACGGAGCCTGAATGCCTTCATCGAAGGCGAACTCGCACGGCTCGAGATGCTTTCTATAGAAAAGGCTCAGCAGGAAAGTGCTATTGCGCAGCTCAATGCGCTCTTCCGTTCGGTGCTGGACGAGCGGCCTTCGATTGAAAAATGAAGGCCGATCTCGACACTGAAAATCTTGCCTATACCGACCCATGCCCACTGTTCTGACGCACATGGCGATACCGCTGGCGATCGGCGCCGGTTTGGGAAGCCGCGCCATTCCGAAACGCTTGCTCGTGACGGGAATGCTGGGAGCAATGCTTCCCGATCTCGATGTCGTCGGATTCCGGCTTGGCATCGCATACGCGTCCGACCTCGGACACCGCGGCTTCAGTCATTCATTACTCTTTGCCGCTGTGGCAGCCCTGATTGCTGCCGCCGCATGGCGATACTTTCATGCCGGTGCCAAGACAGTCTTTGCTTTTCTGTTTCTGTCGATCGCCTCGCACGGGATACTCGATTGTCTGACGAATGGCGGGCACGGCGTGGCGTTGTTATGGCCGTTTTCATCGACCCGATTCTTTGCGCCGTTTCAGCCGATCCAGGTATCGCCCATCGGAGTGTCGCGTTTTTTCTCTTCCCGCGGGCTTGAAGTGTTGATGTCGGAGGCGATGTGGGTATGGCTGCCATGCCTGATGCTGGCGGCCGGGATCTGGATTGCAAGAAGGGCGCTGGCGACTGATTCGGGCAAGGGAGCGGCAGGCGGATGAAGAAAGTTCTGTTTCTTTGCACACACAACCGTCTGAGAAGCCCGACCGCCGAGCAGGTGTTTTCGACATGGCCTGGCGTGGAGACGGATTCGGCAGGATTGGGCGCCGATGCGGAGATTCCGCTTTCGCCGGAACAGATCAAGTGGGCAGATGTCATTTTCGTGATGGAAAAAGTGCACCGGCGGAGGCTCTCGGCGAAATTCCGGCGCTATCTGAACGGAAAGCGCGTCATTTGCCTCGATATTCCCGATGAATATGAATACATGCAGCCGGAGCTTGTGGAGCTCCTGGAGGGAAGAGTTGGGCGATTCTTAAGGTAGGCGCAGGAGTTGTCCAGGTGTCTGTCAAAGAAGGTAATGTTGCCCTGATCTACCTTTAGAGGGCTGATTGGCTCGGGCGCGCTGGTCAGGGATGAAAAGTGAGACAAAGCAGGCGCAAGCGCCTATTTTCCAAGACGACTGGTTTTCGGCCAAAGCAGACGGTACTAGGAGATACGACAGCCAGGGCGACTCAATCGACAACGGACTATTGGGTAACATGCTCCATTCCGTTATCATCCGGAAACGATTCCGCGAGAAAACAATGTCCAAGAAAAATCTCTCCGAGCGAGACATCTGCACCCAGTTCATTACCCCTGCGGTGCAGCGTGCCGGCTGGGATTTTGCGTCGCAAGTGCGCGAAGAGGTCACTTTCACGGCGGGCCGAATCATCGTCCGCGGCAAGCTGCACAGTCGGGGAACAAAAAAACGCGCCGATTATCTTCTGTACTTCAAGCCCAATCTGCCCATCGCCGTCATCGAAGCTAAGGACAACACTCACAGCCTCGGCGATGGCATGCAGCAGGGCTTGAGCTACGCCGAAACTCTCGATCTGCCGTTTGTCTTCAGCAGCAACGGCGACGGCTTCCTCTTCCACGACCGCACCGGCCAAGCGCAACAGGTTGAAACGCCCCTCACGCTCGACCAGTTCCCCTCGCCTCAAGAACTCTGGCAGCGTTACTGCGCATGGAAGGGCCTCGCTACCCCGGAGAGCCGTGAAACTGTCGAAACGCCGTATTACGACGACGGCAGCGGCAAGGTGCCACGCTATTACCAGGTCAATGCGATCAATCGCACTATCGAGGCAATAGCACGTGGCCAGCAACGCATTCTGCTGGTCATGGCCACCGGCACGGGCAAAACCTACACGGCCTTCCAGATCATCTGGCGACTGTGGAAATCCAAGACCAAGAAGCGCATTCTCTTTCTGGCCGACCGTAACATCCTCGTTGATCAGACGCGCACCAACGACTTCAAACCGTTCGGCCAGGCGATGACCAAAATCGAGAAGCGGCAGGCCAACAAGGCATTTGAAATCTACCTATCGCTCTACCAGGCCGTTACCGGCAACGAGGAAGAAAAGAACATCTACAAGCAGTTCTCCCCAGACTTCTTTGACCTCATCGTGATCGACGAATGTCACCGGGGCAGTGCCGCCGAGGATTCGGCATGGCGCGAAATCCTCGACTACTTCTCCAGCGCCACGCACATCGGCCTCACCGCCACGCCCAAGGAAACCAAGGACGTATCCAACATCCATTACTTCGGTGAGCCGGTCTATACCTATTCCCTCAAGCAGGGCATCGACGATGGCTTCCTTGCCCCGTACAAGGTTATTCGCATCGACATCGACAAGGACCTGCAAGGCTGGCGTCCCGCCAAGGGCCAGACCGACAAGCACGGAAACCCGATCGAAGACCGCATCTACAACCAGAAAGACTTCGACCGCACGCTGGTGCTGGAAAAGCGCACCGAACTGGTAGCCAGGAAGATCACCGAATTCCTCAGCGCCACTGATCCCTACGCCAAGACCATCGTCTTCTGCGAAGACATCGATCACGCCGAGCGGATGCGGCAAGCGCTGGTCAACCTCAACCCAGAGCGCGTCAAGGAAAACCGCAAATACATCATGCGGATTACCGGCGACGAGGCGGAGGGCAAGGCCGAACTGGACAACTTCATCAATCCGGAAAGCCGCTACCCGGTTATCGCGACGACCAGCAAGCTGATGACGACTGGCGTTGATGCACAAACCTGCAAACTCGTCGTGCTCGACCAGCGCATCCAGTCGATGACCGAGTTCAAGCAGATCATCGGTCGTGGCACCCGTATTAATGAGGACTTCGACAAGTTCTGGTTCACGATCATGGACTTCAAGAAGGCCACCGAACTCTTCGCCGATCCCGACTTCGATGGGCCGCCGGAACAGGTCTATGAGCCCAAAGGTGATCAGCCGCCCGTGCCGCCTGACGAAGGAGATCCTCAAGACGAAACCGGTCCGAAGGGACCGTCCGCCCAACCGGAGCCGCCCCTGCCTCCGGATAATGAGGGCGGAAAGCGCATCAAATATGTCCTCGGCGGCGAAGTCACGGTGTATGTCGTTGCCGAGCGCGTCCAGTACTACGGCCCGGACGGCAAGCTGATCACCGAATCGCTCAAGGACTACACGCGCCGGGCAGTGCGCAAGGAATATGCCTCGCTCGACGACTTCCTGCGACGCTGGACTAGCGCCGACCGCAAGAAAGCCGTCATCGAGGAACTGGAAGCCCAAGGCGTAATCCTCGATGCCCTGGCGGAGGAAGTCGCCCGGAAGCATGGACGGGAATTCGACCCCTTCGACCTCGTGTGCCATGTCGCCTTTGATCGTCCCCCGCTGACCCGGAAGGAACGGGTAGAACAGGTCAGGAAACGCGATCCCTTTGCAAAGTACGGAGACAAGGCGAGGTCAGTGCTGGAGGCCTTGGTCGAGAAATATGCAGACGCTGGTATCGAAAGCATCGAAGACATTAAAATCCTCACCCTTGATCCGTTCACCCGCTTGGGTACAGCACCAGAACTGATTCAGTCGTTCGGCGGGAAAACCGCGTACCTCTCCGCGATCCGGGAGCTAGAAGCCAACTTGTATGGCTAACTGAACAATCTGAAATAACGCTGCGACCTCGCCTTGAGGTCGACACGCCTCTCAATCATCAGTCATTAGAATTAATCTCAAGCTTTTATGTCCATCAGCACCACCATCAAATCCATCCAGGACATCATGCGCAAGGACGTTGGCGTCGACGGCGACGCGCAGCGTATCGGTCAGTTGGTCTGGATGTTCTTCCTCAAGATCTACGACGACAAGGAAACCGAGTACGAGCTGCTCGATGACGACTACAAATCGCCCATTCCCGAACACCTGCGCTGGCGCAACTGGGCGGCCAACGCCGAGGGCATGACGGGTGAAGAACTGCTCGACTTCGTCAACAACACGCTTTTCCCTCGGTTAAAAAACCTGCAACCCAAGGGCAATGACAAGCGCGGGTTCGTGATTCGTGGCGTCTTCGAGGACGCCTACAACTACATGAAGTCCGGCCACCTGATGCGGCAGGTCATCAACAAGATCCAGGAAGGCCTCGACTTCAACAAGGCGCAGGATCGTCACCTGTTCGGCGACGTCTACGAACAGATCCTGCGCGACCTGCAAAACGCCGGCAATGCGGGCGAGTACTACACCCCGCGGCCGGTCACGCAATTCATGGTCGACATGGTTGCACCACAGCTCGGCGAAAAAATCATGGACCCGGCCTGCGGCACCGGCGGCTTCCTCACCTGTGCCATCGAGTACGTGCGCAAGCACCACGTCAAGACCGTCGAGCAGGAACAAGTGCTGCAGCAATCCATTTTCGGCGTCGAGAAAAAGCCGCTGCCGCACTTGCTCTGCACTACCAACATGATCCTGCACGGCATCGACGTGCCGACCAACGTGCAACATAACAACACGCTGGCGCGCCCACTGCGCGACTATGGGCCGCGTGACCGTGTCGATGTCATCGTCACCAACCCACCATTCGGTGGCATGGAAGAAGACGGAATCGAGAACAACTTCCCGGCCAACTTCCGCACACGCGAAACAGCCGATCTGTTCCTCGTTCTCATCATGCACCTGCTCAAGGACGGGGGGCGCGCCGCCGTGGTGCTACCCGACGGGACACTGTTCGGCGAAGGCATCAAGACCCGCATCAAGGAACAACTGCTCGACACCTGCAGCCTACACACCATCGTCCGCCTGCCCAACGGCGTCTTCAACCCCTACACCGGCATCAAGACCAACCTGCTGTTCTTCACCAAGGGCTCGCCGACGCAGGAGGTCTGGTTCTACGAGCATCCCTACCCGGCGGGGTACAAGAGCTACTCCAAGACCAAGCCGATGCGCATCGAGGAATTCGCGGTGGAAAAGGCGTGGTGGAACAATCGTGTCGAAAACGAATTCGCGTGGAAGGTCAGTGCCGACGACATCAAGGCGCGGAACTACAACCTCGACATCAAGAATCCGCACAGCCCGGATCAAGTGAGTCATGACCCGGACGAACTGCTCGCCGATTACGTCCAGTTGCAGACGCGGATCAGCAAGACGCGGGATCAACTTAAGGCGGTCCTCGCCGCCGCGCTGGAGGGCAAGGCGTGAGCGTCGTGTTGTCCGAACACCTGCCGCTGCTTGCCACTGCGCCGGACGGCGTCCAGAAGTTGCGCGGCCTGATTCTGGAACTGGCGGTGCGGGGCAAGCTGGTGCCGCAAGACCTCAACGATGAACCGGCGAGTGAGCTGCTCAAGCGGATTGCCGAGGAACGGGCGCGACTGGAGGCGGAAGGAACTTGCAAGAAATCGAAGGCAAGGTTGGTTGTAGAGGAGGATGAGTGGCCATTTAGCCTTCCAGAGACATGGGCGTGGGCGCGACTGACCGATATCTACTTCTCCATCTCACCAAGCAACAACAAGCTGTTGTCATCCGAAATTCGAGAAGTTGGAGCAGTTCCTGTAGTGGATCAAGGGAAGCGCTTTATTGCGGGCTACACTGACGACGCTTCCTTAGTGATAAAGATTCCTGGGCCAGTTGTTATTTTTGGTGACCACACAACGGAACGGAAGTACGTCGATTTTGATTTTGTCGCTGGCGCCGATGGGGTGAAAATTCTTAGACCGATACTTCAGGACGAGAAGTTTTTTTTCCGGCAGCTTCAATCCTTCAATTTGGACGAGCGCGGCTACGCTCGCCATTTCAAGGTTCTTAACGAACAGCTATACGCTTTGCCCCCCCTCGCCGAACAACACCGCATCGCCGCCAAAGTCGGCGAACTGATGGCACTTTGCGACCGGCTGGAAGCGGAGCAGGCCGACGCCGAGGCGGCGCACGCCAAGCTCGTCGACACCCTGCTTGGCACGCTCATCCAAAGCACCGACGCCGCCGACTTGGCCGCCAACTGGCAACGCCTCGCCGAACACTTCGACACCCTCTTCATCACCGAGTCCAGCATTGATGCCATCAAGCAGACCATCCTGCAACTAGCCGTCATGGGCAAGCTTGTGGCGCAAGATCCCAACGATGAGCCGGCGGACGAGCTGCTTAAGCGAATTGCACAGGAGCGTGCGCGGTTAGAGGCGGAGGGCGTTTATAAGAAATCAAAGCTGATGCCCCCGGTCGGGGAGGATGAAAGGCCATTTGAGGTGCCAGAAGGCTGGGAGTGGGAACGGATCGGCAACTACGTATTCCAGACTGACTATGGACTGTCAGAAAAGACCTTTGAGCTGAACGATGGGGTACCTGTCCTCAAGATGGGCGATATACAGGGAGGTAGCGTCCTCCTTGGAGGGCAGAAAGAGGTGCCACCGACTACGGAAGGACTGCCGTACTTGCTTTTGGAGCCAGATGACCTTCTATACAACCGCACCAATAGTGCGGAGTTGGTTGGAAAAACAGGAATCTTTCGGGGGCAATCACAGCGCTTTTCATTCGCGTCGTACTTGATTCGAATTCGCTGTGCGAAAGGTATGACATCGCCCGCTTTTTTGAACATGGCAATGAATGCGCCGATGTTTCGAGAAACGGAAATCGTCCCCCATCTTAAGCAGCAGTGCGGTCAGGCGAACGTAAACGGAACCATACTTCGTAATATGCGAATTCCGGTTCCTCCTGCGGCCGAACAACACCGCATCGTCGCGAAAGTCAACGAATTGATGGCTCTCTGCGACCGCCTCAAGGCCGACCTTGCCGAATCGCGCCGCCGTCAGGAGCGGTTGGTCTCAACCTTGATTGAATCGGCACTCAAAGCCGCTTGAGGATATTGTCATGGCCATCCGCACCGCACTTTGGAAAGTTGCCGCCCAGCCTCAGGCCTTAGTCGAGGCACAGTTGCCAAGCGAGAAGCTGCTCGAAGACATGATCGTCGCCGCGCCCAAAGTGCTGTCTGACGAATGGATGCTGATCGGTCGGCAGGAGAGTACGGGCGTCGGCGGAATCATTGATCTGCTGGCCGTCGCGCCGGACGGTTCGCTGGTGCTCATCGAACTCAAGCGCGACCGCACGCCGCGTGACGTTGTCGCCCAAGCTCTCGACTACGCGGGTTGGGTGGAAAAGCTCAAGCCCGAAGACATCGACGCGATCTACAGCCGCTTCGCACCCGACAAAAGCCTCGCTGCCGAATTCCAAAAGACGTTCGGCCTGCCGCTCGATGAGGACATGCTGAACCAGAGCCACCAGATCGTCATCGTTTCGTCCTCGCTCGACCCTAGCACCGAACGTATCGTTGCCTACCTGGCCGACCGCGACATCCCGATCAATGTGCTGTGTTTCCAGATCTTCAGCAACGGTAGCGAACAACTCCTCAGCCGCGCATGGCTGCTCGACCCCGTCCACACGCAAACCACAGCCCGGCCCGCGGGAGCCAATGAACCGTGGAACGGCGAGTTCTACCACTCCTTCGGTCATGGTCCCGAGCGGTCCTGGGAGGAGGCTGTACGGTACGGGTTCATCTGCGCTGGAGGCGGTCGCTGGTATAGCAATACGCTGCAGTTGCTCGCCCCCGGCGACCGCATCTGGGCCAAGGTGCCGGGATCCGGCTTTGTCGGCGTTGGGCGCGTTAAGGGACCGGTGCAATCCGTCCGTGATTTTGTTGTGTCCACCTCGGACGGCGACAAGCCTTTCATGGAGATCGCGAAAGCCAACTACCACCGCGAGTTCGTGGACGACCCGGATCGGTGCGAGTACTTTGTTCCCATGCAATGGATGCAGACTGTGCCCGTTACGCAAGCGATTCAGGAGGTCGGCATGTTTGGCAACCAGAACTCCGTCTGCAAACCGACCACGCCGAAATGGCGTGCCACCGTGGAGAGACTGAAAGAGCGTTTCCCGGAATTTGGAGGGAATCCGTAAGTCGGACGACAGGGCAACGGACAAGTCTCGATAAATTAGTTCCGTCTGAACCTCGAGTAGTGGCTCGGCTTCACTCCTTCGCGACAATGCAGTTCCACACGTCAAGCTCTTTTCACCAGAAACGCTATTCGAGAGCCGTTACACCGCAATTGATTAGATAGTTGTAGGTTTCGTCGTAGTACCTAGGCGGCTTAGTTGGATCTGCCGGATCACCTAACGGTGTGAAGATTGCCATTCCCTGCCGAGCGCGTGTAAGTAGTACTCGGTAGGCATTCTCCAAGTAACGTTTTTGTTCCAAGCGATTTCGCTGTTTCCAACTCGATCCGGTAAATTTCCAGTGCTCGAATGCGCCGCCGATATAACGGTAATCTGCGTCCCATCCAATCAGGCACCAATCAAGCTCGAGGCCTTGGATGTCAAACTCAGTGGCAACGTCTTCTAAAAAGTGACAAGAACGAACGTCGTCTGGCTCGTTGAGAAACCAATCGGCGGCAGAAATCTTGTTCTTTACAAAGATACCATCCGGTTTTAACCGCGCACCACCCGATGACGCAATGACGCCTTTGGTTTCATTTGCTCGTGCACGATCTTTTATCCACGAGCGGGCTTTCTTGATATCTCGCGTAACGACAATTGGATAGCGATCTCTGAAAGACGCGTAACAAGCTGCAGCACGATCGGGTTGATTCTCGATCAGATAATGAATCATGTGAGAAAGCCGCTCGGCTTTAAAAGAACGCATCGATGTCGCGAGATGCATGGCGGTACTAGATCTCGCATGCGGAATGCCATCAAATTCAACGTCACCGCCCGCATATTCCGCTTGCTTCAACTTATTGGAGTAATAGACATGCCAATTACCGAAGCGGCTGCGTATAGCATCAATCCATCCCTTGAGGCCAGCTTCCCCTGTATTGATCTCTTGACCGCCACCGATCAATGCGATGATGACGCACCAGTCCGGATGTCGATCCATGACGCTAATCAGAAACTCTGGCTCTGATTGATCAAAGCTTCTTTGTCCGCGTTTCTGAATCATGAATCTCGCGGTGCTTTTCGCATCCCAGGCTCGTTGTGCTTCGTCAAAAATGACGACGCGTTCAGGCGGCGCTTTGCCCGGGTTCACGAGTGCTTCATCTCTGAATTTGTGAATGTTTTGAATTCGTGCGGCTGCATTACGCAGTTCTACTTCTTTGCTCGTGTTGGGATTCCGCTCTTTCGCGTCTCGGGCCAATGCTTCCGTCAACACCTCGACTAACGGGCCGTTTCCCGACAAGAAAACCGCATGCTCATCATCGTCGATATTGACGCTTGTCGTCGCAATGTTCAATCCAACTAGTGTCTTGCCGGCACCCGGCACACCCGTGACAAAGCAAATTGCTTTCTGTTTTTCTACGCGAGCCTTATGAACGATGTTCAAAATCTCAGACGAAGTGACATGGAGGTTGTGCGCGCCTGCATCATTGCGGGCGATGTCAGCAACGTCATGATTGGCATAGAGCGCCTGTGCTGCTTCGACGATGGTCGGTGTTGGTTTGTAGGCTGATTCGAACCAATGCTTGAAATCGAGCGGTGCTGATTTATCTATTGTGCGGCTGCAGTATGCGAGTGCTTCCTGTAGGTTTTTGGCGCAGACACTCAAGGGCGCATAGACATGGTCGATCGGCGAGGAAAGCGTGATCTGCTCTACGGGGGCATTAGTTGCAACGAGAAGTGGAACAATTGTCTTATTGTGGCTACCTTCATGGAAATGATGAAGGTCAATCGCATAGCCGTGAGTTTGTCGCAAATCGTGAGAATAATACGTCTTTGCTCCGACCTTAAACTCCATCACGTAGATGATGTTCCGGTAGATCAGAACAGCATCTGCTCGACGTCCCATTCTGGGAATTTGTAGTTCAAACAGGATATGTCCGTCTACAAAGGGAGGTAAGCATTCTTTGAGCAGCTCGATTTCCCGTTGCCACGCTCCCATTTGTAGTTGAACGATGTCCTGAGAGTGCTGTTGGCTAATCTTGCCAACGATTGAGTCAAGAGACTCCTGCAAGAAATCGCGGACTGTTGCGACGTAGAAGGCACGTACTCCCATCAGCGTGCCTTTGTTTCGAAGAGTGCAGCCGGATGGACGTTGAGCGCTTTTGCGATTCGAAAGACATTAATCAGCCCAACGTTCCGCGTCCCGCGTTCAATGCCGCTGATGTAAGTACGGTCGAGGTCTGCAAGTAGGCCAAGTTCTTCTTGGCTGAGTCCGCGCTCGATACGCAGCTCTCTTAAACGTAAGCCGAATGCCGCCAGCTGCTTGTCTTCCATGTTCAGTCCCGAAAATTGACTGAACGATATTCAGCTGGCGAGACTTATTAGTCTACGGACTATGAGTCACATGTTAGAGCCCGCCTGCGTGGCGAGTGGCAGGGCGTCGCGATGTTAATGTTCTTCTAATATTAGTGGGGAAGATTACCGAAGCTGTTGCTCTCTACAACTGCGCCTCCCGATAATCCAGTACCTCCTTCCGATACTGCGTTGATTGCGCTTTCCGGCATGGAATTCGACCTCATGCATTTTGGATGAGGATGTCCACCAGCAACTCCCCTGTCGTGCCCTTCCAGATATGCCAGGAACCCGCCCCGTCGCGCCCGGTCCTCACCTTGCGCCGTCTCAACATCCCTCTCCCACCCGGTAATAACATCGCAACACCTGCTTTCAAGCACGCTGCCCGCACCAGCGGCGCACCGCACATGTGACGCCAGGAACGCCAATGTCAAACGTGATTCTGAAGGGTGTCAGCAAATACCACGGCCATACCGAGATCTTGCGCGGAATCGATTTGACGGTGGATGACGGCGAGTTCGTCGTGTTTGTCGGTCCGTCCGGCTGCGGCAAAACGACGCTGCTGCGCCTGATCGCCGGTCTCGAAAGCGTGAGCGCCGGAAGCGTGTATATCGGTGACCGGCTGGTGAATGATGTCCCGCCGCCGCAACGCGGTGTGGCGATGGTGTTTCAGAGCTATGCGCTCTACCCGCACATGACGGTGCGGGAAAACATTTCGTTCGGCCTCAGGCTCGGCAAAGCCGACGCCGCTTCTATCGACCGGGCGGTTGCGCAGGCGGTTGCTGTACTGCAACTAAGCCACCTGCTCGAGCGCAAGCCGAAGGAATTGTCGGGCGGCCAGCGCCAGCGCGTTGCCATTGGCCGGGCCATCGTGCGCAATCCGCAGGTGTTTCTGTTCGATGAGCCGCTGTCCAATCTCGATGCGGGTTTGCGCGTGCACATGCGGGTCGAAATCGCGCGTTTGCACAGCGATCTCGGCAAGACCATGATTTATGTGACGCATGACCAGGTGGAGGCGATGACGCTGGCTGACCGCATTGTCGTGCTTAATACGGGGCGCGTCGAACAGGTCGGCACGCCGCTGGAGCTGTATCACGCTCCGCGCAACCAGTTCGTGGCCGGATTCATCGGTTCGCCAAGGATGAACTTCCTTGAAGCGCGTCCGGGCGGTGCCGGCAGCGTGCGGCTGGTATCGGGTGAAGCCATGCATGTCGCGGCCGACACCAATGCGCTTGGGGCAGATGAACGACTTACGCTCGGCATCCGGCCGGAACACGTCTGCATCGCCGCGCCGGGAGAGGACAACACGGTGCGAGGGACCATCACGCTGGTTGAGCATTTGGGCGACGTTGGTTATCTGCACGTCGAGCTGCCGCAATATGCGCTGCCGCTGATGCTGCGCGTGACGTCCGATGCCCGCCAGCGTGCAGGTGACGCCGTCATGCTGCGCTTTCCGCGCTCGCATTGCTATGTATTCGATGCGCGCGGTAACACCATCAGCCTTGCGCAAAGAACATCCTGACGATGGAGAAAAACAGGATCTTGGACGAGACCCGCAGGCGCTTCAGAAGAGCGTTGGCATGGAGCGCAGCCATTGCGTGCGGCGCAATCGCCGGTGCATCCTGGGCAGCCACTTTGTCCATCGCATGTGACTCGGTCGGCAATGCCGCCCGGATCTGCAAGGACGGCGTAGAGGCGTGGGCGCAAAAAACCGGCAACACGGTAAGGCTGGTGACGATCTCGCCGTCATCCTCGGATCGGCTCGGCTTGTACCAGCAGTTATTGGCCGCCGAATCGCCGGACATCGATGTCTTCATGATCG
>DASPMC010000102.1:0-3654 GCA_035627275.1 Noviherbaspirillum sp.
GGATCATCGTCGATAGACGCGCCTTCTCGGCATCATCCAGCTTGACCAAATACTGTTTCCCGGGCATCACTGATCCCTCCTCCTGAATCAGGAGTTAGATCGGCAATATCCCTGTAAATTCATCTGGATGATCTACTAGTATGGCTACTACCTTACTTATGTAACCCAGGTTACATACTTCGATTTCCCGCACAGCTATTCTGGCGCTATTCATTCACCAATGGAGCGCTTCATGAATGCCAACGTCGGTTCCGTCGACAAGATCATCCGCCTTGTCCTTGCACTCGTCCTGTTCAGCCTCTTTTTTGTCGTCCCCGGCGACGTGAAGTGGTTCGGTCTCGCGGGCTTTGTGCCTTTGCTCACGGGACTGGTGAACTGGTGCCCGCTGTACACCTTCTTCGGGATTAATACCTGCCGCAAGTAACCAGCCATCTTCACCGGCATGCCGCGGCCGATGCGCCGCACGGGCTCGTCAGGCGGTTTCGACAGCCTCCCGCGGCCAGCCGGCTTTTGCCGCACGATTGAGCGTGGACCGGACAATCAGTTTGTGGAGCGGCCTGATCACCGCGATATAGGCGTGCCCGAGCGCGTTGTGGCAGCAGACCACCGTGGAGAGGACGACTTCGCTCCGCCCTGTGGCGGCATCTGCCTGCCGGACCATGACTGATAGCCTGAAGTCCAGGTGGCGGTCATCCTCGCCGAGCACGATTTCATTGTCCCGTTTTGCGTAGATGCGGAAGAAGCCTACCCGGCCGCCGACATCACCCGCTGGTGCGTTTTCCATCTCTTTGGCGGTCTTGACGCCGAATGTGCTCATGATCGTGTCGCGCACGCGCATCAGCGCGTTCACCCACCGCCCCTGGCTCCGGAACAGGAAGCGCGCAAGCACTTCCGGATCATGGTTTGCGGATGCGGGCAGGGCGATCGAGAATGCATCGGCGAGGTGATGACGGCGGAGCAGGGCGAGGATCGTGGTTTCCCTGGGTACGGGAACGCTGCTGGCGGAGAGCTCGGCTTGCATGGCGGGCGATTATACAGTTGTTAATAAAATGAAAAGTATAACTCGCGAGGCACCAGCCCTAGCAGACTGCTAATGCTTGTGCCGATGGTGAATATCCGGAAAATGCGGATGCGAATGCGTCAGAGGCGCATGCTCATGCGGATGCGTGTGCGGCTCCTTGCCATCCCACGGAAAATCATGCGCGTGCTGGTGGTGCGCATCATGGAAATGCGGATGCGCATGGAACATGTGCTCATGCGTGTGCTCGTGACCATGCGATTCCGTCAGATGCAGCCAGATGCCGACGGCCATCATGGCAGCCGCCACCCAGAACACCCCATCCGGCTGCTCGCCCAGCATCACCAATGATATCGCTGCGCCGACGAAGGGCGCGGCAGAGAAGTAGGCACCGGTACGTGCCGTGCCGAGATGGCGCAGTGCGAGCACGAACAGCACCAGGCTCAATCCGTAGCCGGCAAAACCCACAGCACCGGTTGCCGCAATCCGGAGTGGATCCGGCAACGGCAACTCGAGCCAGACGAATGCAAACACCAGGTTCACCAGTCCGGACACTAATCCCTTTAGTGCGGCTATCTGCACCGCATCGCTTGCCGATACCTTGCGCGTCAGGTTGTTGTCGATGGCCCAGCACAGGCAGGCGGCAACGATGCCGAGCGCGCCCCAGGACAGGCTGCTGTCCGGCGACGGCGAGCCGCCATCCCAGGACAGCAGCACGCCGCCCGCAATGATCAGCAGCATGCCGATGAAAATGCGGCGGTCGAACTGTTCGCGAAACACGAACCACGCGAGCAGGGCGGTCAGTACGCCTTCCATATTGAGCAGCAGGGAAGCACTTGAGGCGGGAACGATGCTGAGCCCGGCCATCAGCAGGACGGGGCCGATGATGCCACCGCTGAGGATCGCGCCTGCCAGCCAGGGCAGGTCGCCGGCGGTAATCGATCCGCTTTCGGATGGCGTGCTTCGCGCAAGGCGGCGCAGCAGAAGCCAGGCGGACAAACCGAGCCCGCTGCCGGCGTAAAGCAGGCCGGCCAGCAGTACCGGTGGCGTTTCCCCCGTCAACAGCTTGGCAAAAGGTGTGCTGGCGCCGAACAGCACGGCGGCCAGGAGTGCATAGGTAATTCCTTTGTTCATTACCGGGATAGGAGCGGGCAGTGTTTTCGGTGTGACAAGAGAGGCGGTGTGCCGTTCACGCCAAGAAAACAACGTTCGATCTTACCTTAGGCCAGGAGGCAACTTTTCTCGTTGTCCATCGGTTTAAGTGGGGGCAGGCAGAACGAATGCGGATACTGCCGGTCGGTATCTGGAACGTTCGACACGATGGCAGCCAATTTCCACAAATTCCACATCTCGAAATTTTCTTTTCGTAATATGAAAAATATAACTGCATGGCAATGTGGGAATTTTTCATTTTGAGAAAAAACATTCCGCATCGCGAAATTACAATATTAAGCTACTGAAAATAAACAAAAAAAATTTACTTATATGTCTTATATAAGACCTTGTTGCTCCGCAAAAATCATCATATGATTCAGCCATCGAGTTTTCTTTTTTTCTTCACTTGCTCTACCCACAGGAGAATGACCATGGCATCTCGCGAACAGCAAATCAAAGATCTGGAAAAAGACTGGGCGGAAAATCCGCGCTGGAAAGGCATCAAGCGTAACTACTCTGCTGCAGACGTCGTCCGCCTGCGTGGTTCCAAGCAGATCGAGTACACCCTGGCCAAGGAAGGTGCAGAAAAGCTGTGGAAGAAGGTTAACGGCGACGCGAAGAAGGGCTACGTGAACGCCTTCGGCGCAATCACCGCAGGTCAGGCAATGCAGCAAGCCAAGGCTGGCCTGGAAGCCGTCTACCTCTCCGGCTGGCAAGTCGCCGCCGACGGCAACACTTCCGAAACCATGTACCCCGACCAGTCGCTGTATGCATACGACTCTGTCCCGACCATGGTTCGCCGCATCAACAACACCTTCAAGCGCGCTGACGAAATCCAGTGGTCCCGCGGCATCAACCCGGGCGACGAGAACTTCATCGACTACTTCCTGCCGATCGTTGCCGACGCAGAAGCCGGTTTCGGCGGCGTGCTGAACGCCTTCGAACTGATGAAGAACATGATCGCCGCCGGCGCAGCAGGCGTGCACTTCGAAGACCAGCTGGCTGCAGTGAAGAAGTGCGGCCACATGGGCGGCAAGGTCCTGGTTCCGACGCAAGAAGCGATCGAGAAGCTGGTTTCTGCCCGCTTCGCAGCCGACGTCATGGGCGTGCCGACCATCGTCTTGGCCCGTACCGATGCTGAAGCAGCAAACCTGATCACCTCCGACCACGACGCCAACGACAAGCCGTTCCTGACCGGCGAGCGTACCCAAGAAGGCTTCTACCGCGTGAAGAACGGCCTCGAGCAGGCGATCAGCCGCGGTGTCGCATACGCTCCGTACGCTGACCTCGTCTGGTGCGAAACCGGCACGCCGGACCTCGGCTTTGCGCGTGAATTCGCACAAGCCGTGCACGCCAAGTGCCCGGGCAAGCTGCTGTCCTACAACTGCTCGCCGTCGTTCAACTGGAAGAAGAACCTCGACGACAAGACCATCGCCGAATTCCAGGAAAAGCTGTCCGAACTGGGCTACAAGTATCAGTTC
>DASPMC010000103.1:0-46401 GCA_035627275.1 Noviherbaspirillum sp.
AGTCGACGCCGGCTTCGTGCCGAACGACTGGCAGGTCGGCCAGACCGGCAAGATCGTCGCGCCGCAGCTGTACATCGCCGTTGGTATTTCCGGCGCGATCCAGCACCTGGCCGGCATGAAGGATTCGAAGACCATCGTCGCGATCAACAAGGATCCGGAGGCACCGATCTTCTCCGTGGCTGACTACGGCATCGTGGGCGACCTGTTCGAAGTTGTGCCGCAACTGGTCAACGAACTCGGTTGACGGAAACACGGGGCGTCCTTTAGGTGCGCCCCATTCAAAATAATGATGAGATACCGGGCAGGACCTGCCGGGTTTGTCGCGGAACTGACAGGATTTTTCCCGAGGTTTCGTAATAATTCCCGCAGTCCTGCCATTTTTATTTGGAGCCCCCAATGAGCTACGTCGCCCCGTTGAAGGACATGCTGTTCGTGATCAACGAACTCGCCGGCCTGTCCCAAGTGAATGCATTGCCCGGCTGCGAAGACGCGACGCCGGAAACCGTCGAAGCGGTCCTGGACGAAAACGCCAAGTTCTGCGGCGAAGTCGTTGCACCCCTCAACGTCCCAGGCGACAAAGAGCCGAGCTACTGGCACGATGGCAACAAAGTCACCACGACCAAGGGCTTCAAGGAAGCCTTCAAGGCCTTCGGTGAGGCCGGTTGGCAGGGTGTGCAGCACCCGACGGAATTCGGCGGCCAGGGCCTGCCCAAGCTGGTTGCAACGCCCTGCATCGAAATGCTCAACTCCGCGAACCTGTCGTTCGCCCTGTGCCCCCTGCTGACTGACGGCGCGATCGAGGCATTGCTGACCGCCGGCTCCGACGAGCAGAAAAACACCTATCTCGCCAACCTCATCTCCGGCAAGTGGACCGGCACGATGAACCTGACCGAGCCGCAGGCCGGTTCCGACCTCGCGCTGGTGCGTTCGCGCGCCGAGCCGCAAGGCGACGGGACCTACAAGATCTTCGGCACCAAGATCTTCATCACCTACGGCGAGCACGACATGGCCGAGAACATCGTCCACCTCGTGCTGGCACGCACCCCGAACGCGCCGGAAGGCGTGAAGGGCATCTCGCTTTTCGTCGTGCCGAAGTTCCTGGTCAACAAGGACGGTTCCCTCGGCGAGCGCAATGACGTGCATTGCGTGTCCATCGAACACAAGCTGGGCATCAAGGCCAGCCCGACCGCGGTGCTGCAATTCGGCGACCATGGCGGCGCGATCGGCACGCTGGTTGGCGAAGAGAACCGTGGCCTCGAGTACATGTTCATCATGATGAACGCCGCACGCTTCGCGGTCGGCATGCAGGGTATCGGCGTCGCCGAGCGCGCCTACCAGAAGGCGGTCGCCTACGCGCGCGATCGTATCCAGTCGCGCGACCTCGCCGGCTCCGCCGGCCCGGTAGCGATCATTCATCATCCGGACGTTCGCCGCATGTTGATGTCCATGCGCGCACACACCGAAGCTGCTCGCGCATTGGCCTACGTGACCGCAGCTGCGTACGACGCTGCCCACCATCATGCTGACGACACTGTCCGCAAGACCAACCAGGCCTTCTACGAATACATGGTACCGATCGTCAAAGGCTGGTCCACCGAGATGTCGATCGACGTCGCCTCCAACGGCGTGCAAGTGCACGGCGGCATGGGCTTCATCGAAGAAACCGGCGCAGCACAGTACTACCGCGACGCACGCATCCTGCCGATCTACGAAGGCACGACCGCGATCCAGGCGAACGACCTCGTCGGCCGCAAGACTGCACGCGACGCCGGCGCAACCGCCAAGGCGATCCTGGCGCAGGTGCGCCGCACGGAAGAGGAATTGTCCGCTTCCGCATCGCCGGACCTGGCCGCGATCCGCGCGCAACTGGCAATCGGTTCGAAGGCGCTGGAAGATGTTGTCAACTTCGTCGTCAACAACATGAAGTCCGACATCAAGGGCGTGTTCTCGGGCAGCGTGCTGTACCTGAAGCTCGCCGGCGTGGTGTTGGGCGGCTGGCAGATGGCGCGTGCAGCGCTGGTGGCGGAGCGCAAGCTGAAGGCGGGTGAGGGCGATGCTAAGTTCTATCAGGCGAAGATCGGCACCGCGCGCTTCTTTGCGGACCACATCCTGTCGCAGGCGTCCGGTTATCGCACGGCCATCGTTGAAGGCAGCGCCGGTGTGATGGCGCTGGAAGAAGAACAATTCTGACGTTAGTCTGTTTCGAAAGTTCGAAAGGCAGTCCGGCGCAGGCCGGGCTGCCTTATTTTTTTGTCCATTGGTGAACTCTCAGCACTTTTTTCAATCTGCCGTATACTGACTTAACAACTCCTTGTTTCTGGTCGGGAGGCGATCATGAAACGGTTACTGGCGACGGCAAGCCTGCTTGCCGGGCTCATTGCACCATGGTGGAGCAGTGCGTGGGCGATCGACGACATCACGACGGCCGACGCCATCGCGATCCACGAAGTAGTGCAGTCGCAGCTTGAGGCATTGTCGAACGATGACGCCGTCAGCGCATTCGAACTCGCAACACCCGAAAAGCGGATGCTGATCGGCAGTCCGGACAATTTCCTGCGCTTGATCAAGGAAGAATACAACCCGATCTACCGTTACCAGCGCGTGATCTTCTCCAGGCCGGAAGTGATCAACGGCGACGCCATCCAGGTTGTTCGCGTCACCGACGGCTACAGCCGGGTGTGGCTCGCCGTGTTCTGGATGCAGCAGGGCGAAGACAGTATCTGGCGGATCGATGGCTGCCAGTTGCTCCAGACCACGAGCGTGTCTATCTGACGGTTTCAGTCGCCGCCGATCATCCAAGGCACATTTCGATCCAGATCAACGGTTGAGCGCATAGTATCTTGCGCAGTGTTCGTTCGTCTTGTGGGGCCTTTGCCTCGAATCTATAACAACATTGTGCGGCGCACCGCTGCACGCTCGCCTGCCATCCGCAGGCGCAGCTTCCACATACTCCAGTCGAGGAGGCAATGATCATGTCTCGCAAGTACGTCGATTGCCGTGAATTTCCGAGCGAAATGAACTGCACGGTGGCGCTGTCCGCAGACAGCGATGAAGAACTCCTGGACGCAGCGGTTCAGCATGCTGTTGCCGTCCATCATCACGAAGACACACCAGAGCTTCGCCAGCAGATCCGGCAGCTCTTCAAGGACGGGACGCCACCGGTCGAACATCCGCTCGCACACACGTGGAGCGCGGGATCGGCTTCATCAACCATAGGCGCCGCCGGTAAACAATAAGTCGAACGTGCGCGCAATCGCCGCAATCACGGCGGTTGCGCCGCCGCCAAAGGTCAGTACCAGCAGGATGACGAGAAGCCAGCCGGACTCTGATTTCCGGCCGGAGTCCTTGTTGCGAGTCTCATCCCATTTGTCATCGGGCGTGAGGCCGATGACCAGCGCCTCGATGAAGCCGGCGAACACTGACAGCGGAAAGAGGAGGACATGCACCCACGCCCACTTGTCCATCTTCCCCAAGAGGTAATAGCGATGCGCGCCGAGCCCGCCGAACACGGCGGCGAGGAAAGTGGCGAGGGTTTTGTTCTTGTGGCGTACGGTCATGGATTACAGTATCAAAAATTTCTTTTTGTTAATATTTTAGGTTTCGGACGCATTGGGACGCCCTCTTTATCGGGAGCGTAGTGTGCATGAGGAGCGCCCGCTGCGCAATTTGCCCGGTTTTCCCTCGTTGTTGCATTACCAAACTTGCAGGAAAGCCGAAAAACCAGCTATAATTCCCGGCTTTTTCCGCCTTCGAACAATTTTTGGAAGCACATTATGGTCGTTATTCGTCTTTCCCGCGCCGGCGCCAAGAAGCGCCCGTTCTACAACATCGTTGCCACCGACTCGCGTAACCGTCGCGACGGCCGTTTCATCGAGCGCCTGGGTTTCTACAACCCGGTCGCCGAAGGCAAGGATGAAGGTTTCCGTATCGCTGCGGACCGCCTGGCTCACTGGCAAGGCGTTGGCGCACAACTGTCCCCGACGGTTGCTCGTCTGGTCAAGCAAGCCGGCAAGGCTGCTTGATTCAGCTTCAAGGTAGTCGCTGAATTTGTCAGTCAAGACGGTGTCAGGGATGCAGATCCCTGAAGATCTGGTGTTGGTCGGTCATGTGACCGGCGCCTACGGCATCAAGGGCTGGGTCAGGATTAGGCCCTATTCCGCAGACGCGGACGCGATGCTGCATGCGAAGACATGGTGGCTGGACAAGCCTGTCCTGCGCGATGTCGACATGATGCAGGCGAAAGTGCACGGCGAAGACGTCGTCGCCCAGTTGATGGGCGTGGCGGACCGCAATGGGGCAGAAGCGCTCAAGGGCGCAGCCGTGCAGATCCGGCGCAGCCATTTCCCGCCGCTTGATGACAACGAGTATTACTGGGTCGATCTGATCGGCTTGGCAGTAGAAAACCTGCAGGGCGAAGCCCTTGGTGCGGTCGCCGACCTGATGGACAACGGCGCGCACCCGATTCTGAGAGTCGTGGCGCCGGTCGTGGCGGTGGATCAGAAACCGAAAGAGTGGCTGATTCCCTTCGTCGACCAGTTCGTCAAGGCTGTCGACCAGGCAGGAAAGAAAATTACGGTGGATTGGGGGCTGGATTACTAGCCCGGTTTTGGGGATGAGTCGAGATGCAATTTGATGTCGTCACGCTCTTTCCCGACATGTTCACCGCGATCACGCAGTCTGGTATTACCCGACGCGCGTTCGAGCAAAAGAAGTGCAGCCTGTCGCTCTGGAATCCGCGCGATTTCACGACCGATAACTATCGCACCATCGACGACCGGCCTTACGGCGGTGGTCCCGGGATGGTGATGATGGCCAAGCCCTTGGAGGCGGCTATCGGTGCGGCAAAGGCGCGCCAGACGGAACAGGGATTGCCGGCGCCGCGCGTAGTGTATATGTCGCCGCAAGGTAAGCAGCTGACGCACGAGCGTGTAATGCAGCTGACGACGGAGCCGGGACTGGTGTTGTTGTGCGGTCGGTATGAGGCGGTGGACCAGCGGTTGCTGAACCGTTGCGTCGACGAGGAAATCAGCCTCGGCGATTTCGTGTTGTCGGGCGGCGAACTGCCGGCGATGGCGTTGATGGATGCCGTGATCCGGCAGTTGCCGGGTGTGCTGAACGACGATGTGTCGGCAGTTGAAGACAGCTTCGTGAACGGCTTGCTCGATTGTCCGCACTACACGCGGCCGGAAGTGTACGAAGGCGTGACGGTGCCGCCGGTCCTGTTGGGCGGGCACCATGCGGAAATTGAAAAGTGGCGGCGCGAACAGGCGCTGCTGGCGACCGCAACGAAGCGGCCTGACCTGATCGTGAGAGCGCGCCAGGCAGGATTGCTGACGCGGGCTGACGAAAAGTTTTTGAGCAGTTTGAAGTCGTAGTTTGTAGTAGAGCGCGGGGCAACCCGCATTTGTAAAACCCCATCCTCTACCGGGCACACAACTCACCAAGCGCCGGCATGATGGTTCAAGGAGCTGAAAATGGATCTGATCCAGAAACTCGAGCAAGAAGAAATCGCCCGCCTGGGCAAGAACATCCCTGAGTTCGCACCGGGTGACACCGTTGTCGTCAACGTCAACGTGGTTGAAGGCACCCGCAAGCGTGCACAGGCCTACGAAGGCGTCGTGATTGCACGTCGCAATCGCGGCCTGAACTCCAACTTCATCGTCCGCAAGATCTCTTCCGGCGAAGGCGTGGAGCGTACCTTCCAGCTGTACTCCCCGCTGATCGCTTCTATCGAAGTCAAGCGTCGCGGCGATGTGCGTCGTGCGAAGCTGTACTACCTGCGTGAGCGTTCCGGCAAGTCGGCACGCATCAAGGAAAAGCTGCCGAACCGCCGTGTAGCGGGGCAGGCTGCAGAGTAATCGCGGATTGCTGCAAGCGAAAAGGGCACCTGTGGTGCCCTTTTTTCTTTTCCGCGTTGCGTCGTGAGCGTCAGCGCCAAAGACGTTAGAATCGTTATCGGATCATCCGCACCGTCAAGGAACAGATTTGTCCAAACTGATATTCGATCCCGAATCCCTTCCCGTTGAATCCTTTGCCGGTGAGCCCGCGGTGGCTCCCGAGCGCCTGAACGAATCCTGGTTGCGTGAGCGTTTTGCGAATCCGCCCGTCTGGGAGCCTGAGAGTTTCGAGGAGCGGCTGATGCGCAAGCAGACCGGCGAACTGACGCCGGCGTCGGTGTTGATGCCGATCGTCGTTCGCGACGACGGATTCACCCTGTTGCTGACCCAGCGTACCGCACACCTCAACGACCATGCCGGCCAGATCAGCCTGCCGGGCGGCCGCGTCGACGAGTCCGATACCTCGGCCATCGAAACCGCGCTGCGCGAGACGGAGGAAGAGGTCGGCCTGCATCGCCAGCATATCGACGTGCTTGGTACGCTGCCAGACTACTTCACCGGCACCGGCTTCCAGGTTACGCCCGTAGTGTCCCTTGTGCGACCGCCATTCGACTTGCGCGCCGATCCGTTCGAAGTTGCAGAGATCTTCGAAGTCCCGCTTGCCTTCCTCATGGACGGTGCAAACCATCAGCGGCGCAGCTTCGAGATACCCGGCATGGGGCGGCGCGCTTTCTATGCGATGCCTTACGATCGTTTCTTCATCTGGGGGGCGACTGCCGGTATGCTGCGCAATCTGTTTCATTTCCTGCGCGCTTGATTGATGAGGGGCAAGCAATCGGTTTGATTCCGGCTTTGCACTGCGTTATCGTTACGGCTACTTGATTCATTCGACAACCCGATGACCTTCCTTTCGATCCTCTTTGCCCTGTTGTTCGAACAATTGAAGCCGTTGCGGGCGGACAATCCGATGTACGCCGCGATCAAGCAACTGGCGGCGCGCATGGAAGCATCGTTCAATGCCGGGCAGGAGGGGCACGGCCGGCTGGCATGGATCGTGACCATGCTGGCGCTGTTGGTGCCGACACTCCTGATTTACTGGGTGTGCGCGAAGGTCAGCCCGCTGCTTGCGCTGGCTTGGAATGTCCTGATGGTCTATCTGACCCTCGGTTTCCGCCACTACAGTCATTACTTCACTTCCATCCAGCTCGCGCTTAATAGTGGCGACGAAGCAACGGCGCGAAGCCTCTTGGCGGAATGGACCAAGCAGGATACGACCGCCATGAGCGTCAGCGAGATTTCGCGGGTGGCGGTCGAAAACGCGCTGGTGACCACGCACCGCCACGTATTTGGCGTGTTTTTCTGGTTTGCCATGCCCTTGGGGCCGGCAGGGGCCATCCTGTATCGCGTGGCTGAATTCCTGGCGCGGGCATGGAACGAGCCTGAGCATCTCAGGAACGAGGCATTCGGCCGCTTTGCGATGAAGGCCTTCTACTGGATTGACTGGATTCCTGCGCGCCTGACGGCGATTGCATTTGCGGTAGTGGGTAACTTCGAGGATGCGATCTATGCCTGGCGCAACTTTGCCCATCGCTGGCAGGATGAGGCGATCGGCATCATCCTCTGCGCTGGCGGCGGCGCGATGGGCTTGCGCCTCGGTAGTGCGCGCGAAAATGCTGCCGACCTGGCGGTCGCAGACGCGACCACGGTGGACGCTGCCGGCATCGAACCGGAAACGCCTCCGGGGGAAGAGGCTACCGTCCGTGCGTTGCAGAGCACCGTCGGCCTGGTCTGGCGCGCGTTGCTGCTATGGATGCTGCTGCTCCTGCTGCTGTCGTTCGCCGTCTGGCTCGGATGATTCTTTACCGCCGGCCGGAACGCCGGCGGCTTCCCTGAAATTCCTCCCGATTACTGCTCGCATTCGTGACTTCATGCGGCGAGGCGACTATTCTTCACTTCATTGTTCCCGGTCTGCTAAATGCGGGCGGATGTGTCCGCTATTGCGTGCTGGAATGCGCTCCGCTATGGCCTCGACCGCGGCGGAAGAGCGGTGTGGCAATTTCAGAAATATTGTTATTTTTCACATTGCGAGATGTTGTTTCACTTCAAGTCTTCTATAAGATATAATATGCAAGAACTCTGAAAGCTTGGCGCTGCATAATGGCGCCGAGCCGACACAGCCGGTTCGCCCATTCCGCACAGCGCGAAGAAGCAGCGCCGCTATTTGAAAGAAGCCGAACACATGGCCGATTCCACCACTCCGAAGACCGTTGCACGCGAGTTCTTCATCCAGGGTCTTACCAGCGACGGCAGGCAGTTTCGCCCGAGCGACTGGGCCGAGCGCTTGTGTGGAGTCATGTCCTGCTTTCGTCCGGAAGGCATGCGCGGGCCGGGTGCCCACCTGCGCTATTCCCCCTATGTGCGGCCGACTGTGCTCGGCGGCGTCAAATCGGTGGTGGTGAATGAGGCGTTGCGCGAAATCGAGCCGCTGGCGTATCACTTCGTCGTGAACTTCGCCAAGGACAACGACCTGCAGATCGTCGACGCCTGCCTGTTGCCGGAACCGGCGGAGAAAAAGGCCTGAGCAGTCCGAGCTCCGCGCCCTAGTCTCACTCTCAGCATCTTCTTCAGCTGCCTTCCGGCAGTTCCCCGAAATATGCTTCGACCAGGCGCACATCGAGCCGCCGGGCCAAGCCTTCTCCGCCGCTGCGCATCAGCGCATGGTGGTTATTGGCGAATATCGACTTCGTGAGCGGTGCGACCGCATTCATCCATGCCTTCGTGGTGCGGACTTGCCACTCGTAGCGGACGGTCGTGACAGCTTTATCCTGCAAAAACGTCCAGCGTCCCCAACCGGACAGATCGCCCTCGACGTCAGCCGCGAGAAGGCACGGATCCTCGATCTGCGTGGCGCGGGCAACGAAGGTGAGCGTGTATGGCAGCCTGCCTTTCCAGACATAGCGCCGGATGCTTCCGATGCCTTCTTCATCGCCGGGATCGAGCTCTTCCACCTGTTCGGAACCGGGCCACCAGGAGGGCCAGTCGAGCGAGTCGCGGACGGTGTCGTATACCTGCTGCCGCGGCGCGGCGAGCTTCCAGAGGGTGAGCAGACGATACTCCATGGCCGGCGAAATTGTTATTCCTTTAATTAAATATAGTCCGGCAGGGCAGCAGGCGTATTGCGTGGCCGCAGTGACCGGGATGCATAGGGTGTTGAAACAGAACCACACCGGCTAGCCGATAGCTGCCAATAAGGCGAAAACCTTAACTCACTATTTCCCGCAGGCAATAAGTGCGCTACCCTATGCGGGGTTCGACATTCCGGCTCGTTTCGCCATTTGACCTACAGCGACGAAAGCCATTTCTTACCGGAGTATTCATGCCGCGAGGTCGCTTGCCGTTCAATCTGTCCGCATCCGCCGCCCTGGCACTTGCGGCGGGTTTCGTCTGCACCGCGGCCCTGTTCGTCGGCATGCGGCAGCTCGAGCACGACAAGGCGGACCTCGACTTCCAGCAGCGCGCCGGCGCGCGTGCCGCCACCGTCCGCCAACAGATGACGGACACGGTGCAGGTCTTGAAGGTCCTGAACCAGTTGTTCGCCACCGTGGAGACGGTCAGCCGTGAGCAGTTCCGTGTGTTCACCGGCCCCCTTCTGCAACGCCATCCCTACGTCCAAGCCTTCAATTTCCACCGTATCGTCTCGTCGGACGAACGCTACGTCTATGAGGCGCAGATGCGCCAGCTGTATCCGGATTTCGCCATGGGCCGGCTCAAGGACGGACAGCGAGTTCCCGCCGAGCCGCGCGAACACTACCTCGTCGTGGATTACATCGAACCCATGCTCGGCAACGAAACCGCATTCGGCCTTGACGTGTCCCACAATGCCCAGTTGCTGGAAGCCGTCCAGCGCGCGATCGATACTGGCAAGGTGACATCGACCGGGCTGCTGACGCTGGCGCAGGGCGGCGGCAAGTTGCGCGGCTTCCTGATGCTGTTGCCGGTCTATCGCCACGGCATGCCGCTCGATACCGTGGAGGCCAGGCGCAAGGCCGCGGTTGGAGATACCGCCGTCGTGTTCAATGCAAACGACCTGATCGAGAAGATCCTCGGCGCGAACGGCTTGCTTGACGATGCGGATATCGGGATCAGCGTCTATGCGGCGGCCAGCCTCGACGACCGGTATCTGGCATTCCGCAAGGGGCCGGCGCCTTTCCGGCAAGCGGCATCGTCGTGGCCGCCGCGCTGGCTGTTCTACGACCAGACGGAGGCGCTGGTCCATAACTTCGATATCGCGGGAAGGACCTGGCGCATTGTCGTGTCGGCCGAGCCCGTGTTCTTTACGCAGCGGCATTCCGGTTCGCTGAACGGATTGATTGCCGGGGCGCTGTTCAGCATCCTTCTGGCCGCCTTCATGCAGGTGCTCTCGTCACGCTCGCGCCGGATCCACAAGCTGGTCGAGCAGCGCACCGCGGAGCTGCGGCACGCAAACGAACTGCTCACCGAGGACATCGCGGCACGCAGGCGCGCGGAAGAGGGGCTGCAACTGCGCCAGCGTGCAATCGATGCGAGTGCGAATGCCATCATCATCACCAGCGCATTGCCGCCGCAATACCCGATCGAATACGTGAATCCTGCGTTCGAACGGATCACCGGCTATGCGGCGGCCGACGTCCTTGGGCGCAGCTCCAGCCTGCTGTGGGCGGAAGACCGCGACCAGCCCGGCATCCAGGAGATCCGTGCCGCTGCGCGCGATAAGCGGGAAGGGCATGCGCTCCTGCGCAACTACGGCAAGGACGGCAGGCTGATCTGGTCCGACGTCTACCTGGCGCCGGTGCGCGACGACGCAGACGAGGTGAACCATTTCGTCGTCGCGTTGTACGACATCACTGCGACCAAGCGCTACCAGGCCGAACTGGAATTCCAGGCCAATCGCGACACGCTTACCGGCCTGGCCAACCGCAACCTGCTGCAGGACCGGCTGCGCCAGGCGAGCGCCTATGCGGAGCGCTACGGTCATCCGGTCTGGGTGCTGTTCCTGAACCTCGACCGCTTCAAGTTCGTCAACGACACCCTCGGCCACCGCGCCGGTGACCAGCTGCTGACGATTGTTGCGGACCGCCTGCGGGAATCGGTGCGCGAGTCGGACACCATCGCCCGCCTGAGCGCCGACGAGTTCGTCCTCATCTTGCCCGAGCGCAACGAAGAGAACCTGTCGCCGGCAGTGGTCAAGCGCATCATGGACGCGATTGCCCGGCCGATCGTGCTCGAGGGTTATGAATTCGTGATGGGATGCTGCGTCGGCATTGCCGTCTGTCCGTCGGACGGCAGCGATGCGGACACGCTGATCAAGCATGCCGGCATCGCCATGTACCGCGCCAAGGAAATGGGGCGCAACAACTTCCAGTTCTACACCTCGAGCATGAACGACCGCGCGATGGAGCGCCTGCGCCTGGAAGGCGACTTGCGCAATGCGCTGGAGCGCGAGGAATTCGTGCTGCACTACCAGCCGCAGGTCGACCTCGGTACGGGACGCATCCTCGGCGTGGAGGCGCTGATCCGCTGGCAGCATCCGGTGCTCGGCATGGTATCTCCCGCACGCTTTGTGGGGCTGGCGGAGGAAATGGGCTTGATCGTGCCGATCGGTTACTGGGTGTTGCGTACCGCCTGCCGGCAGAGCGTCGAATGGCTGCGCGCCGGCCACGGCCCCGTGCGCGTGGCGGTCAACCTGTCGGCACGCCAGTTCTACCAGCAAGACCTGGTGTCCTCGATTCAGGAAATACTGGAAGAAACCGGCATTGCTCCACACCTGCTGGAACTGGAGCTGACGGAAAGCATGATGATGAACGACGTCGAACAGGCGGCCGCCATCCTGCACGGCCTGAAGGCCATCGGCGTCCACCTGTCGATCGACGACTTCGGTACTGGCTATTCCAGCCTCGCGTACCTGAAGCGTTTCCCGATCGACGTGCTGAAGATCGACCGTTCCTTCGTACGCGACATCACGCTCGATCCGGACGATGCGGCCATCGTCCTGTCCATCATCTCGCTGGCGCACAGCCTGCGCCTGAAAGTCATCGCCGAAGGCGTGGAAACCGAAGCGCAGTTGGGTTACCTGCAGCGGCACGGTTGCGATTTCATGCAGGGCTATTACTTCAGCAAGCCGCTGCCGGCGGAGGAATGCGAGTTCCTGCTGCGCAGCCGCCGGAAGCTCCAGTTGCCCAGGGATGCCATCAATGCGCACGCACAAAGCCTGCTCATTGTCGACGACGATCCCGGCATGGCTTCGGCGCTCAAACGGATCCTGCGGCTGGACGGCTACCATGTGCTGGTCGCCATGAATCCGGATGATGCTTTCGAGTTGCTCGGCCGCTACCAGGTGCAGGTAATGCTGTGCGACCAGCGCATGCCGGAGATGACCGGCAGCGAATTGCTCGGGCGGGTAAAGACGCTTTATCCCGATACCGTGCGCATCATGATCTCCGGCCAGGCGGCGCTCGATACCGTCATCGACGCCGTCAATCGCGGCGAGATCTTCCGTTTCTATCCGAAGCCCTGGGACGAGACGCAACTGCGCGAAGGCATCCGCGAGGCCTTCCGCCACTATTGGATGCTGCGCGGTGCCAGCCTCAAGGACGCGCTGGCGCCCCCGATCGCTGATGTGGGTACCTGAACGCCTCCCAGGCGCGTGCTGACCAAAACCGCCTTCGCGGTTAACATGTGCGCATATTGAATACGGGGGAAAACTCAATTGAACGCCATTCACCTGGACACGCTCGCGATCATCGTCAGCGCAGCGCTGTTTATCTCCTATTACCTATTCCTGATGGCGCGGGTGCGCCGCAATCCGGATTTCACGATTCACGCGATCAATCAGAAGGCGCGCATGCTGTGGGTTGAAGCCGTGATGCGCGATCGAACCAAGGACATCATGGCGGTGCAGGCGCTGCGCAATTATGTGATGGCGGCGACCTTCAAGGCGTCGTCGGCCATCCTGCTGATCATTGGCACACTCACGCTGTCGGGGCAAGCGGAAAGCCTGGCCCGTACCTGGCATGCGCTCAACATCGGCGGCTCGCAGGCGCCCGAATTGTGGATCGTAAAGATCCTGTGCCTGCTCAGCGCGCTGATCGTCGCCTTCTTCGCCTTTGCGATGACGATCCGCGTGCTCAACCACGTGGTATTCATGGTCAGCTTGCCAGCTGCGGATGCGCAGGGGCCGCTCGCGCCCGAATGGGTGGCGCAGCGGCTGAACCAGGCGGGCGCGTTCTACACTATCGGAATGCGTGCTTACTTCGTCACCGTGCCGCTCGCATTCTGGCTGTTCGGACCGGCACTGCTCGTGCTGTCCACGCTCGGACTGGTCCTGGTGCTGTATCGTATCGATCGCAGCCCGTACAGCTCGTTTTTGCAGGAAGGATGAACATCGTTTCGACGGCGAAACTTGTCGCACGGATTCCTGAATCACATCCGGAACGCGGACGTCGATTACCGATCAAACTTCACACGTCATATGGGAGTGAAGAATGAATGCAACGAGAACCGAACGCGACACATTCGGGCCGATCGAAGTACCGGCCGACCGCTTGTGGGGCGCACAGACCCAGCGCTCGCTCGACTACTTCAGCATATCAACGGAGCGCATGCCGCGGGAACTGATCGACGCGCTTGCTGCAGTCAAGCGCGCATGCGCGGTTGTCAACCGCGACCTCGGCCGCCTCGATGCCGTCAAGGCGGATGCAATCATCCGGGCTGCCGACGAAGTGATTGAAGGGTTGCACCGGGATGAATTCCCGCTGTCCGTGTGGCAAACCGGCTCGGGCACCCAGACCAACATGAACATGAACGAGGTGCTGGCCAACCGTGCATCCGAGTTGCTGGGCGGTTCGCGCGGCCAGGAGCGCCGCGTGCACCCGAATGACGACGTCAACCTCGGGCAGTCGTCGAACGATATTTTCCCGACGGCGATGCATGTTGCCGCTGCTGCCGGGATCACGAACGGACTGCTTCCTGCAGTGCATGCGTTGCGCGCCACCTTGGGGCACAAGGCCGCCGAGTTTGCCGATATCGTGAAGATCGGCCGCACCCATCTGCAGGATGCGACGCCGCTCACGCTCGGGCAGGAGTTCTCCGGCTATGTTGCCCAGCTCGATCACGCGCGTTCGCTGATCGAGAGTTTGCTGCCTTCGCTGTGCGAACTGGCAGTCGGCGGCACCGCAGTGGGTACTGGCCTGAACACACATCCGGAGTTCGGTGAACGCGTCTGCACAGAGCTCGAAAACAGTAGCGGCCTGCCGTTCCGCAGCGCGGCCAACAAGTTCGCCGCGCTGGCCGGACATGATGGAATGGTGGGCGCGCACGGCGGCCTCAAGACGCTGGCCGCTGCGCTGATGAAGATCGCCAACGATGTGCGCTGGCTTGCCTCCGGTCCGCGCTCGGGGCTGGGCGAAATCACGATACCCGAGAACGAGCCGGGCAGCTCCATCATGCCGGGCAAGGTCAACCCGACGCAATGCGAGGCGATGACCATGCTTTGCACCCAGGTGTTCGGCAACGATGTCGCCATCAACATCGGCGGCGCGTCGGGCAACTTCGAACTCAATGTGTTCAAGCCTGTGATTGCGCACAACTTCCTGCAGAGCGTCCGCCTGCTCGCCGACGGCATGCGCAGCTTCGATGCGCACTGCGCGCGCGGTATCGAGGCCAACCGCACACGCATCGGCGAACTGATGGAACGCTCGCTGATGCTGGTCACCGCGCTTGCGCCGCACATCGGTTACGACAAGTCGGCGCAGATCGCCAAACATGCGCACCGCGAAAGCCTGACGCTCAAGCAGGCTGCGCTCGCATTGGGCTTCGTCACGGAAGATCAATTTGACCTCTGGGTGAGACCGGAGGGCATGACGAGGCCGGAATCGTAGCCTGCCAATCCGCCAACTGCACGCGTTGTGCGGTTGGCGGATTGGGCACGAACGTTCGGTTAATTGGTTCAAGTCATGGGCTTGCGGTCCGTCGATTGTAAGCGCCCAGTAATTTTTCACCCTCATGATCGACGGCTCCGGACACGCCCGGATCACGCCAGTTGCCGTCGGCGATACCACTCGCTTTCTCTGCAATGCATCAGGCCGGCCATAAACCGGCTTTTCAGCCCTGCCTTTGTGAATGGATGCCGCCGCACGTACGGTATTCCGATCGGCTCAACGAGGAGCTTGCACGAACGGCATTGCGGGAGCGCAACAGTAGATCTTCAAAAATACTCACCTGTCTTGCCAGGCGGTGTTTTGCCTTCAATCGACAGTATGATGAAAGGCATCTCGCTCGAGTCATGCGATGGTTGCGCCCGCACCTGACATTCCTCGTTGATCCTGTCATTGCGGTCGCATTACGCGTTGATCTCACTTTGATGAAAGAGTGGCAAAGATGCAAACTCCGTTGTTACGAAATCTGTTTCTGCTTGCCTGTGCGCTTGCGGTGAGCGCGCTGCTCGCCGGCGTCGAATCGCTGGCTGGCATCGAGGTCAACCCATTTACCGCCGGATTCATTGCATGCGTAGCCGGGATCGCGGTAACGATGCTGGTCAACGCCAGCGGGGCGAGCGGCAACGACGTCTTCGCGCAAAAAGTCGGTGCGGAGATCGACCACCTGATGATCGGCTCGGCCGAGACCTCGTATTTCGTCGATTCGATCAAGAAGAAGGTCGATGTCGACTTGCAGACGACGCAGGACATCGTGGGTGCGGCGGCGCAGACTGCGCAGGCGACCGAACAGATTGCGGCCAATGCGGAACGGGCATCGAAGGTTGCGGCCGATGTGCGCGCGGAGAGTGTGGCCGGCCGGACGGAGGTAGACCAGGGCCTGCGCCAGATCAGCAATGCGCGCGAGGACGCGCAAACGGCATCCGGCATGATGAGCAAGCTGCAGGACAAGGCGCGCCGCATCCATGTGATCACCGAGGTGATCAACGAGATCGCCGCGCGCACCAACCTGCTGGCGCTGAACGCCGCCATCGAGGCAGCACGGGCCGGCGAGCACGGTCGCGGTTTCGCGGTGGTGGCCGGCGAAGTGCGTCAGCTGGCGCAACGCACGAAGTCGGCGACCGACGACATCGGTGTCATGGTGAGGGAAATCAACGAGGAAGCGGAACGTGCCGGCGCCGGCATGGGCGCGTTGACGGGCAAGGTGCAGGAAGCTGCGCAAAACGTCGAGAAGGTGCACGGATTCCTCGGCAACATCGAACGCCTGGCAGGCACCTCGCAGGGCGAGATCGAAGAGATCGCGGCGGCCTCGCGCGAACATGTGGAAACCACGCGCCGCATTGCCGAAGCGATTTCGCACATCCGCGACGGCATGCTGTCCACCGAGGCGGAGCTGCCGCTGGCGTCGAAGTCGGCAATGGACCTGACTGAACGTGCGGAAGGCCTGTTCGATGCAGCGACCGAATGCCATGCGAAAACCGCGCATGACGAGATCCGCGAAGTCGCGCAGCAAGCGGCGGGCGACGTCGGCAAGCTGTTCGAGCAGGCGATTGCGAGCGGCCAGATCACCGAGACGGCACTGTTCGACCGCACCTACCGACCGATCCCCAAGACCAATCCGCCTAAACACAAGACAGCTTTCGACGATTTTACCGACCGCGTGCTGCCCGCCATCCAGGAGTCCATCCTCGAGCGCATGCCGCAGATCGCCTATGCGGGCGCCGTCGACAACAACGGCTATTTCCCGACGCATAACCGGAAATTCTCCAAGCCGCTGACGGGCAACTATGACACCGACCTGGTAAACAACCGGACCAAGCGGATCTTCAACGATCGCACCGGTTCGCGCTGCGGCTCCAATACCCGGCCCTTCCTGTTGCAGACCTACAAGCGTGACACCGGCGAGGTCATGCACGATCTCTCCGTGCCGATCTACGTGAACGGCAGGCATTGGGGCGGATTCCGGATGGGGTATCGGTCGAGTGCGCCGGTGAATCAGCCGGCCAGCCCGGCTGCCGTCGCGCAGTTGCGGCCGGTATTGGCCGTGCCGTCTCCTGGCGGCAGGACGTCGGTGGCGAAACGGCTCGCCGGATGATTCTGCTTGTGCCGCCCGCGCGTCGCCGGGCGGCGGGCTTCAGCCCTTCTTTCGTGTTTTTCCGGATTTCGTCAGGTGATAGCGCGCATAGTCCTGCGCGACCACCAGCACGAAGTTCTTTCCTTCCTCCGTCAGCTTATCCAGCGCGGCACTGATTTTTTGCGCGTATGGGTCGGCATCCTGCGGCGCGCCCGCATCATTTACGTATTCGAAGAAGGCGGTAACAGGGACTCGCAGGACATCGGCGATGTCCACCAGTTTTTCGATGCTCGGCGTACGCTGGCCGTTTTCAAAGCGGGATATGGTTTCCGACTGCAACTCGACCGCTTCCGCCAGTGCTTCCTGCGTCATGTCTGCGATCTTGCGCTGGGCGCGTATCGCCAGGCCGATTTGTGTCGCCAGTTCCTTGTTTGTCCGCTTCGTTCTTGCCATACGCCACCTGTCCGAGTGGCTTGCATGGTCAGCCCATTCATGCCTGAGAAGAATGACTTGAATGTCATTGTGAATTTGACTTTAACGTCAATGTTGAGGTTTAATGAAACATGAGCGAACAGCGGCAGGTCCCTCGTTGCAGGAAGCCGGAGATGTGCCGCTTTTCTTTTCCTGTCGAACAGCCGCGCCGGCCATGACAAGCGGGAGGTCTTTTTCCATGCTCTCCGAGTTTCATTTCCTTGTTGTCGATGACATGCCCACCGTACGGTGGATCGTCTCTTCCCTGCTGAGGGAGATCGGTTGCATGAAGGTGTCCGAAGCCGAAGATGGAGAGCAGGCACTCAAGCTCTTGGCGCGTGGCTGCACATTCGATAGCCCGATCAATTTCATCGTCACTGACTGGAACATGCCGGTCATGAGCGGCATGGCGCTGCTACGCGCGATTCGCACCACGGCCGATCTGGCGCATCTGCCGGTGTTGATGGTTACTTCCCAATCGGATGACGAAAGCATCGCCGCTGCTGCGGAGGCAGGCGCCGACGGATACATCATCAAGGCGTTTCTGAATGCTCAAACCCTGAGGAACACGTTGGACTATATCCTGAGGGAGAGACGATGCGAGGCATAAGACGCCTGCTGGAAGAGGTGTCGGGCGGGTTGCTGATTATTGCAGGGATTTGTCTGTTCCTGTTTTGCGTCTGGAACGTGGTGACAAGTCTTGGGGAGTTTCTTTCCTGATTTTGCCTGTTCTACCGTATCGACTCGATCACCTGCTCCCGCAGCCACCGGTTCGCCGGATCGTTGTCCACGTTCGCATGCCAGTAGAGAAAGACATCGAAGGCCGGCACTTCCAACGGGAAGGGCAGGATCTGGTTGCCGAACTGTTCGTTGGCGATGCGCGCATAGCGGCCTGGCATGGTCAGCACCATGTCGCTCTGGCTTACTACGCGGCAGGCGGCGAAATAGTGCTGGCAACGCAGGCGGATGCGCCGCTCGAGTCCGAAGCGGCTCAATTCGAAATCCTCCAGACCCGGCCCGCGCCGGCGTGAGCTGGCGAGAATGTGGTCCTGCTTCAGGTAAGTGTCGATGTCGAGCTTGCCGTAGATGTGCGGATGTCCCTTGCGAACCACTACTACGGTCGAATCCTGGTAGATGCGGGTGTGCATGATGTCGTTCGGCAGCGGCAGCAGCACATCGATCGCCATGTCCAGCGTGCCGGCCGCCATTTCGCTCTGCAGTTCGCGCCGGTCCACGTGGCTGGCCGCGATATCTACCAGCGGCGCACTTTCGCTCACTCGCAGCATCAGCGGCGGCAGGATGGTTGCTTCCAGCACGTCGCGCAGCGCGATGTTGAATTTCTTTTCCGTCGTCGCCGGATCGAAGGCATGCACGCCGTTGAGCGTCACTTCCAGGCTGCGCAGCGAGGCGCGGATCGGGTCGATGATGCTGCGCGCCAGCGGCGTCGATACCATCGCATGTCCCTGGCGCACGAACAGCGGGTCGTCGAACATCTGCCGCAGCCGCCCCAAAGCATGGCTGATCGCCGGTTGGGTCAGGTTCAGCTTCTGGCTGGCGCGTGTCACGCTGCCTTCGGTATAGATGGCTTCGAAGACGGTGAAGAGGTTCAGGTCGATCCGAGAAATATGCATGATATTTATAGAATTAGATAATAACTATTCATTTGATCGATTCTAACCCCGGCGATATGCTTTCCTCAACCCGGCAATCATGGAAGGCAAGCGATGGGACAGATCTACCTGGTCCGCCACGGACAAGCATCCTTCGGCAGCTCGAACTACGACCAGTTGTCCGAGCTCGGTGTCGAGCAGGCGCGCCTGCTGGGCGAGTGGTTTGCCAATTCCCGTCAGAAATTCAACCGCGTCGTCACTGGCAGTCTGAAGCGCCACCGCCAGACTGCAGACGCTTGCATTGCGGCATTGCCCAAGGCCCACCGCGTCGATACCGACTGGGAGACCGACCCCGGCTTCGATGAGTACGATCACCACGAAGTGCTGATCCGCCACCGCCCGGAATGGGATGATCCGGAGGAGGTGAAGCGTTTCCTCGCGTCCAGCCCCAAGGCCAAGTATGCCTTCCAGGACATTTTCCAGGCGGCGATGTCGCGCTGGATGAGCGGCCAGTACGACGGCGACTACCGCGAACCCTGGCCGGTATTCCAGCGCCGCTGCGTCGACGCGCTGCAGCGCCTGGTGGAAAGCGCCGACAAGTCGCAGACCATCATTGTGTTCACCTCCGGCGGCACGATTTCGACGATTTGCCAGCACGTGCTCGGCCTGTCCGACCGCCAAGTGGCTGAACTGAACTGGACGCTGGTGAACTGCGCGCTGACCAAGCTCTTCTACCAGCCGGGACGCGTCACCCTGAGCTACCTGAACAACTACGCCCACCTCGAATGGCTGGGCCAGCCCGAAGCCATTACCTATCGTTAGAGGGTGTTATGAACTGGATTGGGGGTCGCGTTCTTGCGAGAAGGGATGCAGTGCTAGGCGCGGCGCGCCGCTCAGACTGGGCGTCTGTGCAAGCGTCGCAACAACGCAATGCGTCCCTTCTCGCAAGAACCCGAAGGGCAGCCCCGAGAACTGGCCGCCTGCGGTGTTGCAGCTCCTTGCCGTGGAACCACCACGACGCGTCGCTGCGCCTAGCATTCGGCCGGTTCTCGGGGCTGCGCGACCCCCAATCCAGTTCATAACACCCTCAAGGACTATCAGCATGAGCAACGCCAATCTGTTCGACCTCTCCGGCAAGATCGCCCTCGTCACCGGCGCCAGCCGCGGCATCGGCGAGTCCATCGCCAAGACCCTCGCCGCCTACGGCGCGCATGTGATCGTTTCCAGCCGCAAGGTGGAAGGCTGCGAAGCCGTTGTTGCCGCCATCCGCGAAGCGGGCGGCTCTGCCGAAACGCTGGCTTGCCACATCGGCGAGATGGCACAGATCGAAGCGCTCTTTTCCGAGATCGAAAAAAAGCACGGTCGTCTCGATGTGCTGGTCAACAATGCCGCCGCCAACCCGTATTTCGGCCACATCCTCGAAACCGATGTGTCGTCCTTCCAGAAGACGGTGGACGTCAACATCCGCGGCTACTTCTACGCATCGCTCCAGGGTGCGAACCTGATGAAGAAAAATGGTGGCGGCAGCATCGTGAATGTCGCCTCGGTCAATGGCGTCATCCCCGGGGACATGCAGGGCATCTACTCGATCACCAAGGCGGCGGTCATCTCGATGACGCAGGCCTTCGCGAAGGAATGCGCGCAATACGGCGTGCGTGTGAACGCGCTGCTGCCCGGTCCGACCGATACCAAGTTCGCCGCAGCACTGGTGCACAACCCGGCCGTACTTAACAAGATGATGCCGCACGTGCCGATGCGCCGCGTAGCGCAGCCGGACGAGATGGCCGGTGCGGTGCTCTACCTGGCATCGAACGCGGCAAGCTACACCACCGGCACCTGCATTAACGTCGATGGCGGGTATTTGCTCGGATAAGTTTTAGCAGTGAGAGTGGCTGGAGATAGAAGCGGTAAATACAAGAAACGGCAGCAGGGCGGGCGATCCTCGTCCTGCCAAGCCTCCGCAAAACCCACAGGGAGCGCAGGCAACTAGCCAGGAGAACAATGATGACCACATCCATGCAAGCGTCCAATCCTGCTTATGCAGAGACGCTCCGCAGTACTGTCCTCACGATGCCGATGGCCAAAGCCGTCGGTTTGCAATTCGCCAGCATCGCACCCGGAGAAGTCGAAGTTGAAATCCCTTACCGCGACGAGCTGAGCTTTCGTCCCGGGCAGATGCAGGCGACCGCCATCTTCGCCGCGGCCGATTTCGCTGCAATCGCCGCCGCCGGCACGCTGCTGCCGCCCGGATGGATCAACGCCAGCATCGATTGCACACTGAAGATCGTCGCCCCTGCCAACGGCGAAAAGCTGGTCGCGCGCGGCAAGGTCGTCAATGCCGGCAAGCTCATTACCCTCAGCAGCGCCGACGTGTATTCGGTGCGCGACGGGCAGGAGACGCTGTGCGCGACCGCGCTGGCGACTGCGCGCAACATCGAGCCAAGACAATAACAAACACATATCCAACCGCAAGCTACAACAACACCAACCCTCGCGTGCACCATTGCACACTTTCATGGAGCAACAAATGGATTTCGAGTACAGCAGCAAGGTCAAGGAACTTCAGAAGCGCCTCACCGCGTTCATGGATGAACACATCTATCCGAACGAGGACGCGTTCTTCAACGAGATCGAGGCGAACCGCCTGAAGGGCAATGCCTGGATCCCGACCAAGATCATGGAGGAGCTGAAGCAGAAGGCCAAGGCGGCCGGCCTGTGGAACCTGTTCCTGCCGCAGTCCAAGAACGGTGCCGGTCTCACCAACCTCGAATACGCGCCGTTGTGCGAAATCATGGGCCGTGCACTTTGGTCTGCGGAAGTATTCAACTGCTCCGCGCCCGATACCGGCAACATGGAAACGCTGGAGCGCTACGCCAGCGAGGAACTGAAGGAAGAATGGCTCAAGCCGCTGCTGGCAGGCGAGATCCGCTCCTGCTTCGCGATGACCGAACCGGCAGTCGCTTCTTCCGACGCGACCAATATCGAAAGCCGCATCGAGCGCGACGGCGACCATTACGTGATCAACGGCCGCAAGTGGTGGTCGTCGGGCGCCAACGATCCGCGCTGCAAGGTCTTCATCTTCATGGGCAAGACCGACCCGAACGCCGAGCTGCACAAGCAGCAGTCGATGATTGTGGTGCCGCGCGACACCCCCGGCGTCACCGTCCTGCGCCACCTGCCGGTGCTCGGCTTCGACGACGCGCCGCACGGCCATGGCGAAGTGCTGTTCGAGAACGTGCGCGTGCCTGCGAAGAACATCCTGCTGGGCGAAGGCCGCGGTTTCGAAATCGCCCAGGGCCGCCTCGGCCCCGGCCGTATCCACCATTGCATGCGCCTGATTGGCCTCGCCGAGCGCGCGCTGGAAAAGATGTGCAAGCGCACGCTGAACCGCGTCGCCTTCGGCAAGCCGGTGGCAGAACAGACCGTCACGCTGGAGCGCATTGCCGAAGCCCGTATCCTGATCGACCAGGCCCGCTTCCTGGTGCTCAACGCCGCCGACATGATGGATAAGGTCGGCAACAAGGCCGCGTTGAAGGAGATCGGTATGATCAAGGTGGCGGCACCGAACATGGCCTGCCAAGTGATCGACTGGGCGATCCAGGCGCACGGCGGCGGCGGCATGGCTGACCCGGTGCTGGCGCATGGTTATGCAAGTGCACGCTCACTGCGCATCGCCGACGGTCCGGATGAAGTGCATCGCAACCAGATCGGCAAGCTGGAACTGAAGAAGTACAAGTAATATGAGGAATACCGACGCACCGGTTCAAACGGTGCGCGGATTTCCCCAAAATCAGACAGACGGACACTATGAGCAATCAAGGATTTACAGGCAAATCGGTATTGGTGACCGGCGCAGCTGGCGGCATCGGCCGCGCCGCTGCCATCGCATTCGCGCGTGAAGGCGCGCGTGTGGCAGTCGTCGACGTCGACGCGAAAGGCGGCGAAGAGACCGTCGCGCTGATCGCGCAGGCAGGCGGCGAAGCCTTCTTCACGAAGACGGATATCTCAAAGGCGGACCAGGTCGACGCGATGGTCGCCGGCGTCGTCAGGCAGTTCGGACGCCTGGACTGTGCATTCAACAACGCCGGTATCGAGATCGAACACCTTCCGCTGGCCGAAGCCGACGAAGAAACCTTCGACCGCCTGATGAGCGTCAACGTCAAGGGCGTGTGGCTGTGCATGAAGCACGAGATTCGCCAGATGCTCAAGCAGGGCGGCGGCGCGATCGTCAACACCGCGTCGGTAGCCGGACTGGTCGGCGCGCCCTTGCAGCCGCTCTATGCAGCCAGCAAGCATGCGGTGGTCGGCATGTCCAAGACCGCGGCGGCGGAATACGGCAAGGCCGGTATTCGCATCAATACGGTCTGCCCGGGCATCATCCGCACCACCATGCTCGAGCGCGCGCTGGAACGCGAGCCACGCCGCGAGAAGATGATCGTGAAGGTGCATCCGATCGGCCGTCTCGGCGAGGCGGATGAGATTGCCAATGCCGCTGTGTGGCTGTGTTCCGACGCGGCGTCCTTCGTAACCGGACATCAACTGGCGGTGGATGGCGGATTGACTGCAATCTAGAGCGGATTGAGGGCCGGTTTTGGGGGCGCGTTCGGTCGAGAAGGGATGCAGTGCGGGGGGACGCCGAGTCCGCGGCGCGCCGCTCAGACTGGGCGTCTGCGCAAGCGTCGCAACAACGCAATGCGTCCCTTCTCGACCGAACCCTTCGGGCAGTCCCGATAACCGGCCGCCTGCGGTGTTGCAGCTTCTTGCCGTGGAATCACCACGTCGCGTCGCTGCGCCTAGCATTCAGCCGGTTCTCGGGACTGCGCGCCCCCAAAACCGGTCCGCAATCCGCTCTAGGTACAAATTCTTGACGAAGTCTCCCGCACCGCGCCGGACTTGGAAGCCCGTACAGCTTCCTTTCCGGGGCGGTTTTTTTCTTTTGAATAAAGGAACAGACCAGGCATGAAGCGCGACATCCAGTTCCCGTGGACCAAAAACTACCCGCCGGGCATCCACTGGGATGCCGAATTGCCGACCTCGCCTGTGCAGCAATTGCTGGATGACGCAGCCGCGAAGTGGCCGAATAATGCGGCGCTCGACTTCATGGGCCGGCGCATCACGTACCGGGAGCTGCAGGACCTGGTCAATCGCGCTGCCAAGGGCTTCCAGCAGCTCGGTGTGAAGCCGGGTGTACATGTCGGCCTGTACTTGCCGAATACACCGCATTACGTCATCAGCTTCTTCGCCGTGCTCAAGGCCGGCGGCTCGGTCGTCAATTACTCGCCGCTGGATGCCGAGAAGGTGCTCGAGCACAAGGTCGGAGACAGCGAGACCGATATCATCGTCACGCTCGACCTCGCGTTGCTGTATCCGCAGATGGATCGCCTGCTCGACTGCACGCGGCTGAAGCGGCTGGTGGTTGGCAATATCGCCGAGATGAGCGGCAATCCGGAAGCGGTGCACGCCCACATGCAGAAGACTGGCCAGCTGGTCGACGTGCTGCAGGACGACCGTCATGTCAGCTTCTCGCACCTGATTGCCAACCATGGCGCGTATGAGCCGCACGCGCTCGACAACCTTGAGGATGCGGTCGCGGTGCTCCAGTACACCGGCGGCACCACCGGCCTGCCCAAGGGGGCGATGCTCACGCATGCGAACCTGACGACGGCAGTCAGCCAGATCTGCGTGGTGACCAGCGGCGAAAACCGAGTGCTGGAAGAGGGCAGGGAACGCGTGCTGGCCGTGTTGCCGCTGTTCCATATCTATGCGCTGACGGTCAACATGCTGTTCGGCGTTCGCATGGGCGCGGAGATGGTGCTGCATACCAAGTTCGAGATCGATACCGTCATCAAGGACCTCGCGGCGAAGAAGATCACCGTCTTCCCCGGCGTGCCGACCATGTACACCGCCATCATCAACTATCCGGGCATCGAGAACCATGACCTGAGTTCGCTGAAATTCTGCAACTCGGGCGGTGCACCCTTGCCGGTAGAAGTGAACCAGAGCTTCCAGCGCCTGACCGGCTGCTGCCTGGTGGAGGGCTGGGGCATGACGGAGACCTCGCCCACCGGCACCTTCACGCCGGTGTATGGCATGCAGAAGGTCGGTTCGTGTGGCATGCCGACGGTCGGCGTGATGTTCAAGTTCGTCAGCGTCGACGATCCTTCCGTCGAAGTGCCGCCCGGCGAGCGCGGCGAGATGTGCATCAAGGGCCCGAATGTGATGAAGGGTTACTGGAAGAACCCGAAGGCGACCGCTGCCGCGATGACGCGCGACGGTTTCTTCCGCACCGGCGACGTGGCGTGGATGGATGACGACGGCTTCGTCTTCATCGTCGACCGCACCAAGGACATGATTCTGTGCGGCGGCTTCAACGTATATCCGCGCTTGATCGAGGAAGCGATCTACGAACATCCGTCAGTGGCCGAGGTCAGCGTCATCGGCGTGCCCGACACCTACCGCGGCGAGTCGCCCAAGGCCTTCGTCGTGCTCAAGCCCGGCGCGCCGCCCTTCACGCTCGAAGAACTGAAAACCTTCCTCAAGCGCCGCCTGGGCAAGCACGAGATGGTGCAGGCGCTGGACATTCGCGACCAGCTGCCGAAGACGCCGGTGGGCAAGCTGTCCAGGAAAGAGCTTTACGACGAGGAAGAACGGAAGCGTAACAAGATGTAGCATGCCAGAACCTTTCCGGCAGTCTGTATTCAAAAAAGTAAGATCTGTTGTTCTAAGGTCTTGCTTGTGACGCGATCTGCTCAAACGGGGTAGGCATGAAGAAAACGAAGAATAGTCGCAGCGCGCTGGCTTTTGCACTCGCTTTATGCATGAGTGCACCAACCTGGGCCGAAACGCCCGCCGGCGGCACAAAGGAAACATCGGCATCCGCGAAACAGAAGAAGCATACGGTCGACCTCTCCGGCAAGGCCCGTAAGGGCAAGGCTTCTTACTACGGAAAGAAATTCCACGGCAAAAAGATGGCCGACGGCACGCCGATGGATCCGAATGCCAACATTGCCGCCAGCAAGACGCTGCCGCTTGGCACCAAGGCCAAAGTCACCAACCTGGAAAACGGGAAGAGTGAAATCGTCGAGATCCGCGACCGCGGGCCCTACGTCGACGGCCGCATCGTCGACGTGACGCCCAGGGTCGCGGAGAAACTCGGCATGAAGAAGGACGGCGTGGCGACCGTCGAGGTCAAGCCGCTCGAACTGCCGGTTGGCGGGGCCGGCAAGCAGGTATTGGCTGCCGACGAGACGATGCATAGCTCAGGGCAGTAGGTTATAGCACGCCAAGAGATTGCAGGCACTTACGGACAATCACCTGGCGTTTTGCCGCGTCCTCGTCCTTGTAGATGTCGATGTTCAGCGCAAAGGCATACACCTTGCCTTCGCGCTCGACCCAGCCAACCAGCCAGCCAAGCTCGGCGGGCTTCGATCCTGAATTTGCAGGTGTATCTGCGAACGCCCATCCCGTCTTCGAGAACATCGCGTACGTCGCTGTTTCCTCCTGCTTGATAATGTCGCGCACCACGGCCTGACTGCGTTCGCTGAAAGGAAGCTGGCGGCGGGCGAGGCGTGCGACGAACTTCGCCTGCTCGATTGCGGAAATCGCGAGCGGACCGTCGAGCCAGAAGCGGTCGACGATATCCCCGATATCGGCATTGCCGTACCCGGCAAGCCTCACGAATCGTGACATGCGTTCCGGTCCGACGCGCCGCGCGACTTCCTGGTAGATCGGCACGTTGGAGACCTTGATTGCCTCACGCATTGCCATGTCCTTCTCCCATTGCTTGAAGCGTTGCGGCTTGCCGCCGTAGGGCAGGATCTCGTTTTCATCCTTCACTGCGCCGGTTTCGAGGGCGATCAGGCTGTTGAGGATCTTGAAGGTCGAGGCCGGCACGAAGCGTCGCTGCGCACGGCCGGCGTTGTGGACGCTGATCCGGTCGGCGGCAGTGTCCAGCAGGACGAGGGTGCCTTGTACGCCGCTGGAGGTGAAGTGCGTGGCGAGATCGGGGCGGTCGACCATCTCCGTGGCGGACGCGCCCAGGCTGATGAACGAGGCGGTTGCTGCAAGCACGATGCGAAATAGTTTGTTCATGTCTTCTCCTTGTCGTAAAGGCTTGCATCGTAGTGATCGGCACGCGCATACGGCAAGGCGGCTGCATGCGGCGCCGGTAACGGGTGTAACGCCTGTCACATCGCCGGAACGTGGAATGAATTTGGGCAATAATAGGCCGTTCCTTTGTCCTTACTCCGATGCCACCGCCGCTCCACATCGAACTCACCGGACCGCAGACCGTCGACGGAAAACGTGCGCCTTACCAGTCCTTGTGGTTCCTGGTGCGGCTGTACTATGCGCGCCGCTTCGAAGCGTCTTCCGGCATCGTCCGGCTGGCCGAACTCCGGCAGCAGTTCCCCGATGCACGCAGCCTGCGCATGTTCATCAGTCGCGCTTTCAAGGACTTCGTGCGCTGGGGCGTGCTCGCCGGCTGGGGCGAAGACACCGTGGCCGATCCGCGCTTCCTGAGTCAGGACCGGCGCAGCCAGGGACCGTTCTGGCTGCCTGCCGGCGTAGAAGAGGGCATCGCCTGCACGGTCGAGGGAAAACCGGCCACGCAGGCGGAACTGCTGGGTTTTCTCGGCCGGCGCAGCAAGCCGGAGAATTCGCCCGCGCCGGCCAGCTTGCCGCTGCGTGCCGACTACTGGGTGGCGTTCGCGATGGCGCAGCAGGACATGCGCCAGGGGCGACTGCTGTCCGCGCTCGGCGAGGGGCAGGCGAGCGGTGCATTGGCCGGGTTCAAACGGGCTTCGACCCTGGCCGGTAATCCTCTCCAGCATGCGCTTGCCGCTCTCGGCGAATCGCAGGTATGGCGCCGTCTCGACGACCTGGACGCGGCGCGCAAGGCCTTGCGGCAACTGCGTCGCGCGATCCGGGAAGGGCGCACGGACGAGGGCGGTTATCTCGATGCGATGGAACAGATCCTCACCGCATGGTGCGCTTACAGCGAACGGGACTGGACGCTGACCGAAGCACTGCTGGAGGCGATGTGCAGGATGGAACCGCGCGCAACGATCGTGCGCTTTCATCCGCGTGTGCGCTTCGAGTGGCATAACCTGAATGCGCTGCTCAAGCGCGACCGTGCGTTGGAAAGCAAGGAATTCCCGGAACGCCAGGAGGTGATGGGCGAGGCGATGAATCATTTCGCGATCGCACTCGACGCGGCCTTCGAACTGGGATCGTTCGATGCGGCGCAACAGGTCATGGCGAACATCGGCATGGCGACCTGGCTTTCGGCATGTGAAGGCGTGGGCGGCGGGAACCTGCCGGACATGCGGGCGGAGGCATTGCGCTGGCTGCTGTCCAGCGAATGGTTGTGCCATTGTGCAGGCCTTGCCGGGCAATCGGCATGGAATGCGATTTTCCTGATGCGTATTGCGCGCGGTGAGCATCCGCATACGGCGCGGCCGTCGCTCGCGGCGTTTCGCGCTCTCGAGGTCTTGTCCCCGCAAGAAGCGGCCTCGCAATGCGCACGTTCCGGCCTGTCCGGCGCGCTCCCGCCCCTGGCCGTCTCGTGGCGAGCGCTTGCCGAACAGTTGCTGGCGCGCCAGAAGCGCGGCGAGTTCCGCTACGGTGTGCTGCAACGCTGCAGTCTCTGGTTCGAGCATGCGTGGTATGCCGCGCACGAAGGTGACATGGTTGCCGCCAGTCGCTCACTGGCACAACTGGATGTGGAGACGTCAGGACTGCCAGCGCGTGACAGATCGTTTTTCAGCAAGTCGCGCGAGTGTCTTCCGACAGAACTGACGGCCTAGGCACGCGCCTTCTTGCCGGAAGGCCGCACCTTCGCCGCATCCCTGTGGAAGGCCTCAAGCTGTCGCCGCACGATTTCCTGCCCATTCTCGACCACGAAGTCCTGGAATGCCGCGGCGACTGTCGGGATATGCTGGTCCGCGAGGTGCATCACATACCAGTCCGCTTCCACCGGGTTTTCCGCCATCGCCAGCTTGCCCATCAGGCCGGCCTCGAATTCCAGCGTGCAGGCATGAACGGACAGGAAGGCGACGCCCAAGCCGGCCACCACCATCCGTTTGATCGCCTCATTGCTCGACAGCTCGGAGCCGATGCGCAATGGGTAGCCTGCTTCCTTGAACAGCCTTTCGATGGCAGTCCGGGTACCCGATCCGCGTTCGCGCACCAGCAGGTTCGTGTCCATGATGTCGGCCAGCGTGACCTTCGTCTTCTGCATCAGCGGGTGACCGGGGCTGGCGACAAATGCCATCGGGTGGCGGGCGAAGCGTGCCGCATTGGTGCGCATCTCGCGTGGTGGCGTTCCCATGATGGCGAGATCGATTTCATGCTTGCCCAGCATATTGAGGATGTCGTTACGGGTGCCTACCTGCAATTTGATGCGCACGTCCGGCCGTTCGGTGGTGAACTGCACCAGCATCGGCGGCAAAAGATACTCTGCGGTGGTGACGGCGCCGATGCGCAGGGTACCGGAGATCACGCCCTTGAGCGCGGAGACTTCATCGACCGCCTCATCCCACAGGCGCAGGATGCGTTCTGCGAATTCCGCCATTACCTCTCCCGCCGCTGTCAACTGGATGCCACGGCCGGCCTTTCTTGTCAGCGATGTGCCTGCTGCTTCCTCCAGCATCCTCAGCTGCAGCGACACTGCCGGTTGCGTAACGTGCAATGCATCTGCAGCACGTGAAACGCTCTCATGGCGCGCCACCATCAGGAGCGCCTGCAATTGTTTGAAGCTGGCGAGATGCATAAGAATTACCTTATCAAATGTGCAGAAAAATTAATTTTTCTTTTGGATTGCTTGCGCTTATATTAACAGCCAACGAGACAACAAACAGCGTCAGCGCAATAACCCGGCGCTCTATTTATCAGGCGGAATGACATGGGAATCGAAGCAATCACACTCGCGCTCGACGGCGTGATTTTTGACACCGAAGACGCACACCTGCGGGCATGCAATGCGGCTTTCGAGGCATGCGGCCTCGACCTGAGCTGGTCCTTGCAACAGCTGCGCGCGGCGGAGCGGGTGTGGGGTTCGGCCAACGCGCCGGCTTCCATCGCGGAGAAGATGGGCATCCCGGTGAGCGACGAGCGTGTTGCGCACCTGGTGCAGGAGAAGAACCGGCTGTTTCACGAGATGGTGCTCGGCAGCCACCCTGTACGCAGTTCCGGCTGTGCACAACTGATGGCCGATGCGCTGGAGAGCGGCTGCAAGCTTGCCGTCGTGACCGACATGCCGGTGCAGACGGCGACGGCGCTGCTGGACAACGCTTTCGGCAACGCGGTTACCAATATCTTTTCCGTCGTCGTGAGCGGTGCCGATTTCTCGGTGGCCGGCGGCAACGGCCCGTATGACCTCGCGCTGCGCACCATGGGCGTGGAAGCCGGCAGCTGCGTCGCGATCGATGCCGCCGTTCCCGGCCTGAATGCCGCTCGCCGCGTCGGTATCTGGACCATGGCGGTGACGCCCTACGAAAAGGACATCGCTCGTATTTCGGCTGCGGATATCTGGTGTCCGCAGATGCAGGAACTGCGCGACATGATCGAACGGAGGAACGCGCCGAAGGCATGGCCCGCGCGCTTCGTCACCTTCGATGCACTGCGTTCATTCAAGACCGGCCGGCCAGTCATGCCGGTCGTGATGAAACCAATGCAGGTACCTGCAGCCGTCTGATCATGCAAACCGATTTTTTTGAATCTTTGTTTACGCTGGAGGCGCAAAATGGAAACTATTGCCATCGTAGGAGGAGGTGCCGGCGGGCTTGAGCTCGCGACCCGTCTGGGAGACAGTCTCGGAAAGGCCGGTCGCGCCAAGGTCGTTCTCGTAGATCGCTACCCCACACATTTCTGGAAACCCCTGCTGCATACCGTGGCGGCGGGCAAGCTCGACCCCCAGGTGCACCAGGTTGAGTACGCGGCCCAGGCGGCCGACCATGGCTTCCAGTTCATCTGCGGCGAGGTGCTGCGCGTGGATCGCGGCAATCGCATGCTCGAAATTGGTTCCCTGCGCGGCGATGACGGCGCGGAACTGCTCCCGCCCCGCAATGTGCAATACGACAAGCTCGTCCTTGCCTGCGGCTCCGTAACGAATTTCTTCAATATCCCTGGTGCGGCACAGCACTCGCTGACCCTCGACAACGTGCAGGATGCGGAGTTTTTCCGCAAGCGTTTCCTAGCAAGCTGCATGCAGGCAAGCAGCCGGTTGCAGGCCGGCGGGCAGCGCGGTGCGGCGGTCAACATCGTGATCGTCGGCGGTGGCGCGACCGGCATCGAACTTGCCGGTGAGCTGTGCCATACCGTGCGCACGCTGGCCCGCTACAACGTCCACGCGCTCGACCCGGCACGCGACGTGCGCATCCGCATCATCGAGCGGGGCGAGCGCTTGTTGCCTCAGCTGAACGAGCGACTTTCGTCCCGCGCGGCACGCTACCTGCGCCGCCTTGGGATTGAGGTGTGCACCGAAACCACCGTGGCCCGCGTCGATGCCGATGCCGTGCATGACAGCGCAGGCGTGCGCCATCCCTCGGACATCACGGTGTGGGCGGCGGGTGTGGAGGCGCCTTATATCTGCACGACCCTCGGCTTGCCGTTGAACCGCCTGAAGCAGATCGTCGTGACGCCGGAGTTGCGCACCCAGGCCGATCCTTCGGTGTTTGCGATCGGCGATTGCGCGAGCTACGTCTGCCCGGTCAATGGCGCCGCCGTACCGCCCCGTGCCCAAGTGGCGCACCAGCAGGCGGTGTACCTGGCCGATGCGCTGTTGCGCGCGGCAGGCAACCGGGTGCCGGAATTCCGCTATCGGGATTATGGTTCGGTGGTGTCGCTCGGGCCCTTCGCTGCGATGGGCGTGCTGAATGGAGGCACCAATGGAGGCGCGAAGAAGCGCGAGATGCTGATCGGCGGTGCGGCAGCGCGACTGTTGTACCGGCTGATGTACCAGAAGCACATCATGTCGCTGCACGGCTTCGTGCGCATGGCGGCGCAGTCGCTGGCGCATTGGATACGCGGGAAGTTTACGCCGCCGGTGAAGCTGCATTGACAGGGCAGGCGGGCATTGCCCGCTCCTGAAACGCAACAGGCGCGAAACCCGGGAATCGGGATTCGCGCCTGTTTTTTTATCTACGTATGCCGGAGTGGTAAGCCGGAGGAAGTGTCTTCAGTTGTCTTGCGTTCCCGCCTAGCGTGGTGTGCCGCGGCGCAGGAGGTTCACGATCGCCAGCAGGATAACCGCGCCCAGGAAGGAAACCAGGAGCGATGAAATGCTGAAGTCGCTCTGGTTGATGGTTCCTGTGCCGAACAGCGGGGCGAGCAGCCATCCGCCGAGCAGTGCGCCGACGATACCGACGACGATGTTCAGCAACAGGCCCTGCTGGGCATCCGTACGCATCACGAGGCTGGCGAGCCAACCGAGGATACCGCCTACAACGATCCAGATAATGAAGTTCATGGTGTACCTCCTATGTTGACAAAGTGGCTATTTCAATAGACTGGCTGTCTGGGGAATGGTTCAGCTCAGGACTTGCATGTAACGGGGGTGAATGTCGAGTGAATTCCAATCAGCTGCGCGGCCGGCGGATGCTGCCATTGTCGTTGGTCGGGAGAGGTGAAAATCCCTCTTCATCTTCGACCAGGACAGTCGCGTCTCGTTTTGATTTCGTCAGTTCAGTGGCATACGCATAGGCATCCTCCTTATCGTCAAACGAAGCAAGCGGCTCGTCTTGCCCCTTTTCCGACACGTCCCATCGTCCGTTCAGGCCGGGTGACACGCAGATGACCAAGGTGCCTTGCTGATCGGATCCCATGTCGGTTTCTCCTTGCCTTCAGGCCGGACCGTCCGCGGAAGGGTTCTGCTCGGGAAGTCCGGGATGTCGGACGGTGTGCTGGTCGGGTAGGGGGCTTTGAGGAAAAGAATCGGCTGTCACCACCGGCCGGAACCGGACCCGGCAGGCGGCGTGTCCGATCAGTGGAGCGTCCTTTCGAAGCCCTGGATCTGCTTCTCGGCCTCATCTCGGCTGATGCCGTAGGCCTCCTGGATCTTTCCGACGAGCTGGTCACGCTGGCCTGCGATCATATCGAGCTCATCGTCGGTCAGCTTGCCCCACTGTTCCTTGACCTTGCCTTTGAACTGTGTCCAGTTCCCTGCGACGGTATCCCAATTCATGACAATCTCCTTTGTGTCAAACGAGAAATGCTTCTTTGGTGCGACAGAGGCGGTGCAAATCCTGTGCCTGTCGTCGGTGACGGGTATGAACCGGTGCGGCACTGTCCTGACGTGGGCGGAATTCGCTTCGCGATATCCCCCAATCGAGGGATTCGTGCGATTTGGCAGTGCCTGCTTGTAAATGTTCCAGTTCGTTTGAAAACAATACAGCGGCGATGCCAAAGGGGGATGGCTGGGCTGAAACCGGGCGGGCCGAAGACGGGCGTCCTACCGCAGACGCGCCCCGAATTCTGCAGGGCGGGCTGGTGAGGACGGCGGGCGGAGTGGCTACTTGCCTGTATCAATAAAAATTCAATAAATGCTGTTGTTTTTGGAAACTTAATTGAAGTCAAGGTGTCATTTGTTACACCTAAGTACGATGAGTTGAATTTTTATCAGGAGCCAATCATGACCGAACACGCGCTATCCAGCCAGGAAAGCTATGACCCCAATCGACTTCTGGATACCTTGCTCGAAAGGATGAATCTGAAGAACGATGCGGCACTTTCCCGCATGCTTGAAGTGGCGCCCCCGGTGATCAGCAAGATCCGCCACAGGAGGCTGCCGATCGGCGCTTCGCTGCTGATTCGCATGCATGAATGTACCGGCATGAGCATTCGCGAGCTGCGCGATCTGATGGGCGATCGCCGCACCAAGTATCGTCTGAGCGATGCCCAGGGCAAGCCGAAAGCGCCGCCGGCAGCGGAACCCGCACCGAGTGGCGGACAGCCCAGCCATTTTCACTGAGGACGGCAGGGCGCCTGTCCACCTCCTCTGTTCTTCACCACGAAGACCGCGAGGAGGTGCGGTGCTCTTTGCGATAACCGCTGGCGGGCTTTGCCTGAAGCCCGCTTGGCAAACCAGCCATCATTTCGATGGCGTTCGTCCTGCTGTGCTGTGCATCCGCGCTTGCCTCGGGACCACACGGCTCCTTGCTTTTCCCAGCGCGCATGCGCGCCCGCTTCTCCCTCCCGTCTTTTTCCGCGCCAGGATCGATTCGGTTCGGCTATTTCGGACCTCCGCAAAACTTGACCACGATCAATGATTTTTGCGTTTCCAACCTCTATGCTCGGCAGAAATTGTTGACTGGTATCAACTTTCTTTTCCTGAAGATCAGTCACTAATCGACTGCCATGCATCCGGATGAGGCCGCGTGCAGGCATCCCGGCGCGTAGCGGGCGCCGGTGCAACCAGAGACGACATGCGAAGCGGGACATGTACAGGACGGCCCCGGTGAATCGCGGATAAATATCAGAGGGCTAGGACATGCTCAAGAATCTCAGTATCAAGTCGCGCCTGATCTTCGTGGTCGGCTTCCTTTCGCTCATGTGCGCTTCGGGGGCGATCATCGGCCTGACCAGCCTTTACACGGCCAATGAGACGCTGCACATCAGCTACGAGCACCGGCTCGTCCCGATGGGCGGGCTGGACCAGGTGATCCAGCAGTTCCATCACAACCAGATCACTGTCGCCCAAGCCCTGACCGATGAGCCTGCATCCGTCGGCAGGGAAATGGACGGCGTGGAAAAGCGCATCCAGGACATCAACAAATCGTGGGAGCAGTTGATGGTGGACATGCGCGACGAGATTTCGGAGGAAGAGAAGGCGATTGCAGCGAAATTCGTCGCAAGCAACCAGAAGTTTCTGGACGAGGGCTTGAAACCGGCGGTCGCTGCATTGCGGGCAGGCGACGCGACCAAGGCAGGTCAGCTTGTGCGCGGCCCGATGAACGAGATGGCTGTACCGGTAATGGACACTGCCAACCAGCTGATGCAGTACCAGAAAGAGACGGCGAAAAAGGACTATGAGAGGAACCGCACCATCTACGTCTGGGTACGCAATTCCTGCATCAGCGGCATGCTGTTTGCAGTCATGCTCGGCACTGTCATCTGCATCTGGCTGCTGCGCGCGATCGCCCGGCCGCTCACTGACGCGGTGGGCGTCGCCAAAGCGGTTGCGGCAGGAGACCTGACGAAGCGCATCGAGGTCAAGACCTCCGACGAAACCGGCCAGCTGCTGCAGTCGCTGAAGGACATGAACGAGAGCCTGGTGCGCATCGTCAGCGAAGTGCGAGGCGGCACTGAAACCATCGCCACCGCATCACGCCAGATCGCCGCAGGCAACCTCGACCTGTCGGCACGCACCGAAACCCAGGCCAGTTCGCTGGAAGAAACTGCATCCTCGATGGAAGAGCTGACCTCGACCGTGAAGCAGAATGCCGACAGCGCCTATCAGGCGAACCAGCTTGCCGCTTCGGCATCCGAGGTGGCGGTCAAGGGCGGCGCCGTGGTGGCCGAGGTCGTGCAGACCATGGGGTCGATCAACGAATCCGCGAAGAAGATCGTCGACATCATCGGCGTCATCGACAGCATCGCCTTCCAGACCAACATCCTCGCGCTGAATGCCGCCGTCGAGGCGGCGCGCGCCGGCGAGCAGGGCAAGGGTTTCGCGGTGGTTGCAACGGAAGTGCGCCAGCTGGCGCAGCGTTCGGCAGCCGCGGCCAAGGAAATCAAGATGCTGATCGACGACTCGGTCGAGAAGGTCGACACCGGCGCAAGGCTGGTCGACCAGGCCGGCGCGACGATGAAAGAGATCGTCGACAGCGTCAAGCGCGTGACCGACATCATGAGCGAGATCTCGGTGGCCAGCAAGGAACAGACGGACGGCATCCAGCAGGTCAACCAGGCGATCAACCAGATGGACGAGGTCACGCAGCAGAATGCCGCGCTGGTCGAGGAAGCCGCGGCTGCGGCATCGTCGATGCAGGACCAGGCGGCCAACCTGTCGCATGTCGTCAGCGTGTTCAAGCTCGATGGCGTCCGGCCGCAGAAGGTTGCACCGACACAGGTTCACGGTGTGCCGGCGAACGTGCAGCCCCTGCCTGCGAAGCCGGCTGTCCCGAAAGCGCCCGCCGTGCCGACGAGCGCCAGGCGTATTGCCAATACACGGCCGGGGAACGATGAGGACTGGGAAGGATTCTGATTACATTGGAATTGCATCGAAAAGGGCCGCTGATGCGGCCCTTTTTCTTTGTCTCTTTTGCACGGCCACCACAGACGAAGGCGGGATAGCGCAGCGATTTCCAAGTGTGTGGGCCAAGCTTGACCCAGGTCATTCATTGCCCGCGACGAAATCCCTTACGCTGGAATTTAAATCCCCTTCACGGGATTCCAGGAGATCAAAGTGAATGCCAGCAGGCCTGTGAGAAGCAACATGGTCTCGTCCACGACATCTCCCAGTAACCGCCTTCCTGCCGATACCGGCCCAAGTACCCATTCAGGAAAATTCCATGCCGTACAAGCACGTTGTCATCTGGGTCGACTATGACCAGGCCTGCGTCAGTCGCTTCAACCGCGAGCTTATCCGCATCGAAACGATCAAGACATATGAGCCCGCGCCCGGTACCGCCGCCACGCGCAACCTCGAGGCACCTGACACTGCCCGCTACTTCAACGATATCGCCGAAGCGGTCAGCGATGCGGACGCGATCCTGATCCTCGGCCCGGGCTTCGAGCGTCTTGAACTGCTGCTGCATCTGCGCAAGCACTTTCCGCAGGTAGCGGACAGGATCGTGGCGCTAGAGGCTGCGGATCATCCATTCGACGACGAGATGGTGCCATGGGCAAGGAAGCATTTTCTCGAAGCCGCGTGAACGTCAGTGATACCCTTCGCCGGGCTTGAGCTTGCCCCGGAACAGCCAGAACACGAACACGAAATACACAAGGATCAGCGGTATCAGGATCGTCGCGCCGATCAGGAAGAACACCTGCGATGACGGATGTGCCGCCGCCTGCCAGAGCGTGACGGATGGCGGAACAAGGTAGGGCGCATTGGAGATCACCAGGCCTGCATAGGCGAGCAGGAACAACCCGATCGCCGACGCGAAGGGCGTGATTGCATGGTTCTTCCGGATGCCGCGCCAACAGAGCCAGGTCAGCAGCAGCGTCGCCAGCGGCACCTGCGACAGGAAGTAGAAGTTCGGAATGCTGAACCAGCGCTGCGCGATACGCTCGATCTCCAGCGGCGTCCAGATGCTGACCAGCACAATGAATCCGAGCAGGCCGAACAGCAGCGGAATGCCCATGCGCCGCGCCTGCAATTCCACATTGCCGCTGGTTTTCATCATCAGCCAGGTCGCGCCCAGCAGTGCGTAGCCGACCACCAGCGCGACTCCGCACATGAGGCTGAACGGCGTGAGCCAGTCGAGAGATCCGCCGGCGAACGCGCCGTTCTCGACGCGGATTTCCTGCAGCAGCGCGCCGAGCACCGCGCCTTGCGCAAATGCGGCGATCGTCGAGCCCGCCGCGAACGCGATATCCCATTTGCGGTGCCGCGGCTTTGCCACCCAGCGGAATTCGAAAGCGACGCCTCGGAATATCAGCGCCAGCAGCATCACGATAACCGGCAGGTAGACGGCCGGCATCACGATCGCGTAGGCCTTGGGGAAAGCGACCCACAGACCGGCACCGCCCATCACCAGCCATGTCTCGTTGCCGTCCCAGAAGGGCGCGACGGAATTCATCACCAGGTCGCGATCCGCTTCCTTCCGGTAGAACGGAAACAGGATGCCGATCCCGAGGTCGAAGCCGTCCAGCACCACATACAGCGCGACAGAAAAGCCGATCAACAACGCCCAGATCACGGGCAGCGTGTATTCGAGGTTGCTCATGCTGGTCCTCCATCGGAGCGCTGGACCACCGACAGCGGCCGGTTCGGCAGCGCATCCGGCGCATGCGGAACCAGCGCCGGGCCCTTGGCCAGCATCCGGTATACGTAGACGATGCCGACTGAGAACACGACGCAATAGACCAGCACGAACAGCAGCAGCGACAGGGCGATGGTGGGCGCGGCGACCGGCGAGGTGGCTTGGGCGGTGCGCACGAGGCCGTACGCCACCCACGGCTGGCGGCCGATTTCCGTCACCATCCATCCGGCCAGAATGGCGATAAAGCCGAGCGGCCAGCAGCGGGCCACGAAGGACAGATAGCGACGGCTCTCGAACAGGCGCTTTCTCCACCACAGCAGCGCGCCCCCGAGGCCGATCACAATCATCAGCAGGCCGATGGCGAGCATCAGACGGAAAGCGAAAAATACCGGCACCACCGGCGGACGGTCTTCCGGCTTGAAGTCGCGCAGCCCGGGGAACAGGCCCTGCGGATCGTGCTTGAGCACCAGGCTGCCGGCATGCGGGACCGACAGCTCGGCGATATTGCGTTCCGCCTTTTCGTCGGGCCACGCAAAGATCACGAACGGCGCTGGCTTGGAGCCGTCCCAATGCGCTTCGATGGCGGCTATTTTCGCTGGCTGGTGTTCCAGCGTGTTCAGGCCGTGCAAGTCGCCGACCAGCAGTTGCAGCGGTGCCATCACCGCCACCATGCCCAGGCCCATGTGCACCATGGTCCGCGCCTCGCGTTCGAAGCGGCCGGCCAGGAGATAGCGCGCGCCGGTCGCCAGCACCACGAGCGAGGTTGTCAGGTAGGTGGCGATCATCATATGGGCGAAGCGGTACGGAAAACTGGGATTGAAGATGATCTCCGACCAGTCGACCGGATAGGCGATGCCGTCGCGCATCTCAAAGCCCGCAGGCGTCTGCATCCAGCTGTTCGCCGAGAGTATCCAGAATCCCGATAGCGCGGTGCCGAGCGCGACCACGATCGACGACAGCATATGCAGCCATGGCGGCACGCGGTTCCAGCCGAACAGCATCACGCCCAGGAAGCTGGCTTCGAGGAAAAACGCCGTCAGCACTTCATAACCGAGCAGCGGTCCGATGGTATTGCCCACGGCTTCCGAAAAGCGGCTCCAGTTGGTGCCGATCTGATAGGAGAGCACGATGCCCGACACCACGCCCATGGCAAAGGATACCGCAAAGATCTTGGTCCAGAAACGTGCCAGCGTGTGGTAGTGCGCCTGGTCGTGTTGCTGGCCGCTGCGCAGCCACAGGACTTCCAGCGTGGCGATGAAGGCTGACAGGCCGATGGTAAAGGCGGGGAAGATGATATGGAAGCTGATGGTGAAGGCAAACTGGATACGCGCGAGCAAAGTGGCGTCTATCCCGGCGACTGTTTCCATACGGGAGGTCTCCGCGAGATGGGCAAGGGATAGTAGTACCATCCCGCGCCCGGCATGTGATGAGCTAACGCAAGGCGTTGCTCAACATGACATCAGCACCGGCACCGTCATCGATGCCAGCACCGTTTCCGTGACGCGCCCGAGCACGATCTCCCGGAACCGGGTGTGTCCATAAGCGCCCATGACGAGCAGGTCAGAACCCAGTTCCTGCAGCAGGGCAAGCAGCGCGTCGCCGATGTCTTGCTCCGTGCGCCGCCGGAGCACTTCGACCTTGATGCCGTGGCGCGCAAGATACTGCGCAATGTCGGCGCCCGGCCGCGAGCTTTGCAGCCGCTGCTGCACGCCGGCATTGAACAGCACAAGGTCGACCGTATGCGCGCGGCTCAGCATCGGAATGGCGTTCGTGATGGCGCGGGTGGCTTCCATGCTCGCATCCCAGGCGACGAGGACGCGCTTGCCGATATTGTCGAACTGCCCGGCATGCGGCACGACCAGGACGGGGCGACCGCAGTGGAGCACGACGTATTCGGGAAAGTCCGGCATCACCACAGGCGATTTTTCTTCCGGGTCGTTCTGTCCGATGACGACCAGGTCCGCATATCGCGCCTGCAGGCAGATACCGCCGCCGGCCTCGTCGTCGACCAGGTGCTGTTCGAAGGAGGGCAGCCCGAGTACTTGTACCGCCGCTTCGAAATCGGCCAGGCCGCGCATGGCGCGATCGTGAAGGAAGGCGAGGTGGGATTTCAGGTTGGGATCGAGTTCGGCCAGCATGCGCGTCTGCAGAAGGTAGCGCGAGGCGCCGGTTACCGCCGTTCCGATCAGGTGGGCATTTTCGGCCATGGCCATGGCGGCGGCGATCTTGATGCGCTCGCTCGCGCCGCCGGATTCGTCCACGTGCACCAGGATAGTCTTGAAAGGCATGTCGTTTTCTCCATCTCGCTGAGACATGGAGATTAGAGGGTGTTATGAACCTGGGAAGGGGGCTGCCCGGAGGGTTCGGTCGAGAAGGGACGCATTGCGTTGTTGCGACGCTTGCGCAGGCACCCAGCCTGAGCGGCGCGCCGCGCCTAGCACTGCATCCCTTCTCGACCGAACGCGCCCCCTTCCCAGGTTCATAACACCCTCTAAGTTAGACCGCCATGGAAGCGCACGGCAGGGATGCCTGCGCGGAAATTTGATGAGCATCAAAGCCGCAGCGCAGCGAATGCCTGAATGCGCAATCAAACACGTTGAGACAGGTCAGCGATGAGCTCGTTGCCTTGATTTCAATCGTCCCTTTCTTAAAATGAGCTTTAGCTGTGCCCACAGGCACGCACCGGGAGAGAAGTAATGCTGGAGATTCATGACCATGTATCCAGGGCAACCCGTGCCAGCGTTTCACGGCAACTCGATACCGGATTGATGCTGGGCGATGCTTTGATGGATGTGGTTCGGCAATACGTCGACCTCAACCTCAATATGGCAAGGGCAACACTGGAGCAGGGCAATCTGGCCGCCCGGCAATTGATGTCGGCACGCGATTCGAACCAGTTCATTTCCCTGGCCGCCGCCCAGATCCAGCCCAACGCCTTGCGCACCTTCGACTATGGCTATTACCTCAGCGGCATCGCTGCCGACGCGCAGACGCATGTGATCCGTGCAGCCGGCGGAGGCATTGCCGAGGCCAACCGGGAATGGATCGAACTTGCCGGCAAGGCCGGGGAAGGCGGGCCTGCCGCATGGGAAAGCGCGATGACATTCTTCCGGGACATGGTGGAGAGTGCAATGCGGCTTTACACCGAACTGACGGCTGCATTCCAGCCCGTATGGGGCGGCAAGCCGGCACGGGCAAGACCGCACCTCGTGCTTGTCGGCCGGACAAAGACATATCGCTGACGCCTGTATCGTGGCAATCGCGCATTTCCGCTTTTACGCCGAGCTGAACAATTTCCTCGCGCCCTGGCATCGTCAACGCACATTCAGCCATCCCTGCTCGCGCGATGCGACGGTCAAGCACATGATCGAGGCCCTAGGGGTGCCGCACACCGAGGTGGAGGTGATTTGTGTCGACGGCGTATCGGTCGATTTCTCCCATCGATTGCAGGACGGCGAGCGCGTCAGCGTGTATCCGGCCTTTTCCTCGATCGACGTCACGCCCTTACTGCGGTTGCGCTCGCCGCCCGAGGTGCCCGGGCGCTTCATCGCCGACGCGCACATGGGTCTGCTCGCCAAAAGCCTGCGCATGCTGGGTTTCGATGTGCTGTACCGGAACGACTACAGCGATGCCGAAGTGGCACGCACGGCGGCGGCAGAGGATCGTATCGTCCTTACCCGCGACCGCGACCTGCTGATCCGAAAGGAAATTGTGCGTGGCTGCTACCTGCATGCGGTAGACATCGACAGGCAGATGGTGGAGGTGATCGGCCGCTACAAGCTCGTCCCCCTCGTGCGCGCCTTCACCCGCTGCCTTACCTGCAACGGCGAACTGCGCGCGGTGGACAAGCAGGACGTCGAACACAGGGTGCCGCACCACAGCCGCCAGTTCTATGAGCGCTTCTATCAGTGTGCGGGTTGCGAGCAGGTGTATTGGGAGGGATCACACGTCGCCCGGATGCGCTTGCGGGTGGAAGAGATGCTGCGCAACGCCGGAGTGGATTAGCGTGTGCTCCCTTCTGGTGCCTGTTGGTGCTGCACGCGCACCGCAGCGAGCCATGTTGCCCTTTCAGAATGCATTGAGTGCGCTCTTGTCAGGTATTTCAAACGCCGGCCTTCTTGCTGCCGCGTGGCATGCTTCGTGCTTTCCGTGTAGAAACACATCTTCCTTCGGAGGTTCGCAATGCCACCATTCGATGCCGTTCCTGCACACGCCAGGCAAGTCCCGGCCGGTACCGTCAAACTGAGCGGAGAAACGTTCAGCATGCTGATCAACCTGTCCGGTCGCCGGCGCTTTACCTCGCAGCGCCTGGTGCTGTATGCCGTGCTTGCAATCAGGTCCGACCGCGGTGCAGTCGGAATCGCCCGCGATGCACTGAGGCTCTTCAGCGAGGCGCATCATATCCTCGTCAAGGGCAACGATGAAGTTCCGGGGGTATTTTGCGAGGAACTCGAGGCGGTGTACTTTGGCGCCGAGCGCGGTGACGCGCGCATTCGCCAGTTTATGGAGCATGCGGAGATGGCGCTGAACGCCATCGACCGCGGTGAACCGAACGCAGGTCCGCTGGTTGACGAGCTCGTTGGATTTGCCACGCCCTTGCTTGCCCTGCTGAACCGCATCACACAAGTGTACGAAGAACTCTCCAAACGGCACGCGACACGCGTAAGGAAGCAGCTGGTCGGCATCATGACGGACATCGAATCCATCGCCAAGCAGGCCCGTATGGTCGCATTCAATGCGCAGATCGTCGCCGCGCGCGCAGGCACGGCCGGACGCGAGTTCTCGGTGGTTGCCGGCGTGCTTTCCGATATCACTGGCGAGATCGATGCGCTGGTGAAAGAGGCGATGAGCGATTCGGTCGTCTAGAGCGGTGTGCCAACGCATTAAAGGGGGCGATCTCGGGCCTGCGATGCTCGCCGTACATCATGTACGGCTGCGCTTCTCGATCCGATCTCACCTCCCTTGAATGCGTTGTCAAACCACTCTAACAGCCTGCAGCTGACGGCTTGCCTGCCAATCAATGCAGGTGCAGGTTCGACTGCACCCGGATCAGGTCTTCAAAGTTTTCCGCCGACATGGGCGCGCTGAAATAGAAGCCCTGAACCGTGTCGCAATCGTTATCGCGCAGGAAGTCGAACTGCTGCTGCGTTTCCGCACCCTCGGCAATCACGCTGCATTCCAGGCTGTGCGCGAGATGGATGATGGCTTTCGTGATCGCCGAATCGTCCCGGTTGTAAGGGAGGCCCTGCACGAAGGACTGGTCAATCTTGACGGCCCGGATGGGGAAACGTTTCAGGTAGGCGAACGAGGAATTCCCGACGCCGAAATTATCGATCGTGACCGAGATGCCGCGGTCGCGCAGCTTTCCCAGCACGCCAATTGTCCGGTCGGGATCGGACATCACGGCACTCTCGCTGATTTCCAGTTCCAGGTATTTCGGGCTCAGCTCGGTATCGTCGAGGATGGCATCGATGTTCTCGATGAGCCTGGTATCGAGGAGTTGCTTGGCCGAGAGATTGACGGCGACGCGAAGCCTCACCGGGCTGGTGTCCTGCCATTGCTTGTTCTGCGCGCAGGCAGTGCGGATCACCCAGTATCCGATTGAACGGATCAGGCCGCTTTCTTCGGCGACCGGCAGGAAGCGTTGCGGCGCGACCAGCCCCATGATGGGATGGTTCCAGCGCAGGAGCGCTTCCATGCCCGTGATGCGGTTGGTCAGGATGTCTATCTTCGGCTGGTAGTGCAGCGAGAACTGGCCGAGGTCGATGGCACGGGCGAGTGCGTTTTCCAGTCCGAGGCGCTCGGTCGCGCGCAGGGTCATTTCCTCGGAAAAATAGCAGTAGCTGTTGCGCCCCATTTCCTTGGCGCGATACATCGCAATGTCAGCCTTCTTCAGCAGGGTTTCCGCGTCGGCGCCGTCGCTCGGGAAACTGCTGATGCCGATGCTGGTGCTTACGGAAAGCGGCTCCTTGTCCCGCATGAACGGCGGCACGAAGGCCGCGATGATCTTTTCGGCGATGATGCCGCCGCGGTGAGGTTCGTCGACGTTTTCCACCAGGACCACGAACTCATCGCCGCCCAGGCGGGCGACCGTGTCCGATTCGCGCAGGATGCCTTGCAGGCGTGATGCGGCTTCCTTGAGCACCATGTCGCCGGCCGCATGGCCGAGGGTGTCGTTGATATTCTTGAAACGGTCGAGGTCGAGGAACAGGATTTCCAACGACCGGCTCGGCCGTTCGGCGATCGTCAGCGCATGCTCCAGGCGCAGGTAGAACAGCGTGCGGTTCGGCAGGCCGGTGAGGGAGTCGTAGTGCGCAAGGCGGGCCATCTGCTCGACGGTTTTCTTGCGCTCGGTAATGTCGCGCATGATGAACAGCGAAGCCAGCTTGCCCTTGTGCATGAACGGCGATGAACTGACCTCGACATCCACCTCGCTGCCATCGATGCGGACGAACTTCTCTTCGCCTGCGGTCGACGATGTGCCGCGCTGCATTTCCGCGATCCGTTTGCGCGCAAGCGAGTGATAGTCGGGGTGCAGGAAATCGAACAGCGACTTGCAGATGATGTCTTCCATGCGATCGGCCTTGAGCATGCGTACCGCCGCCGGATTCGCATACACGAAGGCGCCGTCCTGCTGGACGAAGATGGCGTCGGGTGACAGTTCGACCACCTTGCGGTAACGCTCTTCCGCCTCGCGTAACGATGCTTCGGCACGTTTCGCTTCGGTAATGTCCTGCACTGTGCCGACCATGCGAACGACGTCGCCATCCGGGCCGCGCAGACCCTCCCCGCGTGCCGCGACGATCCGGGTGCCGCCGTCCGGGAGCCTGATCCGGTAGTCGGCCCGGAATGGCTGTCCGGTCTCCCGGCATGCGCGAGCGCACTGACGCAGCATCGCAACATCTTCCGGGTGAATCAGTTTTTCAAGGTTTTCACGTGTGATCGCGAAGGTGGCACGGTCGGCGCCGAAGATCCGGTACATCTCGTCCGACCAGGTGATCTCGTGCGTAACGAGATCCCAGTTCCAGCTGCCCAGTTGCGCCAGGCGCTGCGCTTCGGCCAGCTGCCGCTCGATGCGCTTGCGTTCCTCCAGGTCGCTGATCAGCGAATGCGTCCGCAGGAGGACGTGCTGTTCCCGGTCGTCTCGCTCTTCCCGCAGCAGGGATTCGACGCTGCTGCGCTGGTAGACAAGATTGGCCATCACCAGTCCCATGGTGCCGATGACGCAGACATATATCAGGACGAGCAGGAGCGACTCGCGCAGGTTGTCGCCGGCGAACGGGCCAAGGCCGTGGGCCGTATTCCAGGCTGCGATGGCACAGGCGAGCGCTGTCGTCCAGGTGACGGCAGCGAGATTGAAGCGGATGGCGGCCCACAGGAAAAAGGGAATGAGCACGTAGGCGAGCGGCAAGCTGCCGAAGGCGCCGCCGAAAATGATTTGGGCGACAACGAGCAGCAGCGAAGTGTAAGCGGCGATTTCCAAGACCTCCCGGGTTCGCCATTTCATCCCGGCAGCGATGTTCCACGCGAGGATCAGCGGCACGCCGACGATCATTCCGGCCGTGTCACCTATCCACCAGGTCAGCCAGCTGACAGCGAGCACTTCCACCGGCAGGTTGTGCGCGATGGCGATGCCGGCGGTGCCCGTGGATGCGCTGATCATGCTGCTTGCCAGCGCAACGGCGACGAAGAGGAACGGGTTGCCGTGATAAATGAAATCGGTCCGGGTCTGGTAGAGGCGCCGGATAAGCGACGCCGCGGCAACGGCCTCCAGCATGCAGCCGGCGGCGACGACGCCTATTGCCGGCAAAGGCAAGCCCATATGAAGGAGCGCGAGGACCGTGCCGACGCCGATCGCCGGTGCAACGCGCGAGCCCCAGTACAGGCACCCGCAGAGCCCGATGGCGGACGGCAGCCACAAGGGGCTGACGATGCCCGGCAGGATGGCAAAGTTCAGGGAAAGCCTGGCGGTAATGGCGTAGGCGGCCGCGAGGAGGCCAAATTGCCACAGGTAGGGTGCGCCGTGGCTCGGGTGGCGCAGCCAGCGAAGACCGCCTGATGGTGCAAAGAAGTTACTGTGGAGCCCCATCCCCAAGGCCTTTCGATAACGCGCGGCGCGCTTTGACTGACAAAGAGCCTGTTCAGTATCTTTTTGGTATGCGCATTCGAACGAGAAGGGCTCGGCGCCCCCGGATTCAGTGCTAGGCGCGGCGCGCCGCTCAGACTGGGTGTCTGAGCAAGCGGCGCAACAACGCGATGCGTCCCTTCTCGTTCGAACCCTCCGGGGCTGCGCGCATGCCAAAAAGATACTGAACAGGCTCTAAGGACTATGCCAGCATCCGCCGTTGTTCCCGTTGAACATCGTCAAAGAGACTAGTGGTCCGTCACGTTTCGATTTTCTGGTTGCGTCGTCTTGCGGGCTGATACGGTGGCACGCCGAGTGGAACGACGGGGTACGAGATCTGAAAATTCAACCTACTCCCCCGCAAGCAAGCGCAATCCGAAAATCAAAAC
>DASPMC010000104.1:0-4350 GCA_035627275.1 Noviherbaspirillum sp.
TAAACTCGTCCAGCGTGCCGAAGCCGCCAGGCATGACGACATAGGCATCGGCATATTTGACGAATGCGACCTTGCGCGCAAAGAAATGGCGGAAGCTGATGGAAATGTCCTGCCACATATTGCTCGCCTGTTCGTGCGGCAACTCGATGTTCAGGCCGACTGAGGACGAGGCGCCTTCGAATGCGCCCTTGTTTGCGGCTTCCATGATGCCGGGGCCGCCGCCGGAAATCACGGCCAGGCCCGCGTCGGACAGGCGTCGCGCGATGTCGACCGTCTTCTGGTAGTAGGGATCTTCCGGCTTGATGCGGGCCGAGCCGAAGATGGACACGGCAGGGCGCAACTCGGCGAGGCGTTCGGTCGACTCGATAAACTCTGCCATAATCGTGAGCATATGCCACGATTCGCGCGCCTTTTTCGCCGTCGCGCGATTGATGTCCGCGATCTGCCGCAGCCGCGGAACATTTTTTCCCTTTGACACCATATGAATAAAACCCTGTTGTTAGTTGACGGTTCCAGCTACCTGTATCGCGCCTTTCATGCAATGCCCGACTTGAGGAATGCAGAAGGCGCGCCCACCGGAGCGATCTACGGCATGATCAACATGCTGCGCAAGCTGCGTAATGATTACGCTGCAGCATACATCGCATGCGTGTTCGACGCAAAAGGAAAAACCTTCCGCGACGACCTCTATCCCGAGTACAAGGCGCATCGTCCGCCGATGCCGGAAGACCTCGCGCGCCAGATCGAGCCCATCCATGAAGCCGTGCGCGCGCTCGGCTGGCCGATCCTGATGGTGGAAGGCATCGAGGCCGACGATGTGATCGGCACGCTGGCGACGCAAGCAGTGGGGCACGGCATGGAAGCGGTGATCTCGACCGGCGACAAGGATATGGCGCAGCTGGTCAACGAGCACGTCACGCTGATCAACACGATGACCAACGAGAAGCTCGACCGCGAGGGTGTGGTCGCCAAGTTCGGTGTGCCGCCCGAGCGTATCGTCGACTACCTGACACTCATCGGCGATACGGTCGACAACGTGCCCGGCGTGGACAAGGTCGGCCCGAAGACGGCGGTCAAGTGGCTAACGCAATACGGCACGCTGGACAACGTCATCGCCGAGAACGCGAACATCGGAGGCGCCGTCGGCGAGAACTTGCGGCGCGCGCTCGAGTGGCTTCCTAAGGCGCGCGTGTTGCTGACCATTAAGCATGATTGCGACCTCGCCAAGCACATGGTGTCGATCCCGGAATCGCTCGTCGCCAAGCCGATGGACAAGGAAGCGATGATCGATTTCTTCAAGCGCTACGGCTTCAAGACCTGGCTGCGCGAACTGGCCGGCGATGATGCGGTGCCCGCGCGGCCTGCGGCGCCACAGAACGACGCGGAGCCGCAAGGCAGCCTATTCGAAGCGACGGCGCCTGTCGCGACCGAGTACGAAACCGTGCTGACCGAAGCGCAACTCGACCGCTGGCTGGAGACGATCAACGCCGCCGCGTTAACCTCGGTCGACACCGAAACCACTTCGCTCGACCCGATGCGCGCGCAGCTCGTCGGCATCTCGCTGTCCTGCAAGCCGGGCATTGCTGCCTATATTCCCGTTGCACATCGCTATCAGGATGCACCCGCACAGCTGCCGCGCGAACTTGTGCTGGAAAGGCTCAAGCCGTGGCTGGAGGATGAGGCCAGGCGCAAGGTCGGCCAGAATCTCAAATACGACAGCCACATCTTCGCCAACCACGGGGTGACCCTGCGCGGTATCGAGCATGACACCCTGCTGGAATCCTACGTGTTCGAATCGCACAAGAGCCATGACATGGACAGCATGGCGATGCGCCACCTCAACCGCAAGACGATTACCTTCGAAGAAGTGTGCGGCAAGGGGGCAGCGCAGATCTGCTTCGATGAAGTGCCTGTGGAGAAGGCGACGGCATATGCGGCTGAGGATGCCGACGTCACGTTGCAACTGCACAATGCGATGTGGCCCCGCGTCAACCAGGACGAGGGCATGAGGTTCATCTACGAGAAGATCGAGGTGCCGACTGCGGTCGTGCTGCAGAAGATCGAACGCAATGGTGTGCTGATCGATGCACAGCTGCTGTCGACGCAATCGCATGAACTCGGCCTGCGCATGCTGGAGATGGAAAAGCAGGCCTATGAACTCGCCGGTCAGCCGTTCAACCTCAATTCGCCGAAGCAGATCGGCGAGATATTTTTCGACAAGCTGCAGCTCCCGGTCGTCAAGAAAACACCGTCCGGCTCGCCGTCCACCGACGAAGAAGTGCTGCAGAAACTGGCCGAGAACTACCCGCTGCCGAAGATCCTGCTCGACTATCGCGGCCTGTCGAAACTGAAATCGACTTACACCGACAAGCTGCCCAAGATGGTCAATCCGCAGACGGGGCGCGTGCACACGAATTACGCACAAGCGGTCGCGGTGACCGGCCGGCTCGCATCGAACGATCCCAACCTGCAGAACATTCCGGTGCGTACCGCCGAAGGTCGGCGCATCCGCGAAGCCTTCATCGCGCCACCGGGCAGCGTCATCGTCTCTGCGGACTATTCGCAGATCGAGTTGCGCATCATGGCGCATATCTCGGGAGACGAAAACCTGCTGCGCGCGTTTGCCGAAGGCGAGGACATCCATCGCGCGACCGCCGCCGAAATCTTCGGCGTTGCACCGGCCGAGGTGAGCAGCGAGCAGCGCCGTTATGCCAAGGTGATCAACTTCGGTCTGATCTACGGCATGAGCGCTTTCGGCCTGGCGAGCAACCTCGGCATCGAACGCTCCGCTGCGCAGATGTACATCGACAAGTACTTCCAGCGCTATCCCTCGGTTGCCCAATACATGGCGGACACGCGCACGCAGGCCAAGGCGCACGGGTATGTGCAGACCGTGTTCGGGCGCAGGCTCTGGTTGCCCGAGATCAATTCACCCAACGGCCCGCGCCGGCAGGCGGCGGAACGCGCGGCGATCAACGCGCCGATGCAGGGCACGGCTGCCGACCTGATCAAGCTGTCGATGATTGCGGTGCAGGATTGGCTCGAATCCGAGCGCATGGAGTCGAAGATGGTGATGCAGGTGCACGACGAATTGGTGCTCGAAGTGCGCGAAGCGGAATTGTCGTATATTCAGCAGAAGCTTCCCGAACTGATGGGTAGCGTCGGCAGGCTCAAGGTTCCCCTGGTCGCAGAAGTCGGCGTGGGCAGGAACTGGGACGAGGCGCATTGAAACAATAGAGACGGCTGGCTTGCAGCTGCGGGGGCAGCACATACGCGACAATTCCGGAGGATGTCCATGCAAAACATGAAAGAAGATTTCGACAGCCTCGTAGCAAAAACTCCTCTGTCCGAGGGCGTGGACCGCCGTGGATTCCTGAAGACCGCGTTTGGCACCGGTTTCGCAGCAGCCGTCCTGCCAGCGACTGCGCAAACCATGATCAAGACCGACACGTCCGGCCTGACGACGGGCGAGGTGAGCATCACGGTCAATGGCCAGAAGGTGCCGGTTTACCGCGCTCAGCCCGAAGGCAAGACCGGTTTGCCGGTGGTACTGGTGGTCTCCGAAATCTTCGGTGTGCATGAACATATCGCCGATGTCGCAAGGCGTTTTGCCAAGCAGGGATATCTCGCGCTGGCCCCCGATCTGTTCGTGCGGCAGGGCGATCCGTCGAAGATGGCCTCGATCCCGGAAATCCAGAAGGAAGTCATTGCGAAAGTCCCGGACGCGCAGGTCATGGCCGACCTGGATGCCTGCGTGGCATGGGCCAAGGGCAACGGCGGCAATACCGACAAGCTGGGTATTACCGGCTTCTGCTGGGGCGGGCGCATCACCTGGCTGTACGCAGCGCACAATCCGAAGGTCAAGGCCGGCGTCGCATGGTACGGCCGCCTCGTCGGCGACAAGACGGCACTGACGCCTGCGCAACCGGTCGACATCGCGGCGAAGCTGAAGGTGCCGGTGCTGGGGTTGTACGGAGGCAAGGACGGCGGTATCCCGCTCGATACCGTCGAGAAGATGAAGGGCGAACTCGCCAAGGGCAGCAGCAAGTCGGAATTTGTGATCTTCCCGAATTCCGGGCATGCCTTCCATGCCGATTATCGTCCAAGCTATGTGGAAGAGGACGCAAAGGACGGGTGGTCGCGCTGCCTCGCGTGGCTCAAGTCACACGGCGATGCCTGACCGTTTCAATTCTGCCGAAAGGTCCCGGCCTAGTGGTCCGTCACGTTTCGATTTTCTGGTTGCGTCGTCTTGCGGGCTGATACGGTGGCACGCCGAGTGGAACGACGGGGTACGAGATCTGAAAATTCAACCTACTCCCCCGCAAGCAAGCGCAATCCGAAAATCAAAAC
>DASPMC010000105.1:0-30823 GCA_035627275.1 Noviherbaspirillum sp.
AAGCGCACTTTACTCGCACTACTGCTTTCCAGCACGGAGCCGTCGTCGAACAGCACCAGCGTCAGTTTCGGGTGCTCGCCGGGTTCCCCGGCATCGCCATGCTCGAAATACCAGGAAATGCCTTCCTGCGCGAGCCAGCGGGTGATGAACGCGGTATCGGATTCGTTGTACTGGGTGACCCAGGATTGGGGCGGATGGTCGCCGGTGCAGCGGTCATCGAGGTCGAAGCAGGCGGCCAGCACCGGGTTCGCTTGCCGGTGTTCCGAAAGGAGTACGGAAACAAACGCGCGGACCGACAGGTCCTGGAACACGCGCGAATTCACGCGGCGCGACAGCACCGCCAACGGATCCTGCAGGGTGAGCACATAGCGGGTAAAGCCGCCGTCGCTGCCCGCCTGTTCGGCGCGGGTGACCAGCCCGCACAACGCCCGCTCTTCACCGCCGTCGGTCAGGAGCGCCACCTGCACCGGCAAACCGATGAATTGCTTCAACTCCAGGTAGGCATCCGACGACAGGCAAGTCAGGGTGTAGGTGAAGCCTTCACTGATGCCTTCCGTGCCGGCCAGTTCCTGCGGCAGCAGCAGCCCTTCGTCGATCCCCGAACCGGGGGCGAAGGACAGCGTGAGCAAGCGGTGTGACTGGGTAAAGGCCAGGGCGTTGGTGAGGAAGTTTGAAAGCCGGTCACCGGTGAAGGGAGCGTGCATGGTCTGTCTTCTTTGAAACGGAAGGAAGGCAGACAATAGCGAACAATTGTCAAAAAAGCAACTAACGCTCGTGCGGAAGGGGCTCGGCTCGTTCCGCGAGCGGCATGCTTTCTATTTCCCCCGCATCGGATACGGCGCCACCCCTTCCTCGAACGGCGTTCCCAGCGTATTCAGGTACCACGACACCAGGTTGTACTGTCCCACGGTGACCACCACGTCCATCAACTGCGCCTCGTCATAGCGCGTCTTCAGCAGGTTCCACACCTCGTCGTCGATCATCGAGCGGGCATGCAGCTGGTCGGCGGCGCGCATCAGCGCTGCTTCGAAGGGTGTCCAGCCGGGGGCGTCGGCGCCTGCCGTGATGCGGGTGATGTCGGCATCGCTCAGGCCGGCGGCCTTGCCCACGCGCACGTGCTGTGTAAATTCATACTGCGACTGGTTCAGCCAGCCGATGCGCAGGATCAGGATTTCGCGGTCACGCGGCGGCAGGGTGGAGGTGCGCAGGACGTAGCGCGCGAAGGGCATCCAGGTTTCCGCCAGCGCCGGATTGCGGGCGAATGTCTTTACGATGTTGAGGTGGACATAGGTCGGGTCTTGCGCGTCGAGGAATTTCTTCTGCTCGGGCGTGGCGTCGGCTTGCGAGACGGGGGCGATGCGCGGCTGGGTCAGGGGCATGGGTTTTGTCGCGGGCGGGAGGGATGAACAGGCGGAGAGCAGTTGCGCGGCGGCGAGGAGCGCAGCGGCTCGGGTGGCGGAAAGGCGTGGCATGGTGAACTCCTTGGTGATGAAAAAATAATCAGGTCGGGTCGCGTTGCGCGAGCGCGTTCTTCCAGGCGGCCTGCGCGCGCGGGAAGCTGGCCAATAACAGCAGTGCGCCGACGCCTGTCGCCGTGGTCGAAAAAATCCAGGTGGCGGCGGATGCCGGGCTGAAGCTGGCGCCGAACAGCACGAGCGTGTTGGCCGTGGCGTGGTCCGACCAGCGGTAGATCGCTTCCACCGCGGCGACGATGCCGGCGAGCATGGTCAGTCCGGCGGCACATGCCAGTCCGTAGGAAGGCAGCAGGCGCAGCAACAGCGGCATGCGCCATACCGGCCGGTGCATGGCGACCAGGCTCGACAGTCCTTCCGGCACGCAATAGATCACGACCAGGAACAGCAGGCCGAAGTAGAACGGCCACGCTTGCGTGTAGGCGCCGACCGCGGTTTGCAGGAAGGTCACGATGATCGCGCCGAACACCGGCCCGAAGAAGCTACCGGCGCCGCCGATCACGGTCATCAGCATCATCATTCCGGACGCATGCAGTCCCATGCTGTCGATGGTGACGATTTCGTAGTTGATGGCGGACAGCGCGCCCGCGATGCCGGCGAAGAAGCTCGAGATCAGCTGCACCTGGAAGCGCACGAGATGCGCGTTATAGCCGATGAAGCGCAGCCGCTCGGCGTTGTCGCGCAGGGCGTTCGCTATCTGACCGAGCGGGGTGCGCGTGAAGGCGTACATGGCCGCCATCGATGCCAGCATCCAGGCCGCGATCAGGTGGTAGACCTGCGCCTGCGTGCCGTATTCGATGCCCCAGTCCAGGCCGCCGCGCGTGCGGTTGGCGGAGATACCGAGTTCGCCGCCGAACAGGCCGGGCATCATGTACGCGCAGGTGCTGACCAGCTCGCTCAGGCCCAGCGTGATCATTGCGAAGGGCGTGCCCGCACGGCGCGTGCTGAGGTAGCCGAACAGCACGCCGAATACGAGGCCGGCAAGTCCGCCGACCAGCGGCAGCATGCCGACCGGGAACGGGAAACCGGCATTGATCGCGGCCAGCATATGGATGGCGCAGTACGCGCCCAGTCCGCTGTAGACCGCATGTCCGAAGGACAGCACGCCGGCTTGTCCGTAGAGCATGTTGTAGGACAGCGCGAGGATGATCGCGATGCCCATCGAGGACAGCATCGAAAGCGTGAAGTCCTGCGGGAAGAAGAAAGGCAGGGGCAATGCGACGGCGCCGAACAGCGCAATCGCGTGCGGGGTACCGAAGCGGAAAGAGGGCAAGGCGGCCATCATTCTTCCTCCCGGTTGCCCATCAGTCCCTGCGGGCGCAAGGCCAGCATCGTGACCAGCAGGAAGTACGGCAGGATGGGCGCGAGCTGAGAAAGCTTCACGGCGGCAAGCTGCGCGATGAGCGTGCCCGGCGCGGCCTGCAGGCCGACACCGTCGAACACCGCGCGCAACGACATGTCAGAGGCCGCGGAAAAGGTCTGCAGCACGCCGATCAGCAGCGAGCCTATGAACGCGCCGTATAGCGAGCCCATGCCGCCGACGACCACGATCACAAACACGATACTGCCTACTGCCGCCGCCATGCCTGGCTCGGTGATGAACGCATTGCCGCCGATTACACCCGCCAGTCCCGCCAGTGCAGACCCGCCGCCGAACACCAGCATGAAGGTGCGCGGGACATTGTGGCCGAGCGCTTCCACCATCCCGGGATGGGTGAGCGAGGCCTGGATCACGAGACCGATGCGCGAGCGTGTGAGGCCGAGGTAGATGGCTGCCAGCATGACCAGCGAGACCAGCATCATGAAGGCACGGTAGGCCGAATATTCGTACTGGAACAGCGAGAACAGCGTGCGGTCGAGTTCGGCGGGGATGCGGTACTCGACCGGTGCGCGGCCCCAGACCAGGTGCACGATTTCCTCGATCATGAAGGCGAGGCCGAAGGTGAACAGCAGCTCGGCCACATGGCCGTAGCGGTGCATGCGGCGCAGGCCGTAGCGTTCCACCAGTGCGCCGATGGTGCCGACTACCAGCGGCGCAATCGCCAGCGCCGGCCAGAAACCGACCCAGCGGCTGATCTGGTAGCCGAAGTAGGCACCCAGCATGTAGAAGCTGGTGTGCGCGAAGTTGAGCACACCCATCATGCCGAGGATGAGAGTCAGGCCGCTGCTCAGCATGAACAGCAGCAGGCCGTAGGAGAGGCCGTTGAGGAGGGAGATGAGGAGATGGTCCATGGTGGATTTTTGGCGATGTTTTGGATCCGGGTTTCAGTCGTCGTTGGAAATTCCCTGCTGTCATTTCGAAACCGCTGCGGGGCACTTTCTCCCGTGTGGGAATTGGCTATGCACATAGCCTTGTAATGCACTGCACTGCTTCAACGCGGGCGCAGACTGTGGCCTGACAATGTCCTCTCCTCGTCGTCCCCGCGCAGGCGGGGACTCATAGGGAGTTCGCTCGAATACCGGGCTTATGGGTCCCCGCCTGCGCGGGGACGACGGGGGAGGCGTGTTGCAAGGACTGCCTCCGATACCCGCCTGCGGATGCATGTTGCAGAGATGGGTGTGTCATGTTCTGCTTGAGGAAGCCGTAGGGCGAGGACGGCCGGCATCGGTGCTCTGCCTCGGGTTAGCGGTTATTTTTCCGGCCGCGCCATCCTGCAGTTCACCGGCAACGCCGTCGTCATCGCATCCATCCGCACATTGTTCTTGAACCCGAAGCCGCTCCCGTCCAGGTCGCGTGCCACTCCGGGCGACCCCTTCTTCTCCAGCGTCGCTATAAACAGCGGCAGCGAAATCTGGTGGTCATCCCTGCGCATCGCGACTTCGCCGGTCTCGGCCGCGTGCTTCATGCCTTCCAGCGCCAGCGCGACCTGCATCGGGTCGGTCGACTTCGCCTTCTCGAATGCCTGCGCCAGCATCTCGACCGCGAGCTTGCCGGGGTAGCTGACGAACTCGTCCTTCTGGTCCGGATGCTTGCGTTTGAAGCCGTTGTAGAAGCGGTCCATCGCCTCCGACTGCACCGCGTTGTTGTGCCATTCGGTGATCAGCTTGACCTTGCCGACGCCAGCCTCGCCGATGGCGCCGGGTGCACCGAGTCCGTTCGCGTAGAAGGTGTAGATATTCGCCTGCAGCCCGATCTCGCGCCCGGCGCGGATGAGCAGGGTGAGGTCATTGCCGTAGCTGGCGGCGATGACGGTGTCGGCATTCGAGGCCTTGATCTTGCCGGCGTAGGGCGTGAAGTCTTTCACGCGTCCCATCGGATGAAACTCGGTGCCGGCGATCTCGATGTCCGGGCGCTTCTTTTTCAGGAGTGCGAGCGTGAGTTCGATCGCGTCGTGCGCAGCGGGGAAATCCTGCGCGATCAGGAAGAGCTTCTTGATCGAACGGTTGGCGGCGAGCTCATTGACCAGTGCCTCGGTCTTCATGTCGCTGTTGGCGGCGAAGCGGAAGAACCAGAAGCTGCATTTGCTGGTGGTGAAGCTGGTGTCCACCGAGCCATAGTTGAGGTAGAGCATGCGGTTGTCGGGTGTGCGCTCGTTTTGCCGGTTCACGCTTTCCAGCAGCGCGCTGCCGACGGAGGAGCTGACCGCATGCAGCATGAAATGAATCTTCGCGTCGGAGGCTTGCTTGAGCGCGATGATCGCTTCCTTCGGTGACAGCTTGGTGTCGAAGGGCACGACTTCCAGCTTCTTGCCGCCCAGGACGCCGCCCTTCGCATTGATCTGCTCGACGGTGTACTGAATGTTCTTGAGCGTGGTTTCACCGACATTGGCCATGGGGCCGCTCAGTGCATCGATGAATGCAATCTTGATGGTGTCCGCGTGTGCGGACGCGGACAGGCACGCGGCCAGGGCCAGGGTTAGGGCGGTCGTCGCCAGGGTTTTCTTCATGTCTCTTCCTTCTCGATGGGATTGGTGCGGCGCGCCTTCTGCGAGGCGTCGTCGGGGTGTTCATGCTTGCATCAGCACCACGCTGGAGGTGAGTCCGCCGTCGACGATCAAGTCCAGCGAATTCACGTAGGACGATTCTGCCGACAGCAGGAATAGCGCCGGATACGCGACTTCCCAGCCTGTTCCCTGGCGGCCGAAGGGCAGCGGGCGGGTGGCGCGGTTGGGGCGCTTGGCGCTCGCCTCGCGGCCCATCGGCGTGTCCATCAGGCCGGGCGACAGCACGTTGGCGCGGATGCCACGCGGCTGGCCGTCCAGCGCCACGGCGCGGCACAGGGCGACCAGCGCAGCCTTCGATGCCTCGTAGGCGGGTTGCCGGCTCATCGGCGAGCGCGACGCGACCGAGGATATGAAGACGATCGAACTGCCGGGCGCCAGCATGGGCAGCGCATGTTTGGCGGTCAGCATGTGGCCGCGCAGGTTGACATCCATGACCGCGTCCCAGCTCTGCTCGGTTTCGTCGGCGAGCGACCGGCCGTTGCCGATACCGACATTGATCACCACGCCGTCCAGTCCTCCGAGTTGCCTTGCAGCCGCGCTCACCATGGCGGCGACGCTTGCTTCGGACGAGACGTCGCTTTCGATGGCATGCGCCTCTCCGCCCTGGTCGCGGATGATGCCGGCGGTTTCCTCGGCGGAGTCGAGGACCAGGTCCGCGCAGGCCAGCGCCGCGCCTTCACGCGCGAACAGCACGCTCATCGCGCGGCCGTTGCCGTAGATGCCGGGGTCGTTCGACGGTCTCTGCCCTGCCCCGACGACCAGGATCTTCCTGCCAGACAGCCGGCCCCTCGGCGGCTCCAGGCCGAGTGCAGGGGCGAACAGCTGGTTTTCCGCCTTCAGTTTTTCCGTAGTGTTGTGCATGTCGATGTCTCCTAATGAACCGGTTGTTCTTCGATGTCGACGCCGGTGTTTTCCAGGAAGCGGCTGACCAGCATGTAAAAGCCGATGGTGAGCAGGAGCTCGGAGAGCGTGCGCAGCGACAGCTTCTCCGCGACTGCATTGAACAGCTCATCCGGTGCTTTCACTTCCTTGACGACCGCGTCGGTGAAGCGCATCAGCAGCCGTTCGAAGTCGTTCAAGGCGGCCTCAGGTGCGAGCATCAACGCGGCCTCGATCTTGGGCGGGGTGAGGCCGACCGATTGCGCCACACGGCGGTGCTGGAAGATTTCGTAGCTGGCCTTGCTCAGTGCGCCGACGCGCAGGATGACCAGCTCACGCAGTTGCGGGTCGAGCGCCGAGTTGGTCAGGATCGCGCGCCCCATCTGCAGGAAGCCGGGCGCGACGGTTATCGCGTGCGGCAGCATGCGGTAAAGGTTGAGCGGCGGGCGCGTCTTGATCAGGTCGGCCAGCTCCGGCGGCAGGCCGGTCATGTCGTGGTAAGGAATTCTTGCCATCTTGTCTCCTTTGGTGGGGCGCGTGCGGGCGCCTGGTTCTTGGTTCTTCTCGCCGGAACGGTCTTGCGGGCAGTTGATTCATGGGTGTTTCATGAGAAAGCCGCGCCGTTCCTGTGTTTTGCGGAGTATATATAAAAACGTTTTCATAAACAATGCAATTTTCCATCGGGCTGATCTTCAGCAAATCCGGTGGCGGTCTAGGGTTTTACTAGGGATTTTGGGAAGAATTCGCGGAAATGGCTGGGCGCCGATGGAGAAAGCAAGTCATGAAACGTTTCATGAAACGTGTTTGCCGGGTACAATGGCGCCTGTGATCAGGAAACAGCCAGCCCTCCGCCATGACAGAAAAGGAATCCATGAACAAGAAAGCATCGGTACGCGACGTTGCCAGGGAAGCCGGCGTGTCGATAGGGAGTGTGTCCCGCGTGCTGAATGGCGGCACCTATGTGAGTCCGGAGCTCGAAACCAAAGTCCGCGCCGCGGTCGAAAAACTGGGTTACCGGCCGGATGCCAATGCGCGCAACCTGCGCACCGGATCGAGCAAGACGATCGGCTGCCTGATTCCTGAGCTTGCTAACCCGCTCTATGCCGCCTACGTGTCCGCGATCGAGGCGCGGCTGCAGGAAAGCGGCTACATGCTGTTGCTGGGCAATACCCGCGGCAGCGTGGCGCGCGAGCAGGAACTGATGCGTCTGTTCGCCAGCCGCGGCATGGACGGCATCATCGCCACGCCGCTCAATGAAGCGCCGGGGCCTGCCACCGACATTTTCGCGCAATGCCAGTTGCCGCTCGTGATCCTGGACCGCGACCTTCCGATCGAGCGCGATGTGATTGCCGTTGACCATCGCTCCGGCGTGCGCCAGGCGATCGAATACCTGTTCTCGCTCGGCCATGAACGCATTGCGTTGTTCACACCCGGTGCGCTGATCCGCCCCGGCAAGGAACGTATCGCCGGCTACCATGAAGCCTATGCCGCTGCCGGCCGCACCGCTGACCCGCGCATGGTCAAGGAAATCAATCCGCGCCTGCTATCGTCCTACGACGACATGAAGACGCTGCTGGCGCTGGACAAGCCGCCGACGGCTGTCATCGGCCTCGGTACGCGCATCCTGTCGGCGGCTTTACGTGCCGCATATGAGGCCGGCCTGTCGGTACCGCACGACCTTTCCGTGATCGCCATCGGTACACCGGAAACCCTGGAATTTGCCCATCCCCCGATGACGATGTTGCGCTTCGACCTGGAGGAGCATGGCCGGATCGCGGCGGAAATGATCCTGGACCGGATCCGGCTCGGCAACACGGCGCCATACCGGCGGATCACCAAGCCGACGGAGCTGGTGATCGCGGCTTCCTGTGCGTCGCCGAAGGTCGTGTGATCGCGCCTGTCAGTGGACGGGCTGGCTGCTGTGGTACCGAACCTCCGGTGATAGCCGAACTCCAATGAGAGACATGCGTACTGGAATGTTTCCAGTGCGCGGCTTCCTTTGGTTCGAGCCATGCACACGCGCCTTGCAAACATCCTTCTGTTGTTGCTTGCGTTCACGGTCGCCATTCCCGAGTCGTTTGCCAAACGAGCGGGCAGTGGCCGTTCCGGCGGCAGGCAATCGTCCGCTGTCGTCCGGCCGAAGCCTGCGCCTCCGCCGCAGGCGACGCCCGCACCCGTACAGCGCCCGCAGCCTGCGACGCCGCCCACTGCGGCAAGGCAAGACCAGCCTCCCAGCGCGCCGGAGCGCGCGATTCCCCAGCAGGCGCGCAGTCCGTGGGGCGGCTTTCTTGGCGGCGCCTTGCTGGGATTGGGGCTCGGTTCGTTGCTGGGGGATCGCGACCGTGATCAGGACGCGGTGAACCAGAGCGTCGGCGAGAGTGGAACGGGTGCCGCTGCTTCGGGCGCGGGGGAGGACGAGGCGGTTGGACAGAACCGGGAGGGCCGGGGTGGAGCGCTGTGGGGACTCGGGATTCTTGCGCTGGTGGCAATTTATCTTCTGAGGCGTGCTCGCGGCCGTGGGCGGCGGCATTGAGTATTGGGGACGATTTTCGTTCCGGATGTTTGCGGGCGAATTTGCCTGCGGAATTCTGGTTGTATGTTTCGTCGCATCCGCGAAGGCGGTGAGTCGTAGCTAGGATTGCTGATCAAACTCACCATGGGTCCCCGCCTTCGCGGGGACGACGGGGAAGGGCGGGCGACGTGCCAAAGGCATGTGCCCGCCTAGTATTACCTTGATCGCCGCTCACCGCATCAGGAATGGCACCCTGCGATGAGGCGGCAGCGGCCAAAGACTCTGGCCATATTCACCTTACTTGATCGCCGGCTCGATGTTCTGCACGCCGATCACCTTCTGCGTCGGCGTAGCATCGAAGATCATCCCTGCCGGCCACGTCGGCCAGTGCACGCCCAGCCCGGCACTGTTCGGATCGCCGTGCTTCGCGAACGCGCCGATACTGCGCATCATTGCATCCGACAATTCCAGCCGTCCCGGCTTGTTGGCAGTCGTGTTCATGATGTTCGCGAACAGCGACGGGCCGAAATTTCCGAAGACGAAAGCCAGGTCGAACAGGTGGGCCGCGCCGTAGATGGTGTTCCACGGTGCGGGCTGTTCATCCCAGTCGAATCGGTAGTACCAGACGTCCGACTGCTTGGCCTTCAGCGCATTGAGAATGTTGTCGCGGCTGGCGAGGAAGAAGATGCGGTTGAACTGTTCGGCGCGCGCAGTGAAGCCGGTGGTCGGTGCATCCGCCGGCAGGTAGGACGGCGCAATCCACTGTTCGATTGTCGTTTGCGGCGGGTCGTTGGGACGGTAGTTGAAGTGGTTGGCGAACAGCTGCGCATCGGTCACCGCGCGTGCGCTGCCAGTGCCGCCGACGAGCGGGAGGAAGCCAGGAAACAGCTTGCCTTCGTCACGCGTGTTGCCGGCCAGGACCGGTACCTTCACATACTGGTGCGCGTAGATCGCATTGACCGGGTTGCTCGCCACTACCGTGCCTTCCGGGATCGGGCCCGAGCCGGCGAGGCCTTGCAACGCCAGGCGCGTCAGCAGGACGGTAAACAGCTGGGCTGGTGTCTTGGAGCGCAGGTAGGCGGCGATCTGCTGGTCCGTCTGGCTTGCCACATACGCTTGCGCGGATGCGGTGTCGGTTGCCTTGCCGTCGGCGATCAGCAGCTGGTACAGCAGCGCGAGGCCCTGCGCGTTATAGGTCGCGGCTGGAGACATGGTGGGGATGGTGCCCGGTGGCAGGTTCGATGCCAGCGACAGACCCCCGCTCAGCGGTACCGCACGATGGAAGGCCTTGGCCGGGGCGTTGGCCAGCTTGGGCGAGGTCAGTAGTGCGTACACATTGATCGCGCCGGCCGACTCGCCCATGATCGTCACGTTGTCCGCATCGCCGCCGAAGTTGGCGATATTGCGCTTGATGAAGTCCAGCGACTTGATGCTGTCGAGGATGGCGAAGTTGCCCGATTGCGTATCCGCATCCGTGCCGGCTTTGAGCTGCGGCACACTGAGGAAGCCGAGGATGCCGAGACGGAAATTGACGGTGACGACCACCGAGTTGGTCGTCTGCGCGAGGTTGGCGCCGTCGTACAGCGGGTCTGCGGTGTAGCCCGACACATTGCTGCCGCCGTGGAAGAACACGATGACCGGCAGCTTCTTGCCGTTGTTGGCCGGGCGCCAGATGTTCAGGTACAGGCAGTCTTCATGGCCGACGGCCTGGTTCAGCGTGGTGCCGATGGTTTCGTCGTAGCGGTTGTTCGCACCCGGACCGTAGATGCGGCCGTACTGTGCGCATGCATTGCCGAAGGCCTTGGTGCTGCGCACCTCGCTCCATTTGTCCGGGGCGGCCGGAGCGCGCCAGCGCAAGTCGCCGACCGGTGGCTTGGCGTAGGGGACGCCCTTCCATGACAGTGTTTTCGTGGCCGCGTCGACGCTGCCGTCGATCCATCCGTATTCCGTCGCGCGGGTCGTCTTGTCGAAGCCGCCTTCTTGCGTGCCGTTCGCCGCGTGGGCGGCCAGCAGGGGGAAGGCTATCGTTATGGTGGTGAGCCATCTCACGGGAATGCCTGGCATTGTCTCTCCTTATTGTTGGCTGGGGTAAGGCGCTGGGTTGCGCCGAGTGAAAGCAGACCATGAGGCAAGAGAGTGCAAATAGTTGTAAATCAATCAGGCAGTTGTTCAAAATCAAATGTGTTGAAAGGCACGAAGGTTTCGTCTCGCAGGCATTCAGGAAAGAAATACGCTTGGATGCATAAGTCGAGGATGTCTTCGAATCGAAGCACCGGTATGCCAAAGGCGCTTCGCTGTCGTTCAAACTACGCATCCATCGCACAAGTGCACTGACCATACACGAGACATCCGACATGGCACGAGTCCTTATCCCCATTCCGTCGCAGGATTTCGATCCGACTGAAGTTGCAGTTTCATGGCAGGTCCTGTCGGGCCGCGGCCATGAAGTGTGCTTTGCCACGCCGGACGGCCGGCCAGGCGCAGCGGATTCGCTCATGCTCACGGGCGAAGGCCTCGATCTTTGGGGATGCATTCCGGGGCTGAAGAAGCTGAAGCTGCTCGGGCTGGCGCTGCGTGCCGATGCGCGGGGAAGGCGCGCCTACGCGGAAATGACGAAGAGCGCGGCCTTCCTGCATCCGCTGCGTTACCGCGGCCTGAAGTGCGAGGATTTCGACGGACTCGTCCTGCCGGGCGGGCACCGTGCACGAGGCATGCGAGCCTATCTCGAAAGCACCGCGCTCCAGTCCCTGGTGGCGGCATTCTTCGAAGCGGATAAACCGGTCGCGGCAATCTGCCACGGTACGGTGCTGGCGGCAAGGAGCATCTCGCCGGTGACGGGCAAGTCGGTTCTCCATGGGCGCAAGACCACGGGTTTGACCTGGAAGCTTGAGAGCACGGCTTGGCGGATGATGAAGTTTCTCGGGCGGTTCTGGGATGCCGGCTACTACCGTACCTACATGGAGTCGGAGTCGGAGCCGTCCGGCTACCGGAGTGTGCAGGCGGAGATCGAACGGGTGCTTGCGAGCCCGTCGGATTTCCTCGATGTGCCGAAGTCGAGCGCGCACTATTTCAGGAAGAGCAGCGGGCTGTTCCGGGACAATCCGGATGACGCGAGGCCGGCGTTTGTCGTTGTCGACGGCATGTACGTGTCGGCGAGATGGCCGGGGGATGTGCATGCGTTTGCAACGGCGTTTTCCGCGCTGCTGGAGAAAGCCCGCGCAGGTCGCGACGGACAGAATTCCGGGCGTGTGCAAGCCATGGCCAGACACCGGATTCACGCTCCGGCACACGTATCTTGATGGCAGGAATTGGCGGGTTGCAAGTGGGCGCCGCTCCCGGCATTGATTGCCGCCCTTCGCTTGCGCCTGCCCAAAGCGCCGCACACCCGGCCTTGCACAATGGGACGATGTGAACCGCAGATGCGGTCATGTACCTGTTGAACGAGGACAATCATGAATCTGGACGAACTCAAGCAAGGCCTGTCTTCCCTGCTGGACTCCGTATCCGGCGGCTGGCAGCACATGCGCCAGGCCGCTTCATCCGCGCTGACCTCCTTCCGCCCAAGCGCGCAGACCAATGTGCCGGAGAAGGCGGAGGTGGACGACATGTTCTACATCCCTTCCGGGACCTGGTCGATGCTGGGCGCCAACCTGTTCGAGGACAACAAGCGCATCGTTGTCCGTATCGAGCTGCCGGGCGTGGACAAGAACGACCTGGACATCGAGGTGCTGGACAACAAGCTTATCGTACGCGGCGAAAAGCGCTTTGAGCGCGAGGGCGGCGAGGGCCGTTACCGCGTGCTGCAATGCGCGTACGGCGCGTTCGAGCGCATCGTGCCCCTGACTGTCACAGTGGTGCCCGACCAGGCGACGGCCAGCTTCCACAACGGCGTGTTGCGTGTCGAGCTGCCCAAGGCCGATCCCGGCATGCCGCAGAAGGTGCGGGTCAAGATCGAATAGCTAGCTTGCACCCTCGGGGCAGCCTGTTGAAAACCGGCATCGCCGCCCCTATGTTTCTGATGCCATATGGCGGCCGCCGGCGGTGGCATTCGGCGGCTGCTTACCCAATGCATTGAACAGGGAGGACAACATGACCAACAAACCGGCGGGTAGCAAGCCGATATCCATCATCGCGCTCTTGCTGCTCCTCGCAGCCTGCTCACCGAAACAGGAGGACGCGCCTCCACCAAGCGCACCGGCGCCGGCGCAGGCCCCGCCGCCGCCCGTCACCGGCAGCGGCGTCCAGCTTCCCAGTTTCGTCAACCTGGTCAAGCAGCAAGGGCCGGCCGTGGTCAACATCAGCGCTACTCGGCAAGGGCAGGGCAACGGGCTGGGGATGCGCCAGGGTGATCCGCTGTATGAGTTCTTCCGCCGCTTCGGCGGCGATCCCGACATGGGCGAGGCGCCGCAACGCAGCCTCGGTTCCGGTTTCATCATCAGCAGCGACGGCTACATCCTGACCAATGCGCATGTGATCGACCAGACGGACACCGTGACCGTGAAGCTGACCGACAAGCGCCAGTTCAAGGCCAAGGTGATCGGCGCCGATGTCTATACCGATGTGGCGCTCATCAAGATCGACGCCAAGGATTTGCCGGCAGTGAAGATCGGCAATCCGGCCTCGATTGAGCCGGGCGAATGGGTGGCCGCGATCGGTTCGCCGTTCGGCTTCGAAAGCAGTGTGACCGTCGGCGTGGTCAGCGCGAAAGGCCGGTTGCTTCCCAGCGGCAGTTATGTGCCCTTCATCCAGACCGACGTGGCGGTCAATCCGGGCAATTCCGGTGGACCTCTGTTCTCGACCTCGGGCGAGGTCATCGGGATCAACTCCCAGATCTACAGTCAGACCGGCGGCTACATGGGTATCGCATTCGCCATTCCGATCGACATCGCGATGGGTATTTCGCAACAGCTGCGCGAATCCGGCAAGGTGACACGCGGCCGCATCGGCGTGCAGTTGCAGGAGCTGACGCAGGACATTGCGTCATCGCTCGGCCTGAAGGGCACTGAAGGCGCACTGGTCGCAGCGGTACAGCAAGGCGGGCCGGCGGACAAGGCAGGGATCAAGCCTGGCGACGTGATCGTGGAATACAACGGGCAGCCGGTGCAGACCACAGCCGACCTGGCGCGACTCGTCGGGGGCACCAAGCCGGGGACGACGGTAGTTGCGAAGGCATTGCGGGAGGGGAAGCACACTGAAGTGAAGTTGACGCCGGAAGCGCTGGAACCTACGGGGTGACGCGACAAGTACAGGTGCGTTCGCCGTTCGTCGATAAAATGGCGGATTTACAAGAACTCGTTGCGTTGCCGGAGACATGGCATGTCACCGGTACCAATCTTGCGATGAATAAATCCGCCTCCCGTCCTTCTCTTCAATCATGCACCTTCGAGGAAAGAGCGATCCTTTCCTTGCTCGCTTTGTTGAGTGACCCGCTCGGCAAGACGCGCCTGCTTGAACATATCCGCCACGCCGGCATCCAGGCAGGCGGCAAGAGCTACAACGCAAGCACGCTTGCCGATACGCTCGCCGGGTTGCGCAAGGCGCAGCTTGTCACCGAGGCGCAGGGCATCGGCTTTGCCTGTGCCGCGCCGGTACAGGCCCAGGCCATCCGTGCCGCATTCGAGGATGGGACATTCGAGCCGCTCTGCCAGACAATCGAGGCGTTGAACCCGGCCAGGCTCTCCTACGACGGTTCGCTCTACCTGCGCGACTATCACCAGGCGTTTGCACGATTGCGGATCGTGTTGCTGCGCGGTCGGGCGCCGGAGGAGGTGTACCCCTGGCTCGAAGCCTGCCTGCGCACTTTTTTCCGCAGCGAGCATCCCTATGTCGCCTTGTTTGCGAAACCCTTCGACCAGGATCTGTTCGAGCGGCTGCATCCGATGATGCAGGAAGAGGTGATGACCTATCTTCTCGCACACGCGATTTCCGTGCCGGAAGGCAGCGACCAGCTGCGCAATTGGACCGGGCACTATCTCGGCAGTAAGGAAAGCAGGACCGGCGTACTGGTGTCGGCGCTGGCGGAGCACTGGATTGCCTGCGGCATGCTCGATGATGCCGAAGCATTGCTGGGAGACCACGCCGGGCTTGCGGCAGACATTCTTCAACCGGCCATCCTGCTGTTGCGCGGCGAGCATGCGCGTGCCGCCGAAGGATTCGAGGCAGCGCTCAAAATGATGCGAAAGGCGCTTGGCAAGCGTACCGCGCTCTTGCCGGGATTGCCCGGCTACCTGTATGTGCTTGCAATGATGCGGTCGGAGGACGCCGGGCACAAGAAACTTGCCGACACCTATCTCGACCAGGCGCAGCGCCATGCCAGTCCCGTCGACTTGCGTGTCTATATGCGCCTGCATGTCCTCGGTCAGGTGCAGTCCGGCATCATGCCGGAAGAGGCGGCGCGGAAGCTGGATGGTATGACGGATCCGGACATGCTGCCGCAACTGTTCCGGGCGCTGGCGCACCACTGGCTGGGCCTGCGCGATACCGAAGCTTCGCGCAAGTCGCTTGTCCAGCTGTTCGATCGCGCCGATTCCACGGGATTCCACTGGGTTGCCGCGCAGGCGGCCGAAATGCTTCATCGTACGGGCGAGCCCGGCTACGGCGAGCGTGCCGCAGCGCTGCGCCAACGCTACGGGCTGTCCGATCTCTGTGACTGGTTTGCGCGGCAGGAGCCTTGGCAGCGCCAGTTGTCTGCGCTGATGGGGTTGCGGCAGGAGGGGACCGCCGCCTCCAAGGGCGGCGGCGAGATGCGCCTGGCATGGATGATTTCGTACGACCCGCAGCACAACTGGATCTCGGTCGAACCGCGCGAGCAAAAGCGTGACGCACGCGGCAACTGGACGAAGGGGCGTGCGATCGCGCTCAGGCGGCTGCGCGAGGAAGCCGACAGCCTACCGTTCCTCGCGGCGCAGGATGCGCGGGTGCTGAACGCCGCCGTCGGCGCCAGTTCTTCGTATTACCGGGGCGCCAGCTATGATCTCGACGCCCACAAGGCGATCGTCGCCCTGGTCGGCCACCCGCTCGTATTCTGGCAGGATGCGCCTGATATCCGGGTGGAAGTGCTGCGCGGCGAGCCCGAACTGCTGGTTAAGACGAGCGGCGGAAAATTGCACATTGACTTGCAGCCGCCGCTTGATTCGCAGAGCGATGTATTGGTCAGGAAGGAGACGCCGACGCGCCTGCGGGTGTATGGCATCACCGACGAGCACCGGCGCGTCGCAGCCATTCTCGGCAACGGGCTGAAGGTGCCGGCGCATGCAAAGGACCAGGTGCTGCAGGCGGTCGGTGCGGTGTCGTCCCTGATCACGGTGCAATCGGATATCGGCGGCGGTCCGTCCGACGCGGAACAGGTCGACGCGGATACGCGTTTGCATGCGCACCTGATGCCGCATGGCGACGGCTTGCGCATGCAGGTTTTGGTCAAGCCCTTTGCCGATGGCGGTCCCTTCTATCCGCCGGGTGAGGGTAGCGAAAGCGTGATCGCCGAAGTGGGGGGCCGCCGGTTGCAGGCGCATCGCGACCTCGCCGCCGAGCGCGAGGCAGAACGCCAGCTCATCGTGTCCTGTCCGGTATTGGACACTGTGTATCAGCAGCACGGTGAATGGATGCTTGACGACGCACAAACGAGTCTGGAACTGTTGTTGCAACTCCAGGCCGCCGGCAACAATATGTCCATTGCCTGGCCGGAAGGCGAGCGATTCCGCATCGGCGCACACCTCGGTTTCGAACAGCTGCGCCTGGCCGTCAAGAGTGAACGCGACTGGTTTGCCGCCAGCGGCGAACTGCAGGTCGACGAGCAGACCGTGATCGATCTTCGCAAGCTGCTGGAGTTGGTGAAGCAGAGCCGCGGACGTTTCGTGCCGCTGGAAGGCAACCGTTTTCTCGCGCTCACGGAAGAGTTCCATCGCCGCCTGAGCGAACTCGCCGTCTTCGGCGAATCGCATGCGAAGGGAGTACGTATCCATCCGCTTGCGTCGTTCGCGCTGGAAGATCTGGTCAACGATACCAGCGCGGTGAAGACTGACAAGCAGTGGCAGCAGCATGTTGCCCGGCTTCGCGAACTCGATGTCTTCGATCCGCAGTTGCCCGGCACGCTGCAGGCGGACCTGCGCGACTATCAGCTCGCCGGTTTCCGCTGGCTGGCGCGACTTGCCCACTGGGGCGTGGGTGCCTGCCTGGCCGACGACATGGGCCTGGGCAAGACCGTGCAGACGCTCGCGCTGCTGGTATCGCGCGCCGCGCAGGGACCCGCGCTGGTGGTGGCGCCGACGTCGGTGTGCCCCAACTGGCTGGACGAGACGGCGCGCTTCGCACCGACCCTTCAACCGCTCCTGTTCGGCGCAGGCGACCGCAGGCAGGCGCTTGCCGAACTGCAGCCTTTCGATGTCGTCGTCGTCAGCTACGGCCTGCTGCAACAGGAGGCCGAACTGTTCGCCGGCGTGCAATGGCACACCATCGTGCTGGACGAGGCGCAGGCCATCAAGAACGCTGCCACCAAGCGCAGCCAGGCGGTGATGGCGCTGTCCGGCAATTTCCGCATGGCCGCGACCGGCACACCGCTGGAAAATCATCTTGGTGAACTATGGAATCTGTTCCGCTTCATCAATCCCGGCCTGCTCGGCTCGCTGGAGCAGTTCAACCAGCGCTTCGCGACGCCGATCGAGCGCGATAATGACGCCGATGCACGCGCCCGGCTGCGCCGCCTGATCCAGCCCTTCATGTTGCGCCGGACCAAGACCCAGGTGCTGACGGAGCTGCCGTCGCGCACGGAAATCGTGCGCCAGGTCGAGTTGTCAAAAGAAGAGATGGCCTTGTACGAATCCTTGCGCCGCGACGCGCTGCAGCGCCTGGCCGAGGACGACGCGTCGGCGGGACAGAAATCGCTGAAGATCCTGGCGGAGATCATGCGGTTGCGCCGCGCCTGCTGCAACCCGAAACTGGTCGCCCCCGAACTCGGTCTGGCCAGCAGCAAGCTCGCCGCCTTCGGCAAGCTGCTGGACGAACTGCTCGAAAACCGGCACAAGGCCCTCGTCTTCAGCCAGTTCGTCGATCACCTTGGACTCATTCGCACCTATCTCGACGAGCGCGGCGTGCGTTACCAATACCTCGACGGTGCCACCCCGATGCAAGAGCGCAAGCGATGTGTCGATGCCTTCCAGTCTGGCGACGGCGACGTGTTCCTGATCAGCCTCAAGGCCGGCGGCACGGGCCTCAACCTGACTGCGGCCGACTACGTGGTCCACATGGATCCCTGGTGGAATCCGGCGGTCGAAGACCAGGCCTCCGACCGCGCGCACCGCATGGGACAGCAACGGCCCGTCACCATCTACCGCTTGGTGGTGCGGCACACCATCGAAGAAGCCATCGTCGACCTGCACCGGCACAAGCGCGAACTCGCTGACAACCTGCTGGAAGGCGGGGACGCAGGCGGCAGGATGTCGCCTGACGAAATCATGCGTTTGTTGCAGGCGGAAATGCAATAATCCCGCATTGCGTTCAACACAGGAGTGTCCCGATGGCCGGACAGGTAGAAATCACCAACATGGCGCTGTTCTGCGACTTCGAGAACATCGCGCTCGGCGTGCGCGATGCCAAGTACGCGCACTTCGACATCCGCCGCGTGCTCGAGCGCCTGCTGCTCAAGGGCAGCATCGTGGTCAAGAAGGCGTATTGCGACTGGGAGCGCTACAAGGATTTCAAGGGGCCGATGCACGAGGCCGCGTTCGAACTGATCGAGATCCCGCATGTGCGGCAGTCGGGCAAGAACTCGGCCGACATCCGCATGGTCGTCGATGCGCTCGACCTCTGCTACACCAAGTCGCATGTCGACGCCTTCGTCATCATCAGCGGCGACTCGGACTTCTCGCCGCTGGTGTCCAAGCTGCGCGAGAACAACAAGTACGTGATCGGGATCGGGGTCAAGGATTCCACGTCCGATTTGCTGGCAGCGAACTGTGACGAATTCATCTTCTACGACGACCTCGTGCGCGACCAGAAGCCGAAGCGCAAGCCGGCGGAAAAGAAACCGGCCGCGAAGAAGTCGGAGAACGGCGCCGAAAAGCCGAAGCCCGTGAAGACCGAAGAGGACAGGCGGCAGGACGTGCTCGACTTCGCGGTGGAAACGGTCGAGGCGCTCATCGCCGAACGTGGCGACGACAAGATCTGGGGCTCGATGGTCAAGCAGACGATGAAGCGGCGGCGGCCGGGGTTCAACGAGTCGGCGTACGGCTATCGCTCGTTCAAGGAATTGATCGAGGATGCGCAGAAGCGGAACATGCTGGTGATGACGCGGGATGACAAGACGGGGCAGTATACGGTGCGGCTGACGGCGGGTGAGGAGTAGCGAACAGAGTCCGGGTTTTCAGCCTTGTCAGCCCATGGGGGCGCGGACGATCCCGATATCGTTAGAACTCATACTGCACCCGCATCACGAAGGTCTTCGCCGGCGTTGCGAACACCTTCCCAGCCAGGTAGGCGAACTCGTACTTCAATGCCTGCGTCTTTCCCAGATGCATGGTGCCCGCCACCACCGGCCCGCTCCGGTGCGACTGCTGCCTGCGCGGTGCCCAGTCATCCCATTCGCCCAGTTCCCCGAATCCCTGCAGTCCGAACTGGAATGCCGGGCGCCAGCGATGCCGCAGCTGCCACTGGTATTTCAGCTGCATCGGATTGGCTTGCGCGCTGCGATAGCTGCGGTCGAAGAACAGGTTGGCATTGACCTGGGTGCGGCCGAATTCGGTCTGCAGTGCCGGGCCGAATTCAACGCCGTAGCCCTGGCTGCTGTCGCGAAAACGCTTCACTTCCGAATGCAGCGCGAGATCGAAGGAGTACTGGCCCTGTGTCAGCAGGTAATCGTTCTGCCAGGCGAAGTCGTTGAACCGGGTGCCACTCTGCGCGGTGTGCAGCCAGCCGGCCAGGACCTCCGTGTACCAGCGCTTCGTTACGCCATAGCCGAAACCGATTTCGGGCGCATAGGAGGACTTCGCGTTGTGCGGGGCCACATTCCAGAAGCGGAAGTCAATGGATTTTTCGCCTTCGTTCTCGTAAATGGAGATCAGGTAATAGCCCGGGCCGGCATGAGCGTGCACACAGGCGATGAAGGACAGGATGGCGAGGGCGATGCGTGTTTTCATGGCAGCTGCGTTTTCCGGTCGTGCGCGGAATGATGCGCAACAGCATTATTGCCTGATTTGATATCCATGTGAAAACCAGCCCGTCGGGCTTGACCGCGGATATGGTGAACGGGCGACGGATAAAGCTTCCCCGTCACCCCTGCGCAGCCAGGAATGAAAAAGCCTGCAGCCGCGCTACCCGTGCGCCGTCTCGGCCGCAGGCTGCACTACGGCCCTCTGCTGCTGCAGCGGCGCACCTGGCACGGTGCGGGCGCCCTGCACCGGCTCCGGCAACGGCGGTGCATCCGCATGATGCGGATTGATGAACAGGCGTTCGAGATTGGTATCGGAGGACACCCCGAGCAACGGTGCGCCGCCGCCATCGATGCGGCCATTCTCCCAGGCGCCCGCCACTTCCCGCCCGAGTTCGCGCAAGTGCTTCAGGAAAGTCAGCGCCGTATTGCTCTTGCTGGCCACGCCGAAACTCGCCATGTCGGCGTGTGGCGGGATGTAGTGGATCAGCACCTCGACCTTGTCGCGCAGGGTCTTGCATGCCTTCAGCGCTTCCGCATGCGGGCGCAGCTGGCGCAGCAGCTCGTTGATCTCGTGGATGCGCTTGATCTCTGAGATCAGCGAGGCGTTGAACGTGATTTCGTTCATCCGGTCGATGATTTTCCAGGCTGTGTCGGGCGGCAGCCTGTCCTTTTCCATCACGATCGGATTGACGCCGACGATGACCAGGTCGCGCGCCTCGGCCTTGTGATGCTCGATCAGCGGGATCAATGCCGGATCGGCGACATAACCGCCATCCCAGTAATATTCTTCTCTGATTTTCACCGCATGGTCGGCCACGGGCAGACACGCCGACGCGAGCAGATGTTCGGTGTCGATTTCGGCCTTGTGGAAGGTCTGCAGCTGGCTGGTCCGCACATTGGTCGCGCACACGTAGAGCGCGGGGCCGGTCGTGCTGCTGCGCAGCTTTTCGAAGTCGATGCAGTCCCTGAGCGCGAGCTCTACCGGGTTGCGGCGCAGGTCGAACGGGCGCTGGTACGGCGACACGACCAGCGACAGCGCATTGAGCGCGATCGGGACCGGCGTGCCGTCGATATTCCATGAAGGGTAGAACGGGTTGGCGACAAAGCGGTAGGGATTGAGCGAGAAATCGCCGATGGCTGCGACGTTGGTCCAGAACCGCTTGAGCAGGTTCCTCGTTTCCTTGCGGCGTTTCGCGTCCGGCAGCGGTTTCCCGGCCTCATCTGTGAGGTTCAACCCATAGGCGAGCACGGCAGCGACCATCGCGCCGCCGCTGGTGCCACTCACTGCGACGATTTCGATGTCCTCGTTCTCCAGCAGGCGGTCGACCACGCCCCAGACATAGGCGGAGTGTGCGCCGCCGCCCTGCAGGGCGAGGAGGATTTTCTTTTTCGGTTTGCGGCTGTTGTTCTTGGGCATGGTCAGGGCCTTTCGCGGAAATGCGGAGCAAGAACAATGTAGTGGACGACGGGGATGGATGCAAATCCCCGGCGGGGATTGTCGCTCGGAACCGTCAGTGGCAGTCCGGTGCGTTCTGGTCGAGGTAGACTTCGAAGGCGATGTTGCGCACTGCGGATTTCAGCAGTTTGTCGAGATGGCCGGTGGTGCTCCAGTCGTTCACGACCTCCTTGAGGTAGGCAACGCTCTTCTTGTCGGACGCCGGCACGATGAACGCCAGTGTCGAGCGCGGCCCGGCGGGCAGCCGCGCGGAGAACTTCTTCCACTCCGGGTACTTGATCAGATCTTCCAGCATCGCGCTGTCGTGCACGGTCGCGTCGCATTCGCCGACACGCACGGCGATCAGCGCATCGGCCGGCGCCCTATAGGTCATTTCGATTGCGCCGTATTTCGCGGCGATGGTGCCGACATGGACTCCACCTTCGGACACGCAGACCTTGCGGCCTTTCAGCTGCTCCCAGGTCTTGATGTCGGTATCGGTGCGCATGATGGCCATCGGGCCGGCGGTATAGCCGGTGGGGATGACGGTATGGGTGCGGTGCACCGGATCGGCGTCCGTGACCATCGCGATCGCGATGTCGGCCTTTCCGGCGGCAAGCAATTGGGCCGGATTGCCGGCGCTTGGGGCTGCCGCCAGCGGAAGCCTCAGGCGCTTGGCGACATCCTCCAGCAGCGCACGGTCGAGTGTCTCCGGCGTGCGGTATTTCATGCCGCCGCGGTATTCCGGTACCACGTAATGAATGCCGGCGACGAGCTTGTCACGCTGTTTTGCGCGCTCCAGCCCGTTGGCCCACGCCCCGGCGCACAGGCCGGCCATTGCGAGGGCGATCAGGGACAGGCGGAGCGGCGCGATGTTCATGGTCAGACGTACTGGTAACGAAGGACGCGATGCTTCAGGCGCTCCAGCAGCACCTGGTCGATCAGCGGCGCGATGATGGCGATGGCGAGGATGTTGGTCATCACACCGACCATATCGGCGGTCTCGCCGGCGTACGACAGCGAACGGCCGAGGCCCTTGCCGAAGCCAATCAGCATTTCGCAGGAAATCAGCGCGCGCCAGGCGTTGCCGAATGCAAGCTGTGCGCCGGTGATCAGTTCCGGCATCACCGCGGGCAGGTAGACGCGCTTGACCAGTTCCCAGTGCGAGGCGCCCATCACGCGGGCGGCCGACACATGCACCTGCTGCACGCTTTCGGTAGCGTTCATGACCGACAGCGCGGCTGGGAAGAAGGCGGAGATGGCGACGACCACGATGATCGGCATGTTGCCGAAGCCCATCAGGATCAGGAACAGCGGCACCCAGGCGATTGAGGGGATCGATTGCAGGATGATGATGGCCGACTTGAGCACTTCCCGGAAGAAGAACAGGATCGCGCCGATCAGGCCGAAGCCGACGCCGAACAGCATCGCCGAGCCGTAGCCGGTGCCGAGGCGGAACAGGCTGCCCCAGAGAGCGGTGCGGAAGTTGTCGGACTGGATTTCCCGCCACAGGCGCTCGATCACCGTCGGCACGTCGGGCATCAGGAAGTCGGGCAGCGACCAGGCGGCCAGCTGCCAGCCGAAGAGGATGACGACGACGGCGAGGATGAAGGCGAGTTTCTTGCTGTTGCCGGTGAGGCGGGTTTTGGTACTCATGTTGTTTTAAATGCGATGGCCGGCGGGGGCCGGCCATGTTTGGTTCTGTTTATTTATGCTTGTGGGCGGACACAGCAGTTTGATCGCTTTACCTTTTTATCCCCGTCATTCCCGCGAAGGCGGGAATCCATGCTGAGTGTGCTCGTGCTACCTGCCTATGGATTCCCGCCTTCACGGGAATGACGGGGAAATGGGGATGAAGATTCAACCGTCATCACCCGCACGCCAGCGAAAGCCCTTACAGCTTCCGTTCCTTCTGCCAGCTCAAATCCAGAATGCTCTTCACATCAAACGGCTTGCCATCACGCGTCTTCAGCGAACCCTGCTCCTGCAGGATATCCGCGATTTCCTGCATGCGCGCCTGTTCCTTCGCCGTCACAACCGGGCTGAAGGTCTGGCTCTTGATTGCGCTGGTGATCACGGTTTCGCGCGGCACGTCGCCCTTGTTCAGGGTCTTGAGCGTCGGCTCGCTGATGAAGTAGCCGGCGATGTACTTCGATGCCTCGGTCGGCTTCTTCTGCAGCATGTCGATCGCCTCCTTCTGCGCGTCGAGCGACTTCCACAGCGCATCCTTGCGCTTCTTCAGCACGTCGCCGGAGGTGATCACCACCATGCAGGGGAAAGGCCAGACTTCGCCGATCTCGTAGATCTGCTTCACCGGCGCGACCAGCTGCGCAATGCTGGCCTGCGGCTCGAACAGGAAGGCGGCATCGACGCGCTTGCCGATCAGCGACTGCACCGCAACCTGCGGGCTCACGCCCATGATGTTGACATCATCCGCGGACAGGCCGGCCTGCTTGAGGACCACGCCTTTCAGCACGGTGTCGGCGGTGCTGCCCTCAGCCTGCGACGCAAGCGTCTTGCCCTTGAGGTCAGCGACCTTCTTGATGTTCGCTTCATCGCGCGCGATGATCGCGTGGTAGCCGTGCTGCGCGCCGCCCACCACCTTCAGGTCTGCGCCCTTGGATGCCCAGGCGACTGCGTTGGTGAAGCCCAGCACGCCGGTGTCGAGCTGGCCGCCGACGATGGCCTTGATCAGGTCGGTGCCCGACTTGAACTCGACCAGTTCCACATCGAGGCCTTGCTTCTTGTAGAGACCGGCTTCCTGCGCGAGGATGGCTTGCGCGTCATCCATCACGCGCAGGTAACCGACCTTGAATTTTTCCTGCGCGCTGGCCTGCGCAGCGATGGCGAATGCCGCGACTGCGGCGAGAAGTAGTTTTCCGGATTTCATATACCTGCTCCTTCCGTCAATGCAATGTTTTCGTGCTCCGCATGGATGCCGAGCAATCCCAAAATCTGGCGACGCACGTCGGCGAAGTCAGACAAGTCGTGCGTCTTCTCGTAATGCTCGAGATTGAATTCCTTCAGCACCTTCGCCGGACGATTGCTGAACACCAGGATGCGGTCGGCCAGGAACAGCGCCTCGTCCACATCATGGGTGACCAGCAGCACGGTCGGGCGTGCTTCGCGGATCAGGTCGCGCAATACATCCTGCAGTGTCATGCGGGTAAGAGCGTCGAGCGCGCCGAAGGGTTCGTCCAGCAGCAATACTTTCGGGCGCGTGATGAACGCGCGGGCCAGTGCGGCGCGCTGGCGCATGCCGCCGGAGACCTGGTGCGGGTAGTAATCCTCGAAGCCCTTGAGGTTGACCTTTTCCAGCCAGGCAAAGGCTTGCTCGCGCGCCTGCTTCTTGTCGATCTTTTGCAGCTCGAGCGCCATCGCGACGTTCTGCGAAAGCGTCATCCAGGGATAGAGCGCATTCTCCTGGAACATCAGCATGCGTTCCGGATTCGGGCCCTCGATGGATTTGCCGTTGGCCAGCACGTTGCCGGCGCTCGGCTTTTCCAGGCCGGCTGCGATGTGCAGCAGTGTCGATTTGCCGCAGCCCGACGGACCGACCAGCGCGACGAGCTGGCCTTCATCGAACTCGCGGCTGAAATTGTCGATGACGTGCAGGTCCGCAAAACGCTTCTGTATGTTATTGAACGACAGCTTCATGGATCGTGTGGTGTGCCGGCGACATGCCGAAACCATCCATGTTAGCGGGTTATGGTTTCTTTCGCCGGAATTACTTTTGGTTATAACGCAATGTAGTGGCGCGTCAGCCGGAGGACAACAATTTTTCGCGACTTTGCTTATACGCGAAGGGAATAAGCTAAGTGCGGTGCGACATTAGATATTGGAAATAACAGGGAGTCAACGCTCAATGTCCCTGCGCCTGCTCAATCGCCGCAGGCATGGCAGTTCGACAATTAATGGTTCGACAATTTTCGAATGGAGGCCGTTCCATGCGTTACGAGCTGTATTACTGGCCGGAGATCCAGGGGCGCGGTGAGTTCGTGCGGCTGGCATTGGAGGAAGGCGATGCGGATTATGTCGACGTGGCGCGCCGATCCGAGCGCAGCGGCATGGGGATGGCGGCGATGTTCCGGCTGATGCAGAGCGAGACGCTCGCCCACCTGCCGTTCGCACCGCCCTTCCTGAAGGCCGGCGAGCAGGTGATCGGGCAGACGGCGAACATCCTGCTCTTTCTCGGTCCGCGGCTTGGGCTTGTGCCAGAGGACGAGGCTGGCCGGCTGTGGGTGCACCAGTTGCAGCTGACGATCGCGGATCTGGTGGGCGAGGCGCATGACACGCACCATCCGATCGCGTCCGGCTTGTATTACGAGGAGCAGAAAGAGGAGGCGCTGCGGCGTGCTGCGGGCTTCACGGCGGAACGCATGCCGAAGTTCTTCGACTATTTCGAGGCGGTGCTGCAGCGAAGTCCGGGGAATGAATGGTTGGCCGACGGAGCGCTAAGCTATGTGGACCTGTCGATGTTCCAGGTGATCGAAGGCTTGCGTTATGCGTTTCCGCGGACGATGAAGCGGCTGGAGCCCGGCTCCCCGCTGCTGATCGCGTTGCATGACCGGGTGGCGGAGAGAAAGCGGATCAAAGCCTACCTGAAGTCGAAGCGGCGGATTCCGTTCAATAACGAGGATGTGTTTCGGCGGTATCGGGAGTTGGATACGTAATCGAAGCGACTGCTCGCAGGCGCCGCATACCGCGTCTCGTTACTGCATGTCCTCAACCTGGTACCGGCGGCGTCGATTCGCGCGCACAGTCGCACTCATACCACCTGTGCTCATTCCAGATGTCGAGGTTGAACTCGCCCTGTGCCGGGGCGCGCTTGCCGGCACTTGTTGTCGTTGATCCATGGAGCTGCTTTGCGGGCTCGAACATCGGATCGCCATCTTCGGGATTGCCACCACAGGCGGACAGCAATGCGGCAACGGGCAGGATCGCAAGGATGGCGTAACGCTTGCGGAGGGATGCAACAAACTTCACAGCGGACCTTTTCGAATTCTGTCAAAAGAAATTTCGTAACCGAGTGCAACATCAGAGGTTTCGAAGAGGAAAAGGTTCCGAAGGGAATGGAAAAAGAATGAAGGATGGAAAGAAAGGAATGCCAGGTCGGCAAACAGGCCGGGGTGTGCGTGGCCCGTTTGTCATCGGCGAATCGGCAGGCGCGCGCCGGCGCCTGCAAGTACTTCTATTTACGGACTGACAGCGTCAACCAGTTATTGCACCGCCTCTGCGGCAGTCAATGCAGGTTCCACTGACGGTGCGGGCAGGCTGGTGGCGGGCGTCACCACAGTCTCGACCGGCTTCGCATCCTTCTTCTTCAGTGCGTACCGGTTCAAGCCCGCCATGTGAATCCTGCACAGGTATTCCGGCCAGTTGATCAGCTTGGCATCCACCGGAAACAGGATCTTGTCCTGCGAGCGGAAGCGCCGCGTCAGCGAGATCAGGTTCTTGTTGTGGAAGCGGTAACGCGGCTGCGTGTAGAACGAGAACGTGATCGCCAGCGTCTGCGTGGTGCGCATCTTTTCCATCGCCCTGGTCTCGCCGGCAGCGCCGAAGGCGCGGCGGATGCCCGTCCAGGCATTCACGCCCGCGCGCATCGTCCCCATCATCAGGCGGAAGGTGGTGTTGCCGACCACGCGGAAGTCATGCTTGGGTTCGTTGTAGAACAGGCGATCGTACTTCTGCCAGTTGCGCTTGGATTCGTCCTGCAGCAGCTGGATCAGCTCGCCCATCTTGATCGGGTTGCCGGAGCCGCTGCAGCACTGGTAGATGCGATGCCCTTCGGGTTCGGCCAGAGCTTCGGCGGAGGCGAGCAGGATGCTGTTGGCCACCAGGTCGGCGGGAATGATGTCGATGATCTCATCCGGTTTGGCCGGAAACAGGCTGGTCTTGCCGCGCGCGTAGGCGAGGATGACGGCGTCCGCCACCTTCACGCCTTCGAGCCAGCCGGGCACAGGTTCCTGCAACGTGCTTTCGATGATGGACGGGCGCACGATGGTGAGCGAGCGGCCTGTCATGCCGCGCGTCGCAAGCTGTTCGCCCATCCACTTGGTGAAGGTATAGGTGTCGTTCCAACCGTACTTGTTGGATTCGCTGATACCCAGTTCGGTCAGTCGGCGCTCGCGCTGCTTGGGATCGCGCACGGCGGCCTTGACCTGTTCGATCTTCTGCTCGAGCTTGTTGATCAGCGCTTCGACGTCATAGTAGCCGTCGCGGTGGCGCGGGATGGAGGCGCCGGCCGGCGGCACGATCTGCTCACGCATTTCGCCACGGTTGTAGCCATTCACGTAGCAGGTCGAGACCTGGATCAGCGGTGCATTGGCAACCCGAGCCATCGCCGTTACGTAATGCAGGCTGAGTGCGTTGATCGACAGTGCCTGGTCCAGCGGCTCGCGGAAATTCACGCTGGCTGCGGCGTTGATGATGAGGTCGATGCGCGAGGCCAGTTCGATGAACTTGTTGGCGGGCAGGCCGAAGCTGGGCTCGGTGACTTCACCGGTGATGCATTCGATCTTTTCGCTGAAGAAGCGCTGCAGGCGGGCAGGCTGCTCGGCGCGCAGCGTCTCAAAGATCGACGAGGTCGCGATCTCGCGCTCGAAGCGTTCGCGTGCCGTTGCATGGTTCTTGTTGCCGCGGATGACGAGCACGACGCCTGCGATGTCGGGGACAGCTCGGATGATTTTCTCCAGCACCACCTTGGCGAGAAAACCTGTGGTGCCGGTCAGCAGGATGCGCTTGCCGGACAGGGCGGTTTGTACGCTTAAGGGCGCGGTGCGGGGATTCATTGCTTTGTCTCCAACGTGTTTGTTTTTGTTGCTGTTGCTTCCTGCTCCCGATTGCGGAGTGAAGGCCTATAGTTCAGATGAGTTCAGATGATTCGCGTCAACCGGAACATCGCCGTCATCGCCAGCCCGGGCATCGCATTGCGGTGGCAGCAATAGGTCTTCTCCACCTTCCCCTGGAAGCGCGACTTCGCAAATTCCAGGCCCTTGAAGTTGTAGAGGAAGTCCATGCGCTCGCGGATGACGCCCATGGTCATGCGCAACAGGCGCGACTCCTGCGGCTCAATCTCATTGGCCAACATCAGCGGCACCAGGCCGAGGTCGAGGTATTCCACACCTTCCGCCTTGAACACTTCCATCGCGTGCGCCATCAGCGCGTACCACAGGCCCTGCTTGAAGTTGGCGGACGAGCGCGAGATGTTCGGCACGTAACCGATCAGCTTGTTGTTCGCGTACACCGGGTCGAAGAAGATGAAGCCGACTGCCTCGCCGTTGAGATAGCCATAGAAGTAGCGCGTGCCCTCGCGGTAGTCGATCAGCATCGGGCGGATCAGGAAGCGGATTTCATTGTTCTTGCAGCGGCGCGTCTGGATCCAGGCTTCGGAAATCTTCTTCACGTCGGGATTGAAACCCGACTCGCGGATCTCGATGCCCTGGTTGCGCGCCTGGTTGATCGCGGTGCGGATGATCTGCTTCTTCGAACCGCGCAGCGACCAGCTTTCGAGGTCGATCTTCGATTCGCTGCCGAATTGCGTGCCGTAGTAGCCGTAGCGGTTGTGCAGGTGGTCGACCACCTGCTTGCTGACCTGTACGAATACTGCGCCCGGATAGGCTTCGATGAAGCGGTCCAGCATCAACGTCCGATGGTGCGGATGGCACACCGGGTCAGCCAGTGCGAAGCGCATGCCCCAGTGCGTTGCATAGGCGATGTAGCCGACGCCGGGTATGTCGAAGTAGGACATGTCGGGTTGCAGCGTCGAGAACGACATCGAATGCGAACCGAACTGCTTGAGGCAGGCGATGCGTCGCGCCATGTCGAGATGGGTGATGTCCGCGACCAGCGGACGGTCCAGCGTGGTGATGACTTGCACTTGTGCTTGTTCTTGCAAAACAGCCTCCCTGGGGTGTGGGGATGAGAATGCGGAGAGTGGCCATTCCCTCCCCTTCAAGGGTGCCCGACGAGGGGGAGGGTTAGGGTGGGGATGGGTTAGTCTTCCCTTGCTGAAGAAATCCATCCCCATCCCGGCCTTCCACCTCGCCGGCCGCCCTTGAAGGGGAAGGAGCTCGTCCCGCTAGCGATTAGCCGTTCTCGGCGTCTGCGCCGGCTTCGTCCCCAGCACCGACCAATAGCAATTGAGCAGCAGCAGCCGGTAATGCTTCTTTTCGCGGACATGCAAACCGAGCTTCTGCATGGATTCGGGATAGTTGTAGATTTTGTGCACAGCGTTGCCGGCGAACGCCCAGAAGAACAGCACGGCACCGTACCAGTAAGCCTTCTTCATCAGGCGTGACAGGATGTTCCCGGTCGGATAGGCGAAATCGCCGACCACCACGTGCGCGCCGGGCTTTCCCAGGCGGATCAGGTGTTCCAGAACACGGTGCATCATTTCTTCGTCGAACACGTTGAGGAAGAAGTTGGCGACGACCATGTCGTACTTCTCGAACTCGCGCACCTTCATGATGTCGCTGTGCAACTGGCGGATGCGCACTTGCACGCCTTCCTTGTCCAGGTTGCGCTGGAAGTTCTTGAGCATCGTTTCGGACAAGTCCACGACGGTCACCTCCGCGCCCAGTTTTGCGGCGTGCACGGCATCCATGCCGTGGCCGACGCCGGCAAACAGGACCTTGTCGCCCGGCTTGAGCTTGTCCAGCATCGCGACCTTGCAATGATGGATCGACTTGCCGCTGTAGGCGGCGCTCAACCAGTCGTAGATGGGACCTACCAGCTTGTACTTGTCTTTCATGCCTTGATCCTCGGGCCTTGGTGGCCTTTCGTTTGTCTTGAACGCCGGCGGATGCGGCCGGCGCGTCTCCTCAACACTGACTCTCCTGCTCTCCTGTGCAGTGGCGACACCGATGCCTGCGCGATGTGTCAGCGCATTTGCGTTGTGTGGTTCGCTGCAGTGGAGTGTTTAGATTAAGACAAGATTTGCGAGGAACGAGGGGCGGCGCGTTGGCTTGCGGAGCCAAACTTGTGACCCTGGAGGCGTGTGTCCCCAAGGCATTTTTTCGCCGTGCACAAAGCGAAAATGCGCGAAGGGAGGATAGTGGGAAATCGAAGCAGCGACTTCTGATTTTTATCAAAAAAGCGCCGGTCCGGAAGTGCTTGGCACTCCCGGGTCAAGTCATGTCGCTTGGCGGGAAGCACTGCTCCAGAACAGCGACCTGCCCAATGCGTATTCGGTTGCCATCGCCGCAGCGAGGAAGGCAGAACCAGTAAGGAACAGGTGCATGGGCGTAAGCACCAGCGCCAGCCCCCAGAACATGAACAGCGCCGTCATGCGCAGTACCCATAGCACGAGCTCGCGCGCGAAGATGCGGTCCGCGAGTTCGCCGCGGATGTCGAGTGTGCACTGGTTGAGCACCTGCTGGCTCGCTGCGAGGAAGGGCGCACCGGCCGCGCGCATCATCGAATGCACGATGTACAGCG